>JAADHU010000069.1 GCA_013151645.1 Gammaproteobacteria bacterium | reverse complement strand
ACTGTCTGGCGAACATTCAACCGGGCATGGGTGAATGTGCGGCAGTTGCGATGTAACCAACTGTAGTAACAGCAGTATAACAAGAAACCGTGCGGCGGCTGCGGTGGCTTGATTGACAACAAATTCATCGGTTCCGCGCAAAAACAAATATGGCAACTACATCGTGATCACCGCATAACTAATGCGAGTCATCGTTTTTGGTGTGTAATACCAACACGATATTGCTCATGGATGATATTCGCCCACAGGTTTCCGGAGAGCCCGGGAAATTCGTCGACCGATTGCGCTTGACGATTCGTCGACGAGGCTTGAGCTATGCCACCGAAAAAACGTACGTACACTGGGCCCTTAGATTTATCCGCTTTCATCGTATGCAGCACCCGGAAAAATTGGGCTCTCTTCACGTTAAGAAATTTCTTGGCTATCTCGCAGAAAGGAGGCGCTGCGCAGTCGCAACGCAACGCAACGTCTGGCACTGAATGCGCTCGTATTTTTGTATTCGAAACACCTTGGCGTTGAGCTTGGCGAACTCAACTTTCGCTACGCTCGGCGTCAGCGGCGGATGCCGACCGTATTCACCCATGCAGAGGCGATGGCTGTTATTCACCACCTTTCAGGTACCTGTCGCACGATCGGAGCGTTGATGTACGGATCCGGTTTGCGTGTCAACGAAGTGCTTCGATTGCGCGTAAAAGATCTCGACTTCGGCAGCAAGCAAATCACCGTGCCCGACGGCAAGGGTGGAATCGAACGTTTCACTTTGTTACCTCAAAGTCTCATCGACACCTTGAACAGGCAGATCGTCAGTACCGAGATCTATCTCCACGTAGTTAGAAGCCGTAGCGAAGCGATCAAGACTCCGGTCGACGAGATGGATATATCGAATTCGAAAAAAGACACGCGCGATGCACCGCTGAGCGCATCGTTTAGTAAATTCGCTGGTCATACAGTCCGGCGCTATGAATGCGGCGCAAGCGATCCAGGCCTTGTTGATTTCAAGAGGCGTAACTCCGCAGCCCACCCCCGAAGAAATCGGACTCCATCGGGATCTGCCAGGACACTGAAAATGGTGGGGCGTGTAGGGATCGAACCTACGACCGGTCGGTTAAAAGCCGAATGCTCTACCTCTGAGCTAACGCCCCATTTGGGAAGTACGGAATGGGCATGGAAAAGTCACCAGACTGTGATGAATTTCCGGGCGCGATCATACCGAACCGCGGGCAAATGACAAGTTCAAAATGCCGCGTTTCGTATCAGTGGCCCTCATCCGTCATACGTTTCAGGCGCTGCTCAGCCAGTCGGGCGGCTGTGGTATCAGGATACTCGCTCTGGACGCGGCTTAACGCCTCGCGTGCATCCTCCCAGTGCTCCAGTTCGTAGCTGCAATAGCCCATTTTCAACAAGGCATCCGGCACCTTCCGCGAGCGTGGATATTTGTTGATTACGATGCTGAACTGCTCCAGCGCATCGTTGAATTGATCCGTCACATAATAGGATTCCGCAAGCCAGTACTGTGCGTTATCCGCCAGTTGGCTGTCCGGATAGGTGACCAGAAACTGCCGAAAGGCCATTGCGGCGGGTTCGTAGCGCTGCTCTTTGAGCAATTCGAACGCTGCCTGATAATTGTCGCGGTCAGTACCGCCTGGCACCGGCAATTCTCCGGGCGCAAGCTGGCCGCCGTCAATAACACTGACGGCTTTGACGGCTTGTCGCAGGTTGCGCTCTAGATCCTGAATCCGATTGTCGAGGTCCGTGTATATGTCGCGCTGACGTTCGGCTGTCCCTACCGACTGGTGCTCAAGGTCCTCAGTCCGTCCCTGCAAGTCAGCACTTTGCCGCTGCAGCTCATCCATTTGCAGGGTGAGATCAACCAGAGACCCGTTCGCCAGGATGCGCTCGAGCGCTTCAATACGTTGATCCAGCTCGTCAAGCCGAATCAGCACCGGATCTTCACTGGGCGGCGTTACCGTGCACGCACCGACCAATGCCAGTGACGCTGCGAGAAGCAATACCGTATTCTTATTCACCACGTTTCAGTCTCTGCCTAGTTCGTGTACTTTATTTCGACGCGTCGATTCTGCTCGTACGCGGCCTCATCACTGCCAAATGCAGCCGGTCGCTCTTCACCAAAACTCACCGTGGAAATCTGCCCCGCTGAGGCACCCTGAATCAGCAACATGCGCCGAACGGTCTGCGAACGACGTTCTCCCAGGCCGATGTTGTACTCCCGTGAACCGCGCTCGTCAGCATGACCTTCAAGCCGTACCGATGTACGTGAGTTGTTCGCCAGACGGTTGGCGTGACGTGCGAGCAAATCGGCGTATTCCGGACGCAATTCTGACTGGTCGAAATCGAAATAGATAATCATTGTCAATTCGTCATTCATCGTGTCCGCCGGAATCTCTTCGCCCCGACCAAGACGCTCGTCGTCGAACCCGCTGGAATCTGCGCCATTGCCGCTGTCACTCATGCCGTTATCGGCGGACGGATCCGGATCGGGTATCGTCGGGGAGGTGCAAGCCGCCAGCGTCAATGCCAGCAATGCGGCGAAAATCATTGTGTGAAGTTTCATGTCAATATCCTTATCGGTTGCCCAACCGAGTTAAGTTTAAAAGTTGTTTATACTTTAATTTTCAATATGTTATTAACTAATGTTAATTCGAATTCGATTTTTCTGACGCACCTAAAAACGAGCGAACGGCGACCACACCGGTTCACGAACGTCACCGCGTCCCGCCGCCAGTCTCTGTCGCACCAGGCCGTCGGCGCTCACCGTTTCCAGCACCCCGTTGCGGCCCACTCGCGTAGCGTAAATAAGGGTATCACTGTTTGGTGCGAAACTTGGCGACTCGTCCTGACGGCCCGTCGACAATATCAACAGGTCTTTGCGTTCCAGGTCCATTACTGCAATCCGATAGTTACCTCGGTCCAGATGAACCAGCGCCAGTTTTTTCCCGTCCGGCGACAGTCTGGGCCGCGCGTTGTAGCTGCCGTCAAATGTCACGCGTTCCGGCCTGCCGCCGTTAGAAGGCACTTTGTAGACCTGAGGACCGCCGCTGCGGTCCGAGGTGAAGTAGACAGTGGAGCCGTCCGGTGACCAGGTCCCTTCGGTATCAATGGCCCGATTGGTGGTCAGTCGGGTTAACTTCCGCGTCTTGAGGTCCAGAACATTGATATCCAGATTTCCGTCTGCACCACCGAGCGTCAATACCAGTTTGCGGCCGTCCGGCGAGAAAGCGGGCGCACCGTTAATGCCGGCCTTGCTCGACACCTTGATGCGGTTTCCGGTACGCAGGGTCTGCACAAAAATTGACGAGACGTTGTTTTCAAAGGATACATAGGCGAGTTGACGACTGTCCGGCGACCAGGCTGGCGACATGATCGGGTCCGCCGATTCCATGATGGTATGTTCATTCTCGCCGTCCGCGTCGGAGACAACGACTGAGTACAGTCGATCATCGCCCTCGCCTTGCGCCGTCACGTAGGCAACCTGCGTCGCGAACACTCCCTGGATACCGGTCAGCTTCTCATAAATCATATCCGCCAGCCGATGTGCAACGCGGCGAATCGTGCCACGACTGGCCGGCATTCGATAACCAACCAGCTGAACACCCCGAAAAACGTCGAATAATTGAAACTGGACACTGAACACATTTGCGCCAGTCTGCGTAACCCGTCCAATAACCACTGCTTCGACACCCAGAATAGACCAGTCACTGAAGTCGACATCCGCGCCGGAAGTCGGCTTTTGCAACATATCGCCCTCGTCAATCGGTGCAAACCGTCCGCTGCGACGCAAATCAGCGGCAATGACGCTGGAGACATCCAGCGGAACGTCCGCACCCGCTCCATCGTAGGCGAACGGCACGACCGCCACCGGTGTTTGTTTGCCGGCGTAGTCGGTGATCCGGATCGTTAGTTCCGCTGTTGCCGGCGCTGCCACTAACAGTGCGGCAGACAGCGTCAATAGAAAGTTTCTCAGCAATGTGAGCATTAATCGCATCCTGTTCATGTCGTCGGACTCTATTCTGTCGGTTCAAATTCGAATAGCAAGTTTCGGTCAAATAATTTCGGGTCGTCCGGCAGCGGCAAGGGCGACGCCTTTTTAACCGCGGCCTCGATCGAACGTTTCACCGCTTCGTCGCCGTTGCAACGTTTGATATCCACACTCATCACGTCGCCACCGGCTAACTGTCGCACAGATACCAGGCAACTCAAACCCTGTACCGAACTCGCTGGCGGTATCCAGTTTCGGGTAATTTTTTCCGTAATCGCATAGACGTATCGCGCCTGCGCACTCGCATTTCTCGCATCAATACGGTTTTGCTCGGCTGTAAGCTCCTGCTCGCGCAGACGTTGGCGCTCCGCTTCAAGCGCCTCTTCACGCTTGCGCTCATTCTCGATTCGTTGGCGCTCCATGTCCGCCTGCCGCTTGCGTTCTGCTTCCAGGCGCCTTTTCTCGATTTCGGCTTCCTCGCGCCGCTTGCGTTCCTTTTCGTCGGCACGCTTTCGCTGCCGTTCGGCTTCTTCTTCTCGTGAGATTCTTTCGCGCTCCAGGCGTAGATCGTCCTGTCGCTTCTTTTCCTCGGCTTCAATTCGAAGCTGGTCCGAATTGTCTACTTCCGGTTCCGGCACAGGTTCCGGCTCGATCACTTCCTCTATAACCGGCGGGATTTCCGCCAGACTGTCCTCCAAAACAAGCGTCCCCTTAATGGCGAGCGGCACGGCCGGCAACACCGGACTTGACCAGTCATACGCGAACACCATGCCGGCAAAAATCGCCGCATGCAGGATGCCGGCGAGCAATACGGGAATAATCTTGAAATTTTCACGCATGCGCCTGGGTAACTCGCCTACTCGGGTACCGGGTAGCTATCCAGCGGATCCGTGACAAACCCGACCGTGTCTGCACCGCCTTGCTGCAAAAGCACCATCGCTCCCACAACGTTGCCATAAGGGACCGCACGATCTGCCTTGATAAGCACCGGCGTAGTGGGTTGCTGCTTAAGCACGGCCCGGGTCCTCGCCACGATTTCGCTGGCCGTCTTCGGTTCGTCCTCGCCATCGCCAACGTCGATGTACAGATTGCCGCTGGCGTCAACGCTGAGAACCAGCGGTGGCCGGTCCGGCATATCGGCGATCGGCTCCGCACCCGCCTTTGGCAACTCAACCTTGATGCCCTGCGTCAGCAAGGGTGCCGTCACCATGAATATAATCAGCAGCACAAGCATCACATCGATATAGGGCACGACGTTGATCTCTGCCATCAATTTTCGTTTTCTTATCGAGGTCTCCATGTCACGCCACCTTCTTGCGCGCATGACGCTGCAGAATGCTGGTGAATTCCTCCATAAAGCTGTCGTAACGGATTTCAAGACGCACGACTTTGTCGGCGTAGTTGTTGTAGGCGATCACGGCGGGTATCGCCGCAAACAATCCCATAGCGGTCGCGATTAGCGCTTCCGCGATACCCGGCGCAACCACTCCCAGCGTTGCCGTCTGCATACCCGCCAGCATTCGAAAGGAATTCATGATGCCGATAACGGTGCCGAACAAGCCCACGTACGGGCTGGTCGAGCCAATGGTTGCCAGCGTGGCCAGACTCAACTCAAGACGATCCACTTCACGCATCAATGCGACCCGCATGGCGCGTCGGCATTCTTCCACGACCTTGTCGGGCTGGGTGTCGTCTTGTCCTGTGAGCCGACTGAACTCACGAAACCCGGCTTCAAAAATGCTGGCCATTCCCAGGGTGCCGTCCTTTTGCCGGCCCGCGCTGCGATACAGGGTATTCAGGTCACCGCCCGACCAGAAACTGGCTTCGAACTCGTCTGACGCCGCCTTGGTGCGCCGGATCAAACGGCGCTTGGTGAAAATGATGCTCCACGAGACAAAGGATGCCAGCAACAATCCGAGCATCACAATTTTTACGACGATGCTTGCGTTCATTATGAGTGTCAGTAACGACATATCAACGGTCATAATCAGTGGTCCTTAAAGAGTGAATCCGGCAACCGTGCGGGCTTGAGCGTGTCGGCGTTCAGAAACGCCGCCCGAACCTGGCCTCGACAAAGCAATTCGCCATCCAGACTGTTTCGAAATATATGCTGTTCAATCAAAAAACTCGCACGACCCTGGCTGAGCAAGCCTGCGGTTACCATCAACTCGTCGTTGAACTTCGCGGGCACCAGGAACTCGGCGGTCGTGTCCACAACGACGAACATGCGCCGCTGCTCTCGCAAGAGAACATCCTGCTCTATACCGAGTGATCTGATCCACTCCGTACGGGCGCGTTCCATAAATTTGAAGTAATTTGCGTAGTAGACCAACGCCTGTGCGTCCGTGTCCTCGTAGTAGACACGGACCGGCCATGAAAACGGAGCGGTTCTTGCAGCCTCAGTCAATGCGTCGCGCTCACGACGCATCGAACATTGGCCGTTCGGGCGTGCTTTCGCGCTCCGGTGGCGTCAAACCGAAATGCAGGTAGGCATTCTTGGTCGCTACGCGACCGCGTGCCGTACGCATCATGAAGCCCTGTTGAATAAGATACGGCTCCAATACATCTTCAATCGTACCGCGCTCCTCACCGACGGCCGCCGACAAGCTTTCAACTCCAACAGGCCCACCATCGAACTTTTCGATAATGGTTAACAACAGGCGTCGATCCATGGCGTCGAAACCGTTCGGATCCACCTCGAGCATATCCATCGCACGAATGGCAACGTGGCCTGAAATCACACCGTCACCCTTCACTTCAGCAAAATCACGCACACGACGAAGCAGGCGGTTTACGATACGTGGCGTGCCGCGCGACCGGCGTGCAATCTCCCGGGCGCCGGCGGCCTCAATCGGCAGCTTGAGAATCCCGGCCGAGCGCATCGTAATCGCCTCAAGATCGCTGCTGGAATAAAACTCGAGACGCTGCACGATGCCGAAGCGATCGCGCAGCGGCGAGGTCAAAAGCCCCGCCCGGGTCGTGGCACCCACCAGTGTAAACGGCGGCACATCGAGCTTGATGGAACGCGCAGCAGGGCCCTCCCCGATCATGATGTCGAGCTGGAAGTCTTCCATTGCGGGATAAAGCACTTCTTCGACAATCGGCCCGAGACGATGAATTTCGTCAACGAACAATACGTCGTTGGGCTCGAGATTGGTCAGCAATGCAGCCAGGTCCCCCGGTCGTTCCAGCACCGGACCGGACGTCTGGCGCAGATTGACCTGCATTTCGTTGGCAACGATATGCGCGAGTGTCGTCTTGCCGAGACCGGGCGGACCGAAAATAAGCACATGGTCAAGCGCTTCCTGACGGTTTCGCGCCGCGGAAATAAAAATCTCCATTTGCTGGCGAACGGCAGGCTGGCCACCGTAGTCTGCGAGTGTCTTTGGACGAATGGCACGATCAAGTACCTGTTCGCCCTCTCTCGGCACTGCGCTGGTGAGCCGATCATGCTCTATTTCCGCCATGGTTAGTGCACCGCCTGTTTTAGTGCCCGCCGAATAATGTCTTCCGCCGACAAATCATCCGTCTCCGTAGTGGCCAGCAAATGCTTTACCTCGGCGGGTTTGTAGCCCAGAGACACCAAAGCATCGAATGCCTCGCCACGCGCATCCACTTCACCGGATTGCCGCACAGGCACTACCGTGGTAATGGCAACATCCTTCACTCGATCGCGCATTTCGATGATGAGACGCTCGGCAGTTTTCTTGCCGACCCCGGGTATCTTGACGAGCATCGCGGCGTCTTCGTGTTGCACACAACGCGCGAAATCCTTGACGCTCATTGCGGACAAAATCCCAAGTCCCATTTTTGCGCCAACACCACTAATCTTCAGCACGGTACGAAACAGCCAACGCTCCGCCTCCTGCGAAAACCCGTACAGGGTATGGGCGTCTTCCCGTACCAGCAAATGCGTGTGCAAGAACACGTCCGCGCCGATGGCCGGTAACTCCAGGAAAGTCGACATCGGCGTTTCGACGGCGTAACCGACGCCGGCACATTCGATGACGATCTGCGGGGCTTGCTTGTAAGCCAGCCGTCCTCGCAGCGAAGCGATCATCGCGGCGGCCCGCCGTGGCAGCACGTTCAGTCAGACGGGCACCAAGTCGCCGTTGATGTCCATGACACAATGCCGTTGCCAGTGCATCGGCGGCGTCCGGTGACGGCGATCCCTCAAGCCGGAGGATGGTGACGACCATGTGCTGGACCTGTTCTTTGCTGGCGGCCCCGGTGCCAACCACGGCGAGCTTTATCTCTCGCGGTGCGTACTCATGAACCACGGCATCGCTTTGAAAGGTCGCGCAGATCGCCGCCGATCTCGCATGACCGAGTTTCAACGCGCTGCCGGGGTTCTTGTGCACGAATACGCTCTCAACGGCGACCACGTCGGGCTGATACTCAACGACCAACTCGCTGACCGCGTTATAGATTGCTTTCAGCCGCTCGGAAAAATCCCCTTTAATGCTCCTGATCGAACCGCTGGCGACATAGACCGCATGATCCGAGACGAAATCCAGCACGCCGAATCCGGTCAGACGGGAACCCGGATCGATACCCAGTATGCGTTGTCTATTGTCCACATCAGATCTCAATTTTGGCAAGCACTTCTTCGCTGATGTCCGCATTGCTGTAAACATTCTGTACATCGTCGAGATCCTCGAGCATTTCGAGCATCTTGATCATCGAGGTGGCCGCCTTGATATCCAGCGTCGAACTGGTTGTGGCACGCATGGTCAGGTCGCTGCTTTCCGGCTCGAACCCGGCCGCCCGCATTTTTTCCAGTACCGCCTCGTACTCGGTCGGCTCGGTCAATACTTCGATGGACTGATCGTCGTCGACGATGACGTCTTCAGCCCCGGCATCAATGGCCGCCTCCATGATGGTTTCCTCGTCGCTGCCGGCCGGATAGGCGAGGAATCCGACGTGATTGAACAGGTAATTGACGGAGCCGTCGGCACCCAGATTCCCACCGAACTTGGAAAACGCATGGCGTACGTCCGCGACCGAGCGGTTCTTGTTGTCCGTCATGCAGTCCACCATGACGGCCGTTCCGCCGGGACCGTAGCCTTCATAGCGAATCTCATGATAGTCGGCGCCGTCGAGGTCGCCCGAGCCGCGTTTGATGGCACGTTCAATGTTGTCCTTGGGCATACTCTGCCCCTTGGCCTTGTCGACAGCCAGTCGAAGCCGCGGATTCGCCGCCAGGTCGCCCCCGGCCACTCGGGCCGCAATCGTGATTTCGCGGATCAGCTTCGTGAACAGCTTGCCGCGCTTCTTGTCCTGAGCACCCTTACGGTGCTGAATGTTCGCCCACTTACTGTGACCCGCCATGGTTTCGTCAATAACTCCTGAGAATGCCGAACGTTGCGAAGCGGTGGCCGAGGTGTCCGGGCCGCTTCCCGCAATGAAACATTTCGCCTGACACGACGCCTGCGAAAATCAGGGCGTATGATACCGGTTATCGCGTCACGACACATCAATGAAAACAGGCAACATGGCCAGTACCGACCACGAAAAACAGGCTAAAAACGTCGAACAGGAAGGGATCGTCGCTGATGCGCGACAGTTTCTTCAGCGGCTGCCTGAAAATGATGCAACACAAGCCGCCAGAGCCGAGGGTGAAGCTATCCTGGAGATCGTACAGCCGCTCGATTTGTCCGCCCAATTGCAGGCCACTGTCCTGCTCTATCCGCTGATGCGTGACGACGCCGCCGGGATGAATGACCTTGGCGACACACCGGTGGCTGGATTGCAGGATCTCACTGATAAGCTGGTGCAACTGGGCCGTTTCACGTTGTCCGACGACTGGCAACCCGGCGAAGCACTGGCGTCGCAACAATCCGAAACACTGCGCAAGATGCTCCTCTCGGTCGCATCAGATCCGCGCCTGGTTCTGATTCGAATCGCGGAACAACTGCAGCGAATTCGACAAGCGAAATCAGCCACGGCGGACGAACAACATCGTCTGGCCATCGAAACGCAGGAAATTTACGCACCGCTGGCGAATCGACTCGGCGTCTGGCAACTCAAATGGGAGCTCGAAGACCTGGCGTTCCGATACCTTGAGCCGGCAAAGTATCGCTTCATCGCAAAGGCGCTTAAGGAAAAACGCAAGGAACGCGAGAATTTCATCGTTGACGTCTGCGCAATATTGCAATCCGAACTTGAGTCGGAAGGCATTTCGGCAGAAATCAGCGGTCGACCAAAACACATCTACAGCATCTGGCGCAAGATGGAACGCAAGGAAGGCGGCATCGAGCAAATCTTCGATGTCCGGGCGGTACGCGTTTTTGTCAATGACGTCGCCGCGTGTTATGCGGCCCTCGGTGTCGTGCACAAACTCTGGGCCTACCTGCCCGGCGAGTTTGACGACTATATCGCGAACCCCAAAGAGAATGATTACAAATCCCTGCACACGGCGGTCATCGGCCCGAACGGCAAGACGTTGGAAGTACAGATTCGCACCCATGACATGCATCGACAGGCTGAGCTCGGTGTTGCCGCTCACTGGCGTTACAAAGAAGGCAGCGGGAGCACGGCGGCGTTCGACCGCAAAATCCAGTTCTTACGCCAACTTCTCGATCCCGCCAATCGAGACAGCGATCTGCTCGACCAGATACGTGATGACGTGCTGGAGGATCGCGTGTACGCACTCAGCCCAAAAGGAGACGTGGTCGAACTGACCGCCAATGCCACGCCACTCGACTTTGCCTATCACGTACATACGCAGGTCGGCCATCGCTGTCGCGGCGCCAAGGTCAATGGCCGCATTGTCCCGTTGACGTACAAGATAAACAACGGCGACAAGATAGAAATCATTACGGGCAAACACGCGCAACCGAGTCGCGACTGGCTGAATCCTCAAGCGGGTTATCTCGCCGCACCCCGTAGCCGAACGAAATTACGCAACTGGTTTCGGCAACAGGACAGGGAACAGAACCAGAAGCACGGTCGGGACATTCTCGATCGTGAACTTAATCGACTTAATGCGAAGGACATACCGTTAGAGGACATTGCCCGCACGATGAAAGTCGGCAATGTCGAGGCGCTGTGCGTTGCTCTGGGTGCCGGCGATGTCACGTCCGCAGCCGTTGCACGGGCGGTGCAATTGCTGCGACCGAAAGAACCGCTGACCGAGTTTCGGAAATCGGCCAGAGCACGGAAGAAGAGCGGTAGCGCCGATCAGGTCATCGTGCAAGGCGTCGGCGACCTGCTGTGTAACTTCGCACGCTGTTGTCGACCCGTGCCGCCTGAAAACATCGTCGGCTACATCACGCGCATGCGCGGTGTCAGCATACATCGCGAGGACTGCGGTAACTTCTTGCATCTGAATGCGTCAAACCCGGAACGCGTCATCGAAGTAAGCTGGGGCACGCCAAGCGACGCTTCTTATCCGGCGGACCTGACCATCGAGGCTTACGACCGACACGGATTGTTGCGCGATATCAGCAATGTGCTCGCCGATGAGAAAGTGGCGGTGGAGGGTCTTCGCACAAAATCCGATAAGACACGGATGGAGGCGATCATGGATCTTAGCGTTTCGGTCAGCGACCTGGCCGCGCTCAGTCGTGTCATCAACCGTCTGGAGCAACTGCCCAATGTAATGTCGGTACGACGAAGAGTTTAGGCGGTGGTCGCTATTCGGGAGATTCTCCCGCAGGGAAGCACTTGTTGGAGCGCCATCTTTGATGCGACTCTCTTGAGCCGGGTCGCGTGTCAGGTCACGCTCCTACAGCGGTGCCAATAGGACAATTATTGGAGCGTCACCTGAGGCGCGATCCTCTTGGGCCCGGTCGCGTGTCAGGTCACGCTCCTACAGTGGTGCCAATGGAACAATTATTGGAGCGGCTCTTGAGGCGCGATCCTCTTGGGCCCGGTCGCGTGTCAGGTCACGCTCCTACAGTGGTGCCAATAGAATCATTGTAGGAGCGTCACCTGAGGCGCGACCCGCGATGTGTGTATTCACGACGGGCGTTACTTGTTCGGAAAATTTAGCGCGCGATTATCCACCGCCAGGGCGGCTTCATGCACGGCTTCGGCCAAGCTCGGATGCGCGTGAATGGTGCGCTGAATGTCTTCGGTGCTCGCCGAAAACTCCATCGCCAGCACCGCCTCACCGATGAGCTCGCCGGCCATTGGACCCATAATATGTACACCGAGAATCTCGTCATCATCCTTCGCTGAAACGATCTTGACCATTCCCGCTGTCTGCTCCATCGCTTTGGCCCGCCCGCTCGCCGCGAACGGGAACGAACCTGTTTTGTAAGCCCGGCCGCTGGCTTTTACCTCTTCTTCCGTGCGACCCACCCAGGCGATCTCCGGAGCGGTATAAATGACGGACGGGATGACTTTGTAGTTGACCTCCGCAATTTCACCGGCAATCAGGTCGGCGACCATGACACCCTCTTCCGATCCTTTGTGGGCCAACATCGGGCCACGCACGCAATCACCAACGGCGAAAACGCCTGCCTGGTTGGTGCGACATTCATCGTCCACCTGGATGAATCCACGGTCGTCAATCGATACACCCGCATCCGCCGCGAGAAGATTGTCGGTGAACGGACGTCGTCCTACTGCGACCACAAGTTTGTCGACACTGAGTTTCTTCGCGCCGTCCGCCGTTTCGTATTCGACACTAACACCCTTTGCCGTCGCCTTTGCCGAGGTCATCTTCGCCCCGAGGTGGATGGCAATGCCCTGTTGCTTGAACTGCCGGCCCGCTTCCCTGGCGATATCGCGGTCGGCCATGAAGAGAAAATCGTCCATGGCTTCCAGAATATCCACTTTGGCACCGAGGCGACTCCAGACACTGCCAAGCTCAAGCCCGATAACGCCGGCCCCGATGACGCCGAGCGTCTTGGGTACTTCATCGAAGTCGAGCGCGCCCCAGGAATCAACTATTTTGTCCCCGTCAAATGGCGCCACCTTAAGTTCGACGGGTGTCGAACCGGCCGCGAGAATGACGTATCGCGTCTGCAAAACTTCTGCTTCACCGCCTACGGGCGTAAATTCGACTTGCTTAGCTGACAACAGACGGCCGTGTCCCTGCAGACCCTCGACCTTGTTGGCCTTTAACAGACCGGCAACACCGCCGGTCAATTGGCGGACAATGCCTGCTTTGCGTTTTTGCATCGCCGCGATATCAATCTCGGGTGTATTGATTTTTATACCGTGCTTTTTGAATTCATGCGATGCCCGATGAAACAACTCGGATGATTCAAGCAGTGCTTTCGACGGAATGCATCCGGCATTCAGACAAGTACCACCAAACGCGTTCTTGCCGTCTTTGTTCTTCCATTCGTCGATGCAGGCAACCTTCATGCCGTTCTGACTGGCCCTGATGGCGGCAATATAACCGGCAGGACCGGCACCAATAACAATAACGTCGAAGCTTCTGCTCATGATCTTCTCTCTGGAAAAAATTTTTGGTGGCAAGCTAAAGTTGCAACAACAGGCGCCCGGGCTCTTCCAGGGAATTCTTGATGCTCACCAGGAACTGTACGGCCTCACGCCCGTCAATAATGCGATGATCGTAGGTTAGGGCAACGTACATCATCGGGCGCACGACGACTTCGCCATCGATCGCCATCGGACGTTCCTGAATGGCATGCATCCCGAGGATCGCGCTTTGCGGCGGATTCAGAATTGGCGTGGACATCATCGAACCGAATATACCGCCATTGGTAATGGTGAATGTCCCGCCAGTGAGGTCCTCCATGCTCATGGTGCCATCTTGTGCCTTCCCGCCCAATTCGCTCAACTTGCTTTCGAACCCGGCAAAACTCAGTTGATCCACATCGCGTACGACCGGCACCATTAAACCGCGCGCCGACGACACGGCAATACCGATATCGTAGTAATCGTGATAGACGATGTCACTGCCTTCAACCGACGCGTTGACGGCAGGAAATTTTTTCAGTGCCTCCACAGCTGCTTTGCAGAAGAACGACATAAAACCAAGACGTACACCGTGCTCTTTTTCGAACGATTCCTTGTAACGCTTGCGCAATGAAATCACCTTGGTCAGGTCGATTTCATTAAACGTCGTCAACATGGCCGCTGTATGTTGAGCCTCGACCATCCGCTCGGCGATTTTCGCGCGCAATCGTGTCATGGGTACTCTTTGCTCTGTCCGCGATGCGGCCGCTGCCTCGAAGGGCATTGCTGCAGCCTGCTCATAGCCAGGTGCAACGTCCTCATCGTTATGACTCTTCAGATAGGCCATCACATCCGCTTTCGTAATCCGGCCGCCTTTACCGCTACCTGAGACAATGGTTGCCTCCAGGTCATGCTCGTCCAGCAAGCGCCTGACGGAGGGGCTAAGCTTGTGCGCGCTCGAATCACTCGACTCTTTCTCCGCGGTTTTGGGCGCCGTGCTTGCACTCGTCCGGGATGCCGATGCGGTGGTCTCGGTTGTGGTGGCAGATTCTCCCTCGGCGATAACCGCAAGTACCTCACCGGCCGTCACTGTCGTGCCATCACCAATGCGAATTTCGACCAGTGTGCCGGAGACCGGCGCGGGAACCTCAAGCACGACTTTATCCGTCTCGAGGTCGACCAGGTTTTCGTCGCGGGAAACACTCTCACCGACTTTTTTGTGCCAGGCGACCAATGTCGCATCGGCGACGGACTCCGGCAATTGTGGAACCTTGATTTCTGTGCTCATTTATTTATCCGTGTTCAGGTCAGGCGATTGAGTAGATTCACTGGGAGTCATGCCGGCGTCCAGCGCCGCTTCAACCAATGCTTGTTGTTGCTGCAGATGAAGCTTGAAGAGTCCCGATGCCGGGGCGGCCGCACCGGGTCTCCCGGCGTAGTACAAACCGTGTTGGCTTCCCAGAGGTTTTTGCAAACGATGCCGTATCTGATACCAGGCGCCCTGGTTTTGCGGTTCTTCCTGACACCAGATGATTTTCGTGGCGTTCGGGTAGGCATCGATAATCGCAGCGTATTCATCGACGGGAAACGGATACAGTTGTTCAATTCGAACAATCGCGACGTTGGCCAACTCATTCAATTCACGTGATTCAAGCAACTCGAAGTACACTTTGCCGCTGCAAAATACGATACGGGTCACTTTTGCGGTGTCGAGGGACTCCAGTTCGGGAATAATCGGCTGGAATCGACCTTGCAGCAATGCGGACACCGGCGAAACCGACATTTTATGCCGCAGCAAGCTCTTCGGCGTCATCACGATCAGCGGCTTGCGATACCGCCGCAACATCTGGCGACGAATCATGTGGAACATCTGCGCCGGCGTTGAGGGGATACAAACCTGTATGTTCTGCTCTGCACATAACTGCAGGAATCGTTCGACGCGTGCCGAAGAATGTTCCGGGCCCTGCCCTTCGTAACCGTGCGGAAGAAACATGACCAGACCGCAAAGCCTGCCCCATTTCGCTTCGCCGGAACTAATGAACTGGTCGATAACCACCTGGGCGCCATTGACGAAATCGCCGAACTGACCTTCCCAGATATCAAGCGTCTCCGGATCAGTCGTCGCATACCCGTACTCAAACGCGACGACCGCCTCTTCAGACAGCAATGAATCGATCACGTGGAACGCGGCCGGGCGATCGGAGATTGTCTGCAGCGGAATGTATTCTTGCCGATTGACCTGATCGTGCAAAACGGCATGCCGATGAAAGAAGGTTCCGCGACCGCTGTCCTGACCACATAAACGGCAGTCGTAACCCGCGTCGATCAGGCCTGCATACGCCATGGTTTCCGCGAAGCCCCAGTCCATGTCGATCTCACCGGCGGCCATGCGGGCGCGCTCAGACATGATGCGTTGTACCCGGCCGTGCAGGGTCATGCCGGCCGGGACATGCGTGATCTTTTCTGCCAGTTCTTTAAACTTATCGGCGCTCAAATTTGTCTCGACCGGCTCATCCCAGGTGGCATTGGCGTACGGGCTCCAATCAACCGTATACTCGTTGCCAATCATCCCCAGCGACAATTTAGGTACGGGTTCACCACGATCGATACGATCCCGATACTCGTCCTGGAGACGGCTGACTCCGGCCGCATCTATAATGCCGGCAGCGATAAGGCGATCAGCGTACAACTGACGCGTCGTATTCTTTTCACGAATTTTCGAATACATGATGGGCTGAGTCGCATTCGGTTCGTCGGCTTCGTTGTGACCATGCCGCCGGTAACAAACCAGGTCGATAACGACATCTTTCTTGAAGTGTTGCCGGTATTCCAGCGCCAGCCGCGTGACGAAAAATGCTGCTTCGGGATCGTCGCCGTTGACGTGAAAAATCGGCGCTTCGATCATTTTTGCCACGTCGCTGCAATACGGGGTAGATCGCGCATCCGATGGCCGGCTGATCGTGAAACCGATTTGATTGTTAATGACAATATGTACGGTGCCGCCCGTCTCGAAGCCATTCGTCTGCGACATCTGGAATGTCTCGGTAACGACACCCTGCCCGGAGAAGGCGGCATCGCCGTGAACGAGAATCGGCATTACTTCCTGCCGTTCGGTATCGCCATGGCGCTGCTGTCGCGCGCGAACGGAGCCTTCAACCACCGGATTGACGATCTCCAGATGCGACGGGTTGAACGCCAATACGACGTGGACATTGCCCGCCTGTGTTTTCATATCGGCCGAAAAGCCTTTGTGATACTTGACGTCGCCCGAACCCTTCATTTCTTTCGGATCGACGTTGCCTTCAAACTCGTCGAACAACTCTTCAGGTGATTTGCCCAGCACGTTTACCAGAACGTTGATCCTGCCGCGGTGTGCCATGCCGATAACAAGCTCTTTGATGCCCGATTTGCCGCCCTGCTGAATGAGGTCTGCCAGCATGGGGATCACACTCTCGCCACCTTCCAGTGAAAACCGTTTCTGGCCAACGAAACGAGTATGGAGGTAACGTTCGATACCTTCTGCCGCCGTCAATTGCTCTAACAACCAGAGCCGGTCCTTGACATCCAGACCGCCCGACACGGCGGCCCGCTCAAATCGCTTCCTTAGCCACAAGCGTTCCCGGGCTCTTGAGATATGAGCAAATTCAGCACCAATTTTGCCGCAATAGATCTTTTTCAGTAACGCCAGGATATCGCGCAACTTCATGCGGCGGTTGCCGGTACCGGCCAGTCCGCCGGTATAAAACTCGGTGTCCATGTCGGCTGATGTCAAACCGAGATAGTCCAGTTTCAGGACCCCCGGTATGGGGCGCTCTGTCAGGCTCAACGGATCAATATCGGCTATTTGATGCCCGCGCAGGCTGTAAACCTGAATCATTCGCGATACGGCAGCCTGCTTCTCGTTCGCCGAAGCCAGCGACGAGTTACCCGCAACGGCACGCGTTCTGCCGGCGGTGGACGATTTCGATTGCTGCCGCAGATGTTGTCGTATAGGTCCATGCGCAATCTCCGCCGGTCCATCGCCCAGCGAGCGGAAGTACTGACGCCAGCCATCGTTGACCGAATCCGGATCCTCCAGAAACTGCTCGTACAGGCTTTCGATGGCCGCAGCATTGCCGCCAAATAGCGCCGTGGTCGCGTATTGGTCTTGTAGCGATTTTCCCATGCTTGAATGGCCCGGATTCGATCGATCACAGAATCGCGCTTACGGGACAAGAATACCCGCTAACTGCCTGCGAAAAAAAGGGGCGTCAGTGTAGCGTAAGCGTCCGCTGGAAGGAAAGCTAAAGTCCTGTATTTTTTGGTAAAACCGAGAACCGGGTCCGACTAGGCTATCCTGATGAGCAACAGAAATTCGTAACAAACCAGGCAGCAGTAAAAACTGAAAAATACCGTCAGAAAGATACCGGTACGCACACCATTGAACACGCGGGAACGCGCCATGAAAACCAACGCCAGAATACCGAGTCCTGTCAGTAGCATTTTGGTGACGGCAAACACGGCTGTACTGTGGCCCATCATCATTGCCATGAACGGATTGACTTCGACGGCCCCTCTATCGATAAGTTGAAGGGTAAAGAATGCGTCCAGGCTGCTCAACAGCATCGTGCCCGTCGAAAGAAAGAACAACCAGGGGTGGTGCCAGTCAGAAAATACCGGCGCGACCTCGCTCTGGCGGCGATGCGCTCGCCGTCTTGAGCGCATGAAACCATAGGCGACGGTGCGCCAGTCGAATTGGCGTCGGTCGTCCAGCCCCCTGCATTCGGTGATTAGTTCTACTTGTTCCACTGTTACCTGCGGCTCCTTCCTGCACCCGGTATATCTGATCGCCCGTGCGTCTTTTAGTTCGCCAATCCTGGCACAAGCCTGAACCTGATACCCCTGCAGAGAATAAAGCAAGACCTGTGCCACCTCGCTAATCGGCTGAAAACACAAGGTTTTGTCATAACACCTGGGAACTCAAGGTTCGACCTGTATAGAAAATCGACGATGCATACGCTCGCGGCCGGACGCTGGACTCGCCGCTTTGCAGATCGCACGCATGGGTCGCCGGCAAGATGGAAGAGAACCCGTAAAACAGGGATAATGGCTCGCATCACCCGCCAATCAGGATCGAAGCAATGAGTGGTTATACGGCTACACTTAAATCAGGTGAAGCCATTCACTATCAGGACAAGAAACGCTGGCTGTGGTCGATGTCCGTCCTCTACCCCTTGCAACCGTTTCTGGGTATCTGGTTGTACGTTGAAACCGGCGTTGAAGGATGGTTGCTATTGCCGCTGGCGCTGGGTTACATCCTCGCCCCTGTGCTTGATGTCATTCTCGGTGAGGACGAAAACAATCCACCGGAAGAGGTGGTTTTGCAACTGGATGCGGATCGGTACTACCGCTTCCTGACCTATATAGTGGTACCCATACATTTTGTCAGTCTGATCGGCGTTGCCTGGTTTGCAGCGACGCACGATTTGAGTACCTGGGCATTTGTGGGGCTGGCGATGATCGCGGGCATGTCCAGCGGACTGGGCATTAACACCGGCCATGAATTGGGTCACAAGAAGTCCGCACTGGAGCGAACTCTCGCAAAGATCGTATTGGCCGTACCGGTCTACGGGCATTTTTGGGTGGAACACAATCGCGGCCACCACCGTGACGTTGCGACGCCTGAAGACCCGGCCAGTTCGCGCATGGGCGAGAACATATACCGGTTTGCGCTGCGCGAAATCCCGGGAGCGTTTGCCCGCGCCTGGAAAATCGAGAAAGACCGGCTGGAACGCCGTGGCTCATCGGTCTGGAACACCAACAATCAGATTCTGCAGTCGATGGCCATCTCTTTCGTTCTGCAGATCGGACTGCTGATCGCCCTCGGTTGGCTCATGATCCCGTTCCTCCTCATCCATAACGTATTCGCCTGGTGGCAATTGACCAGTGCCAACTACATTGAACACTACGGCTTGTTACGAGAAAAGGATGCCAACGGCCGCTACCGGCGGTGCGAACCGTACCATTCGTGGAACAGCAATCATGTTTACAGCAATCTCGTGCTGTTCCACCTCGAACGCCATTCCGACCACCATGCCCATCCACTACGGCGTTACCAGTCCTTACGGCATTACGACGACTTGCCAACGCTGCCAAACGGATATTTCGGTTCCTACCTGATCGCCTACGTTCCCTGGCTCTGGTACCGAATGATGGACAAGCGTTTGCTCGCCCTCGCACATATCGATGGTGACTTGAACAAAGTGAACATCTATCCGCCCAAACGGCAGAAAATTTACGCCCGATACGGCCAACCTGAACGATTGCAACCGGTCGTCAACGAAAGTGCCGAGGCGGACTGACGAGCATGAGTAAATATCAATGCCCGGAATGTGGCTACACCTATGACGAAGAATCCGGCGACGACTACGAAGGATTCTCACCCGGCACGGCATTCGCGGATCTGCCGGACGATTTCGTGTGCCCGGACTGCTCAGTTCGTGCCAGGGGCGAATTCGAACGAATCGCCTGAGACCGGTTCCTGTAGCCATCGCGTGTTTGCGGCAATTTCATGCCCAAAACCTGACTTGCAACCTGCGTGCGGAGTATTTGAGCCGTACCGCCCGCGATAGTGAACATTCTGGCATCTCTAACCGCCCGCTCCAGGGGTAGTCGTCTGGAATAGCCCATCGAGCCGTGCAATTGCAGCGCGTCATTGGTTATTCTATTCGCGGTTTCCGCCGCAAAAATCTTGGCCTGCGCCGCTTCCAACATCGACGGGAACTGCTCGCCACCGTTGGCGGCCGCCTTATAGAGCAACGCCTGCGATGCTGCTATTCCAATTGCCATATCGGCCAGTATCCATTGCAGTCCCTGAAATTCAGCAATCGGACGGCCAAACTGCTCGCGATTCTTGACGTACTCAACGCTTCTTTCATAGGCACCGGTGGCAATACCCAATGCCACAGTACCAGCCCCCACTCGCTGGCTGTTGTAGGCATTCATGAGCCCGGCGAATCCTCGGCGAAGTCCCGCCGGCGGGACGACCAGCATGTCTTCGTCGACCTCGAGGTCCTCAAAATGCACCTGTGTTTCCGGAATGCCACGTACCCCCATCGCAGGTTCACGTTCACCAATCACCAAACCGCTATCGTTCTCACCTCGCACAACGATGAAGGCACCGATGCCCTTGAAATCACCCGCTTCGACAACGCGCGCGAAAATCAAATAGACCTGGGATACACCACCGCCGGTAATCCAGTACTTGCTGCCATTGATGACATAGCGGTCTGCGTGTTTAACCGCGGTTGTCGTCATCTCGGTCGCGGCGCTTCCGGCATTAGGTTCTGTAATACAAATTGCCGGTTTGTCGCCCGCCAGAACATACGGCGCGACGAGTTTCTTTTGTAACTCGGACCCGTAGGCCATGATCGTGCCGATTGCACCCATGTTCGCTTCAACGGTAATTCGCCCCATCGTCGCGCAACACTTCGCGATCTGTTCAATAACCAGCACAGCATCCAGACAGGTAAGACCGCAGCCACCGTATGCTTTGGGAATCGTCATGCCCATGAACCCGTTGCTCGCGAGAAGCTTAACGCTCTCCCAGGGGTATTCTTCGCTTTCATCGACCTCGGATGCCCGGTGAAGAAACTCCGCCTCTGCCAGCTCCTGCGCTGCGAGCTGGATCGCCTGCTGCGATTCGGTCAACTCAAAATTCATGATATCTCCCAAATAACTAAATCAATTGGCTCTCGACAAGAACGGAATCCAGACATTCAACCACCAGGGATCACAACGTCTCCGGCTTGAGTTTTTCCCGCCCGCCGGTTGCCGAACCCATTTCCGCGAGCACTTCATCGGTATGCTCACCACACAACGGCGGCGCGCGACGATAGCTAACCGGTGACTTGCTGAATTTGATCGGATTGCCGATTAAGTCGACACGACCACCCTCCGCCAGGGCATGCGGCATTGAAATCTTCATTTCGCGCGCGGCAACCTGATCGCTGTCGAAAACTTCCGCTAGCGTTGAGATCGGACCACCGGGGACGGACGCGGCTTCCATCGCCGTCAGCAGATCGTTCTTCGACCACTGCCGAACTTCAGCCTCAAGCGTTTCGATCAGAAGTTCCCGGTGGTGCAATCGTGCGGCATTGCTCTCAAAGCGGACATCCGACGACAGATCACTGCGCTCAAGCAGTGTGCACAGACGCTCGAACTGACGGTCGTTGCCCACAGCGATGATCAGGTGGCCATCAGCCACCTCAAAAACCTGGTAGGGAACGATATTTGGATGTTGATTGCCGCGCCGAACCGGGGTGTTGCCGCTGATCAGATAGTCGACACCCGCATTGACCAGCCATGCGATCTGACTGTCAACCAGCGAAATATCAATCTTTTGTCCTTCGCCAGTCCGGTCGCGATGGCGAATAGCCGCGAGGATGGCATTCGATGCGTACATGCCACACATCACGTCTGCAATACCGACGCCGATCTTCATGGGCGGCCCCTCCGGATCGCCAGTCAGGCTCATGATGCCGCCACAGGCCTGCGCCAGAAGGTCATAGCCGGGCCGCTGCGAATTCGGCCCGGTCTGCCCGAAGCCGGAAATTTCACAGTAAACAAGTTTCGGGTCGGCGGCACAGAGACGATCCGCGTCGAGACCGTACTTGATCAGGCCACCCGGTTTGAAATTATGGATCACGACGTCGCAGGTGAGCGCCAGGTTGCGCAATACCTCGGCACCCTCGGGACAGGCCATATCGACGGCAATCGAACGCTTGTTGCGGTTCGCACTCAGGTAGTAGCCACTTTCGTCGGTCGGCTGCCCCTGTCGATCGGTCACGAACGGCGGCCCCCACCTGCGTGTATCGTCACCAACCATCGGTCGCTCAACCTTGATGACGTCCGCACCCATGTCACCAAGCAACTGCGTCGCGAACGGTCCGGCCAGAATTCGGGACATGTCGAGGATTCGCAAGCCGGTGAGTGGGCCCTCTTTCTGGTTGCCTGCAGCCGTCACAAGCGTTCATCCCTGGGACTTTTCCCGAAAACCGACGATGCCAAACAGGCAAAGGACCCCATCGCAGAGTCGTTCAAAATCTCAAGATGAGTCATCGGTCTCCTCGCTCTGAATCGTGCCCGGGTATTCATGCCCGAACCGCTGGTTGATCTGCACCGCAGATACCTGACGTCCCATTTTCGGCCGAAAGCCCCGAAAAAGCGACCGCCCGCACATTCCCGCAGATTGCCGCGCTGTGATGAAGCTCACAGCAGGCTGTGTGAACTCCGTTTAGGCTGCTCATTCCGGTGGATAAACCCGCCCTGACTGACCTGTCGGTGAACCGATATGAACGTATTACGCAAAACTTTCTGTCTTCTTCTCCTGACCGCCCCTGTCGCGGGCACTGCAGTTGCGGACGACACGCTCTGGTTCGGCGCCAAGGCCGGAACGTTGGGTATCGGCCTGGAGGCCACCTGGCGCCCGCTGCCATGGTTCGACCTGCGGGCAGGCGCCAATCGTTATGACTATAAAGACTCAGGCTCTCGTGCCGGCATCAACTACGATGCAACACTGGGCCTGGATACGTATTACGCGACCTTCAACTTTCGTTTTCCGGCCAGTCCAATGCGACTGACCGCCGGAGCGTTCATCAATAACAATGAACTGCGCATGATCAGCCAGGATACGCCATCGTTCGATATCGGTGGCGTAACTTACACCTCGGCCGACGTTGGCACGCTTTCAAGTGTTACTTCATTTGACAAGAATTCACCCTACCTCGGCGTCGGCTTTGATTTCGACATCTTCAACAAAGTAGGTCTCAATATGGACTTTGGCGTTCTCTGGCAAGGTTCGCCGGCGGTTTCGTTGATTTCCGACGGGCTACTGGCCAGCGACCCGGTATTTGTTGCCGCACTTGAAACCGAGCGTCAGCAACTTGAAAACGAAGTCAGGAACTACAAAGCCTGGCCCGTCATTTCGATCGGCCTGAATTTCAGCTTCTTCTAGGAGCATTTCTCGATTCAATTGAAAGCCCGCCGCTCATTTGAGCGGCGGGCTTTCTTGATTTCACGTTGGTGCATTCATCGTCGGTGCCGGCCACTCCGGTTTAGTGCACGTTGAAAAAACCTCAGGCTGCCAGCTCGCCTTCAGACAATATTGGCGATCGGCCTTCGTACCAGCGTATTGCGCCTTACCAAGAACAAACCGATTAATACCAGCAGCAGTACCGGTGCCGGCAGGATTACCAGTGCGAACCAGCCATAGAAATGTATCACCGTACCGGCAAGTAGCGAGGCAGCCGCCGAGGTACCGAATACGGCAAGTTCATTCACTCCTTGCGCCGTAAAACGCTCCTGCGGCGTGTAGGTATACGTCAACATCGTAGTACCGCCGATATAGAGGAAATTCCAGCCGACTCCGAGCAATACCAGCGTGTACCAATAGTGAACCAGGTCATGTCCCTGCAATCCAATCACACACGCAGCAAACAATGCCACGGCACCTGCGGCCATCATCTTTACCGTGCCGACGCGTTCAATCAAGAACCCGGAGATCAGGGAAGGCACATACATCGCCAGTACGTGACTGCGAATAACGCTGGCAGTCTCCTGCAGTGAGTAGCCGTCATGGACATTCATACTCAACGGCGTCGCAGTCATGATCAACGTCATTGTGCCATAGGCTACCGTGCCACCAAGTACCGCCATGATGAATACGGGCTGACGGACAATCTCACGCAACGGACGGGCTCCCTGGTGCTCGTCGTCCTGCGCCTCGAGGCGCAAAGGCGAAAGCGCCATGAACAACAGCGCCTGGACACCGAACAGCGCGGCCACGGCGTACAATGCCCCGACGTACTGCACATTTTCGACCCAGTACTCGCCGCGCGTCACCAATTCGGGACCCAGCATGGCACCCCCGATCGCCCCGAGGAGTACCAGCGAAATCGCCCGGCCGGCATGTTTCGGCGGGGCACTCTCGACCGCTGCAAATCGATACTGCTGCGTGAACGCCATGTTAATGCCGAACATCGCAGTAGAAACGATGAATAAGATGAAATGCTCGTGCGCAATCGCGTAAGCCATGAGCAACGCGGCCGACACCGCCGTCAAGGACGAGATCAGCGAGCCGGCTTTGCGCCCGATACGTCGCATTAGTGTTGTCGCCGGAATCGCGGTGATGGCGGTCGTTACCACCATAAGAGACACCGGCAGTGTCGCCAGGGCCTGCGCGTCAGTCAGCGACGAACCAATGATTCCACCGAGCATGATAATAACGAATGCCCCGGTGGCGGAAATAAGCTGACAGAAAAACAGAATGACCAGGTTACGAACTATCATCGCACCAATATCCGCTCGTTTCGAAAGGCCCACATCTTCACACTCTCCATTAGAGGCTCAAATTGCCGGCGGAAAATAGCTGCCTTGCGGCCGCGCTGCGGAAGCCGCGCGCATTTCGC
Source organism: Gammaproteobacteria bacterium (assembly GCA_013151645.1). Taxonomy (GTDB): domain Bacteria; phylum Pseudomonadota; class Gammaproteobacteria; order Steroidobacterales; family Woeseiaceae; genus JAADHU01. Next base: position 192,265 of record JAADHU010000069.1, on the reverse strand, counting down.
GGTCCCGACGCATGAGATTGTCGTGCGTTGCCTTTCGATTGATCGTTAAAATTCATCTTTTCCTGACCACGAACATTGTTGTGACAGCGGACTTTACGCCAGATCGAACCATTGGTGTGATAAACCCGCCTCCAGGAAAACGGGACCTGGATTCAGTATGATCGGGTGAATGCTGAACGGATCAGACCGAAGCCGCCCGCAGTGAACAGTATCGCAACAACCCCGTTGATGCGATGGCGAAAGCGACGATAGCTGCGCATCATGCCTCCAATGGAAAACAGCAATGAGCTGCGAAGTACAGCTCCCATTCCACTGGCCGCAATCAAACCCCGGAATACCAAGCCACACGACAAACCGAGGCCATAGATCAGACTGGCCTTCCTTCCATGGTTCATAGCGATCGTCGCATTCGAAATATTCGCCGGTCCTGGCGAAACGGCAACGACAAAAAACGCCAGCCCGGTCGACGCTAGCGAAATCAGATCAATCATTAGAAATCGAAAACATTACATCGCTGATAACGCGGAATTTACCGCCTTTTCCAAGCCTGAAATTTCTCAATCAGCCGCCAATGGGTGTGCACAGTTCAAGCAAAACACCAGAAGGACACCGTACGTAAGAAACTACTTGCCCCCAAGGTTTTGAAGCAGGCGCCTTCAGCTCGACAGCACCGGATTCAATCGCATTACTATGAGCCGAGGCTACATCGTCAGTAATTAGCGCAATTTCAACGCCCAGCGGTTCTTTCGATTCAGAGGCACTAACGTACCCACCGTGAAAGTTTGACTTCCCCAATTCATGCGAGGCAAAAGACAATACCGTTTCACCTGTGTCAAGCTCGCCGTAGTCTTTTTCGTCAGTCATGAATTTTCGCTTCATACCGAACGCTTTTTCAAAAAATAACAGCGCTTTATCGACATTCGAAACATAGTGAATCGTATATCCGAATTTCACCATATCTTTAACTCCTGGTTTTCCAAGACCCCTGCCATGCAGGCTTCGGTATTTCCGGCATCGATTTATCGTTTTCCGACGATCGCTAAATGTTGTCTTTTCGTTTCCTTCGAGACTTGAACCAATGTACTGCTAAATTTTTTGGATAACAAATCCGGTCTCTTTTCGAACTACGCTTGGGTGAGATATTCGGCTGCGGGTTTTGTTGTGGGCACCGCAGAACAGCGAACGTGTATCCGCCAACTCCGGGTTCGTGGCGCTTGAGTTATAATGGAACGATGTCATCACCACTTCATTCCGCATCGCTAGTGACGGACCTGTTCGCTGGCCGAAATCGCTTGTCATGAGACCTGATCTGCATACGCATACCAATTTATCGGACGGTTCACTGAGCCCGGCGGAACTGGTCGAGCGCGCCCTGGAAAAGGGCATAACCCATCTCGCAATTACCGACCACGATACGGCGAAGGCGTACCGCTTTCTGCCGACGACTGATCTGACAATCATTCCCGGTATTGAGCTATCCACACGCTGGATGAAAATCGGCATTCATGTCGTCGGCCTCAATCTCGACCTGAGTCACCCGGCCATACAGGCGGGAATTGAATCACAGCAACAGGCCCGATTGGAGCGTGCAGAGCAGATCGGGATGCGCCTGAAAAAACTGGGAATGCCGAATCTTTTCCCGGCCGCCACTCAAATTGCCGGCGATGGCACCATCGGGCGACCGCACTTCGCCCGGGCTCTTGTCGAGCACGGCCACAGCAAGGATATGTCGGCCGCATTCCGCAAGTACCTTGGCAATGGCAAAGCCGGCGACGTTCGTCACGTCTGGCCCTCGCTCACAAAGGTCATCCATTGGATCAGGGAATCGGGCGGTACGGCGGTCCTTGCCCATCCGGCGCATTACAAACTGACGGCAACGAAATTGCGCGAACTCGTGCTCGATTTCTGCGCGGCAGGTGGCGAAGCCCTTGAAGTCGTCAACGGGTCGCAACGGCCCGACGTGACCAAAAAACTCGCCGAACTGTCGAACGATCATGAATTGTCGGCATCCTGCGGATCCGATTTTCATAACCCTGACCGGCGCTGGTCCGAGCTGGGACAGTTTCCGACGCTGCCGGCCGGCGTTACACCCGTGTGGAAGCAATGGAACACGATCACTCCCTTCGCGTAAGCGACAAGCTTTGTGTGCCTTTGTCGGAAATCGCCCTGCATGCGATACGCGCGCAGGGCGCTGGCGGCCAAAACGTCAATAAAGTGTCGACCGCCATTCACCTTCGCTTTGATATCGCCACGTCGACCGCCTTTGATGACGAGCAGCGGACGCGTTTGCTTAGCCTGCGCGACCGCCGAATATCCAAAGACGGGGTGATCGTCATCAAATCACAGCGCTATCGAAGTCAGGACAAGAATCGACAGGACGCGCTTGATCGGCTGATCGAACTATTGCAAACAGGCTTGCACCGGGAAAAACCCAGGAAGAAAACCCGGCTTTCGAAAAAAGCCCGGCAGAGGCGCATTGACGCGAAAACCCGGCGCGGGCGTTTGAAGGAAACACGCTCAAAGCCAATCGACTGACTTCCCTTAGATTGCCATGGCATGGCGGGGAACGCGGGTCGGAACCGACGGCAACGCTGAAATGGCGAATTCACCTACAATGGTGTATTGTTACCACGGTACCTTCATAACATTCACGCAGGAAAGGATGTTTTATGCCCACCTTCGTACAAAGAACCCAAACCGGCGTCCGCATCGAAAAATCCCTGCTCAAGGTCCTGAAAGGCCTGGCGGAATACGGCGATATGTCCCTCGGCGACCTTCTGGAAGGGATCGTATTGCACACGTTCGAGGGTAAGACGCCCTTTTCCGAAGAAACGCTCAAGACCATCGCTGATCTCAAGCGAGTTTATCGCTGCGATTTGACGGCGGCTGACAGCCACAAGTTGGCCGAGAACGACGCGTGACTAATGCACCCTCGGACCCCGCTAGCGTGTTCGACGAGCTGAGCATCGCCGCATTCGAAGCCGCTGATGTCAACGCCGAGGCGTTTTCCCACGAGGCCCACCTCTTCATCGCCTGGTCGTACCTGCAGGAAACCGACTTACTGGATAGCATCCGGCGATACACGGCCGCGCTGCGCCGCCTGACCAAAAAGCTGGGGGTTCCCGGCAAATATCACGAGACCATCACCTGGTTTTTCATGATCGTCATTGCCGAACGATGTCGACACGACGCATCGAGCGACTGGCCAACGTTCAAGACCGATAATCCGGACTTGTTCAGCGAAGCAAGAACCCTCCTATCGCACTACTACACCCGCGCCCGGCTTGCTTGTCCACTGGCGCGGCAGCAATTTCTGTTACCCGACCGCCTGCATCCTGCTCACGGTGGCGTTACGATTTGATAAATGTCGCCCGCTCCATAGTCGATAACATAGATTTCGCCGTCCGCAGACTGTGCGAATGACACAATCCCGAGGGACGTGTCCATCAGTTCATCGGGAAGCACGCCCTGCTGACTGTCGGCCGGAATGCCCCATATCCGACCGCTGATGAAATCGCCAAAGACATAGATACCCTGCAAGGCCGGGATACTGGAACCGCGGTACACGAACCCGCCGGTAATTGACTGGCCGACGCTGTGATCGTATTCGGTGATCGGGTCCACGTTGTTCGTTGAGCAACCGTTTGCCGGCTCGAAACAATGCGCGCCTTCCCGTTCATCCCAACCATAGTTCAGGCCGAGTTCGACGCGGTCGACTTCTTCCCACGCGTCCTGGCCGACGTCCGCGGCCCAAAGATCACCGTTTTGCAGGTCGAAGCTAAAGCGCCAGGGATTTCTGAGCCCCCACGCATAAATTTCCGGGCAATCCATGGTGCCAAAACCCGCCATGCAATTGGTGTTTGCCGCGAACGGATTGTCACCGGGAATTGCGTACGGAGATGCGCCATCGACGTCAACGCGGACGATGGCGCCCAGAAAATTATTGGTGTCCTGGCCGTTCTCATCCGGATCGCCTCCACCGCCACCGTCACCGAATCCTATGTAGAGGTAACCGTCCGGTCCGAACGCAATATTTCCGCCGTTGTGATTGTCGAACGGCTGCGGCACCGTAAGAATGACAAACTCCGAACCGGGGTCCGGAAGGCCGGTATTCGCATCGACCGTAAAGCGTGCGATAACGGAGGTCAGCGGACCGCCTCGCGTATAAGACAGAAACACCTGTCCGTTGTTCTGAAAATCGGGGTGGAAAGCCATGCCGAGTAGCCCGGCCTCATTCGCGCTGGAGTCCACTCGGGCGGAGATATCGAGATACACGCTACTTGAGACCACGTTCGCATCGTTATCAAACATACGGACAACGCCTCGCTGCTCGACGATATACCAAAGACTGACATCGCCGGGTGCCTGCAGCATCGCAAGTGGAAACGTGAAAGAAACCTGCGTGAAGACCGGCTGAACTGCCGCGTTCGGCGCAGGCGGTGGTGGCGGCGGAACAGGGGGCGGCAACGGGTTCGGCGTCGTCGGCGCGCCTCCGCCACCACAGGCCAGTAGCACGAAAGGCAGCAAGGCCAGCACAATAATGGGTCGGACAGTCATTTCGTCTCCCGGGCATAGCGCACCATGACACGAGCATAGAGCTTCAACCGATAAGTGTCACCTCGCCAGCCGCCGCGGCGTCACTTTGCGCGCAAGACATTAATCGTTCGGCAGACTGTCTTCCCAATCCCCGAGCAACGCTCGTAGTCGATTCACTTCGCCCGGGTATTGCGCGAAAATATTGTTCCGTTCACCGCTGTCGTCGTCAATATCAAACAGGAATTGCGTGTTGCCGTCTTCGAGATACTTGTAACGGCCATCACGAATGGCTCGTTGTTCGCCGAAGTTGTAAAGATTCGCGCGCCAGTAAAGCGGTCTCACCGCTGGGTCGGCCGTCGCGCGCAGCAGGCTGATACCGTCAATTGCACCGCGACCGGCCTCGATTCCGGCGACGTCGAGAATCGTCGCGGTGATATCCATCGCAATACCCGGTGATTCCGAGACCGCATTCGCGGCGATTCGGCCGGGCAAACGCATGATCAGCGGGATACGAATCCCGCCCTCCCAAAGGGTTGCAAATCCGTGGAACAAGGGCGCGGAATTCACCAGGTGTCGGCCACCGTGATCGTAGAGATAAATGACCAGCGTCTTTTCGGTGAGTTCATGTTCGTCGAGAGCATCGAGGACTTCGCCGATGCCCTCGTCCATGCGCTCCACCATGCTCACGTAGTCCTCACGGGTGGCCTTGTTCACATCCCAGCCATCATCCCATGCGGACTCGGGCAACCCCGGCGGCTGATAGGGTGGCAACGCGGCGTTATAGGACAGGGTCAGGAAAAACGGGCGATCCTGGTTGCGGCCGATAAAATCCACGGCGGCGTCGGTCAGCAAATCCGTCAGGTAACCGTCACGCTCTACCAAGTGGTCATTTTCATACAGGCCCGGCTCTCCCTGCTCGGTTTGGTGGTTGTAGTAACCGATCGTCCATTGATGGTGGCCGAAAAACTCATCAAAACCGTGGGCATTGGGGGTGAAGTCAGGCGCAGAGCCCAGATGCCACTTGCCGAACAGTGCCGTGCGATATCCCGCATCGTGAAACCATCGCGGCAACGAAGGGATTGAGGAACTCAAGCCATCCGCTGCCGAACGAATATTTGTCTCGAAACCGACCCTGGCCGGGTACTGGCCGGTATAAAGGGCCGCCCGTGCAGGCCCGCATACCGGCGCAGCGGCATAGAAGTTTGTCATCCTGATACCCTCGGACGCGAGACGGCTCAGCTGCGGCGTACGTACGTCGGTGGCGCCATACGGCTCACTGTCGTGATAACCCATGTAATCGGACAGAATCAGCACAATGTTTGGCTGACTTTCAGCCAGGGCCGGCGGCGGGCCCATCGCAACGACGGCGACCAGCAGGAGCACGATGCGGTGAAATAAGCTCATGGCGGTATTGATAACACACTTCGAATACCGTTTGTCCCAATATTGAACTGCATCACTCACCGGTCGATGCGATCGACCTATACTGCAAACATGTCGATAAACGGTCTTTTCTTCGACATAAGGTTCAAATTTGTTGATCGCATCGACACATTGGCCGTATATGTCGATAAAAGGTCTTTTTATCGACATATTGACGATTCGTGTCGGTATGATCGACCTGTTCGAGTGATGTGTCGAATTTTACTCCTTTTATCGACATATCGTGAGAACGTGTCGATCCCGGCGACCGCTTGAGCCAATCGGGCAGAGGAACCCTGAATGACTGATTTTGATCCAAAACTTCCCTACAACGCCCTGCCGTTGTTGCCCCCGCCGATGGAATTGATCGAAACAACGGAAATTCTGAAAAAATGCATTGATGCCCGCGTGGCGCTGGCCGAGCTCAAGCAAGCGGCAGAACTGATTCCCAATGCCGCCGTTTTGGTGAATGCCCTGCCCCTGCTGGAAGCTCGCGCCAGTTCCGAAATCGAAAACATCGTCACCACCACCGACAAGTTGTTCGAATTCGCCGATATCGCCGAGGACAAAGCCGACGCCGCCACCAAGGAGGCCCTGCGCTACCGCAGCGCGCTTTTTGAAGGCAGCAAAATGGTTCGGCGCCGCATGTTAAGCACCGATATGGCCATTCAAATTTGTAGCACTATCAAAGATATCGAGCTTGATTTGCGTGCTGATTCTGGGACGAAATTGCAAAACCGCATAAGTGGAGAGCTTATCTATACGCCCCCTCAGGGGCAGGCACTCATTCAGGAAAAGCTGGATAACTGGCAGCAGTTCATGCATGAGAACAAGACGCTGGATCCGCTCGTGCGGATGGCCATTCAGCACTACCAGTTTGAGGCCATACATCCGTTCGCCGACGGCAACGGGCGCACCGGTCGTATCCTGAACATTCTCTTCCTGGTCGACCAGGGTTTGCTGGACTCCCCGATTCTGTACCTGAGCCGCCATATTATTGAACACAAGGGCGACTACTACCGCCTGCTACTCGAAGTGACGCGCAATCAAGCCTGGGGCGAGTGGATTCTCTTCATGTTAAAAGGCGTCGAGGAAACCTGCATCTGGACGACGGACAAGATCAAGGCCATTCGCGAACTGATGCAGCACACCAGTCAATTCGTGCAGGAAAAATTGCCAAAGACATACTCCTGGGAACTGGTCGAGGCGCTGTTCAAACAGCCGTATTGCCGCATCAGCAACCTGGTTGACACCGGTATTGCCAAACGGCAGACGGCGTCGGTCTACCTCAAGCAACTCTGCGACATTGGCATACTGCGCGAATACAAATCCGGCCGCGAAACACTGTTCGTCCACCCGAAATATATCGAGTTGCTGACCGGCGAAGAAAACATATGGATTTATTACGCCGGGATAGAAACCGAGAGCGAGTTGCTCGCCGCTGCCGAGCGCTAGAACAACCCGTTCAAAGTCCCTTCGCGACAATTGACCAGCGCGGATATTCTGCTAGTGTGTGCGCCTCGTTACGGTGTTGCAGGTAGCCGCGATTTCGCGAACTGATCTTGCGCCCACGGGTCTCATGAACATCGACCACACCGCGGCGCCGCAGTGACTTCACAATCAACCTGGACTATCCAATGAACAAGCGTTTCGCTTACCTTGCCACCGGCTTTCTGCTGTTTGGCTGCAGCCAGACCAATTCGCCCGCTGACGGACAAACCGATGCTCCGACAAAACCACTGAATTCCGGCATCGATCGGGCGGGAATGGATCTCAGCATCCGACCACAGGATGATTTTTTCGCCTATGCCAACGGCACATGGATCAATGAGACGGCGATTCCGGCGGACCAGTCCGGCTGGGGATCCTTTCAAATGCTTAACGAGGCAGGCCTGGATCAGCTGCAAACCATTATCCAGGACGTTGCAGATTCCAGTGACGATGCCAAAGCAGCGAAAATCGGCGATTTTTATAACGCCTATATTGACATGGATCGCGTCAATGAACTCGGCATAACGCCGGTCGCCGATCTTCTTGCGGACATTGACGCTGTCAAAACTCACGCGGACGTCGTCGGCTTTTTCGCCTCGAAAAACGAGCTCGGGATCGATAGCCCGTTCAATTTCCGGGTTGGTCAGGATGTTAAGAGCCCCGATCATTACATCGTGATCACCGTGCAATCCGGGCTCGGCCTGCCGGATCGCAACTATTATTTCGATGAATCGGAGCGAGGCACGGAGTTGCGCGGCAAGTACGTCCGGTTCATTGCCGACCTTCTGAGCTTGTCAGGCTATGCCGATGCAACCGCGGCGGCCGAACGTATCATGGCCGTCGAAACACAAATCGCCGCGTACCACTGGGACAAGGTCGACAATCGTGATCCGATCAAGCGATACAACAAGGTAAGCGGTGAAGAACTCGCCACAATGCTTTCGAACTTCGATACCAAGGTGTTCTTTAACGGCGTGGGAACCGGTGAACAAGACTATTTGATCGTCAGCCAACCATCGTTTGTGACGGGCTTCAATGAATTGTTTCCGACGGTACCGGTCGACACCTGGAAAGAATATCTCCGCCTGCAGGTCCTGAACAGCTACGCCAATGTTCTGTCACAGAATTTTGTCGACACCAACTTCGATTTCTACAGCAAGACACTGCGCGGCAGCGAAGAACAACGACCGCGATGGAAACGTGCCATCAATGCGGTCAACCGCAGCATGGGCGAATTGCTGGGACAGTTGTATGTCGAAAAACATTTCCCGGCTGAAGCCAAGACAAGAATGATGACAATGGTCAACAATCTCGTTCTTGCCTATGAAGAGTCCATTAAGAATCTTGAGTGGATGAGTGACGAAACGAAGCTCAAGGCACTCGATAAACTGTCCAAGTTCACCCCCATGATCGGCTACCCCGACCAGTGGCGTGATTACTCGGCACTGCAAGTTTCCGCGGAAGAACTGGTTGGCAATATTCGGCGTGCCCGGACATTCAATCACTACCGGCAAGTCGACAAGCTCGGCAGCCCCATTGATCGAGCCGAGTGGTTTATGGCGCCGCAACAGGTAAACGCTTATTACAATCCGCCGATGAACCAGATCGTCTTTCCTGCGGCCATTTTGCAACCGCCTTTTTTCGTGTTTGACGCAGAAGATGCGCGTAATTATGGCGCGATCGGTCTCGTCATTGGCCACGAAATCGGCCATGGATTTGACGACCAGGGCAGCAAATATGACGGTGATGGCAACCTGGCAAACTGGTGGACGGACGAGGATCGAAGCCGGTTCGAGGAACGAACCAACATGCTCGTAGAGCAATACAATGCATTTGAACCCCTGCCGGGTTTATTCGTCAACGGCAAGTTGACGCTCGGCGAAAACATTGGCGATCTCGGTGGTGCATCGATCGCGCTACGAGCCTACGAAATGTCACTCGCCGGCGAAGAATCACCCATCATTGACGGCATGACCGGCAAAGAACGATTCTTTCTCGGTATGGCACAGGTCTGGCGTGCAAAATATCGCGATGAAGTCGTTGAACTACGGGTCAAGAACGACCCACACTCCCCGGCCTACTATCGGGTGAATGGTGTCGTTCCCAACATCAACGAGTTTTATGAAACGTTCGATGTGAATGAAGGCGATGCGCACTATCTGCCGGCAGACGAACGCGTCGTAATCTGGCGATAGTCCCCGTCAAAACGGTAGCGTAAGCCGGCTCAGTCGTTGCGGCACCGCGGATGGTACGGGCTGGGCTGATCGATGGGCTGCGGCGTTAATTACGGCTCCGCGCTAAATCGTGGATCAGCCGAAGCTCGTGCAACAAGTTGCGGATTCTCGTCCCTGACTAACAATGATTGCAGGCGCATGGAAGCATCCACACTCATAAGCCACGGGTGCCAGGGATCCTGCTCGCGGCGGCGATAATGGCCGGAAACCTCCCACCCGTCTTCGGTCGGGTAAATGTAGACCTTGCCAATTTTGCGATCGGGTCGCAGGGGGTCGACGAACTGCAACGTCGAGTCAGGGGCGATAAAACTCTTGAGAATGTCTCGCGCCAGAGACACCACCGCTTCCTCCTCGATCCGCTGTTGGCGAGGCAATGGATCGGTCACACGATCATAGCCGTACAGTGCCAGGGCGATACCAATGGCGAACGCAAAAACGATTCTACCCACTTTATGGTTCAATCTTTCGCCCCTCCGGACTCCAACAGCGTTTGACAGACATGCTACTTGAACAGTTTCTCCGCGGCACTAACCGCAGGATCGGCACCCTTCGCCGAATTGCCGGCTTCAGCGGAGAAGAGTGCCTCAAGACGGTCCCTCGAGTGCCGATCCTCGGCGGCCCGTTTTTCATCGAATGAATTCGATGCAGGCTGGAACCATTCGCAAAAATTGGCGCGTTCCTTTTCGGTCACGGTGTCCGCATCATCTTCACGGCAGTGCTCGGCGACGTTCGTATCGAACGAGACACACATCTTGCAGACGTGCAAATACACCGCGCAAGACGGGCAGACATCCTGCCGTGACAGGGGCAGCGACAGCGAGGTCAGTGAGGCACCACAACGGTAACAAGCTATTTCAGTCGACATCGGATCCTACCTGCAAAAACTGGAAATTCTCAGACACTCCCAGTATAAATCGTTCGTGGCCACTTCGGCTACAGGCAGATTTCACTTGATGAATAGTCGTTACCTATCTGTTTAATAAGGTTTATTTTGCAATTAGAATCACCACCCAGGTATCACTCTGGCCATCTCGGTTTTCGCCGCGGGAGCCGCCCTCGATTATTACGAACCGGCACCTGCCTGCTCCTCAGCGCTATCTTGCTGAGTGCCTGTGCTCAGCCGCTATTAAACAGCGAGCGTATCGAACGCGACTTTGGCAGCTACGGCATCGAGGTGCTCGAGAACTCAGCGTCAAAACGCGTCAGCAACTTGTACAGCCTGGACGGCGAACGAAGGGTTACTCGCACCCTTGCACTGGTGCTTTTCGACGATTCATTGAATGCGGCGATAGCCACGGAGCACCAGCTTGTTGCCGCCGGTGGTTCCATCGGCGAGGTATTCAAGAAAAATGGCTGGACCATTCACAAGATAAACCTGCAATTGAGTTCCATAACGGCGACCAGGGACGCGAGCCTGATTGCCAAACTGATGGGTATCGCGCTGCCGGCCGAAATCGCGATGCACGTCTACCGCTTCCAACTGCAACGTGGCGACGAAAGCATCAATTACGCCATCATCGCCGAAATCCATCACCCGGATTACCTTTCCGTCGAGCGCCTGCAGGTTTTGTATGGCGCATTTCCGTCCGAGTCGCGGCCGGAACCGTCACTGGCGGCAATCGAGACCGAGCTGCGTCGCATTCTGTTGAAGTGAAACGCTTGTTTTCGTTGAATTTTGTGACTTCGGACATGTATTGAGCCGGGGCGATAGGTCTACACTGAGCAGTCGTTATTGCACGCGCGGTCAGTTAAGGGACAGATCGATGAAAAGCAAGGCCATTCTCTCCACACTTCTGCTGGGCATTAGCCTGCTCTTGGTTGGCAACAGCGACGCACAGACGTCAGATGACTCTGCTGTCTGGTCGGTTATCGAACGTTCCTGGCAAGCTGAACAACGCGGTGATTCAAAATGGATTGACGAATTGCTGTCAGCTGACTTCGTCGGTTGGGAAAAAGACTCGCCGGCACCTCGCGACAAAGGCTCGACGCGATTGTGGAATATTTTTTCCTCGAAGCAGACAGACATGCTGGAACATGAGCTCTACCCGCTGTCCATCATCGTGCACGGTGACATGGCCGTGGCGCACTATTTGTACAGCAGTGCGAGCAGAGCCAAAGGCGAAAAAGTCAGGACGGAGCAAGGACGATATACCGATATCCTGGTCCGCTCTGACGGCCAGTGGAAGTTCATTGCCTGGCACGGCGGCGCGGACCACGAATAGGATTGCCGTGCAGCTTTCCCTGTCGCAGGCCCGGCAGAACCATTGACGGGCCTAACCACCGCGTTCGGTCAAGCTATTTATCAACCAGTGACGACTCATTGAGCAAAGGCGACGTCGCCGTTGCGCGTTGCAGGCACGGAAAGCGCCCGCTGCTGTTATAAGGGTCGTAGCCGCCCGCATCCTCAGGCTGCAGCAACTCCAGTTCACCGCCAGGACCCGCCAGAGCGCCGCAACTCGCCGCTGCCAAAAGCCTTTGATTTGTCTCGCCTGCACGCATTCCTGCATCCCCGGTTGCATATTCCGTATCCTGTTAACTAGCACGCCTGAGAGGACGAAAAAGTTCCATAATGCAGCTCAGAACGCCGTTCAAGCCGAATACGCGAAAACGGCCGTTTTGCGGGTTAAGCAGGGGTTCAGGTTCATGGGAGTAGATTAGGTCCCACGATGACTGAAACCGCGCGAAATCGGCGCGAGAGCCGGGAGACTGTTATGAACAGCGAATCGATGCACATTAAGGTCAAACAATATGTGGTCCTGCTGGGGGCCCTGGGGCTGCTGGCCGCGGGCTCGGCGAGCGCCCAGGTGCCGGTCGACGACAACGGCAATCCCGTCGCAGCCATGGGCAATAGCGACAGCGATGCGGCGCGCGAAACCCCCGAGATCGTTTTACTCCCGGCCGCCGAGCTTGAGCAGCTGGTGGGCCCGGTCGCACTGTATCCGGATGACCTTCTGGCCGTCGTATTGCCCGCCTCGACGTTTCCGCTACAGATCGTCCAGGCAGCTCGCTACCTGGAACGCTTCGCTGCGGACAAGACACTACAGCCCGACGACGATTGGGACGAATCCATCGTTGCCCTGCTGAACTACCCCGAAGTCGTCAACCTGCTGAACGACGACCTTGACTGGACCTGGAAGCTCGGCGAAGCCGTGGTTGCGCAGCAAAACGATGTGATTGCGGCCGTTGAGACGTTTCGCGATCGTGCCTATGCCGCCGGCAATCTCAAGACCGACAAATATCAAACGGTCTCAAACAATGATGGAATCATCGAAATTGATCCGGTACAGGAAGATGTCATCTACGTGCCTTATTACGAGCCGGCACGGGTGGTCACTTATTCGGCGCGTCCGGTTTACAATTACTACCCGCGGCCGTATCCCCTCTACTACTACCCGTACGCCGCCGATTATTCGTTTGGCTCCGGGTACTTTTGGGGTGTGACGACGGCTTTCTCCATCGGCTGGACGAACGACTACCTGAACGTCTACCACAACAGTTACTACGGGCATCCGTACTATGGTCGCTCATACTACTTTGGCAACAACTATTGGCGCCGACCGTCCATCCACGCGTACAACAATTATTACGGCGGCATCGGCCACAACGGCGCGCGCGACTACAATCGCTACGGCGACTACTGGCGCCCCCGCCGTCATGGCGGCGCCCGTCCCGGGCACCAGCTAGCACGCAGCAACTATTACAGCGGCGCCAGGCACTCGAATTCGCGCGGCGCGTATCGTGACGGGCGCACGGACGGCCTGGCTTACAATCGCAACACGCATTCGACGCGCTCGACGACGTCCACGAATCGTGGGCGACGAAACGACGGCTCACACTCGTCGAACAATCGCTCTGGCAGTCGATTCGCTCCGTCGAATCAACATTCGAATCGCAACGCCAGTGTGTCTCCGCGTGCCTCGGCACCCCGCCCGGCCGTGCAATTCAGGCAGCGAAGCAACCATACCTATACCGGTTCGGTCGCACCTCGCCTGCAACGCTCTGCGAACAGCTCGAACAGGCAATCTAGCCGTCGAACCAACACCGCGCGTGCTAACACGACGAACAACAGCCGCAACGCAGTTCGCTTTCGTGCGAGGGAATCCAGCGCCAGCCGGTCACGCGCGAACACCACGGCGCACCAGGGTCGACGAGCAAACACCTCAGCCCGGACAACGCCAACGAATCGATCAACGTTCGCGGCCAACAATGCGCAGCGGACGACCCGGCACACTACACGTCGGCCCGCCGCCGCATCCGGTTCGGCACAAACCCGCCGTTTCGCGCCAGCGCGCGGCAACTCAGGGTCCCGTCAGTCGACGGCGCACTCCCAGCCGAGACGAGAAACCGTCAGTCGACAAGCAAGCCCGCCACGCCAGTCGCGACGAGCTTCTTCCTCCCACTCATCGGCACCGCGTTCCTCGGCGAGGCCCCGCTCCGGATTCAGTTCAAAAGGTTCGGCAAAAAGCAGTGGCCGGAATTCGAGCGGTCACGGTCGCTCCAGCCGCGGGCATAAGTAACTCGAACGGTTGGCGTGAGAGCGGCTCATCGCCGCGATCAAGATCAGTGTCGTGGCATTTCGCCGATTCTACGGAGCGTCGTCCGGCTCTTTTGTTGCCGGGTTCTTGGGCGTGAATGACCAGGCGATATAGGCGATGGCGCCCGCCACACACAGCGCCAAGAATATGATGATGAGCATTAAAAGGTTCATTGGCCCAGCATAACAGCACTGCCGGTCGTCTTCGCTGTTAGTCGCCCTGCCGTTGCTCACCAGGCGGAGTCAATCTACCTTGCGTGCGCAAAGCTTCACGCAAAACGAACTCGATCTGCGCATTGAGGCTGCGCAGATCATCGTTCGCCCACCGCTGCATGGCCGTCAGGATTTTCTCATCGATTCGCAGCGCGAATGCTTTACGAGAACTCATTATTCAGTCCGTAATTACATCGATCAGGTATACAAAGTACCCGTATTGACGACCGGCTGTGCCGCCTCGTCACTGCACAGGACGACCAGCAGGTTGCTGATCATCGCGGCTTTGCGTTCTTCATCAAGATCGATGATCGCTTCCTTTTTCAGTTGCGAGAGCGCCATTTTGACCATGCTGACCGCTCCGCTGACGATCTGTGTCCGCGCTGCGATGATCGCCGACGCCTGCTGACGTCGTAACATCGCACTGGCGATCTCGGGCGCATAAGCAAGATGACTAATGCGGGCCTCGATCACACTGATGCCGGCCGCCTCGAGCCTGTCCTGGATCTCTTTACGCAATGCATTCGCGATCTCGACTGGATGGCTGCGCAATGCCGTCCCCTCACCCTCGTGTGGCTCATAGGGATACGTTGTTGACAGGTTGCGAAGCGCCGATTCGCTTTGAATATTCACATACTCCTCGTAGTCGTCCACTTCGAACATCGCCTCGGCGGTATCGAATACCTTCCAGACCACAACGGCGGCAATTTCGATTGGACTGCCGCGTGAATCGTTCACCTTGAGCTTGCTGCTCTCGAAGTTTCTCACGCGTGTGGAGACTTTGCTTTTCTGGAAAAACGGATTGGCCCAGCGCAAACCGGACTCACGGGCGGTACCGACATACTTGCCGAAAAGCTGTAAGACCTTGGCTTCGTTTGGATTCACCAGGAACAGGCCAGCCCACATCACCAGGACGAACACAGAAAGAACGATAGCCGCAATGACACCGGCGCCGGATTGAGCCCTGATGGCCAGGAATACAGCGTAGAAAGACAACAATTGTGCCACCAGCAGCAGCACGATCATTCCGTAACCAGAGGGTACCTTCTTCTCAATTTCACGAATCATGACGGGTTCCTTGTTTTCTATCAGAATGATATCATTATGATATCTATGCGGACTGCCGTCAAATAAGATAAAAACTATTTTATAATCAATCTATTACGCCGACTTACTCCACGCATGGAGCCGGCCGCGCCCGATTCCGGCGCCGCGCCATGGCAAGTATGACCTTAACGTGTCGCTCGAACGGGCTGAACGGCAACGCGGAAGAACAGTGAGTACAGCACTGGCACCACCAGCAAGGTAAGGGCCGTAGCAAACGCCAGCCCGAACATTATCGTAATGGCCATCGGTCTGAACATTGCAGAACCGCCCCACAATAGCGGCATCATCCCAAGGACCGTGGTCGCTGTGGTCAAGAGAATGGGCCTGAGACGTTGCTGACACGCTTGTTGAATCGCGTCCCATTCGCTGCGACCAAATTCGTTGATTTCAATCGCAATGCGATCGAGGAGAACGATCGCGTTGTTGATGATAATTCCGGACAGCGAAATCAGCCCCAGTATGGTGAAAAACCCGAACGCGGAATCGACCACCAACAGACCGAATGTGACGCCGATCAACCCCAGCGGGATCGTCGCAAGAATAATGACGGGTCGCCGCAACGAGTTGAACTGGCCGACCAGCAGCAGGAGAATCAACATGCCTGCCATTGGCAGACCCGCGGCAATGGACGCGCTCGCATCTCCCGACTCTTCCACCTCGCCACCGATCGCGTAACGGTATCCGGCGGGCCATGCCTGTTGACGCATATCGAGCCAGGGCCCGAGTTCCTTCATCACTTCGGTCGCCGTGGTCGCCGACTCTATTTGCACCTTAAGCGAGAGTGTTCGCTCCCGATCACGGCGTTCAATAATGCCCGGCTCGAAAGCCAGTTCCACGTCGGCCACCTGTTTCAACGGAATGCCTCTCTGTGAGCTTTGCGAGTACACGCTCAATCCGTCGAGTTTGCTGAAATCCTGTCGGTCGGCGGCCAGAGTGCGCAAAGTCACCGGGATCAATTCGTCGCCTTCGCGGAACTGGGTCAAATCGATGCCCGTCAATCCGGCGTTGAGAGAATAGGCAACATCTTCGCTGCTTACGCCTGCTCTGCGCGCAAGTTCCTGGTTCACCTTTACCAACAGTTTTTTCGTTTGCAGCCCCCAACTGTTTTTTGCTGACGAGACGCCAGAAGTCGTATACAGGAACTGACTCACTTCGTCTGCCAATGTATAGAGCTGGTCTACCTCCTGCCCGGACAACCGTACGATAATCGGGTAGCCCACGGGTGGCCCGTTTTCGAGTCGCGAGACCTGCGCAGAAAGGTCGGGGTGATTTTCCCGCACGTAATTCTTGAGTCCGGACATGACTTCGTCGACATACTCGCCTGCAGTCGTGTTCACTATCACGAAAGTATTGGCCGGGTTTGGATTGGGTGGATTGAGGCTCAACTGGAAGCGCGGCCCACCTTCTCCAATGAACGTCAGCCAGTTTCGGACTTTCGCAACGCCTGCGGCAGGCGTCAGATAAGTATCTCTGATGAAACCATCGACACTGTCAAGAATTTCCTGGCTCGCTTCGATCGATGTCCCAAGTGGCATTTCCAGTTTCGCCGAAAAAACCGGATCCTCTGACGGCGCAATAAATTCCTGGCGGACAATGCCCATGCCGACGATAGCCAGTGCAAACAAGGCGACGATAACGGAGAGAAAACGATACGGACAACGCAAAGAAGCATGTAGCAAGGTTCGATAGTAGCGATACCATCGACTCGAAAACTCCTCGCCGGCCGAGGATCGTTCCGACTTCACTTTGAGCGTGAACGTTGAGATCAACGGGATGAAGGTCATGGCGAAGAGCCAGGAAAGCAGCAATGCGATACCCACCACGTAGAAAATGTCGGAGGTGTATTCCCCGACCGCCGATTTGGCCAGGGCAATCGGCATGAAGGCGACAGCCGTCGTCAGCGACGAAATGAGTAGCGGGGTCCTGAGTTCCTTGCCCGAAGCTATGGCCGCTTCAATCGGACTCGCGCCCTGCTCCCGTCGAACGAGAATGGATTCCACGACCACGATGGCATTGTCTACGAGCAAACCGAGCGAAATAATCAATGCCGCCAGTGAAATCTGGTTAACGCTTATATCGACCAGATGCATAATGAAAAAGGACCCGATCATGGTCGTTGGAATCAGTGTTCCGACCACAAGACCGGTTCTCAAACCAAGAAATGCGATCATAACAATGATTACAATTACAATGGCTTGAAGGAGACTCTTCGTAAAATTGTTTACATTGGTACTCACGAGATCTGCCTCAAACCAAACCTGCTCAATCTCGACTCCCCACGGATATCGTGCGACCAGTTCCGGCATTAGCTCATTGAGTCGTTGGCCGAGACTAAGCACGTTACCGCCTTCGCGCATGGAAATTGCCAACGCGAGAGTCGGCTGCCCGTTCGCTCGCGCGACACTGCGTGCCGGGTCCTTGTAACCCCGATGAATGTCGACGATATCCTGCAGATAGACGAGTGCGCCACCGGGCAATTCAATCACTGTCTGCCGCAAATCTTCGACGGACTCGAAATTGCCGCTCGGTTCAAGGGTGATTCTTTCGCGGCCGCTGATGATTGCTCCGCCCGAAGAAAGGATATTGACGCCAGCCAATGCTGCCGACAATTGTTGCGGAGAGAGGCCCAACTCCGACAATCGTGAATTACTGTATTCAACGAAGATCACTTCCTGCTGTGCCCCGTGAATATTAACTTTGGCAATGTCCGGCTCTTTGAGGAGGATATCCCGCAATTCATCGGCGACAGTTTTCAATTCTGCGTAAGAGAAACCGTCGCCTGCCAGCGTGTAGACACTGCCGAAGACATCGCCGAATTCGTCATTGACCTCGGGCGTTAGTGCGCCCTGCGGGAGGTCTGCAACAATCGACTCTACTTTGCGCCGCATATCGTCGAAAATCGGCCGCATTATTTTGTAACTTTCCTTGAAATTGACATTGATGATCGAGATGCCCGTCCGAGATTCGCTAATGATGCTATCGATTTCCGGCATCTCCTGGACTTTTTCCTCGATTTTGTCCGTGACCAGTTGCTCCACCCGCTCGGGGCTGGCGCCCGGAAACCGGGTCGTAATCACCGCGGTACGCACGATAAAACCCGGGTCCTGTGCTTTCGGCAAATCTTGAAACGCAAGAATCCCGGAGACGATCACCAGGGCAACGACGGTGATCGTAACGCGATTCTTTTCGATTGCGGTGCGAGTTATGTCCATCGGGATAGTCGTTAGCGGTCAGGGAATAAGAACATGCTGACCTTCACGAATGACGGACAAACCCGCCGTAATCACGCGGTCGCCCGGCGACAGTCCGTCCAGTATTTCGATGCCTGACTGGCTCAACTCCCCGAGCACTACCGCCCGTCGGACAACCACTGCCTGACCTTCGGCACCATCGTGCTCCGCGATGAATACATAGGTACCTGCCGGACCTCGCATGACGGCAGCAACCGGCACCACGATACCGTTTTCCTCCGCGGGAGTTCCAAACTGGAAGGTGACGTCAGCCGCCAGGCCAGAGCGGAGCGCCGGATTCTTTTCGACAATCTCTATCACCACGGGAAATACCGATTGGTTGCCCGACGATGAAACCGCCACCTCCGATACCCTGCCGGTGAAGACCGTATCCGCTATCGCTGCAAAGGTAATCGAGACCGGCGTACCAACCTGGACATTGCCAATGACGCTTTCTGACAAATCCAGCGTAACTTCGAATTCATCGCCGCAACTGATGGAGATAACCTGCTGCCCGGCCGATACATTTTCGTTGACCTCCGCATCGATGGATGAAATCGAACACTCATCCGCGGCCACGAGTCGGGTATACGACTCATTCAGGCGTGCGATCTCCAGCGCCTTGCTGGTAGCCAAAACCTGGGCGCGCACCGCCTCGGCCTGAGCGCGTGCCTGATCCAGGTCGTTTAAAGAGGCGTTCTCATTGGCATACAATCCCTTCGTCCGCTCATAGTTGGCATCTGCGTTGCGTTCATTGGCGCGCGCCTCAACCAGTGCGGCTTGCGCCTGCTGTGTCTGCAACGAGTAACTTGCCGCGTCCAGTTGAGCGATCAGATCGCCGGCACCAAGACGCTGACCGATTTGTACCGGTACGCTGGTGACTGTTCCTGACACCTTGAAACTCAACCGCGATTCGCGGCTCGATTTGGACAGACCCGTAAAATTGCGGTCACGTACCAGGCTCTCGTCGGTCACCATGAGATAGCGGACCGGTCGCAGTCGCTCTTTGACGAGTGGATCGTCGGGGCTACAGGATGAGAGACTGCTCAGAGTCGTCAGGAGAATGACCGTTATGGTTATGGGTATTCGTTTCATTCCTGCCTGCCTCTCAGGTGAGCGCGTAGTTCATTGGCCAGCGCCTGCCGTTCGCCGGCTGGCAACAGGTAATCGAAACCACCGACCGAACGTTGTAACGCCATGATGGTGATCAGGAACTGATGATGCGAATCAATCAATGCCCCGCTCGCATCGAGGCTCGCGTCCTGCGCGTCGAGCAAATCGATAATCGACACCGTACCACGGGCGTAAGCATCCGAAACCAGCTCAAAATTCTTGCGCGTCGCCTCTGCCGCCGCAACGCTCAAATCGATTCGTCCATACCCGGCCTGTGCATCGCTCAGGCGATCGCGAATCTCTTCTTCCACGCGCTCCGCGGTCGAGGACCGAAATGCCTCAAGCTGGCGCAGCTCAAAACTCGCCCGCGAGACGTTTGCCTTACGCAAGCCACCGGTAAACAGCGGCAGGGTTGCCTGCACGCCGACACTCCAGTCATTCAGACCCTCTCCGGAGAACGTGCCCGGACCAGCGCCCGATTGATTGAGATTGCTCGTATACTGACCACCAATGCTGAACTCCGGTAGCCAGTACGAGCGCTTTTCACTCACAAGCTCTCGTCGTTTCGCCGCCAGCCGCGCATCGATCTGCGCGAGTTCGGGTGCCTGCTCAAGCCCCCGGTTGATCATAAACGCCGAGAATCTTTCGTAGTCCGCAGGGCTGCTGATCAGTGTATCGAATTCACGACGTGTAATAACGAACGGCTCATTGAAGGTCGCGTCCCGGAGCGCGAAGCGGTCATTCTGCGAGCGATGCAGAATTCGCGTAAGCGATGTCCAGGTTTTAGCCACCTCTGCTTGCGCGTTCAGCAAACGGATTTGAGCCCGCGCAACCTCCGCATCCCAGCGATAGATATCGGCGGGCGTCGAACTGCCAACCCGCACCCGGTCCCGGGCCAACTCCCGGTTCGTGCGGGTCACGTTGAGGTTGGACTCCTCCACGGCCAGTTGTGCCCGCGTGTTCAAAGCCTGGTAGTACGCCGTCGTAGCCGCCTGAATAACGTCAAGCCTGAATTCATGCAGAATTTTCTCGCGATCGCGTTGCAACGATTTTTGTATCGCCAATGCGGCCATTGCTGAATCCGAGTAGATCAGCTGATTGAGTTTGAGCGATCCGTCGGCCGTCCTCTCGGCCAGAAAACCGGCGCTGACCGAAGGCGTCACCCGGCGTGTCGTCGTGCCGAGGCCCGCATCGAGTTGCGGTAACAATCTCGCCCGGGCGCGCGCAATTTCTTCCGTACCCGCCAGCAAACCGAAACGTTCAACCTGCAAATCCCTGTTTTTCGCGATAGCCTCTCTGGCTATTTCAACCAGCCCGTACGCCTGCCCCGATACCGTCCGCTCCTGATTGAGCAGCGTCGCCTCCGACATGATATCGAAACTCGGGCTTAGTCCGATCCGGCGGGCCGTCGCCATATTAATGGTCAGCCGGGGCTTGTTGGGCGATGCCACCGGTTGATCCTCAGCGCGTTCACCGAGCATGACCGCCTGCATATTAAGTGCATTTAACCGCGCCTGCCGATTGAGGTCGCGGGGTTCATTGTTCGTCGCTAGTAGACCCCGTTCAACATCGGTACCGCCGATGAAGCTGTAACTGGGCAGCTCGGCATCATTGATGGAATCAATAAGCAGGTCGAATTTTTCGTTTGGCATTCGCGGCAAACCGGACACAAAAATGGCGTCGGTGTCGGTGGGAATACGTTTCATTAGTGCGTGATCGATGCCGTCGTGCATTATGACGATCAGCTCGACGCCTTTCGCCGCGCTGGCGGCGTAGGCCCGCTCTCTCAATTCCGGTATTGCAGACGCAAGCTCCTTATCCACGAACAAGACAAGTTTCTTGTAAGGCACTATCCGCGTCAGGATGTCGAGATCGTTGGAAAAATCCGCATACGCCGCGAGATAATTCAGATTGGGTATGCCGGAAGAACCCACCACGGCAGCGACGGGTAACAGCCCGGTATCGACGATCGTAGGCAAGAATGTCGGTTTCGGATAGCTGCCTTTTGCCGCCGCAATCTGATTGGCAACGAAACCCGTTACCAGCAACATATCGATTTCCGGTGCGGCATACGCATCTGCCATCGCCTGCTCGATACTCTCCCGGGTCCAGTTGCCACGAAACACCTCGATGCGGACATCAAATTCACTTGATACCAGCGTCAGCAATTCATCAATGTATTTTTGCTGCCGATCCGCCATGCGCTCCGATTCACCGTCATACAGGATGGCGACGCCAACTCCTGGCTTGCGGTCGACGGTTTGCGCGACGGAACTCTGGAAGCACAAACCGATCACAACCGTCAGGAGGGTGGCGAGAAAAGTTCTGGAAGGCGTATCAGCTGGCAGGGGCACACAGGACTCCGAGGCAGGAATTATTCGGCACGGCGCGTCGCGCATAGTAACCGATTCGCGGTGCGCAGGTGAGCATATTCAGCGCACAACAAACTGTGTATTGTACCGAGCGGGCAACAACGCTTATTGCATCAGTCCACCCGGTCAACCAATCAATGTGAGGTCTTCCATGCGTTCTGATTCTGCCGATACAAAGCCGACCCACGACGAACGATCACTCGACCCGGATAGCTGGGAGGATCTGAGAAGTTTAGGTCATCGCGCACTGGACGACATGGTCGATTTTCTGCAATCAGTCGGCGAAAGACCCGCATGGCAACCGCTACCGGACGCCACTAAATCACTCCTGGCAGAGCCATTGCCCATGAAGCCATCGCCGCGGGACGAGGTTTATGCTGACGTTCGCGCGCACATTCTCCCTTATCCTACGAATAACATTCATCCGCGCTTCTGGAGTTGGGTCGGTGGCACCGGCACGCCCACTCAACTGATTGCAGACATGCTTATATCCACCATGAACTCCGCGTCGCTGGGCATGGATGAAGTCGCGTCGTCACACGTCGAACTGCAGTTGCTTGACTGGCTGAAATCCATGTTCGATTACCCGGCGGATGCGAGCGGTCTCCTCGTCAGCGGCGGGTCGATGGCCAACCTGGTAGGACTCGCGGTAGCACGAACGCACATCGCGCCGTATGACGTACGCGACAAAGGCATCGACACGAACAACCATCCTCGTCTGATTTACTACAGTTCGATCGAGGGTCACTCGTCCATAAGAAAGGGTATCGAACTGCTGGGACTCGGCACCGAATCCCTGCGCATGATTCCGGTTCTGGACGATTTCACCATCGATCTTGCGGCGCTTGAAATAGCGATTGCCGATGACCGGAAAGCGGGTCACCTCCCCGCATGTATTATTGCCACGGCCGGTACGGTCAACACCGGCGCGACAGATCCGCTCAACGCAATGGCCGATCTGGCAGAAAGCGAAGACATGTGGTTGCACGTAGATGCTGCGTTTGGCGGTTTCGCGAAGCTGTCTGCGGCGTCCCGGCATTTGGTCGAGGGCATGGAACGAGCGGATTCACTGGCCTTCGATTTGCACAAATGGCTGTACGTTCAATACGACTGCGGTTGCACCCTGATCCGCGGAGACAAGCCGCACAAGGAAACCTTTTCCGTCCTGCCATCCTATCTGCGCCCGGCCGCACGAGGTCTCGCTTCCGGACCGCTTAACTTTTCCGAATACGGCGTGCAACTATCACGCTCCTTTCGCGCCCTGCGACCGTGGATGGCATTGAAAACGGAGGGTGTCGAACGCTACGGCGAACAGATCGAACAGAATATACAACAGGCGAAGTACCTTAACGATCGGGTGATCGCACACCCGCAACTCGAATTGCTCGCACCCACCGCAATGAACATAGTAAATTTTCGCTATACCCGGGCGGGAAAATCCGACCAGGAGCTGGACGCGCTCAATGCCGAGATCCTGTTACTCGTTCAGGAACGCGGCATCGCTGCGCCTTCTGCCACCACAGTGAACGGCAGGTTCTCTATCCGTGTCGCCATCTGCAACCATCGCAGCCGACGCTCAGACTTCGATGCGCTCGTCGAGGGCGTCGTGAACATCGGTGACGAACTATAGACCTGACCCGGATCACGGTTGCAGGCAGCCGCTCTGTAGCGCCGCTCGCAACACCCCGACCGCAAGCCATCGAATCCGACGCCCCTTTTCCCTATACTCTCCCCCCCATACCCCCAATATCGCAGGGAACGCCATGCCGACTCGCCTCACCATTCTCCTTCTGTCTACGCTCGCCCTGTACGCCTGCGGACCACAGAGTAATCAGGCCGCGACCGCGCAAAGCGCTGCGGAAACAGCGGATGCGCCGGTCGACCTGATGGCGCGGGCAATTGAGATCGCTCACTCGGCGATCATTGTCGATAGCCATATTGATGTGCCCTACCGCATTGCCGACAAATGGGAGGATGTGTCGGTAGCCACGGAAGGCGGCAACTTCGATTATCCCCGAGCGGTCGCGGGGGGGCTGAATGCGCCCTTCATGTCGATCTACACGCCGGCGAGCCTGGAGGCGGAAGGTACGTCGAAAGCAAGAGCGGAAGAACTCATTGCCGTGGTAGAACGAATCGTCGCGACCGCGCCCGACAAATTTGCCCTCGCACGAACGCCGGACGATGTGCAAGCGCAATTTGCGGCGGGACTCATTTCGCTGCCGATGGGCATGGAAAACGGCTCACCGATAGCCGGCGATCTAGCCAATGTCGAGTACTTCTTCGATCGTGGCATTCGATACATCACACTTGCTCATTCACTCTCCAATATCATTTCCGATTCTTCTTATGACGAGAACAAGGCGCACGGTGGATTGAGTGCATTCGGCGTGCAAGTGGTCAAGGAAATGAACCGCCTTGGCATGATAGTCGATATCAGCCATGTCTCTGACGACGCTTTTTGGCAGGTAATGGAAATCGCGACAGCACCCGCCATTGCATCGCATTCATCCGCGCGGTACTTCACCGAAGGCTGGGAACGAAACATGTCCGATGACATGATTAAGCGTCTGGCGGAAAACGGTGGTGTCATCATGATTAACTATGGCTCCGCATTCATCAGCCAGGAAGCTCACGACTACGGCAATGATCGCGGCGAGGCCTGGGACGCGTATCTTGAGGAGACCGGCCAGGAGGGCAACGATGAATTACGAGCCCGTTTTGATGAGCAATACGCTGCTGGACACGGCCCTTATCCTTACGCAACGCTCTCGCAAACGCTCGATCACTTCGATCATGTCGTTGAGCTGACAGGCAGCGCGGATCACGTGGGCATTGGCACAGACTACGACGGCGTCGGCGATAGTTTGCCGATCGGACTAAAAGATGTTTCCAGCTACCCCAATCTCGTGCACGGTTTGTTGCAGCGCGGCTACAGTGAGCAGGACATCAGGAAGATTCTTGGCGGAAACCTGCTCCGCGTTTGGCGTGCCATTGAAGCCGCTGCCGATTAGCCCCGCCGTATGTTTGCAGCGTGGATTGAAATCGCCATGAAAAGACGCAGTATTCCCGGGCTTCTCACCGCCGTGCTGATTGCCGTTGGCCTTACCGCCTGCTCACGAGAGCCTCAGATTGTTCCTGATTACGATGTCATTATTCGCGGCGGCACGGTGTATGACGGGCTCGGCAACAAACCCTTTGTGAATGACGTTGCCATTGACGGCGAACGCATCGCCGCAATCGGCGATCTCAGCGAACAAACGGGAACGCTGGAAATCGATGCAAGGGGCAAAGCGGTATCGCCGGGTTTCATCAACATGCTGTCCTGGGCGAACCAATCACTCATTGAGGACGGCCGAGCAATGAGCGACATCAAACAAGGTGTGACGCTCGAAGTAATGGGCGAAGGCTCATCGATGGGCCCGCTGAATGCGCGCATGAAGGCCGAGATACTCGAACGGCAAGGCGATATCAAATTCGATATCGTGTGGACGACATTGAATGAATACCTTGAGCATCTTACCGATAAGGGAATATCGCCGAATGTCGCATCCTACGTTGGTGCCACAACAATACGCATACATGAGCTGGGCTACGACAACCGGCGTGCGGCACCGGAAGAACTTGCCCGCATGCAGGAACTTGTCCGCGTTGCGATGCGCGAGGGGGCACTCGGCGTTGGCTCGTCACTTATCTACGCGCCGGCAGGCTTTGCGGACACCGCTGAACTGATTGCACTGGTTAGTGCGGCGGCGGAATTCGGTGGCGCCTACATATCGCATTTGCGTTCCGAGGGCAATCGGCTGGAGGAAGCGGTCCAGGAACTGATCAAGATTGCCAGCATCACCGGTGCTCCGGCGGAAATATACCATTTGAAAGCGGCCGGCAAATCGAATTGGCACAAGCTGCAGAACGTCTTTTCGCTCATCGAATCGGCGAGGGCCGCGGGCTTGAGAATTTCAGCGGACATGTATTCCTACACAGCGGGCGCGACCGGCCTGGATGCAACAATGCCAACCTGGGTACAGGAAGGCGGACACGATGCCTGGGTGGAACGCCTCAGGGACCCGCAAGTCCGGGCTCGGGTCGTGCTCGAAATGCGCGACCCGGATGTGGACTGGGAAAACTTCTATGTGCAGGCCGGACCGGAAGGCATCGTGCTGCTCGGCTTCCACAACCCGGAATTGCGGGGCCTGATCGGCAAGACATTGCTCGAAGTTGCCGAAGAGCGCGGTACCGATCCTGCTGAAACCGCCATCGATCTGGTCATCGAGGATGACAGTCGTGTGGATTCGGCTTTTTTCCTGATGTCCGAATACAATGTCCGAAGCAAAGCGGCTCAGCCCTGGGTCAGCTTCGGTTCCGACGCGAGCACACCGGCGACACAAGGCGTGTTTCTACAATCCAACGTACACCCGCGTGCCTACGGAAACTTTGCCCGCGTACTGGGCAAGTACGTGCGGGAAGAGCGGACAATGAGCCTGACCGAGGCAGTACGACGCATGACATCCCTGCCCGCGTTCAATACCGGCATCCGTGAACGCGGACAGCTGTCTGAGGGTTACTACGCCGATATCGTTATTTTCGACCCGGCGACCGTCGGCGATGTGGCGACGTTTTCGGAGCCGCACCAATACTCAACAGGCGTACTGCACGTTTTTGTCAACGGGGAGCAAGTGCTTGCTAACGGCGAGCACACCGGCGCGCTACCGGGGAAAGTCGTGCGCGGACCAGGTTGGTCCGGCTGGCCTTACAATGCGGGTCCGCCGCAATAGATGACGGCAAGAATCGTCAGACGCGAATTTTGCCCAGCGCAATACCAAGCAGGGTGGCACCGATGGCCAGGACCGCCACCGCGCCCAGGACCTGAGAAATCGAAATCACTATATCAGCCACAACGTCCACCTTTTTCATGAAGAATGGTTTGGCGCTCAAAGTCGCCCGTAAGCAAGTACATTTGAGGTGAAAACAGGCGACCAGGTAATAGGTAGAACTACCTACTCGACGGTACAGGGCGTGTTGCCCGGAAAATAACGGCCGCTCGATGACCGCATTTGCCGGCATTCCATTCCGCTAAACAAAACACTCGCCTATAATCGATCAACATTGGCCCATCAGCTCACCTGCTCCACCCAACATTCCGGGGAAACATCCATGACACGCATTCTTCTATTGCTGACCGGCCTTGCCACAGCAGGCATTGCGCAGGCCCAGTCGCTAAGCGACAACTACACCAAGCCCTATCAGCGTCAGGCACTGACCATCTATCGCGACACCATCGCGATGAATACCTCCGCGGGTCATCACATGGTGCCGACAATGGCGCATTATCTTGCCGACCGGTTCCGTGACGGCGGCTTCGATGATGAGGACATCCATGTGCTTCTGTTTCAACCTCCGGGCGGTGAGGAAACGGCGTCGCTGGTCGTGCGCTATCGCGGTGACGGAAGCGCGGGCAAAAAACCCATTTTGTTTGCCGGACATATGGACGTAGTGGGTGCGCTACGGCAAGACTGGGTGCGCGATCCATTCACATTGATTGAGGAAGACGGCTATTTCTTCGGCCGGGGAACCTCGGACGACAAATCCGGCACAACCTTGCTGACGGCGGCCTTCTTGCGCCTGAAATCGGAAGGATTCATGCCGACCCGGGATCTGATTATCGCCTTTTCAGGTGATGAGGAAACGGCAATGGCGACGATCAGAGACCTCGTGGCCTCCCACCGCGATCTGATCGATGCCGAGTTCGCAATTAATGCCGATGCCGGCGGCGGTGCACTCGACACCGATTTCACACCGATCGCTTACCAGTTACAAGCCGCGGAAAAAACCTACGTGGACTTCGAACTGATCGTACGTAATCCGGGCGGACACAGCTCGCGACCGCAGGCCGACAATGCTATATACAGGCTTGCTGACGCACTCAAGAAAGTCCAGGCATACAGTTTTCCGGTACGTTACAACGACATTACGCAGAAATATTTCGAATTGCGATCCGAAGCCGAGTCCGGCGAAATCGGCGACGCAATGCTGGCCTTTTCCAGAAATCCGGATGACGAAGATGCCGCAGCGATACTGGCCAGCTATCCCAGCCATGTGGGTGTCACCCGAACGACCTGCGTGGCGACCATGCTCGATGCGGGTCACGCCGTGAACGCATTGCCGCAAACCGCCAAAGCGAACATCAACTGCCGAATATTTCCCGGCATCGCTATTGCGGAAGTACACACCAGGTTGCAGGAAATAATTGACGATAAGGACGTCGAAGTGGCCATGATTGGCAACCCGGACTCGGCACCGGCTTCCGCATTGCGTGAAGACGTCATCGACGCCATCAGCAAGGCGGTACATGCGACCTATCCGGATATTCCCATCATTCCAAGTATGTCCACAGGCGCGACCGACGGGCGAACATTGCGGTTAAGCGGAATTCCGACGTACGGATCTATCGCCATCTTCGGCCGTTCGGAAGATTCCTTCGCGCACGGACTCAACGAGCGAGTTCGGGTGGAGTCATTCTTTGACGCACTGGAACACTGGCAAGTTGTGATTCACGAACTCGCCGGCCGCTAGTCGCCTGATGGCCAGTCGGTGTCAAACGGATACTTGCCGGCGTGCTAGTCGCCTGATGGCCAGTCGGTGTCAAAAGGAAAAGGTTTCGCCTCACTGTTATAGGTCATGAAATCGATGATTTCGCAGGTGTAGAGCGCCAGCGAGTGACCGAAACGGGCCAGTTGCTTGTTGGTGTCTCCGCTAAAAAGCACCCACAAGAACTGCGTTACGATGACCGCAAACACGACCGGTCGGGAGACGGCGTAGACGAGTGAGATCGCCAGCATAAAGATCAGCCGCACCCAGGTTGATCGCGACTTGATATTCTGTTCCAGTTCGCTATCGGCACTTGCTGTCTCTTCAGGCACTTCCGCGTGATCGCGTGGCTGCTCATCGGCGCTCATCGTTTTCCCCCTGTTCGGATTGGACACTGCTCTATAATACCCGGATCGAGCGGGAATCGTAGCGTTTGGTGGACCTGCAGTCGGTGAAAAATTACAGCTCGGTCAGACCGCAATGCCGAACCGGTAAATCGCGAAAACCACGGCCAGCACCAGCATCACGCCCACGAGTCGGCCGGTATTGCTTTCTTGTGTCATCGCTCTGGCATTTGGATTCAACTGCGCGTAGCGCAGTGCGGCTCGATCAACGAGCACTTTGGCATTGGCAAGACCGAGTCCCGTTGCCTCTCGCAGTAGCTTGATCGCTTCGATCTTGCGGCCCTGCGTGATTGCCTTGACGACTTCGGGCGGCAATTCATTATCTGCTATTATTATTTCGGGTTTCATCGAACTTTTCCAACTTCGCTCGTACGTCAGGCATAGCCTAACAACTTATTTTTCTAAAATGCCTGAGCCAGGTCACATTTCACAGCGACATCAGCATCGTCGCGGGCGACCAGTGGCCGTGTCGGACGCCTCTACTTCGGCCTGTAAGCCCAGACAAAGTTGTCCTGATTGGGCATATGCACCTTCGCGAGCGTGTCCGCCATCATGACGTCCTTTTCAGCAACGATACCGTTCAGAAACAGGATATACGCGGTCAGCGCGTAAACGTCGCTATCGGTCAGGCTTCCAGGCTTCGAATAGGGCATTGCGCGTCGAATATAGTCAAACAACGTCGTTGCGTAGGGCCAGTAGCTACCCACAGTCCTGACCGGCGAATCGCTCGCAAGCGTGCCCTGCCCACCCACTAGCGCGTCGCCGATGCCGCCTTGACCGCTCGCCCCGTGACAGCTAACACACTCTTTAACATAGATTTTTTCACCCTGCACGGAATCGCCCGAGCCCGCCGGCAAGCCCTCGCCATTTGGCAGTACCACAAAATCGATCGCAGCCACGGTCGCGTCGTCAATTGACCTGCCCAGACGCGGACCGTCATCGCCCATCGCCGTTGTGCTGCAGCAGGCCATCGAGGCGACCAGCACCAGTTTATGCATAGACATTGCTTGCGCTCCCTTCCCTGTCGATCTGCCACGCCTGAATGCCGTTAAAATGATAGAACGAATTGCTGGCCCTGTTTTTCATGACAACGTCCCGTGTCGGCTGTACGTTGCCATCCTCATCGGTTGCGCGACTCTTGAGAAGTGCGCTACCGCCATCCCAGCGCCACGCACTGCGAAAGCGCGTCAGGCACTTGGACAACACGTGTCGATCAAGTGCCGCGTCCGCCCAACTCTTGCCGCCATCAGTGGAAATTTCCACACGACGAATTTTCCCGGAGCCGGACCAGGCGATACCCGATATCTGATACATCCCCGGCGCGCCGAGCGTTAATCCGGGCGACGGACTGGTGATGACCGATTTAACGCCCATCGGAAACGAAAACAGCGTCGCGATGCCGTCATCACCCAGGTCGGAGTACTTGGAAGTTTCGTCTTTCGTCATTCCGGGTGTCGCCGTGACCCGGATGGAACGTAACCACTTAATCGACATGTTCCCCTCCCAGCCAGGCAGGAAGAGACGCATTGGATAGCCGTTCGACGGGCGCAAGCGCTCGCCGTTCTGGTACAAGGCAACGATGGCATCGTCCAGAATCTTGTCCAGCGGCACGCTGCGCGCCATTACCGCCGCATCGGCACCATCGGCAACAAGCCATTTTGCCGTCGCTTTGACACCGGCCTCTTCGAGCAATAGCCGCAATGGAACACCGCCCCATTCACTGGCCGAAACAAGGCCATGAATCTGGCTGGCGGAACCCTGCATCGGCGTTGGCGCAATCATGCCGCCACTGTTTCCCGAACATTCGAGAAACTGTATGCGCGATACGGTGGGATAACGTGCAAGCGATTCCATATCGAATGACAGCGGCCGATCCACCAGCCCGTGAATAACAAGACGATGTTGATCGGGATCGATCTCGGGGATGCCACTATGATGCCGCTCAAAGTGCAATCGACTGGGTGTGATAATGCCATCAAGGTGTTCGATGGGTGTTCGTGAGGACCCGGAACCGGTCGTCCCCATACGAGGACTGACATTCACGCGCTTGACATGCGCTTCAAACGTCGATGGTGCGCCGCTTTCGCTCAGGGCCGAACCCGGTCGATTCATCCAGGGCGAACGCTCTTTCGCTGCAGCGGTTGCCGTCATCAACAGTCCGCTGGAGGCAACCCCCGCCTGAAGAAAAAATCGCCTGTCCATCAAACCGTTGCCGGCGGCAACCTCGAAGTCCCGCTCATCTCGACCCATCGATAACCTCTCCCGAACTATTTTTTCACAAGTTTACGCGAGCGCCTGCTGCAGGTCATCGATCAGATCGGTCACATTTTCAATGCCGATCGAAAGTCGTAACAGATCTTTTGGAATCGGACTGTCCGCACCCTCGATGGAGTAACGATGTTCAATCAGGCTTTCTACCCCGCCCAGCGATGTAGCTCGCACGAACACCGAACATTTACGGACGACGTCCAGCGCGGCCTTTTCGCCACCCCTGACGCGCAACGATAGCATTCCTCCGAATCCGCCCTGCATTTGCCGAGCCGCAATGGCATGCCCCGGATGGGACTCAAGCCCCGGATACAGCACGGCCTCCAGTTTCTCATGGCCTTCGAAATGTCGCGCAATTCGCAACGCGGATTCGCTCGCTCGCCGGACGCGTAAAAACAGCGTGCGCATGCCCCGCTGCAACAGCCACGCTTCGAACGTGCCGGGAATGGCCCCTCCTGCCGCCCGCACGGCTCGAATTCGATCCCATAGTTCGTTCTTCCTCGCACACACGAGCGCGCCCGCTACTACGTCGCCATGACCGTTCAAATACTTGGTCGCTGAATGCATGACGATATCGGCACCGAGCTCGATGGGTCGAGTCAACACCGGCGTGGCAACCGTAGAATCTGCTACGACGATCGCGCCGGCCTCGTGCGCAATGTTCACGGCCCGGGCAATATCGATCACATCCCAGGTCGGATTACAGGGTGTTTCAATCCAGACAATACGGGTTTCGCCTTTCTTGATCTTGCGAGCAATATCATCGGCATCCGAGGAGACGAAAAGATCGATACCGAGCCCCCAGTTCGCGCAAAAGTCCGTCAGCCAGTTGCGTAGTCCCCAGTACATGACGGCGGGAGCGACGATATGGTCGCCCGGCTTCAATGCCTGTATGACCGCCATTGCAGCAGCCATGCCTGAGCTGAATAACAGCGCGTCCTCGCCACCTTCCAGCCGCATGAGCATCCGTTCGGCGGTACCGAAACTCGGATTGTCATCCCGACCATAGCTGTGCTGTGACGCAACGAGTTGGTAGTTTTCATCACGCGCAAATGTCGTTGATGGTTGCAGCGGCGGAATCACCGCGCCCGTCACCGGGTCAATGAAGTGCATGCCCTGCGCAATGGTGGTTTCAATATCCTGCTTTCTCTTGTGACCCATACCCCCCCGCAAATTGAAACTGCCCCGGTGACTTACCCTACACGCTTACTCCTCCCGCGCGTAGCGAATATTGTAATCCCGTTTCAGAATCCAGGGCGAGTACCCGGTCGTCGCATTATTGTCTTTAGCGCTGAGCGTGCGAAGAAGGACACTTTCGTGCACGACCGGCGCACCGTTTTTGTCGACATCCCAGCTTCGAATCCTTTTCCGATAAAGCGGTGCAGCGCCTTTTGCCCGTGAGTCATGCATAACGCCGTCAGGGTTCGGACTCAGGGTCACCTTTTGACCTGGGAATATACGCAGTCCGAAACGGACCGCCTCATCACGCATCCACTCCAGTGCTATATCCGACAAACCCTGTTCCGGGTAACCACCACCAATATCCGTATGTACGCCACAAAACCACACCTGATCCAGCGTTTGATGGTCGTGCAGATCCGGCGCCCAGATTACCGGGTGAAAAATCTCCCGTTCATCGTCGATCGCCAAAGCATGTCGCGCGTGCTCGACGCTCTCGCTCAGACGGAGATCCTGAAAATCGTAACGAAAAAATGGCACGGCATTGATGATGGCATTCAGCGCTTTGACGGGAATACCGAGTGCCGCCACTGTATCCCACGCACCCAGAAAGCGTATCCTGCACCACATCGTGTGGTGTTTCGCGACAAAGGCCGCTGCGCGCCTGTCGCGCTTCTGGCGATCACTGATTCTATAGATTCGGTAGGCTTGATCGATCAGTTCCGGGCGCGATTTTGGCAAGACGCCGAACAAGTGAATGAAACTCGACAAGCTGCGCACCGTTGTCGCACCTCGGCTGAAGCCAAAAAGATAAACCTGATCACCAGCGCGATACTCATCGAAAATGAATCGATAGCATTCCTTGATGTTCCTGGAAATCCCCATCCCGGCCACCTGGCCGGAAAGTTTTCGCCAACCGGTGCCAAGCCCGCGATCATAGAATGTCACCTGTTTGTCGGTGCGATTCTCGACCATGTTAAAAAGCTTGTAGACATTCGAGTTGCTCCCTTTGCCGCCTTCTTGTCCGGTTCCATCGGAAAACACCACAATATTTCTGGCCATAATACCGCCTCTCTTCATTTGCACTGACGATCCCGATGTTCTTTTTAACATAGTCTGTGACGCCAAATGGCGACAGAATGTGATGCCATTCACGGCGATCAATTCGGGCAGCGAGTAGATTAGCCCGTACGGGAAACGAATCGTTTTATAAAACAGGTATTGAACATGTCGTTGAGTGATGCAACACAAAATTCACAGAAAACGACACGCCACAGCGGCTTTTCCGAATCGGTAGATTCGAGATTCCACGACCTCACCACAGAACATATCGTCATCGAGGACGAGTCTGACGAGCCAGTGGACGAACCCAAGCTGGTTCGCGAACGCGAGTATCTCCACAACCATATCCAGCGCACGACCACCGAAATCACGTACTATGAAGAAGGTTTCCTGAAGATTCGCGAGGGCAGCAAAAAGAAACTGCTCAAAGAACATATTCTGGAACTGCGCTTCATCGATCCTGAACCGATCATGGTTAAACGAATTGCGATTGCCTGGCTATGCTCCGCTTTCTCTCTCGCCATTCTTGCACTCCTCGCGGGCGCTCTCCTGCCTGCATCGAAAATCTCTCAGTATGCCGCGCCCGTCGCGCTGACATTGTCGTTCCTGAGCGTGCTGGGATTTGCCGTTTTCGTCTATCGCAGCAAGATCATGCATATATTCTGTACCGCGAGCGGCAAGACCGATGTCTTCACTTTATCCGGCTCTATCGGTTGCTTTCACCCGGCCCGCAAAATGGCGGCCCATGTCCGCGAAGCGATCGAACAGGCCTGCGCAAACAGTGGCGCGCATGACGTGCGTTATTTGCGTGCCGAAATGCAGGCGCACTACCGACTTGCCGAAACCGGCGTTATCACGCGCGAAGAATGCTCCGACGGTACTGCCCTCATACTGAGCAAGTTCGACTAAAACGTTTCATCACGCATTGACGACGTCCAAAAGAACATAACGCAGCAAGACTTCGTAACTGCTCTTCTCAAGCGCCATCCCCTGGGGCAGTTCCAGAACGTGGATCGGTGAGTCGTCCACATCGCGAATCTCCTGGTAAACCCGGTTCCCGGACTTGTACACCTTGTAACGCACATGCCGTTTTTCACCGTACTTCAGCGCAACCTCACTCTCCGTCCAGTCCAGAATCGTTTTCCTGTCGTTGTCCATAACACCTCCACGCTCAAAGCAACATTTCCGTTAGTGACATCAGAAATTGTTCTGTTGTCTGCTGCTTTTTCAGAGTGCAAGGCCTGTGCCAATCTGAGGAAAAACATCGAATAGATTCGCTAACCCTTTAGATTCGCGGTGCTTGAATAGGCCGCAGGCGATCCGGGGAAGTGTCAGTGACAACAGGGTGTGTCAGTTTCTGACGAAAAGTCATGTGTTTTGCGACAGGCGTTTTACATAGTCCGGGCTAGAGCGGCCATACCCAGACGATCATGGGCACTGCAACCACGATAACGAGAATCTCCAACGGTAAACCCATGCGCCAGTAATCGCCAAATCGATA
Source organism: Gammaproteobacteria bacterium (assembly GCA_013151645.1). Classification (GTDB taxonomy): domain Bacteria; phylum Pseudomonadota; class Gammaproteobacteria; order Steroidobacterales; family Woeseiaceae; genus JAADHU01. The sequence continues at coordinate 157,014 of JAADHU010000069.1, read as the reverse complement.
ACCGCCGGGCCCCATAATCAAAGTGTTGTTCTTGTGGCCGATCGGCGTCAGGAAAGCGCAGGAGGCGGCGACGGCGACGCCCATTAGAAACGGGTCCGGACTGACATTAAGCCGGGTCGCAATCTCAATCGCGATCGGCGCCGCAATGACCGCGGTCGCGGTGTTGTTCATCACGTCCGACAAGGACATCGTTACTACAATGAGCAACGTCAGGACTACCACCGGCGAGGCACCCTCTGACAATGACACAATGCCCTCGGCGATCAACGCCGTACCACCGGTATCCTGTAATGCGCCGCCGATCGGGATCATGGCGCCCAACAGAATGATGACCGGCCACTCCACTGAATCGTAGACGGTACGAATAGGCACGATATCCAGCAATACATAAAGTGCCACCGCCAGACCCAGCGCGATGGGCAGATACACGAAACCACTGCTCGCGACGGCAATTGCAGCCGCAAAAATGCCGACCGCAAGCCAGGCCTTGTCACGTTGAATGACCTTCTGCCCTCTGTCCTTTAATTGCAGAAAGCCCAGCCGCGCAATCACGTCGGTTAGTCGTTCCTCGGGCCCAAGCAATAGCAGCACGTCACCGGCGCGAATTTCGAGTTGCCGCACGTGCTCGCGGAAACGCTTGCCCTGCCTGGAAACTCCCACCAGTGCTACGCCATAGCGATACAGGAGGCGAATCGATGACGTTGAACGACCGATTAGCCGTGACGCCTCCGGTACCACAATTTCGTTCAACGTCAGATGTTCGTCCTTGAGCGCTTTGATTCCCGAACCGACGTACTCAAGGTTCATGCTACCGAGAAGTTCATCGATCCCTTCGGGGTTAGCCTCTACAACGAGGATATCGCCGGCCTTGATCTCGATTCTTCTCGCCAGGCCAGGCAGCCGCAGACCTTTGCGAATCAAACCCAGAATCTCCACGTCACTTTCTTCCGCATCGGCATCCAGCTCCGCTACCTGTTTACCGATGATGTTCGAGCCGGCCGATACTTTGAGCTCAGCGACATAGTCCGCCAGATTGAATAATTCGCTACCGCCGCTCTTTTTGAATCGCTCCAACGGTAGTAAACGCCAGCCGATCAGCGTGACATAGGCCACGCCCACAGCCGCACAGGCAAGTCCGACCGGTGCGAAATCAAACATCTTGTACGGTGCGCCCAGCACGTCGTTTCGAAATTCCGCGATGACGATATTCGGCGGCGTACCGATCAAGGTAATCATCCCGCCCAGAATTGAGGCGAACGAAAGCGGCATGAGCGACAATGACGGACTTCGCTTGGCCTTTGCCGCTGCCTGTAAATCCAGCGGCATCAACAACGCCAATGCGGCGACATTGTTCATGATGGCCGACAATGCGGCCGCCAACGTCGACATGATCGCGATATGCGAGGCGAGTTTGCGCGACTTGTCGATGAATACGCGCGCGAGCAGCTCAACCGCGCCCGAGTTCCACAAACCACGGCTGGCGATGAGCACAATCGCGATAATAATAGTCGCGGGATGGCCGAAGCCCGAAAACGCTTCACTGGTCGGTACAACGCCCGTAAGCACCGAGATCAGCAAGGCGACGAATGCCACCAGATCGTAACGCCACCGTCCCCAGACCAGAAATACAAACACAAAAAACAGAATTGAAAAAAGAATAATCTGATCGGCTGTCACGTGCGTTACCCGGTTTCCAATAACAGCGCCCTACGATAACACCCTGCCGCAGGAAACCGGAACCACGATAAAAAACCAGCCGGGTAGCATCCACGGTTTTGCCATTTCCTGCTGCGCTCGGGCTACTATGGCGGCATGCCCGTGTTATTCATCGCCATCGTTATCCTCTCGCTCGTTTTCCTTCCGGGGCTCTGGGTGCGTCGCGTACTGGCGAAGTATGCCGAACCCGATGATCGATATTCCGGCACGGGTGCGGACCTGGCGCGTCATTTGTTGAACGAATACGGCCTGCAGAACGTTAAGGTAGAGGAAACGAAGGATGGCGATCACTACGATCCGCAGGACAAGGCTGTCCGGCTGACACCCGACAAGTTTTCAGGCCGCTCATTGACTGCGATTACGGTGGCGGCGCATGAGGTAGGTCATGCGATGCAGGATCACGAGGGATACGCGCCGCTGAGGTTGCGCAGCCATCTGGTCAAGGCCTCTCAAAAAGTCGAAAAACTGGGCGCGGGAATTCTCATGGTATCGCCGTTTATCGGCATGCTGACCCGGGTACCGGGGTTGGGCATTCTGATGTTTGTCGGCGGCCTGCTGACACTGGGATCCGCGACGCTGGTTCATTTCGTCACCTTGCCCACGGAAATCGACGCCAGTTTCGCACGTGCCCTGCCAATGCTGGAGAAAAACAATATCTTGCACCGAACGGACAAAGCACACGCGCGGAAAATACTGCGCGCGGCCGCTTTTACCTATGTATCGGTATCTTTGATGAGCCTATTGAACATTGCTCGCTGGTGGGCGATCTTACGCCGCTGAATCCATGATACGACTGGCAAACAGTTTCTTGAAGGTTTGCACGTAATAGCGCATTTCTTCCGGCCGCGCCATGCTGACTCGGGACCAGGTCGTAAACGGTGGAAACGGCCTGCCGGACAGGATGCCATGCTCTCTCAGCTCAGCATTGAGTTCCTCGACGGGGATGCCGGTTTCGAAGAACGTAAAGTTGGTCGGCGACTTGACGTATCGAAGACCAAGTTCCTCGAACATTGCTTCGACGATCGCCATGGACTCACGGTTTTTTCGGCGCGCAAAATCCTGAAATTCCATGTCCTGGTAACTCGCGTAAGCAGCCTCGATGCCAAGAACATTGTTTACGCCGGTTTTAAGTTCTCTGATCTTCTGAATGTGATCGGGATGCGCGAAGCCGAAACCAACGCGCAGCCCGGCGAGCCCATGAATCTTCGAAGCAGTTCTAGCGACGATAATGTTCTTATGACCTTGAGCGACAAGATCGATCAACGTTCCGTAACGCGGGTCCTCGACGTACTCAAAATACGCTTCGTCAACAAATACTATACGGTCTTTGGAAACCTCGAGAACAAAATCCCGTAGTTCGTCGCGGTCGAATATCGTCGGTGTCGGGTTGTTCGGATTGACGAGATAGACCATGACTGTATCGGATCGAATGGCTTTGCGAATTGCGCCTAGATCACCGGCCATATTCTCGTCTACCGGGACTCGAATTATGTCAGAACCGGCGCGGCCGGCGTACCGAACCAGGTCGTGGTAGGTCGGGTCCGCACAGACGATCGAACCTTTGTCCCAACTGGCCATCAGCCCGCCGGTCTTCAGTATTTCGCCCGACCCGGCAGAGAGAATCACATGATCCGCCGGCACCTCGTTTATATCGGCGACCAGCTGCACCAGTTCTCGTCGATGCCCGACGCCATACTTGTTGGTGAGGTCCATCGCTTCATTGATGGCCTGCAACGCCACCCTGGACGGGCCATATGGATTCTCATTCTTGTCCGCACGAATCATGCGCTGCGGTCGGACGATGCCGGCAGACGACGCGCCGCGTGCCAGACCCGGCACACAGGTGGTACTGAGTAGTGCGCCACCACTCAACAGGATCTGGCGCCTGGTGAACTGTCCCATATCTCCCCCTGTTATCGGCCGCCCGTACGACCGGACAATAAGCAGAACCGTAGTCCCAATGGAGTATCGCTTCAACCGCAGTGGATGCAGGTGTTGCGCCTGATGGCGGCGCGAAAGAGGCCAGCCTTGCCACGTCACTTGATCAGGCGCGCATCGAACTTCGCCGCCGCGCAAGCCAATGCAGCCACCGAGTACCAGTGGACACTGACCCGGCCCTAACGCGCCGCGAATCCACGCCAGAACGAGCATCGCGGGCTCCTCGTCGGGCCAATCCTGACAGCCTCCTTGCGATCGATCTCAAAGCACTGATTTTTTCCGCTAAATCGGTGGTTTACCGCCCTTTACGCTGATATCATGCGCGCCCGATAGCCGATCAAACCGGGACTGCCCGGATAACGTTACACCGAATCGGTACCGACACGCACGCCGCCACCTTGTTCGTCAGGCCCCGTGCTGCTTCTTCCGGGAGGCTAGCAACGGATGCCGCGCACAGCGGGCAGCTATTGAAATTTACACGACAGAACTGAAGAGCAGACATGACAGACCTTAGCGTATACCGAAACATAGGTATCTTTGCCCACGTGGATGCGGGCAAGACGACGACCACTGAACGTTTCCTCAAGCTCACTGGCAAGATTCACAAGATTGGTGAGGTGCACGATGGTGCGGCGACCACCGACTTCATGGACCAGGAGCAGGAACGCGGTATCACCATCCAGTCGGCCGCAACCAGCTGCGAGTGGGATAACCACCGCCTGAACATCATCGATACACCGGGACACGTGGATTTCACGATCGAAGTGTATCGGTCTCTCAAGGTGCTCGACGGCGGCGTCGGCGTATTTTGTGGCTCCGGCGGTGTTGAGCCGCAGTCTGAGACCAACTGGCGTTACGCGAATGAGTCGGAAGTCGCACGCATCATTTTCGTTAACAAACTTGACCGAATCGGTGCCGATTTCCTGCGCGTGGTTGGACAAATCAAGGACGTGCTTGGCGCGAACGCTTTGGTTATGCAACTTCCCATCGGCATCGAAGACGATTTCGTTGGCGTTGTCGATCTCCTGACACGCAAAGCGTGGGTCTGGGACGACTCGGGCGATCCGGCTAAATACGAAATCGGCGATCCACCGGAAGACATGGCGGACCTGATCGAAGAATGGCGCGAGAAACTCATCGAGGGCGCGGTAGAGCAGGACGATACCATCCTGGAGGCCTATCTCGAGGGCGAAGAACCGTCGATCGACGACCTCAAGCGGTGTATCCGCAAGGGCACAATCAATCTTGATTTCTTCCCAACTTATTGTGGATCTGCCTTTAAAAACAAAGGTATACAGAATATTCTTAATGCAGTAGTTGACTACCTGCCGAACCCGACAGAAGTCACCCCACAGCCCGAAATCGACCTGGAAGGCAACGAGACCGGCGGCACCGCCATCGTTGATCCCGAGCGGCCGCTACGTGCGCTCGCGTTCAAGATCATGGATGACCGTTACGGCGCGCTGACCTTTACGCGAATCTATTCGGGCTCCCTGAAAAAGGGCGACACCGTACTGAATACCTTTACCGGTAAAACAGAACGAATTGGCCGCATTGTCGAAATGCACGCGGACGAACGCAAAGAGCTGGATTCGGCTCAGGCAGGCGATATCGTCGCCCTGCTCGGCATGAAGAATACGCGAACCGGTCATACCCTGACCGACCCTAACAATCCAGCCACCCTGGAGCCGATGGTATTTCCGGAGCCCGTGATCTCGATCGCGATTTCACCGAAAGACAAGGCCGGTACGGAAAAGATGGGTGTCGCACTCAACAAAATGGTTCAGGAAGACCCGTCTTTCCACGTTGCCACGGACGATGATTCGGGTGAAACCCTGATCAAGGGCATGGGTGAGCTGCATCTGGATATCAAGGTCGACATTCTGCGGCGGACACATAATGTGGACGTGGAGGTTGGAAAACCCCAGGTTGCCTACCGTGAAACCATCACCCAGGAAGTGAAAGACAGTTATACGCACAAGAAGCAGACCGGTGGTGCGGGCCAGTTCGCAAAGATCGACTACATCATCGAACCGGGCGAGAAGAACAGTGGTTACACGTTTGAATCGCTCGTTACCGGCGGTAACGTGCCACGCGAATACTGGTCGGCCATTGAGAAAGCATTCGGTCTGTGCATGAGCGAGGGCACGCTGGCTGGCTTCCCGCTCCTCGACATCACTTTCAAGTTGATGGACGGCGCTTTCCATGCCGTCGACTCATCCGCGATGGCCTTTGAGCAGGCTACTCGTGCTGCCTACCGCCAGTCGATTCCCAAGGCGTCGCCGCAGCTTCTCGAGCCGATCATGCAGGTCGATGTTTTCACGCCTGACGATCACGTCGGTGACGTCATCGGCGATTTGAATCGCCGCCGCGGCATGATCAAATCTCAGGATACCGGGCCGACCGGCACGCGCGTTCGGGCCGCAGCACCGCTGGCTGATATGTTCGGCTATATTGGCGATCTACGTACCATGACCTCCGGACGCGGACAGTTTGGTATGGAGTTCTCGCACTACGCTCCGTGCCCGAACAACGTCGCCGAAGAAGTCATCAAAGAGACGAGAGAACGCAAAGCGGCCAAGTGACGCTGATTGTTCTGGAGTAACTTCCTGAAGGCCGGGCTTTTGCCCGGCCTTTTTTTTTGGCCGCGATTCCGACTCTATTCGCCCAAATGCCATTGCCGCACCGTTCGCTAAAGAACCGGTCGGTCTATATGGTGACATTCTTGCGGCTATCAAGTTGTGACAAATACGGATACGGAACCGGTCCGGACGGCACCACGATAACTTCACCCGGCCGTTGGAGCCGGGCAATTGTTACGAACTGCCTGAGGACGCAATCATGAACATAGTAAACTGGACACCCTTTCGTGAAATGGAAGGTTTTCTTGACCGCTACTATCACCAACCGAGCGGTTTCACGCTGAACGGAGAAGAGAGCGCGTTAAAAAGCAAAGGCTTCGACTGGCGTCCAAGTGCTGACATCAGTGAAACCCCGAAAAGCTATGTCATCAAGACGACATTGCCGGAAGTTGAAAAAGACGACGTGGAGGTTACTGTCGAAAACGGCATACTGAGCATCAGCGGTGAGCGCCGCTTCGAAAAAGACGAGGAAACGGAAACGCAGCATCGCATAGAAAGCATGTACGGCCGATTCTCGAGGAATTTCGCGCTGCCTTCAGACGCGGACCCATCCAGGATTTCCGCGAAGTCCAGGAACGGTGTTTTGAAGGTCACCATTCCGAAGATAAAAGAAGCCGCGGAGAAGACCGTCAAGATATCCGTGGACTGAGTATCGTCTCGGGGGTCGGGCCGCTTAGGTCCGTCCCCTGATTTTTCATGAGCTGTTCGCCGAGTGTCGTCTACGTTCCGGGAATCACCCGGCTTCAAACCGACGTCAAATCGTCCGGTCGCGATACTGCATCCCGGCCTAGTAGCAAATTCCCCATGTCGCGCAGCCAGAGACCGAAATCGATCTGCAACATGTACAGTGATGGAATCAGGAACAAAGTAATGACGGTCGCGAAAATAATGCCGAAAGACATTGAGATCGCCATAGGAATGACGAACTGCGCCTGCACGCTTTTTTCAAGCATGATTGGCATCAATCCCACGGCCGTCGTCAGCGAAGTAAGAATGATGGCGCGAAATCGCTCAGTGCCCGATTGTATAACCGCTCGTCTCAACGCGACGCCTTGCTGACGTGCCTTGTTGATGAAGTCCACCATGACCAGACTGTCATTGACGACGACGCCTGCCAGAGCAATAAGGCCGAATAACGAAAACATGCTGATCGCCTTATTCATAATAACGTGCCCCAGGACGGCGCCGATGAGCCCGAACGGAATGACGGACATGATCACCAGCGGCTGTGTATAAGAACGTAACGGAACTGCGATCAAAGCATATATCAGAAATATTGCGGCTATCGATGCCATCGTCAGATTAACAACGAGATCCTCCAGTTCCCGGCTCGAACCCTCCAGTCCGTAACTTACGCCCGAGTAGCGGGACAATAGTTTTGGCATGTAGTCTTCCGAGATCACTTTGATGACCTCGCCGGGCTCGACTATTTCCGGGTCGAGGTCCGCGGAAACCGTCACAACTCTTTTCCGGTTTTGCCGTGAAATGCTTGAATAAGCTTTGCCAAAACTGACGTCTGCAACCGATGCAAACGGCACTTCATCACCCGCGGGCGTACGGATGCGCATGTTCTCGAGGTTGGAAATAGAACGACGATCCTCCTTCGGGTACCGTACCATCACCTTGAGCTCGTCCTTGCCACGTTGAATGCGCTGTGCTTCCTCGCCGTAAAAGGCCTGCCGCACCTGTCGCCCAAGGGAGGATATCGTCAGCCCGAGCGCTTCGGCTTCCGGTTTGATGGAGAGACTGATTTCGTCTCCGCCGGAACTCAATGAATTTCGAATATCAAAGACGCCCTCGTATCCCTGCAACTCAAGTTCGAGTTCCCGTGCGGCCTTCTCCAGAACTTCATAGTTTGTGCCGGTCAAATTGAAACTTAACGGAACGCCGCCACCGATTCCGTTGCCGCCTGAAAAGGTCAGCTCCTTTACCCCGGCGATTTCACCCACGCGTTCGCGCCACATGATTTCGATATCGTCGCCGTCCAACGGCCGATCTTCCGTCATCGGCATTTCAGCAAATATCGTGCCGCCAATGTCACCGTCAGTAAAGACGCCCATGTGGTTTATCGGCCTGTCGTCATCCGGATATTGGACAATCCACGCATCGTTGATATCCAGCGCAGCCTGTTCAAGTCGGTCCAGGGCGACATCACGAACCTCTGGAGCGGTGCCATTTTGCATGACGAGGTTGACAAGAATAAAGTCGCTTGGCACTTCGGGTATCAACACCGTCCGTACCGTACCGCTGTTCAACAGACCCATCGTCACAATGAGAATAGCCGCAAAACCGGTAAACGTTACACCTCGATTATCGACCGCCTTTTCCAGTAGTGGCTTGTATTTGTGTTCCACGAAATAGCGCAGACCACGCTGCACGCGGCGACTGACTCTCTGGAAAAATCGCGGCACACGCTGCCACCAGCGCATCTCTCCATACGGCATGAAAATCAACGCGTCATCAACGGGCTTCATGTTCGTGTGCACAAGATGCGCCGGGAGGATACATTTCGATTCAATCAACGAAAACATCAGGCACAGTATGACGACCATCGACATAGCGACAAAGAAGGGCCCGAAAATGCCACCAACGAACAGCATTGGCGCGAAGGCTGCAATCGTCGTCAGCACTCCGAACGTGGCGGGCACCGCAACCTTGCGGGCGCCTTTGACAACGTTATCAAGTGAATGGCCATCGGCGCGAATCTGGGTGTAAACACTTTCAGCTATGATAATTGCATCGTCCACCACGATACCCAAAACCAGAATAAAACCGAACAGGCTGATCATGTTGATCGTCACCGGCCACGGCCCCAGCGGCATTAACCACAGTGCGCCAAAAAACGTAATCGGAATACCGATGATGACCCAAACGGCCACCTTCAGGCGCAGGAACAGCGATAGAATAATGAACACCAGCAGAGCACCCTGAAACATGTTTTTCATCATCATGTCCAGCCGGCCCTGCAGGTAGTGCGAGCGATCAATCCAGACATCCATCTTGATGCCTTCAGGCAGTGTTTCGGCACGCTTTTCAATGTATTGGCGAACGTCACGGGCGGTACTGAGTTCGTTCTGCTGCCCGCCCGCCAGGACGCGCAATATTGCCGTCGGCTTGCCATCAAAGCGACTGTAGCCATCGGTCTCGACAAAACCATCGTCGATGGTGGCAATATCGCCGAGTGTGAGTCGGGTGCCATCCGGCAGTGTGCGCAAGACCAGGTCCGCGTATTCAAGTCCGGTGTATACCTGACCCTCCGTTCGCAGCAGGATGTCACCGCCTTGCGTTTTCAGCGTACCCCCAGGCAGATCGACCGACGAATCGCGAATTGCCTGTGACACTTCGCTCATCGTCAGTCCGTACTGTCTCAGTACATGTTCGGATACCTGGACACTGATTTCATAGTCGCGATCTCCCAGCAGTTCGACCTGGTTGACCGCCGGCATGGCCATCAGCTCCTCACGAATCTTTTGTGCCAGCGCCTTGCGGGCGTACGCATCCATATCCCCGTAAATTGACAGGAACAAGACGTGAATGGGAACTTCGGTTTTGACGATGACCGGTTTTTCCGTCAACCCGGGGAATGTCGATATTGCATCGACGCGTGTCTTTATCTCGCTCAGTACTTCGTTGATATCCGCATCAGTTGCGACCTCAGCTGTTACGGTACCCACGCCCTCACGTGCACTCGAGTTGATTTCGACAATGCCATCGATATCCTGAATGGCCTCCTCTATCTTGATGACGACACCCTCTTCCACTTCCTGCGGTGCGGCACCCGGATACGGCACGATGACCTGGACAATATTGAGTTCGAAATCGGGTGTTGTTTGCTTTCGCAACGTGAAACCGGAAACGATACCGAACGCGACAATCATCAGCATTAACAGGTTTGCAGCGACATGGTTGCTCGCAAACCAGGCGATGATGCCCTTTTCGTTGGTGCTTCCGACCGGGTTCATGCCGGACTAACCGTCAACGCCACTTGCGGTGATCGCCCGATCGTCATGCTCATCGCTTGTCCGCACGCGCATGCCATTGATGGGGTTTTCAATCGCCGTAAGACAAAGGCGCTCACCCTCAACGGCACCGCCAAGCAGGTACGCGTAGTCCGCGTCCGCCCTGAGGATATCGACGCTGCGAATCTGTACGAGACTGTTGTCGTCTACGACAATAACCTGACCGTTACCGCGTAACGCCGAGCGCGGTATGCGCAGGACATTCTGCATACTCTTGCCTTCGATCGTCGCAGCGACAAACGTACCCATCGGCAACGGCGGTGCAGCCGATGCAGCGGCCGACATTTGATAAGGATCCTCGATACGTACAACGGCATAGGTGACGCGTGTTTTCTCGTCAACAACGCCTTCGCTCCGCACGATACGGCCGTACCAGACCATCGTCTGGCCCTTTTGCACCGCGGTCAGCGTGACTTTCGGTCCATAAACAGCACCCGTCTCCGACATTTCACCGGCATCCGGCAAGTCGACAAACGCAAGATCGCTATCGGTCAACGGCAAACGTATTTCGGCTTCATCCGTTGCAAACACGACGCCCACGCGACTGCCCACATTCACGTATTGTCCCAGCTCCGTTTCCTTCGTGCGCACCATGCCGTCGTACGGCAAGCGGATATAGGTTCGCTCCAGGTTGCGGCGGGCCCGAACAAGTTCTGCTTTCGCCGACGCTAACGCGGCGGCGGCGGATGCGTACTCGGATTCAGCACGATAACCCTGACGGCGCAGTTTGGCTGCACCGTCATATTCGATCTGACGTTGCTCAAGCAACGCCTCCGCCTGATCGACGGCGACTATGTAGTTGGTCGGGTCGATGCGCATCAGCACCTCGTTCTTGCCAAACACGCCGCCGGGAACGAATTTTCGGGAAATACTGACAATCGAACCCGAAACCTCGGCGCTCAATATCGTTTCAGTACGCGGGCGAACCGTCCCCTGACTCGCGACCGTCAAACTAACGGTTTCGATCGTCAGTGGCATAACATCGACCAGTAGATCGACCTTGACGGTTTCCTTTTTCTCAGGGGGAGGCTTCATCATGCTCAGCCCAAGCCAGGCTGCGATTGCAATCGAAAATATGAACACAATCAACAAATAACGTTTAGTCTTGCGACGCATGAGAATGACCCTTAACTCTATTGTTCGGTGCCGTTTGAAAATCTTGGAATCATTTGAAACGAGTTAGTTCGTGTTCGGGGGCTGTTTATTTAATACATCTTCCCGAAACTTGCTCTACGTCCTGCGCCAGGCATCGAAAACGAACAGACTGATCGCAACCCAAATGAAGGCGAAACAAACCATGTGCGCCGCAGTCAGTACTTCTCCATAGTACACGGCCACGCCGAAATTTAGCGTTGGCGCCAGGAACTGCATCATTCCGAGCGTCGTCAACGGCAAACGCCGGGCGGCAAGCGCGAAAAAGAGCAGCGGCAGCACGGTCAGCGGCCCCGACAGGGCGATCAGGAGCACCATCGAATGGCCCGCCGATGTCATCGCCGATACCTGGGCACCGGATAACCACGCAATATAGACAATCGCAAACGGAACGATGAAAAGTGTCTCTATGAAGAGACCTGCAATTGCTCCAACAACAATTTGCTTGCGTATGACGCCATAAACGGTAAATGAAATTGCAAGCGTGATCGCGATCCATGGAAACTGACCGCTGCTTATAGTCAGCACGGCGACGCCCGTCGCGGCCAGAAAAACAGCGATCGCCTGGAAGCGCCTTAGTTTCTCGCCGAGAAAAACGACACCGACCAGCACGTACATTAGTGGATTGATGTAATACCCGAGACTCGCCTGGAAAACCTCGTTGCGTTGAATGGTGACGATATACAAAAACCAGTTCACGGAAACGAAGGCCGCCGACAGCAGCAGAAAGAGTAGTGTCCTCGGATGCGTTAGTGCCCGTTTTACTTCCGGGAACTGGCGTCGATACAGCACAATAATCGCACCAAATGGCACCGCCCAAACGATGCGGTACGCCAGCATCTCCAGTGCAGGAACCGTTTGCACTATCTTGAAGTAAACCGGCAGGAAGCCCCAGATGAAATAGGCAATCAGCGCAGAGATCAGTCCATTGCGCAGCTTCTCGTCGTCCGACTCATGCGCGGTCGTCATTCTCCCAGCCGCTCTTTGAGCACGCGGCTTGCCGTGCGATGAACAACGACTACCACGACAATTATGGCAAGCAATCCGACGAAGAACATGACCCGCCCGGCCATTCCCGTTTCGAGATTGCCGGAGAGAATTTCGTTGAAATTACCGGCTAGTGCGCCGACGTAGGCCCACAAAGCCATAACCGGAATGAGTCCGAGCGCCGAGGCCGTCGCATACGGCACTTTCTTGACGCCGGTGACTCCGTAGAGGTAGTTCAGCACATTGTACGGAATTACCACTGCCAGGCGTGTCAACAGGACTATTACGAACGACTGTTCGAAGAGCGCTTTGTCGAGCGCTTGCAGACGCGGATGACCTTCCAGCCTGGAAAACGCCCATGCACGCGCGAATGTTCGGCTATTGAGGAAAGCGGCATAGGCACCTAGCGCGCCGCCAATGGCAGCCATCACGATGCCCAGCGGCAAGCCATACAAATAGCCCGCCGTCATGGCAAGCCAGGAACCGGGCAAGAAGAAGACAGATCCGACGATGCAAGCCGCAAAATAGATGCCGGCACCCAATCGCGGATTGTCCCTGTTCCACTCGATCGCGCTATCGAGCCACTCGACCAGCGGTAACGTGAGCAGCACTAGCACGACGAGCACACCGATACCGGCCGCAAGAATCCATTGCAGGCGTCTCGTTCGTTTTTTGTCTTTGGTGGAAATTAGAAGAACTCGATCATGGAGAAGGTTGCGGGATGCTGCGGGAATTCCGGGTTGGGGTCAACGGAGGCGGTTTGATCGACCTTAGGCAACCGTCGGAGAGGCTCGTCAGGGCAGTTTCCAGCACCAATCTTTTTGGATATCAAGCGATTATCGGCTTAAGCCAATGAATACTTTAGGTAGACAATTGAAGCATAATGCGTTACATTAACGTTACTTTGTATTACTAACAATGATATGCCCAAAATCAAAACCGCCACCTTGAATCTCCGTATCGATCCCAGCGTCAAGGAAGGTATTCGTATTGCCGCCGATCAGGAGCACCGCAGCGTGGCAAACATGGTGGAAATGCTGATCCGTCGACATTGCAACGACACGGGTATTCAAATTTCGCAACAAAGCGGGTTATTTCAAGGAAAATCTGATGAATGAAAAGATGTTGAGAGCCATGGTTGCTGCAGGCGCCGTGAAGAAAATTCGTATCATCGGGCATGGCGCCCGCTTCCATATCGAGGCCAACACACCAAACGGCGCCATAACCGCCGAAACCCAAAAAGGCAAAATCAAGTCTTGGGTCACGCTCGATGCAGCCGCAAAATGGGTCCGCTCAATTGGCGTTGGCTCTGCGCAAATAAATCTGACGCACTGGCAACCGGGACAACGCGACTTCCTGAATTGATGCCCGCTCAGTTCACACAGGTATACACCACCAAGCTGCGGATTGCGGCTTAATCCTGCATGGCATAGAGTTCGCTTTCAGCGCAACAAACAAGAGCAAGTCGTCAACTTGTCTGACCAATCCATCGCCATTATCGGAGCCGGCATTATCGGCGCGTCCACCGCGCTGGCACTGCAACAGGACGGACACCGAGTCACTCTCCTCGATCGCCAGGAACCCTGCGCCGGCGCCTCGTTCGGTAACGCCGGCTTGATCGTCAACGGGTCCTGCGCACCAACAGCGATGCCGGGCATCGTTCGGGATGGACTTCGAATGCTCGCTCGGCCGCTATCAGCATTGTCCGTTCGACCCGCCTATTTTATGAAAATCCTGCCATGGTTGATCCGCTTTGCGGCTGAGAGCCGCCGTTCCAACGTCTTGCGGAATGCACGTCACCTGCATGCTTTGACGAATCGGGCGATCGATAGCTGGAAACAACTCACGAAAAGTACGCAACTCGGCCGTCTGTTGGAAAGTGGCGGCTGGATCAAGGTTTACGAAACCGAACAATCTTTCGCGGCGACAACAAATGCACGTGCCTTAATGGACGATAACGGTACGCCTTACGAAATTCTGACAGCCGCCGACATTCAGGACCTGGAACCGCAGCTCGCACCGATATTCGAGCGCGGCATCTATCAGAGCGATAGCCTGTGGCTCTCCAATCCCGACCAGATGGTTCGTAGCATGGTCGACCTGCTACAGAGCCGTGGTGGCACCTACCGGCAATTCGACGTGCATTCCATTCGTGTTGAGGACGATTCGGTCCGGCTATCGAACCCGGACGGCTCGACCTCATTCGACAAGGTCGTTGTCGCGACGGGAGCGTGGTCTAAACCGTTGTGCCAGCAACTCGGCGATAAAGTCTCGCTGGACACGGAACGAGGCTATCACCTCATGCTGTCCACCGACACCCGCAACCTGCTAACCCGCCCGGTGTTTAACGGCGATTCTTCCTTCGTCCTTTCGCCCATGGAACAAGGTCTGCGCCTGACCACGCAAATTGAATTCGCCGGCCTTGACGCTGCTCCTGACTACCGGCGCGTACGAAGTCTGCTGCCGACCGCCCGGCGGATGCTGCCGGGCATTGACGCGGCGGAATCGTCTGTGTGGATGGGCTGCCGACCTTCGTTACCCGATTCGTTACCCGTGCTCGGATTCGCGTCGGCCAGCCAAAACGTCTTATATGCGTTTGGTCATCAACATCTGGGGATTACGTTGGGACCAGTGACAGGTCTGATCATTGCGGACCTTATCGCCGGAAGAGATCCCGGCATCGATCTCGAGCCTTACAAAGCCAGTCGCTTCTGATCCGTCGGGCACCGCCACGCCGCGACGTGTTCCGGAGCCGCGTGTTATGCTCTTTTCGGTCGCATCAACAACAAGTATAAGAATGCAGGAATACGGCTTTCTATCCATCGTTCCACCATTGCTCACTATTGCACTGGCGATCTATAGCAGGAATGTCATTCTTGCGCTGACTTTCGGCATCCTGTGCGGCTCACTGATTATCACCAACTTCAATCCCTTCAATGCCATCCTGGATTCCATCGAGAATCAGCTGCTGGCAGAGATTTCCAACGGTACCCAGGCCCAGGTCATCGTCACCATCATGATCATCGGTGGTTTCGTCAGGCTGCTCGAGATATCCGGGGGCGCGAAAGCATTCGCCGGCAAGATGACCGCCATTGTGTCGACGCCGGCGAAAGCGCAGGTGCTAGCCTGGTTGTCCGGACTCGCCATATTTTTCACGGATTCCGGAAACAGCCTTATCATCGGCCCGCTGTATCGTTCTGTATTCGATAAATTCAATCTTTGCCGGGAAAAACTCGCCTATATCCTCGACACAACTTCGTCGCCGATCAGCATCCTTATTCCGTTCATCGGCTGGGGGGCCTACATCATGTCCCTCATTGAAAAATCCTACGCCGAAGTCGGTTTGACGGAAAACGCTTTTGCTGTATTGATCAAGGTCATTCCCTATCAGTTCTACGCCTTTCTTGCACTGACTACGGTGCCAATCGTTATTTTCACGAAAAGAGACTACGGCCCGATGAAACGAATGCAGGCACGTTTCCTCGCCGAAAGGGAAGCCGTGACTGACGTTATCGAAGCATCAGAACCGGCATCCACAACAACGGCTTCAGACGATCGCCTGGGCATTTTCCTCTATCCATTAAGTGTCATGCTATTGCTGGTCGCGGGACTAATCAGCTGGCATGCGACCCACGACGGTATTACCGGAACGCACATTCGGTCATCACTTGATATCGCCTACCTGGCCGCTTCCCTGACCTGCATGGAAATGATGCGGCGCTACAAGTCGATGTCCTATACGGAGTCAATGGGCGTTTTTATCGAGGGCGCGGAGAAACTGGTTTATATCTCCATTGTTTTGCTTCTCGCATGGTCTTTGAGCTCGGTCACGAAAGATCTGCATACCGCAGACTATGTCGCCTCGCTTATCAGCGATTCGGTCGCGCCGATGTACTTTCCGATGATTGTTTTCGTTTTGGGTGCGATTATTTCCCTGTCGACCGGGTCGTCCTATGGAACGTTTGCCATTTTGATGGCGATTGCGATACCGGTAGGATTCGAATTGGGGGCGTCCATGTACCTGACGATTGCGGCCGTGCTAAGCGGTGGTTTGATGGGCGATCACGTCTCACCCATATCGGATACGACCGTGCTGGCCTCCGTCGGCGCAGACTGCAATCATCTCGATCATGTGACTTCGCAAGGTGCGTATGCCGCGATCACCGGTTTGGTCACACTACTGGCGTACTGGATGGCCGGACTTTATCAGACGCCGTATGTGTTGCTCGTCGCCATGTTGATCCTGTTCGTCGCCATGACGGTGACCATGCGATTGTTCGGTGCCGGACTCATACCACAAGCAAACCACAAGACCTGAGCGACTCGCACGAGGTCGTGGCGAAAGTAGAGAAACGCTCCCGCGCACCACTGGACATATTCTGCAACGCCCCGCATTTTTTGTTGTACCCAACCAACACAACGGCACACCGCCCGCCGTTGCGCCAACTGCCCTGACGCTTACATACCACCAATCTGACGTTATTTACGGCGGGAGGTGTCACGAATTGGCTCGCGAGTCCCGCCTACGCAGTTGATTACATGAAGAAGATGGCATATCTTGCCGTTCTATATCGAATTTCGTTCAAATCACCGGTGGGGGACCCCAATGTTAAAGAGACCCGTATTGATGGGTATATCAGCAATGATTGCCGCTTCATTCACTATGCCCGTGCTGGCACAGGACGAATCGTCCGTCAGCCCGATCGAAGAAATTGTCGTTACCGCATCGAAACGTGCCCAGACCCTGCAGGAAGTCCCTATTGCCGTGTCCGTGGTCACTTCTGAAACTCTGGCTAAAGCACAAATCCGTGACATTAAGGATTTGCAATCGGTTGTTCCCTCACTACGCGTAACGCAATTGCAGCAAACCGGTAACACGAACTTCGTTATTCGCGGATTTGGCAATGGCGCAAACAACGCCGGTATCGAACCATCGGTCGGTGTATTCGTTGACGGCGTCTATCGATCACGCTCGGCTTCAGCACTGGCTGATTTACCCAATCTGGAACGCATCGAGGTTTTGCGCGGTCCGCAGAGTACCTTGTTTGGCAAGAATGCCTCTGCAGGCGTCATCAGCGTGATTACGGCCAAACCTGATATGGACGCCTTCGGCGGTTCCGCCTCACTCACGGTCGGCGATTTTAACCAGGTGATCGCGAAGGGCGATATCAGCGGCCCTCTGTCAGACACCGTTGCTTTCAGCTTGTCGGGTAGTACCAACAAACGCGACGGCTATTTCACCAATCTGACCAACGGCTCGAAACTCAATGAAATTGATCGCTTCGGTCTTCGCGGGCAACTGCTGTTTCAACCGAGCGACAATCTGGAATTCCGCTTTATCGCCGACTATGACGAAATCGACGAAGCCTGTTGTGGCGTCGCAAACCTCGTCAACGGCCCAACCGGCGGTGCTATCCAGGCCATCGGCGGCCAGATCCTTCCTGAATCGCCGTTCGCGCGGGCACAGTATTTCGACTTCCAGCCGACCAACAAGATCGAAAACAGCGGCGTTTCCCTGCAAGCTGACTACGACTTCGAAACGATGACGTTAACGTCAATCACGTCGTATCGAAATCAGAGCAGGTTTGAAAATGGCGACGTCGACTTCACCAGCGCGCGCCTGATTGACCCGAACTCCGGCGATACGAACATTGATACGTTTACCCAGGAGTTGCGTCTCACATCGTCCGGCCAGGGTGCCGTTGACTGGATGGTCGGCGGATTCTTTTTCGACGAAGAAGTGGATGTCGAAAGCGTTCTCACTTACGGCGCCGATTTCCGAAATTACGCCGACATTCTTACCGGAGGCATACCGGGCAACTCAGTACTCAACCAAATTGAGGGCGGCATCGGTGTACCGCAGGGAACTTTCTTTGCCGAAGGCCAGGGCCGTTTTGAAATGTTTACCCAGGACAACCAGGCTATTTCAATATTTGGCCAGGTCGACATTCACATGATGGACGACCGCACAACGCTGACCTTGGGTGCTAACTACACGGACGACGAAAAAGACACGTCGGCAAATATGGTTGTTACCGATGTATTCTCCGATCTTGACCTCGAAGCCGTCGGCGGCGGGTTCATCTTCGCGGGCGTATTCCAACAGGCGATTGCCGGCGGCGCGGACGTTCCCACCGCTACGGCTATTGCAACCGCCACAGCCGCTGCGCTGGCTCCCGTCCAGTGCTCGGCGGCCAATCCACCGCCTGCCTGTAACGCGCTTTTGGGATTGCAGCCATTGCAGTTCATGCCGCAATTCCTGAATTTCCCGAACGCGGTTGAAAACGGACGCTCAGCGGACGACAAGATTACCTGGACAGCGCGATTGGCTTTTGACGCCACCGACAGCACCAACATCTACATCGGCGCGGCCACCGGATTCAAGGCGACATCGTGGAATCTGTCACGTGATTCACGTCCATTCGCGGCCGACCTTGGCGCGATTAACAACGCGGGACTGGGCTTGAACAATCTGAATGCAGGCACACGCCTCGCCGGGCCGGAGGAAGCAACAGTCTACGAAATCGGACTCAAGACACGCTGGGACAGAGCGACTCTGAACGTCGCCATATTTGACCAGAGTATCAAGGGCTTCCAGTCCAATCTGTTTCTCGGCACAGGTTTTGTCCTCGCGAACGCCGGCAAACAATCGACGACCGGGTTCGAGTGGGATGCAACTGTGGCGCCAATCGATTCATTGCGCTTGTCTTTCGCCGGAACATACCTGGACGCGGTCTACGATTCATTCCCGAATGCCAGTGGCGTTGGCGGCCCGGTTGATTTGAGTGGCCAGGATGTTGCCGGCGTGAGCAAGTGGAGCATGAACTTGTCGGGCATCTACAGCTTCGAGTTTGGAAGTAGCGGTTCGGGCTTTGTTCGCGCAGAGTACGTATACGATGATAACGTTCCGATTGTTGAAAACGTTGCTTCATCAGTTGCCTCGCGAAAAGTCAGCACCTTCAACGCGAGCATCGGTTTTGAGTGGGAAAATGGATTTGAAGCAATGCTTTGGGGTCGCAATATCAACAACGACAATTACCTGTTGAGCGCATTCCCCTCGGTCGCACAGGCCGGTAGTTTTAGCGGCTATCCCAATGAGCCGAGAACGTATGGCGTGACGCTAACCAAACGTTTTTAGTCGCGGACAATCGTTCCGACGCAGAGTCAGACAAACGGGCCCTTCGGGGCCCGTTTTTTTTGATCAGGAGTACGGCTCATGGCCAACCCGGCCACGCGAATAACCAGGCAGCAAATAGCCACCTACCAAAAAGACGGAGCCATCTTTTTGCCCGGTCTTTTTAGTGACTGGGTAGAGACCATTGCCGCCGGCATCGAGCGCAACATGCGCGAACCGGGCCCCGGCGCGGCCGAAAACACCCGTCCTGCCGAGACAGGACGATTCTTCGATGACTATTGCAACTGGACTCGCATCCCCGAATTCGAAGAACTCATATTCGATTCAGTCGCGGCGAAAACTGCCGCCGTACTCATGCAATCTGAACGGGTACAGATCTTCCATGATCATGTGCTTGTCAAAGAGGCCGGTACCGCAAGAGCGACTCCCTGGCATCAGGATGCGCCCTATTATTTCGTGGACGGTGCACAGACAGTCAGCTTCTGGATTCCCGTTGACCCTGTCGACAAGTCGACGCTCCGCTTGATCGCAGGATCGCACAAATGGCAAAAACCCGTTCTGCCGACCCGCTGGTTATCAGAAAAAAACTTCTATCCTGACACGCACGAGTATCAACCCGTTCCCGATCCCGACGCGGAACCGGAGAAGTACTCAATAGTCGAATGGCCGATGCAACCCGGGGATGCGATTGCCTTTGACTACAAAACGGTACACGGAGCGCGCGGAAATCTCGGCACAGAAAACAGGCGGGCGTTGTCATTGCGTTTTGTTGGCGATGACGCTCGCTACGTCGATCGTGCGGGCCCGACCTCACCGCCCTACCCCGGTCACGGTATGCAAGCAGGGCAGCGACTCAGAGAAGACTGGTTTCCGTTTATTGAGTTGCGCTGATTGCCCGTCAGTGGGGACCCAACGATGGTTGGTCGTGCGTCAGGACACG
Organism: Gammaproteobacteria bacterium; assembly: GCA_013151645.1. GTDB lineage: Bacteria > Pseudomonadota > Gammaproteobacteria > Steroidobacterales > Woeseiaceae > JAADHU01. The sequence continues at coordinate 136,485 of JAADHU010000069.1, read as the reverse complement.
CTCTTGCAAAAGCGCCAAAAGAAACACAGTAGGAGCGTCACCTGAGGCGCGACCCTCCGACCTCGATCGCGCGTCAGGCAACGTTCAAACAAACGTGCCAATAGAAAAGCAGCAGGAGCGTCACCTGAGGCGCGACCTGGTTAAGCGTCCACCTCCGGCCCACGATGTTTGCCCGAGAGGAACAGGTAAACTACCGGAACCACGAACAACGTAAACAATGTGCCGAAGCTCATCCCCCCGGCAACGACCCAGCCCAGTTGGTGCCGCGCTTCCGCGCCGGCGCCGGTCGCAAACGCCAGTGGTACCGCGCCCAAAACCATTGCACCGGTTGTCATCAGAATGGGACGAAGACGCAGCGATGCGGACTGCAATACGGCATCACGTTTAGCCATTCCCTGTTCACGCAATTGATTGGCAAATTCGACGATGAGAATACCGTGTTTCGAAATAAGACCGACCAGCGTCACCGCGCCAATCTGGGTGAAAATATTCCACGAACCGGTTTGCGACCACCAGCCGAGTGCGTTGCCTGCATTGAGCGCCGCCAGACACAAGAACGCACCGAACAGGGCCAGAGGAACCGCGACCAGAATAATCAACGGGTCCATGAAACTTTCGAACTGGGCCGATAAAACGAGATAAATAAACACCAACGCCAGCGCCATCAGGACGAATGCGCTCGAGGCAGAGGCCCGGAATTCCCGCGACTGGCCCGACAAGTCATAAAGCGCATCCGGTTCGATTTCACGCAATGCAGACTCCATCCATTTCAGCGCCTCACCCATGGAATACCCGGGCGCCAATCCCGCGCTGATCGTCGCGGCTCGCAGCTTGTTGAAGTGATTGAGTTCTTTGGCCGCAACCGTCTCTGTGACCGTCACGAGGTTCTGCAACTGAATCATCGTACCGTTCGCGCCGCGCACAAAAATGTTACTGAGATCTCCCGGTGTACGGCGCGACGCGTCTTCGATTTGTACGATGACATCGTATTGCTCGGTGCCCATCTTAAAGCGGGTGACGTTGCGACCTCCCAGCATTGTCTCAAGCGTACGCCCTACCGTGGCAACACTGGCTCCCACCACGGCAACTTTTTCCCGGTTGACATCGATACGGAGTTCCGGCTTGTTCAATTTGAGATCCGAGTCCGGATTTGTCAATCGCGGGTTGTCGGCCATTTTCTTGATCAACTTTGACGCCACCGCATCAAGCTCAGCCCAACTACCGGTCGACTGCACGACAAAATTAACGGGTTGTCCGAATCCTCTCTGTCCAAGCGGTGGCGGAGTAATCGGAAAAGCCCTCAGTCCGGCAACCTCGCCGAATCGCGGAAACAGACTTTGTGCGATTTCCTGCGCGCTACGCTCGCGGTCTTGCCAGGGCTCCAGACCGACAAAACCGATAACGCTGGTTACGCCACTGAAGCCGACAATGACAAAAAAGCGGTTTGCTTCGGGAATCGATGCCAGGATTTCCTCGATTTGCCGGGCGTATCGATCGGTGTACTCGATCGTCGATCCTTCCGGGGCCGAACCGATCGCGATGATGATGCCCTGATCTTCCTTCGGTGCCAGTTCCTCCGGCAACGTCAAAAACAGACTGACCATACCCGCCACAATCATCGCTGCCAGGACTATGGTCGGCCAACGGGCGCGCAAAACCCGATCCAGTGACGAGTGATAGCGGCGATCAAGCCCTTTCAAGACTCGCTCGCCGAATTGATAAAAGCGTCCGTGTTGTTCATTCGGACGCAGCAATTTCGAACACATCATTGGCGACAGGGTTAGCGCGGTAAAACCCGACACCAATACCGCGCCAGCCAGGGTCAATGCGAATTCTATAAACAGCATTCCGCTGCGCCCGGTTGCGAACGCGAATGGCAAATACACAGCAGCAAGCGTCAGCGTCATCGCCACAATAGCAAAACCGATTTCGGAACTGCCTTTGATCGCGGCCTGATATCGTGGCATGCCGTTTTCAATATGCCGGTAGATGTTTTCAAGCATGACGATCGCGTCATCAACCACCAGACCAATCGCCAGCACGATAGCCAGAAGCGACAGCGTATTGATCGTAAAACCGAGCATATTCATCAAGGCGAATGCACCGATGAGCGACACTGGAATGGTCACCAGCGGAATCAGCACTGCCCGCCAGCTTCTCAGGAACAGGAAAATAACGAGCATGACCAGAATGACGGATTCCGCTACCGTCACGTAGACCTCGTCGATTGACTCCTGGATAAAGACCGTACTGTCGTTTGCAAAATCGACGCGCATACCCTCGGGTAACGTACGCGTAATTTCCGGCAACATGATTTTCAACGCATTGGAGATATCCAGCGGATTCGCAACAGCCTGTTTGATAATTCCGAGTGGTACGGCATTTCGCTTCTTGAAGCGCGCGCTGAATCGAGCCGAGTCGGCGCCCATCTCAACCCGCGCAACATCACCCAGGCGAACCAGGAAATCGGCGGTATTCTTGACGATGATTTGTGCGAACTCTTCCGGGTCACGCAGATCAGTTTCGGCCAGTACCGTAAATTCCCGGTCGGCCCCCTCGACTCGGCCGGCTGGTACTTCGATATTCTGTGCCCGAAGCGCGATTTCAATGTCTTGCGGCGTCAGCTGAAAACCGGCGAGGCGATCGGGATCGAGCCAGACCCGCATCGCAAATCGATTGCCAAACACATTCGCCTGGGCGACGCCGGGAATCGTCTGTATACGATCCTTGACGAGCCGAGTCGCGATATCTGCTATTTCCGTGCGTGTATGACGGTCCGATGAAAAAGCCAGGTAGATGATCGGTTGCGCATCCGCTTCCTGCTTTTGCACAATGGGTTCATCGGCTTCTTCCGGCAGAAAGCGACGTGCCTGGGATACTCGGTCTCGTACATCGCTGGCAGCGGCATCCGCATCGCGATCAAGCAGGAAACGAACCGTCACCTGGCTCAGTTCTGCACGACTTACCGAACTGATGAACTCGATGCCCTCAATGCCGGAGAGCGTGTCTTCAATCGGTTTGGTGACTTGCGATTCGATCACCTGCGCGTTCGCGCCAGGATAGGACGTGCGCACCGTCACAATGGGCACATCCACGTTCGGAATAAGGCGTACCGACAATCGATCGTAGCTGATGATGCCAACCAGCAGAATGATCAGATTCAAGACGGTGGCGAGCACCGGTCTGCGTATGGAAATATTCGACAGCTGCATGGGTGCGACTATTTATCGATGCCGGTCGCCGGAATCGTCTTTACCGCCGCGCCACCGAAAATTTTCATCTGTCCCGCCGTCACCAATTCATCACCGGCGACAAGTCCCGATGTGATTTCGACCCAACCCGGCTTACGCTGACCGGTCGTAACAGTCCGCTGAAGCGCCTTGCCATCGGCGACGACAAACACCGTCTTGGTCTGGCCAATCGGCCAGATGGCCTGCTCGGGCGCCATCAGCGCATCGGCTTTCACGGCGAGCGTAATACCGATCTGTGCAAACAACCCGGGCCGCAGTTTCAGTTCGGGATTTGGCAGCTGCGCCCGAATCGAAACGCTGTGCCCGGTCACATCGATCTGCGGTGCGATAGCAACGATGACGCCCTCGAATACTTCATGCGGATAAGCGCCGACCGTAACACTGATCTCCTGTCCGGCTTTGATCTGCGCCAGCCGCGTCTCCGGCACGCTAAACTCAACCCGCAGCGGGTCGAGACGAACAACACTAACCAGTTCCTGACCAATGGTGGCGTAGTCGCCGATATTAATTTGCCGCAGACCGACAAAACCGTCGAACGGCGCGCGAATGATCGTTTTCGCCAGCCTGGCCTGTGAGGATAACAGCCGGGCCACACTGACATTGTAGTTGGCCCGTGCCGTGTCGAAATCCGTGGCCGAAATCAGTTTATCGTCAATCAGCTCCTTCGCCCGCGTATACGCTGCTTCGCTTTGTTCGGCATTCGCCCTGGCCTCATTGGTTTCGGCCTCGAACACGGTCGCTTCAATGGAAAACAGCGGCTCACCACGGGTGACCGGCTGGCCGTCTTCGAAATGGAGTTTTACGATTTGCCCCGGTATTTCAGCGCGAAGCAGCGCCGACGCGTCGGCAAGCACAGTACCCACCGCCTTGATCGTAGAACGGAGAACGGACGGTTCAAGTACCAGCGTTTCTACCGTGATTGGCCGACCACCCGGCGGCCCGCCCTGTGCCAGTAAGGTGGCGGGTGACAGTAGCAGCACAATGGTGAATATTCGTAACAGTTGCATGTGGGTTATTGGCCTTCCGTGATTTTCTTTTAGTCTTGTTCGCCCGATCTATTCCCGCCAAGAATACGGCTATCCAGCCGGGCATCCCGCAGGGCGCCCAATATACCGCGTTGGCAGCAATTATCGACCGCAAATCCCGGCCTGAGTTGCATATTTGCGACTGATTTCGGCACATTTGCGTCAGCGGTACGTCATACGTAACAGGAAAGGCCACCACCGACGATGCAGGCGCAACGCCGCTCCGATCAGTGCAACGGCCTGCCAGGCAACGGCAAGCCAGTCGGTACTGGCGGCGAATCGAGTGCCGATCTGTTGCTCTGCCGCGACTGCTCAATCCAGCGCATAACCAGGTTCAATTGGCCAATATCTTTTCTGACCTGATACGCGGGCATCTCATGGAGGCCAATGCCCTCGTTTGCGGCACGTACGAAACATTGGCTGTCACGAAGAATAGCAATGATGGGTATACGCAGGCTGCTGAGAAATCGCATCAATTGTTTAAGTGCGCGAGTATTATGCCGCGTGCGGCTGGCAACGATCGCCAAAGTCCGGTTATGCCGCTCGATCTGAGCCAGCAGCAAAAGATCTGCGATAAATTTAGCCGCGTTACGAATATCGATGGTTGACGGCATGATCGGCACAATAATGCAGTTCGCTTCGTAGGTATGGTCGTGTAATTCAGACCCTTCCAGTGCAGCCGGCGTATCGATGACGACGGTATCGGTTTCGGCCGGCAGGCGAAGTTGCCAACTCCGCGTAGCGTGAATACTGCGCTTGTGCGGCGCAATGCCATGAATAACGGGTCGATTTGTCGCTCGCCGCAGCAACCATTCGGTGGCAAAGCCCTGCGGATCGTAGTCGATTAAAGTGGGCATTGGCCCCCGCAGTGCGAAGTAACTCGCAATATTGACCGCGAGCGTCGTCTTCCCGCTCCCACCTTTCGGATTCAGGACGACGATTTTGTGCAGATCATCGCGGTGCGGATAAACCAAGCGAAATCTCCAGTCTCCCGGTCATCATAGACCAAAATTCCGGAGATGCGAGTTTCGCTCGCCTGGGGCAGCCAACACACTGTAATATCGGTGACACCACCGCGGTCTAATGTGGCGTGAGTGGATTCCACGACATTCTTACAGGAGCCTTATGCTTCGCCAATCATTGTTAATTCTGGTTCTCGCGCTGACACTGTCGGCGAACGCTCTGGCCAAACCCGGAGACACGGGGCCCGACTGGACGCTCTCGACGCCGGAGGGCGTCGATGTCCATCTGGACGACGTGGTCAGGGAACAGGCCACGGTGCTGTTTTTCTGGGCGACCTGGTGTCCTTACTGCGAAGCGCTGATGCCACATTTGCAAAGCATGCGGCTTGAGTACGGCGCCGACGTCAGGATTCTGGCGATCAGCATATTTGAGGACGGCGACCCGATCGCCGTTATCGAGGGCGCCGGCTACGACTTCACTCTCCTGCTGGATGGGGACATCGAGGCCGGCGACTACGGCATTACCGGTACACCGGGTGTCATCATCCTCGATAAAGACCGTGTCATACGTTTCGATCTACGCTCGCTGCCGAGATTGAAGCTACCCGGGTCAGGCGATGCGACCGGCATTCGGCGAAAAGCGGCATTCAGGGCACCCTACTGGGCGGCTGAAATACGCAAAAGCCTGGATGCGGTCATCGCCGATGTCTATACACCAAAGCAACAGAATTGACGTATGCAGTGTTACCAGCACCATGAGAAGCACGCGGTGGCCGTTTGCAGGCACTGTGGCAAGGCAACCTGTCCGGATTGTTGTAACGACACTGGAGCGGGAATCGCCTGCAGTTCGGACTGCGCTCGGGAGTTACAGGAAAATCATCAGCTGCAGCAGCGTTTAAAACAAAGCCTGGGCGTCGGCACGAATCCGCCGATGCCCGCGTCGGTACCAACCTATTTCTTCTTCGGTCTTATCCTGCTGACGACCGGCATTTACCTGTCGTTGACCCGTCCGCATATCGACTATCTGACCATCGCAGTGTCGTCCGTGTTTTTCGTCATGTCCGGAGTCACTTACAAGCGCTATCGCGACGCCTGCCTGGCCTGCTAACGGCATCAGGCCTGCCGTGTTTCCTGTCCCCGCCTACGCTCCCGCCAGAATAAATACGCGGGTAACGCGCAGGACAATCCGATGAGTAAATTTAAAGCAACGAACAGCCACGGCCCGGGAGACGGACCTTTTTGACTGAACATGTATAACCAGAAGACGAATGAAGTGATCAACAGATCGGCGGTGAAGCCCGAAGCGGCTGGAGTTGCGAAAACCGCCGCAAGAAATGCCGATATCGCGTAGCCACTCGCATCGAAATGCTGCAGGAAGAAAAAATACGGTACTACTGCGCCGACAATTGCCAGTAGCAGATAGACGTTCTTCAAGTTGCTATTATCCAAGCACATCCCCTCGAATCAATTTGTGAGCTTACTGATGAAAGCGATATTACTCCTTATTTGCATCGTCCCCTCCATCGCGCTGGGCTGGGGCGCCGAGGGCCACCGGACTGTGTGCCAGATCGCCTATGATGAAATGAACGACAGGACGCGGCTGGAGGTCGATCGACTCATTGACCTCGATCAGCAGTTCGCAACGTTTCCCGAGGCCTGTTTGTTCGCCGACGGTCCACCTCGCATTCGTGCCATTGACCATTACATCAACGTCCCCCGGAGTTTCCGCGCGATAACGACGAGCGACTGTCCCATGGCGGATAGCTGCTTGTTCAGCGCACTTCGTGCCGACACGAAACTATTGAGCAATGCGAGCAGTGCCGATGCGTACAAACTATTGTCACTGAAGCTGTTGGGACATTGGGTTGGCGACCTGCACCAGCCATTGCACGTCTCCTTTCAGGATGACCGGGGTGGCAATTTCATCGCAAAAAGGGACGACCTGAATGGCGGCAATATTCACTCCGTCTGGGATTCCGACATTATTGAACAGCGGATTGGCAAAAATTATGGGCGCATAGCCGCAAAACTTCGCAAGGAAATCACCAATCGGCAACGTGCGCGCTGGCGATTCGATTCGCCCGTCACCTGGGCGAACGAGTCCTATCAGATCACGATTTCGCCGGCGACTGAATATTGCACGCAACAACAAGGCGCCTGCTGGTATAGCGCCGATAACCTGATGATAGACAACGGAGAACGCAAACGGGAACTGGTCGTTTCAGAGCACTATCTGACAGTCCACAAGCAGACGATCGAATGGCGTTTAAAACAGGCCGGCGTACGCCTGGCCGCCCTGCTCGACGCGGCGCTGGGACAGTAGGAGCCGTCGTGATTCAACGAGTATCTCCAGGTTATCTTCAAGCCGGAAATCGAAGATAAGACTACCCGGACCGGTTCACTGGTGTCACCGTGGACGACTAACGACAGCGGACCCGACCGAGAAGCGGTGCGCCGCTATCGGGTTGCGGCATCGGTCGCCAGGATCGTCCGCCTGACTACCGACTCGAACGCCGTATCCGGGAGTTCGCGACCAAACTCCGATGGAGTTCCTGTCATTCCTCTGGCCCAACGACTAGGCTACGTCCCGGGAGAACTGACTAGCCGGGAGTCATTATGTGTCAACCCCAACGACTGATTTTGTCGCTTGCCGTTATCGTATTTACGCTAAACACGTCGCTCGTCCTGGCCCAGGACAATGCGGCAGATGAGTTGAGCGCTGAAGAACAGGCCCGCCTGGAGCAACTGCGAACAATCGTCGACTCTCTCGATCGACAGTCGGGTGATATTCAATTGGGCGATGACCTGGCCAGGCTCGTCGTGCCACGAGACTTCTACTTCCTCGGGCCTGGCGACGCTGAGAAAGTCCTCGTCGACGTCTGGGGCAACCCGCCGGGCCAGGATGTGCTCGGCATGCTGTTTCCAAGCCGCTATTCGCCGCTGGATTACGACTCATGGGCGGTCACGATTGACTATGTCGACGACGGCTACGTCTCGGATGAAGACGCGGTCGACATTGACTATGACGACCTGCTCGTCGGTATGCAGAAAGACACGCTTGATTCCAACGCCGACCGGGAAGCCGCCGGGTATGGTGCGATAGAACTCCTGGGATGGGCTGAACCGCCCTACTACGATGCAACGCAAAAGAAGTTGTATTGGGCCAAAGAACTGCGTTTTGCGGGTGCCGAAGAAACCACCTTGAATTACGAAATACGGGCACTCGGCCGGCGTGGCATGCTTATGATGACGTTCATCGCCTCCACGCCACAACTCAGCGAGATCAACGCCTACCGCAATACGGTGCTCGCGATGGCGGAATTCAACGAAGGCGGTCGCTACGCGGATTTCGATCCGAGTATCGACAAGGTCGCCGCGTACGGCATTGGCGCGCTTGTCGCCGGCAAACTCGCCGCGAAAGCCGGTTTTTTTGCAGTAGGCCTCGTTCTGCTGAAGAAATTCGGCATTTTCCTGCTGCTGGGGCTCGGCGCCTTTGGCCGCAAGCTTAAAGGCCTGTTTACGACGGATAAGCTGGAACCGAAATAGGCAATCACGGCCACAAACCTGGAGCGGGTGAAGGGAATCGAACCCTCATTCTCAGCTTGGGAAGCTGATGTCCTACCATTGAACGACACCCGCATGGTTTGCCGATGCTGACGATTCTACCGTCTTACATCAGGACGAGTCACGGTCACCCGACAGAGAAACGGTTAAACTCCCGCAGTTCCTGAACTCTCCAATTAACCCGAGCTATCATGAATGAACTAAATCTGATCTACCCGATGTTCGCGATGGTGATACTCACCACCGTTGTTCTGGTCAAACTCTTCCGAAGTCGAGTTCGGGCCGTCAAGGAGCAGAAAATCAGCGCCGCCTATTTCAGAACGTACCAGGGTGAGTCTGAGCCGGAGTCGACGATCAAGTTATCGAGGCACTTCAGTAACGTCTTTGAGGCTCCGGTATTGTTCTATGTGGTTAGTCTCGCCGCGATGATTACGAATCACGCAACACTGCCGATGTTCACTCTGGCCTGGCTCTATGTCTTGCTTCGAGCGCTGCACGCGTTTGTTCATATCGGTGGAAACCGAATTGGCAAGAGAATTCAAGTCTATATGGCCAGTTGGGCTGTACTGTTACTGATGTGGGTTTATCTGACTGTGAACGTTGCCACCGCCTAGCAACACCCGGAATCAGCCCACGGCGAAGCGATTCTCCGGCTGCGGGTCGCCGCCGAAAAAGACCGTAGCCCATGATCGATGCTGATATAGGCCGACGGAAGCGGATAAAAAAATCTCCGCGCTCCCGGGAATAAAATTCGTCCTGCTGCGTATACCTGTTAGTGACTATGAATACGAGCCAAATGAAACAGGAACTGATCACGCTTGGCGGCGGCGCGCATGCGCTGGCTTTCCAGATACTCGGCAATCCGGACGACGCTTCCGATGCCGTGCAGGATTCCTTTGCTAAAGTGCTGGGAAAGCCCGATACCTATGATATCGACAAAGGACCGCTAAAACCGTGGTTCTTGCGAGTGGTGCGCAACCGTTGCCTGGATTTGTTACGACGCCGACGACCCGTCGGTGACCCCGTCGAGAGGTTGGTCGACAAAAGTGCAACGCCCGAGCAAGCCGCGGAAATCGGCGACCGGGATCGTGCATTGAAAGAGGCGCTGGCGTCTATTTCAAGCGAACAACGTCAGATCGTAATTTTGCGGGATTATCTGGATTTGTCCTACGCAGAGATCGCCGACGTCATTGAGGTCGCGCCAGGCACGGTGATGTCCCGACTGCATCGCGCGAGACTCGCGCTGAGGGAGGTACTTAAGAGTCATGACCAGTGAGAAGCGAAAAAACAATGGCCACGTCGCCGAGCTTTTGTCCGGTTACGTGGACGGTGAACTCACTCAGCAACAGCAGCAACGTGTCGATGTGCACTGCGCTGACTGCGGGCAATGCAGGAATGATCTGGTCGAATTGAGCGCGCTGCGTGACAACATTGGAAAAGCGGGCTTCAGTGGTTTTAATCAGGATGTATGGAGAGAGATGATGAATGACACGACAGTAAACACTACCCGAGGGATAGGCTGGTTGCTGCTGATAGGTGGCGTATTGATCGCCATGGGAATTGGCGTCGTCGGCTTTCTTTTTGGTTCGTCGACGGGCATCGGTGAAAAACTGCTCGTCAGTGTCATCTACGGCGGGCTTGCGCTACTTTTCTTTTCGGTGTTACGGCAACGACTGATTGAACGAAAAACTGACAAATACAAAGACGTGGAGATCTGATTATGATTGTTGTGACAACAGAATGCATCGCGAACAAGCGAGTCGTAAAGACACTGGGCCTGGTGCGCGGCAATACCGTTCGAGCTCGCCACGTAGGCAAAGATATCATGGCCGGCCTGCGTAATATTGTCGGTGGCGAGATACACGAGTACGCGAAACTGATCGCCGAAAGTCGCGAGCAAGCGCTCGATCGCATGGTCAACGAAGCGCAAGATCTGGGCGCAAACGCGATTCTCACCGCCCGATTTACCACTTCTTTCATTATGGGCGGAGCCGCAGAGTTGCTCGCCATCGGCACCGCCGTCGTTGTGGAGGACGCCTGACAGCGGCGCCAGAAAGGGGGTCAGGGTTCTAACAGTTCCGCGGGTCGACCCTGGATTCGCCGTTCCCCGGGGCTACCAGATTTTCACTCGCTCCCCGGGCGCGAGATACAGCGCATCATCCGCGGCAATATCGAACGCCTCATAGAATTCGGGGACGTTGCGCACAACCCCGTTGACGCGGTACTGACGCGGTGAATGTGGATCGGTATTGACCTGGTGCCGTAGCGCTTCGTCACGAGCCTTGCCACGCCAACCCTGAGCATAGCCGATAAACACACGTTGCTGACCGGTATAGCCGTCCATGATCGGGGCTTCTTCTCCCGCCAGTGACAATTGGTAGGCCAGCAGCGCGATAGTCAATCCACCGAGATCGCCGATGTTTTCGCCGAGCGTAAATTCGCCGTTCAGGTTCAAATCGTCGAACGGTTTAAACGCGGAATATTGTTCAATAAGTTTGCGGGTTCGATCTTCAAATTCAATTTTATCTTCTTCCGTCCACCAGTTGCGCAACACTCCATCACCGTCGAACGTACTGCCACTGTCATCAAACCCATGACCGATTTCGTGACCGATGACCGCCCCAATACCGCCATAATTCACGGCATTCTCAGCGTTTAAATCGAAAAATGGTGGCTGCAAAATCGCCGCCGGAAAAACGATCTCATTCAAGGGTGGATTGTAGTAAGCATTCACCGTCTGTGGCGTCATATTCCATTCACTTTTGTCGACGGGACCCCCCTGCCTGGCGAGATTGCTCTCATACACGAACAACGCCGAGCGATGAATGTTGCCAACGAGGTCATCCGGCTCGATGTTGAGTGCCGAGTAATCCTTCCATTTGTCCGGATAACCGATTTTCGGTGTAAATTTCGAGAGCTTGTCGAGCGCTTCCGCTTTCGTCTCGTCTCCCATCCAGTCGAGCTCCCTGATGCTGATTTCGTAGGCTTTGGTCAGGTTGTGGACGAGTTCCAGCATCCCGGCCTTGGCTTCTGGCGAGAAGTGGCGCGCGACATAGACCTTGCCGACGACCTCGCCGAGATGGGCATTGACCGTACTTACTGCACGTTTCCAGTTCGGTAGTTGCTCTTCAACACCCTGCAACGTTTTCGAATAAAACTCGAAATTTTGTTGATCAGCTTCTTCGTTAAGAAGGTTCGCATTCGCATTCAGGACGGACCACGTCAGATAGGTTTTCCAGTCTTCCATACTCGTGTCACGGATGATCGAGTCCAGCGCTCTCATGTGGTCGAGCTGCGTCACCACGAGGCCATCGATGTTATCGACCCCCGCCTCCGCCAGGTAAGCGTCCCAGGCGAAATCAGGCATGAGGTCAGGCAATTCATTGAGCGGGATCTTGTTATAGAGCGCAACCATGTCACGCGTAAGCTCTTTTTTCAGGTGCTCGGCCGCCATGCGGGTTTCCAGCGCCATGATCATACTGGCGGCGCTCGCGCCATCAGCCAGTCCGGCCATCCCGAACATCGCTTCAATGTGTGCGAGGTAAGCGTCTCGAATCTCGTCGGACCGATCGCCTTCTTCAAAGTAATACTCGCGGTCAGGCAAACCGAGTCCACCCTGCCAGGTGTACATCATGTAGGTATCAGGATTCTTGAAGTCGACGTACTGACCCAGCGCGAACGGCACGTTAACACCGATCTTGTTGGCTGCCGCGAAATACACAGCAAGTTGCTCATAGTTCTCAAGCCCGTCGATTCTCTCGAATTCGGCATTGAGAGGCGTCATCCCCAGGCGATTTCGAGCAGCCATGTCCATGTAGGACGCATAGAGATCACCCACTTTCTGCTCGTCGCTGCCTTTAGCGAAGTCACCGACCGCCGCTTCCTCGATAATCTTCCTGACATTTTCCTGCGATTCTTCATGCAGCAACAAACCGACGCTGTCACTCGCACGGTCCGCCGGAATCACGGCGTTGTCAATCCAGGTACCATTGACAAACGCATTGAAATCCTCGCCCGGCCGAACGTCCATATTCATATACTGGGAAAGAATTCCTGAGTGTTTCCCAGGACTTATCCCTTTTATCTCGACAGACTCCACAATGTCTTTGTCCTGACCACAGCCCGTCAGCAGGAGGGACAAGGCCACGGTGACGGTAATTTTATTCACAATATTTGCCCTTGTTTGAATGCCTAAGAAATAATACGCCGCGCTGAAAAACGACCCGCGATCATCAACCGCGACCTGCATCAGGGCACCCATATTAACCGAAGTAGGCCGTTCGGTGCCGAATCGATGCCCTCTGGTAGGCTACAATGGAGCCCGACATCCGCTCCTGATACCAATAATAATAAAACGAGGACCTCATGGATTCTGTCACCACGCCACCACAACTCACCATCAAGGCCATTTTGCTGGGCATCGTACTATCGATGGTATTGGCGGGTGCCAACGCCTATTTGGGTCTTTTCGCCGGCATGACCGTTTCCGCTTCTATCCCGGCTGCGGTAATTTCAATGGCGATTCTCAAGATGTTCAGAGAATCCAATATTCTCGAGAATAACATCGTGCAAACGGCCGCATCGGCCGGTGAATCCATTGCTGCGGGCGTCATCTTCACGCTTCCCGCGTTGGTTATCCTCGGCTATTGGAATGTTTTCGACTACTGGTGGGTGACGGCCATCGCCGCTGTCGGCGGTTTGCTCGGCGTCCTGTTTACCATACCGCTGAGGCGATCCCTGATCGTCGAGCAGAATCTGACGTTCCCGGAAGGCAAGGCAACCGCTGAGGTCCTGAAAGTTGGCCAGGGCAGCTCCGAGGGTGTGAAATTTCTGGCCCTGGCCGCTATTGCAGGTGCGGTCATAAAATTCGCGACGACCGGTCTCAAAGCCTGGACGGGATCTGCAGCCGCTGCACGCTATTTTGGCAACAGCTCCGTTGGCTACGTCGGCATGAATCTGTCCCCGGCGCTCATCAGTGTCGGTTACATTGTCGGCTTGAATATTGCTGTGCTGGTTTTTGTCGGCGGCGCAATTTCGTGGTACGTGGCGATACCAATCTTCTCCGGCTTTTTCCTCGACAACAGTCCCGACCTCCTCGCGTTGTATCAGAACGGTGGTTCAGCCGAAGATCTGGCCTGGGGTATATGGACCTCGCAGATCCGCTACGTGGGTGTTGGTGCGATGGTCGTCGGCGGTATATGGGCACTAATATCAATGCGCCGTTCACTGGTCGACGGCATAAAAAGCGGCTTGCACAAGTACAAAAGCGGCGACGCGCAGAACGCGCCCCACACCGAACGCGACATACCCATGAACTACGTCCTGATCGGTATTGCCATATTTGTCCTGCCAATATTCGTCCTCTACCAGAATATTGTGGGCCATATCGGCGTTGCCTTGTCGATGACCCTCATCATGATCGTTGCCGGTTTCCTGTTTTCGTCGGTCGCGGCCTACATGGCCGGTCTCGTCGGTTCATCCAACAATCCGATCTCTGGCGTAACCATTGCCACCATCTTGTTTGCGTCGCTTATCCTGTTGTTGATGCTCGGTGCTGATGCCGGAAACGGACCGGCGGCCGCCATCATGATCGGTGCCGTTGTGGCGTGTGCCGCTGCACTGGCGGGCGACAACATGCAGGACCTTAAAGCCGGACATATCCTCGGCGCCACGCCCTGGAAACAACAAACGATGCAAATCGTCGGTGTCTTGTCCGCAGTTCTGTTGATGGCACCCATTCTCAATCTGCTATTGCAGGCCTATGGCATTGGCGTGCCCACAGCCGAGCATCCGAATCCGCTGGCAGCACCGCAAGCCACCTTAATGGCCTCGGTGGCCGAAGGCGTGTTTCGGGGAGGCTTGCCCTGGACAATGATAAGCATTGGCGCGGGCATCGGTGTCGCCATCATCGTTGTTGACGAAATACTCAAAGCAAAAGGCTCGTCGTTTCGCGCTCCGATTCTTGCGGTCGCGGTGGGAATCTATCTGCCGCTCGAATTGTCCTCGGCAATATTGGTCGGCGGACTCATCGCCCATTTCGCATCCAGGGCGCACGCCAGACGTGGCGACGACGGCGAAACGAGTATGCGCCATGGCTTGCTGTTCGCCGCCGGTCTGATAACGGGTGAAGCGCTGGTTGGTATTTTGATGGCGATACCGATTGTGATTTATAAAAACGCGGATGTACTGGCGATCGATGATTCGCTCAGGATGGGGAGTCTTGCCGGAATTGTGGTTATTGCCGGCGTGGTTCTTTGGCTCTACCGGGTGTCAGCCAGACGCGCATAACGTCCTTTAGCGGAACGTATACTGAACGACCCTGTCGGTAACGATTTGGCCTGACAGCATGCCACCGACGGTAAGCCACCCGCCGTCGCTGGCAACGAGACCGCGGTGATCCATTGTTGCTGTGCCAACGGTGGACAGCGTCGTCCATTCGAGTGAATTAACATTAAAGACCAGGGCATCATCGACCGGTTCCGATGGCCTGCCGTCGTAGCCGATCCCGTTATAGTTGTAGGGATTGTCTGTACCTCCGACAAACATGACCGACTGCCGTTCCACCACCCCGGCGGCAGCCATTCGATAGCGAGCCGCTCCCGGGTGCCCATCAATCGTACGCCAGTCAATCTGACGGCTGTCGTTTTCATCGATGATGCCGATGAAACATTCGTCATTTGCGGCGTAATCGCGACGCTTGTCTGCGTGCGAACGGATCGCCACGCCATCGCAGTAAACGATACGATTGCCAACGATTCCGCCAGCGTGTCCAAAAACGGCTTTGCCCGGAATGGGTGTTGCCTGCACCCACGTATCCGTTTGCGTATCGTAGCGCTGCACCAGATTTACGTTGCCGATATCGTGCCAGCCGCTGATCAGGTATATGTAGCGTTGCTCGTAGGACACGGCAACGGCGTCATCGACCGGTACCGGCATCGGCGCACGATCCCGGAACACTCCCGATACCGGATCGAATGAATGCGTCCAGGGTGTCGAAACCTCTGCACCATCTTCTGCCACCGTATATCCGCCAAACACATAGGCGAGTTCACCCGTCGATACGGCGACGGAAGCCAATCGGCCTGCGCTGCCCGGCACCGGCGCGGCAACACGCCACTGTCCGCTGGTTGTGTCCAGTACCGTGGTATCGCTCAAGGTGTCCCTGAAGGTCTTGCCGGACCCGATACCCATAAAACTAACGACAAACTGTCTTTGCCCGACCGTTACTACCGTGACCGCATTGTTGCTCACCGGCATGGGTAGCGACGCAAGCTCGACCATGCGGATTTCATCCTGACGCTCGGCGTTGCAAACCGTCGCAGCAAGCACCAGGAAAACGACGTACCCTGTTAGCCAATGACGCCGGCTCGTCTTAATCATGGCCGTGCAACGTCACACCCTGACCCATTCCGAATGCGGCGAGATTCAAGCCCCGCCCTGAATAGCGTCCACTCAAGAATTCCTGCCGCGACGACCGTGACGCGAATTCCAGTAAGATGGACATTCGCCTGATCAGCATGGGCCATGCTTCACTCTCTCAGCTGTGCAAGCATTCGAGTATACCCTTTTCGCATACCCTCGTTGCATCAGACAAAACGTTCGTGGTGCCCGCACAGTGCAATTCATTGTCTTTCGCTCCACACTCGGTATCACAACAGCTTTCACGGTAATGGATTAGATGACTATGTACAGAAACAAGCAGTTGCATTCAACGACGGTATCAATCCTGCTGGCCGTGAGCGGTTTACTCATGGCAACGACCGCATTTACGGCCGGTTCGGCACCGCACCAGTCACTCGATCATTCCATCGTTTCGGCGGAAATCGAGAATACGGCCATCCTGCTGCGTGAACGCGCGCTCCTCGACAATCTCTCGGTCGATATCGTCGAATCCCTGACCACTGAAGTCGGGCCGAGACGCATAGGAACGCCGGGCGACAAGCGCGCCATCGCGTGGGCACAAGACAAGTTTCGACAACTCGGTTTTGATCGAGTGTGGATTGAAGAAGTCGACCTTGATCGTGGCTGGATTCGTGGCGACGCCAAGGCGGCAATCGTTTCGCCCTATCCTCACAATATTGTACTCACGGCGCTGGGCTACAGTGTCGGTACCGAGGGTGATCTCGTTGGCGAAATCGTGGAATTCAAGACACTCGATGACCTTGAAGCGGTCCCGGAAGGCGATAGCCTTAGAGGAAAGATCGCGTTCGTTTCTTACAGCATGCGCGACTACGAACCGCTTCCCGGTGAGTCGAACATGGCCGGCTATGGAAAAGGCACCCGGGCTCGCGGGCGTGGCCATGTTATCGCCGCAAAACGTGGCGCGGCTGCGCTGCTCATTCGTTCCGTCGGTACCGACACCAACCGGTATGCGCATACCGGCAGCGGTTACGGATACGTCGACGGCGTGGAAAAAATCCCGGCCGCGGCGATTTCACCGCCAGACGCAATCTTGATACAAAACATGTTGCGGCGTGGCAAACCGGTCACTCTCAAGATGAATTTGACGTCGAAGATCACGGGACCGACCAGGAGCGCGAACATAATCGGCGAAATCACCGGTCGTGAAGGCTCGGACGAATACCTCGTACTCGGTGCGCACATCGACTCCTGGGACGAGGGCACCGGTGCCATCGACGATGGTGCCGGCGTAGGCTCCATGATGGCGGCCGCTGCACTCATCGCTCAGATGGAACAGCGACCAAGACGATCGATTCGTGTGTTGCTGTTTGCCGGCGAGGAAATCGGATTCTATGGCATTCGCTCCTATATCGAACGACACAAGAACGACGTGCATGAACATATCATGGGCGCGGAGGTTGATGGTGGTGGCGGCCGAATACACACATTGACGTCCGGCGTGGGCAAGAATGCGCTGCCCGTCGTCCGCGAGATTTACAAACTCATTGCGCCACTGGGTATCGAATGGAGTGATGCAAATGACGCCAAAGGTGCATCGGATATGAGCGTATTGGGAAAAGCCGGGATGCCGGCTTTGGACTTCGCACAAAACCCGAATGACTATTTCGACTACCACCACACACCGAACGATACCTTTGACAAGATTGTTCCCGAGGACATGCGTTATCTGACTGCGGCGTATGCAACTTTTTTCTACGTTGCCGCTGAGTTGGATGTCGATTTCCGGCGTTGACACCGCCATACAGAGAGTTTCGCGATGCGTGGTAGCTGGCCACAATTTAATCTTTATCCTGACCGCGTGGCGTTACGGATTGCGGAGCTGTTGCGAGATTTCCTGCTGTGTTTGTAACGCCAACCGGTATTCGGAACTATCGACTGTTGCCACGGACAAGGCCGCGACGATCGCCCCTTCGGCCTTCTTTCGGAAGCCTCGTTCGAAATATACCTGGGCAAGATTGTTCAGAATAATCGCATTGTGCGGATCTGTCCGCAGCACCTCTGCATACGCCCGTTCCGCCAACTCAAACTGTCCGTTCGCATAATATGCGTTCCCCAATCCGAGACCGGCCAGACTGTTCTTCGGCCACTTCGCAACCGCTGCCGCATAGTTCAAGACGTTTGTTTCGCTATTGCCCGTCACCTCGAACGCCGCCAGCGCACGCAGGTACATCGTCGGCGTCGCGGTGGCGGGAACGCTGCCCGGCTGCAGCGCTATCATCGCCCAATAGCCGGCCCGTCGCCACGATCGCAGGAATTTTGCCGGCTTGACGAGATAACGTTTCTGGTCTCCGGAACGCAGGATAAAGCGTTGTTCGCCGGACAGATATCCGACCACAACCGCGTAGTGCCAAACCGGCCTTGAATTCATGCCCAGATTTTGCAATACGAGCACCGGGTTGCCCGACCGCAATGCCACCAGTACAGCCGTTATTTCAGGCTCAAGTGTGTACGGTATTCGTTGGTGACTGCGCGTTGCTGCCAGCAGTTCGAGCTGCAGACTTCCCTGTCGATCTGGAATATAGATGCTGGACTTCAGATTCATCGGCGATACGTCGACACCCGCAACGTTCAGAACTGTCGCCAGAGCCGACGGACCACACTGATCGGTGGTTTGTGGATAGAACGGCGTATCGACAAGTTCAACGGAGTCGGTCTGCTGTTCAATATCGGCCATCATGACGCGTACATTGCCGGCACAGCCGGCGAGCAACATGGCCCCCGCAACGAGGGCGAATCGCTGGAGAGGTTGGCTCGACAAAATGCGGATCTAGAATTCGCTGAAGAAGTTGGTTACATGCAGCAGTTCAAGGATAACCAGAACGATGGCCACAATTCCCACCACCTCAACAACGCCAACACCACCCGCGGGCAGCTTGTCCAACTGCTGCTCGAGTGTCTGCAATTCCTGATTCGTCAGTACGTCAACCCTTGCCATCGCATTGACCGGATCGACGCCCATTCGAATCAGTGCGTCTTGAACCGATTCGCGAGCCAGCACGGCGTTGATTCTGTCGACCTGAGCCACCCGGTCTGTCAATTCAATGGCTGTCTCGGTCGATATGATCGCCGCCGCTGCAGTCTGAATCAAGGGGAGCGTGACCAAACATAGTGTCATTGCAACGACAAACAATTGTTTCGAAAATAGCCTGAACATCTCGATTCCTCCGCGAAACCGCTGGACTGAAACGGCGAATGCGTCCCGTCGCCCTATGCCGCAGGATACACAACCGAAGGCTATCAACAAACAGGCCCTGTTGAATGTGACCGGCCACACAATAACCATAAGCGGGGCCGCATGCGGCCCCGCCCCGTTGCATCTTCAATATTCAGTAGGCCGGACCGTCCTCGTACTCAAAGCCCACTCTTCCGCCTTGCTCTTTCACCGTGTCATAGAGCTTCTGGTCCAGCGAGTCCTTTCGACCACCATCCTCTTTCACCTTCTTCGACAGATAACCATCACGATCAGCCGAGAGTGCATGAATTTGCCGCTGCAATTCACTTCGTTTTTCGGCGAGACCGACGATGTACGCTTCTTGTTCCGCCGGCGCCATTGGCTTGATCGATTCGGGTAAAGCCTCGCTGTCAATTTCGGCCAGCGTCACAGTGCCACTTGCGATGGCATCAACCAGTTCATTCTCGCCCAGCAGGTTGGTTTTACCGGCGATGCTCGCGTTAAATACGCCTCGTCTCGCCCGGGATGCCGGCGAAGCGCTGGACTCAAGTTTTTCCGTCGCGGCGACCTTCGCCGCCATTTTGTCCTTCTCTTCTGTGCTGCCGTAGTACAAGCGAGTCTCGTCCAGGCTGGCCGACAAATCGGCGATCTCGTCGTCAAACGGCGTCGAGTATGCAACGGCGCCACCGGATTGTTCGACCTGGAAAAAGTTGCCCTGCCCAAGGCTCGCGATTTGTGTCCACGGAGTGACCGTCGTCGGCATGTTACCGCACTGAATCGTATTGACGACAATGCCCCGCTCGGCGGCCGACGCAAGTATTGCCGGATACTTCACATCGTCCTGGTAGTCCATATGAGGCGGCGCGTCGCCGATCAGGAAAATCACCTGATAAGCCTGATCGGCCTGACTCCAGGACATGTTATGAACTGCATCGTAGAGCGCTGCATTGACACTCTCCGGTCCATCGCCACCTCCATCCGCCTGAAAATCCATCAGGGTTGCGTATACCGAATCGAGATCGTTGGACAAATCGACCGTTCGCGTCACGTAAGCATCGCCCCGATCGCGGTAGGCGACCAGGCCAATGCGAATATTCGGCATCGGTTGTGCGGAAGCCATCGTTGTCGCGATCGACCAGATTTTTTCTTTCGCCGTCTGGATTAATCCGGACATGCTGCCGGTGGTATCCAGAACAAACACTACATCGACGACCGGCCGTTCATTCTGCACGAAAGTGATGGACGACTCTGTATTCATATTCTTTGCATCCAGCGTGGGCAAATAGACAATCGCGCCCAACGTCAGAGTAAAAAGGGCGATACCCAATAGTTTCTTATTCATGATTCAATCCTCAGTACAGTTGCGTGAAAAATCATTGTGTTAACAGCTGGTGTAATGCCTGATCGGCCCGGCGCTTCGCGCGCTCAAAATTCTCGTGTTCGATCGGCGTATGACGGGGTGTCTCGCGCTTCTTTTGCATTGTTCGCGGAATCGCCGCGAACAATGCACTCACCAGGAAAAAACCCCATGTCGCGAGAAACACGCTGCCTGTGCGAGAGATAGCCCAGAGGGCAATAACCGTACTCAGAACACTCAAGCCCATATCCATCAGGGCAGACAAAACGCTGGAATAAAAATAGAGCGAACGTAGCAGCCAGATTGCGCCGATATGGACCAGCAGGTACATTGGCAACGAAGGTGAGAACCACCACATCGTGAGTGTCATGGCACTCCAAAGGACAAGCGTGGTGGCCCGCCCCGTCCTTTCGCTGTTGCTGCTAAACAGGTAGAGGAGATAAGTTAACGCCAGTCCCGGTATCACCAGGCGTGTTATGGCGCCGGCACCGGTAAACGGCACAAAAACGGCGACGACGGCAGACGCGAGAATACCCAGTACAGCGGCGACGATGACGCCCTGGAAAAAGGTCGGCCCCTTCATGATGCGACCCTCGCCTGTTGCTCGCGGAGAAATGCAATATCGATCTCGTCGTCGCTCACCGTCAGGTCACGCGCCATCCAGGCGGGATCCTCAAGGGTCGTGTCACGCTCACCGGGGCTTCGCTGCGCGAGGATTTCAGCTTTCTGTTTCAGCCCCTCAAGTGACGTGCGATCGGTATCGAATTGTTCGCGTGTTTTATCGAGGGTCGCCTCATTTTCAGTCCGGATAGTGTCCAGACGTCTCAGGACGCGCAGCTTTTCCAGTTTCTTCCTGACGAGTGATCGCGCCAGGTCCTGTTTTTTCGATGCAAAACACAGGTCGAGTTCCTGTTCGATCTCCGCGAGCGCATCTTCAATCTCTGCTGTGCGGCCAGCAATACTGGCCTGATCGTGAACGGCAATACTGATGCGCTGCTCCATGCCTGCCAGCTCATCCTCCATATCGCGGATGGCCTGTCTCAATAACTGCTCGGGTTCCTCAATACGATCCAGCACGGCATGAAAATCCGCTTTGAAAAGTCGCGTAATTCTGTTTACAAGTGCCATGTTCCTGCTCCTTTCGTCCTCAGGTTTTTAGTGACAACAATCGTAGTCAGTGCGACCGCTGCGGCGTAGACACGAGCGGGTAAAACCTCACGGGGAAGATTTACGAAACATTTACAGAGCAGGACAGGTGCGGCGGATCGTCGAATTCATTAGACTGCACGGAGCACCACGATCCGATTCACCTAATCAGAAGGCACATGCCCTAATTGAAAGAGTCGTTGCATGCCCTCGCCAGAGACGCTTTTTCCAGTTTGCGTGACCTGCTGCCGATCGTGCTGGTCATCGGTGTCTTTCAGCTGTTTGTATTTCGCGGCCCGGCAAGCCAGTTGACCTCGATGCTCGCGGGCGGACTGCTCGTCGTCGCCGGCCTGACGTTCTTCATTTTCGGCCTGCGACTCGCCTTGTTTCCGATCGGCGAAGGACTTGCCCATGCGCTGGCTAAAAAGGGCAGCGTATTCTGGTTGGTCACGTTCGCATTCGTGCTTGGCTTTGGGACGACGGTCGCCGAACCCGCCCTGATCGCTGTAGCCGCCGAAGCCGCTGAAGTCGCGGCTAATGCGAACCACATTGAATCAACCCGTACGGCAATGGACAACTATGCATTCGGCCTGCGTATGACGGTGGCTCTCGCAGTAGGCATGGCTTTGGTGGTCGGGGTACTGCGTATATTGCTTGACTGGTCATTGCCACTCATGATTATCGGCGGCTACGTCCTGGTCGTGTTGCTCACGACTGTTGCCCCCAAAGAGATTATCGGTATTGCCTACGATTCCGGGGGCGTCACAACCTCGACGGTGACGGTACCCCTGGTAACGGCATTGGGCGTCGGCCTTGCCAGCTCCCTGCGGGGCCGAAACCCGTTGACCGATGGCTTCGGGCTTATCGCTCTCGCCTCTCTCACGCCTATCTTGTTTGTATTGATTTACGGCATCATTGTCTAATGGATCTGATCGTCAACAGTCTGAAGTTCATTGCCAACAGTGCCATTGACGTGCTGCCGATTGTGGTATTCCTGTTCGCCTTCCAGTTGCTGGTCATTGGTCAGCCCGTCCCGAACTGGCGACGAATTGCGCTTGGTTTTCTATTCGTCGTGGTCGGGCTGGGCCTGTTCCTGGTTGGTCTCGAGCAAACACTATTCCCGTTGGGTCGCCTCATGGCACAACAACTGACCAATCCCGATTTCCTGTACGAAGTTTCCGGGCGCACCACAGCAGAGCTTGAATGGCAGGACTATTACTGGGTCTACATTTTCGCGCTCTTCATTGGTTTCAGCACCACGTTGGCGGAACCAGCCCTGATCGCGGTCTCCATGAAAGCCAACGAAGTATCGGGCGGTACTATCGGCGTGTGGGGTCTGCGCATCGCTGTCGCCATTGGCGTGGGCGTCGGTGTGAGTCTCGGCTGTTACAGGATCATCGATGGTCAGCCATTGCACTATTTCATTGCGGCCGGATACCTGGTGGTTATCATTCAGACCACGATGGCACCGAAAATGATCGTGCCGCTCGCGTACGACTCTGGCGGCGTGACGACATCGACCGTCACAGTACCTCTCGTTACCGCACTCGGGCTCGGGCTTTCAGAGGCTGTACCGGGACGCAGTCCATTGCTGGATGGATTCGGGCTGGTCGCATTTGCGAGCCTGTTCCCGATAATCTCGGTCCTTGCTTATGGCCAGCTGGCGGTTTTGAGAGAACGCACTTCGAGATTCGCAGAAAGAAAACTGGATAATCTACAGGAAGATAATCATGCACTTTAAACTGATCCTGGCCTTCGTCGAGGATAACAAAACCGATGACATCATGGATGCCGCTCGCGAAGCGGGTGCAACCGGCTGCACCGTCATCAATAACGCCCGTGGCGAGGGCATCAAGGAGAACAAGACGTTTTTCGGCCTGACCCTGGCCTCGCAACGGGACGTCATCTTGCTGTTGGTTGAACAGCACCTGAGCCGGCATATTCTCGAACATATTGGCGAGGTCGGCGAATTCGATGCGAGACCAGGCACCGGCATCGCCGTCGTTATCGATGTCGAAGACGCCGTGGGTGTTTTACATCAGGCCAGAGAACTCGAAGAAATAGTGGAGGAAAACCTATGACTGCTCAAAACCGGGGGCCCGTTCGCGATTGCATGAGGAAAGATGTGACCGAAGTCGACGGAAAAGTTGACGTACTGTCAGCGTTGAAAATCATGAAAAAGGCCGGCACAACGAGTCTGATTGTCAAACGACGACACCAGCACGACGAATACGGCATGGTGTCATTTGCGGACATCGCTAAACAGGTTATCGCAAGAGATCGCGCGCCGGAGCGCGTGAATATCTATGAAATCATGTCAAAACCGGTTTTGTCGGTGCGGCCGGATATGGAAATTCGTTATTGCGCGCGCCTGTTTGAACGTTTCGGCATCAGCCACGCACCGGTGGTCGAGAATGACAAGGTGATTGGTCTCGTCAGCTACTACCTTCTGGTTTTGCACGGTTTACCGGATCTCGATGACTGAGTTCACCCTTTGCAGTTTTACAAAAACGTTACATCCGGTCACGCAGCACCTACGCACGAACTGGTAGCCTGAGTGCCTGATGAACAGGCCACTACGCATACTGGTGATAGAAGACGAGCTGGCCATCCGCCAGGGCCTCATTGATGTGCTCGTCTTTCACGGCTACGAGACCGACAGCGCCGCCAGTGGACCGACTGGCCTGCAAAAAGCGCTGACGGGAAAATTCGACCTGATCCTGCTCGACATCATGCTGCCCGGCATGGATGGTTACGAAATTTGCAATCGCATTCGCGCTGAGGATCGTCAGCAGCCCATTATCATGCTGACGGCCAGAACCTCGGAAGAAGATATCATCCAGGGACTTAAACTCGGTGCCGATGACTACGTGGCGAAGCCCTTTTCAATCCAGCAGCTGCTGCTGCGCATCGAAGCAGTGCTGCGACGCTCGCCGGCTGGCCAGGAAATGGCCAGAACCATTCATCTCGATGGCATCTCGATTGATACGGAGAATCTGGTGGCTACCGGCGATCAGGCCAACCTGACGTTCACGCGGCGGGAAATTGACATCCTGAGCTATCTCGCAACCAACACATCGCGGCCGATCCCGCGGCATGAGTTACTCGAAAAAGTATGGGGGTATGACCGTCACCTCGAACTGGAGACACGTACTGTCGACATCCATATCGCCAAACTGCGGCGCAAGATCGAAGCGAACCCCAAGGAACCCACTAACCTGCTCACAGTGAGGGGCGCCGGCTATAAACTCGTGGTGCGGCGTTGACATGTCTTCGACAGGCCTGATGAAAGACTTCAATCCACAGCGTCTGAAGATACTGTTGGCGATCTTTTTTCTCGCTCTCGCCATACCGACCGGCGGTCTCGTTTGGCAGGCATACGACCAGCTGAAATGGGAGGCATTCTATCAATACCGCAACATGGCCGAAGAACTCACCAACCGTATCGATATTGCTTTGAATAGCGGCATCAATGTCGCGGAAGCCCGCAATTTTACGGACTATGCTTTTCTCGGAGTCAGTGGTGATCCTGCGGCCAACTTCCTGCAACGCTCGCCACTGTCGAGCTACCCGGTCACCCAGGATCTGCCCGGGGTCATCGGTTATTTCCAGGTCGGCGTACAGGGTGAGTTCAGCACGCCCCTCTTGCCGGAGGCGGGAACCGCCCGCGAAGCCGTCGGCATCAGCGAAGACGAATATTTACAGAGATCCCAGCTCGCACAGGAAATCCAGCAGGTTCTGGCCGAAAACCAACTCATACGCTCCAGGACACAGGTCGGACTTCGACAATCGCCCAACATTACGCCCGAATTTTCCGCCGCTACTGCTGAAGAGGAAAGCGATTACGAACGTCCCGACACATCGTCGCCACGCGCACACCCGCCCGCGGGAGAGACGGCAACAATTGCGAAATCCGCATCGCCCCTTGCCGTACGTAAAACGACGGTGGCCGATTCCATCGGTGAATTCACGGATGATTTATCCGCCGACAAGGACACGCCCGACCGCCTGGCCACCGCGCCGTCTCAACAACTCGCCGCCAAGAATGAAGGCTACAGCCAGCAGATCTTCGATCAATTGAATCAACCGGGGGGGTTGCTGCAATCCGATATCGCCGACGACCGCATTGCCGATCCGGACGGGGCGATCGGCGAATCGCGCGTGGAGCGTCAGAGAAGCGATACCAAGCGCGACGTCGCTAAGCCTGGAATCGATGCGGCACCGGGAAAAAAGAGCGAGATACTGGAACGCAAAGAATTGCGGCCGCAAGCCCTGGGCAACGCAGTCGATCTGTCGCCGGCGCGCAGCAAGCGATTTGAAAAATCGGCTTTGCCGGAAGTGGTCCTGCCCCACTCAGCCGAGGAAACCGGTGGCAGAGCCGGC
The DNA here is from genome assembly GCA_013151645.1 of Gammaproteobacteria bacterium. Lineage (GTDB taxonomy): Bacteria > Pseudomonadota > Gammaproteobacteria > Steroidobacterales > Woeseiaceae > JAADHU01. Next base: position 110,203 of record JAADHU010000069.1, on the reverse strand, counting down.
CTTGCCGATCTGCGCATCAACACCTTTGAGAGTGAAGTTGATCCCTTCGAATTCAGCTTGCTCGATAGCGGGCACATGGTGCTGTTTCGTAAAGTCTGGCGCAATGGCGAACGCCTTATTCAGGGCCTTCTTATCGATCAGCAACATTTCCTGAACGTCATCATCGCTAACGCCTTTCGCGGCACGACGCTGGCGACGATGTCCACTTTGAGCGTTGCTTACCAGGAAAACGTCATCGCAACGTTTGCCGGTCGTATCGATAGCGGCTACCCGGCAACCGCCGTCGAACTGGACGGTACACTTCTCTACCAGTCCAGTCTCACGGCGCCCATGTCGGGCTTGCAGCTTGCATTCTCTATCGATCGATTGCCGCCCGGACCCGGCGCGCGGGTACTTGGCTGGACCACGTTCGTAATCGCGATCGTTTTTCTTGGCGGCTTCTTCGCCCTGTATCGCACCGGGCTGAGCCAGATCAATCTGGCCAGGCAACAGCAGGACTTTGTCGCCGCAGTCAGTCATGAACTCAAGACACCGTTAACCTCGATCCGGATGTACGGTGAGATGCTCAGGGAAGGCTGGGCGGACGAAGATAAACGACAACAATACTACGGTTTTATCCACGACGAATCGGAACGCTTGACGAGACTCATCTCCAACGTACTGCAACTCGCAAAAATCACACGCAATGAACCGCAGTTCGACATGCAACCCCGCACCGTGGGTGAACTGATGAGCCAAATCGAGTCCAAAATCGTCACGCAGGTCGAAAATGCCGGCTTCGAACTGTCATTCAAACGCGACCCGGATACAGATCAGACGCAGATAGCCATCGACGACGATTGTTTCGCCCAAGTCATCATTAACCTGGTCGATAACGCCATCAAGTTTTCCCGGCATGCCGCGACAAAGCGAATCGAAATTCAAAGTACTGCTGCGCGTGACGGCACCGTCGTGTTCGTGGTTCGGGACTACGGGCCGGGCGTACCCAAAGACCAAATGAGAAAAATCTTCAAACTTTTCTATCGCCCGGGTTCCGAGCTCACTCGTGAAACGGTAGGTACAGGCATTGGACTGGCCATCGTGCATCAACTCACCACGGCAATGAACGGCACGGTCGATGTAATTAATAAAGACCCGGGTGTGGAATTCCGATTGTCGTTTCCCGCCGATTGAAATCAACTGCTGCGGCAATAAATTACACGCTGCGTAAACCGTTAGTGTGGTCCCTCCTCCATATCCCAGCCGAACGCATAGGTAATGACGTGGAAAATCGCGTTCTGTTCCAGGACTCCACCGACAAGATGTGACCACGGGCCGTTGGCGTACAACGCGACATCCTGCCCGCCGTGCGATTCGTCCGGCTTGGTGGAACCGTCAATTTCCGTGTCCAATAGTGGTACCAGCGCCTGCTGCACGGCGCGGATACCCGTTTCCGGCATTGACCGAGGTGTCTTTCCAAAAGCGCCCGGTCCGTTAGCATAGGCCAGTACAGCATGCGGCAGGCCATCGTCCGCGACGACAAAAGGCTCTTCGTTCGGTCGCCCGGTCACATCGTTCGTGACGACCAGTCCGAGTATCGGATTGCCTAGCGTCGCGTAGCCACCCATCGACAAGGTATGGCCATGGTCCGCTGTCACCAGCACCAGCGTTTCGGACAAATCGACTTTGTCCAGGGCTACCGATATCGCCTTGAAAAACTCCTGTGCTTCGAGCAGGGCATAACCGGCCATGCCGTCGTGATGTCCGTGATCGATACGGCCACCTTCGACCATCAGAAAGTAGCCATTCTCATGTGCCGCAAGAAGATCGATGGCTTTCGCCGTCATCTGGGCTAGCTGCGGCTCCTGACTGTCCGCTTCGCGCTCGGCGATGTACGTCATATGTGCATTAGCAAACAGTCCGAGAACCTGCTCGTCCGGTCGTAGTGATGAAAGCTCCGCCGCTGTCGAAATGTAGTGCCGATTGGCCGCCGCCTGCGCCCAGACCGAAACCAGATCATCATCGTCTGCACGACGTCTGCCGTTGTGATCCGCACCGAAAAACGCTCGACGACCGCCGCCAAACATCACTTCCATGCCGTCGCCGCTGGAGAAATGTGCAAGCTGGTACGCGATATCACGACAGCCCATCTCCCAGGCATCTCCGGGCAGATAGACATTGCCCTCCCAATAGCGTTCGGCCGAATGTGCGTATACCGCAGCCGGTGTCGCATGAGTAATTCGTGCTGTGGTTACAATGCCGGTCGCTTTACCGTGCTGCTCCGCAAGTTCACCCAGCGTTGTCAACGGATAAGCCAGTTGTCCCTCGCAGCTGCGACGGTAGGCCTCAGGACCGAGACCCACCACACCCGCACGTGTTTTCACGCCGGTGGTCATTGCCGACGCGGTGCCCGCCGAGTCGGCAACCATCTGGTTGGAAGCATACGTTTTTACCAGCGCGACATTCGGAAAGGTCTCAAACGACAATACGTTTTTTTCGCCGCTCATTCCCCTCGACTGTCCATCGAAAATTCGCGCGGCCGTTACTGTGGTGACACCCATACCGTCGCCGATAAATAGAATGACATTTTTTGCAGTCGATTCGTTGGCAACGATATTCGCCCGTGCTTGCAGCGAACGGTGCAACGGACGGGATTGTTGGTCACCCGCTCTCGTCGGCTGCGCGATACCACAGGCGGAAACGGTACCTGACAGAACCAACACGGCGATCGTGCGTAAACATCCTAATTTTTTCTTAACCATAAAATACAGATCCTGATAAACCAGCAGAAAGGGCGGCCAACCCGCTTCAATCATCACCCATCAACGCGTAAGGTCCGCCCATCTCAATACCCTTCCGATAAGCCGGCATCGCCCGTATCGTCTTCAGAAACTCCGCCAACCCCGGATAATCTGCCGCCAGGTTCGTACGCACCTCCGCCGCCTCAAGCGCAAAACTCATTTGAATATCCGCCGCAGTAAAAGCCTCACCACAGAACCAGCGTGATTTACCGAGCGCAGCCTCCATGTATTCGAGGTTAAGTGTCGTGTTCGCGCCAAGGTAGCCGCCACGCACTTTGGCGACGAGGTATTCGATAATGGCACCGGATTCCGCCACTGTCAGGTCACCGTCGGTGATCACCGGCGACTTGCCAGGGGAATGAACCGCAAACAGCTCGGCCGGTGCCAGACTTGTTTTCGGGTCGTGCGTGTAACTCTGAATCTTGTAGTCGACACCGAGTTCTTCCAGCAGCCACAGAATACGTTGTGAGCGTGAATTTTCCAGGTGATGCAGTGTGAGCATGGACATCGTTTCTCCAGTTGGCGGCAGCAGCGCTCGAGTATACGGGGAATCGGGCAGGCACCGCCGACCGCGCAGCGAAACGACTGCGCCACGGACTGCTAAAATTGCTATTATCCGCCCCGAACAGGGGGGCAACGCCATGGGCAGATCGCCAGGCGAACAATATGTGCCGACAAGTGCTGTGTTGATAGCCGACGTTTCGGCAGGCCAGTCACGTGCATCAATGGGGCAACCGGTTTGAGTTTTTTCGTCGAGCTGAAACGCCGCAACGTATTTCGAGTTGGCATTGCCTACACAATCGCTACCTGGGCCCTGCTACAGGTCGTGGACGTCATCACGCCGATCCTGGCTTTGCCGGAGTGGGCGCCAAAGCTTATTTTCGTCTTTTTGGCCGTCGGCTTTGTACCGGCCCTGATTTTTGCCTGGGCATTCGAACTGACACCCGAGGGGCTGAAAAAAGAAAGCGATGTTGATCGCTCCGAGTCCATAACCAACGTTACCGGGCGCAAGCTGGACTATTCCATCATCGCCGTGCTGGTCGTAGCGGTCGGTTTGTTGCTCATGGACCGTTTCAGCAACGACACTGAAACTCCGGTGGTCAAGACCGCCGTCACCAAGTCAATCGCCGTGCTGCCATTCGTCAACATGAGCTCTGACCCCGAGCAGGATTTCTTCTCCGACGGTATTACGGAGGAAATCCTCAATTCGCTGGCTTCGGTAAAGGAATTGAAGGTCGCTGGGCGTACGTCGTCGTTCGCTTTTAAAGGACGAAACGACGACCTCCGCAAGATTGGCGATACCCTGGGTGTCGAACATATTCTCGAGGGTTCGGTGCGCAAGTCCGGCACGAAGGTACGCATTACGGCCCAGCTTATCCAGGTCGCAGACGGTTTTCATATGTGGTCTGAGACCTACGACCGTCAACTCACGGACGTCTTCGCCGTTCAGGACGAGATTGCGACCGAGATTCTGCGGCAATTGAAGACGCAACTGCTGGATGAAGTACTCGAGGACCTGGTCAGCCAGCGTACCGATCCGGAAGTCTACGAACTCTATTTGCTGGCGAAACAACGGCTGTATAGCCGAACGCGGCGCACCATGGAATCCGCGGTGGAATTGCTTGATGAGGCCATCGCGAAGGACCCCCGGTACGCCCCGGCTTATGCGCAGCGCGCGATCGCGATGCAACTGCTATCGGACGACAGTTACGGGACCATTCCAAACGTCGAGGTGGTGGCGCAATCGAAACGCTTTATCGATCGCGCGCTGGAACTGGACCCGGAGCTCGCGGAGGGTTGGGCAAGCCTGGGCTTGTATTACAGCGATCAGCCCTCTCAATACGAGCAGGCGATCGACGCACTGACCAAAGCCTTGTCGATCAATCCCAATTTAATCAACGCAAGCAACTGGTTGCAAAACGTCCTCGCGGCCTCTGGTCAACCACTCGCGGCCATGCGTATCCTCGAAGATATGGGGGAAAGAGACCCCTTGTATCGACCCGCGTTCGGCAATGCCGTCGGTGCATTCCTTGCCTTTGGACGAGACGACGAAGCGCGCGCGCTAATCGACCGGTTCCGCGAATACGAGCCTAACGACCCGCATGTATTCCGGGCGGAAGCCTTGCTGGATTATATGAGCGGCCAGTCAGCGCACGGACTTCCGCTGGCGAGGCGAGCCTATGAACTCGCGCCCACGGACATTAACGCGCAGTTCGCGCTCACCATCGGCTTGCTGCAAACCCACCAACCCGAGCGCATCGAGGAAGAGGGACTGGATTTTTTCAGGGTGGATGCACTGGATGCTCTCGGTCGTCGCGATGAGGCATTTGAGCTGGCTTACAAACTGGCGCGGGAAGGATTCGTCGGCAACTTGTTTGGCTTGCTCAATCGGGCGGAGCGTAGTCAGGAGCTTGTCGACTACCTCGAAGAACGCTGGGCCAGCCTGGACGATTTCGCAGCGGAACACCCGCACGGTGCTTATGGCTATGGCGAGATGATGGAAATTGCGTTCGCATACTCCCGGACCGGCAATAGCGGACGATTTGAAGACGCTATGTTGCTGGTTGATAACGCCATGTCAGAATTGGCCGCCCAGGGTGTCGATAACATGGTTAATATGGTGTTAAACGCAACCTATCTGGCACTCGCTGGACGCGACGAAGAAGCGATCAGCCAACTGGAGTTAGCCGTTGACCGTGGCTTCCGCGGCAACCCCGCCCTCGACTGGTCGCAGCCCATTTTCGCATCACTGGCCGACAATCCGCGTTTTGTCACGATGCGAACGCGTCTCGCCGACAAGATCAACGAGCAACGTGCGATTCTCGGTCTCGATCCCATCGACCGCGTGACCGCTCTTTAGCGACTCATCGATACCGGCGATGAAAGCCAAAAGCCTGTTCCTGTTCGGCTTGTTCATTCTCGCCGGCTGTGCGACGACAAAGCCGGACCTTGTTCGACTCTACGGAAACCAGCATGGCGTCGTGGAGCAACCGCCCGTTATCATCATTCACGGCGCGCTCGGCGGCCGGCTGAGCGACCAGAACACGGGCATCGAGGCCTGGCCCGGCGCACTAAACAAGCTGGTCTTCAGCAACTATCAGCGTCTTGAACTCGAGATTGACCCGCTCACCATGGCACCGGCAGAATCCGTTTTGCAGCCCTCCGGCATTGCTGAAGTCATCGGTGGCGTCGATTTCTACGGGCGAATCCTGGAGGTACTCGAGGCGGCCGCGGGCTACCGGGCCTCTGAGCCCGGCATACCCAATGGCGGCCTGGAGCGTCGTTACTACACGTTCTCCTATGACTGGCGACTGGACATTGTCGATTCGGCTCGTCGGCTCGACGCGTTCATCGAGCAGATTCGGGCGGACTACGGAAAACCCGATCTCGAAGTCGATATCATTGCGCACAGCCTCGGCGGTTTAATCACTCGTTACTACGTACGTTATGGCACCGTCGATGTCCTCAATGGCAACGATTTTCCGGTCACTCAGGCCGGCGCGCAGAAAATTCGACGGGTCATGCTGCTGGGCACGCCAAACCTTGGCTCGGCCGGTGCCCTGCGTACGCTCATGCGCGGCTACCGCGTAATTATTGGCACCATCCCGACCGAAGTCGTGGCAACTTTTCCGAGCACCTACCAGGTTCTCCCGCATGCGATCGTCGACTGGTTCGTCACCACCAGCGGAAAACCACTGAAACGCGACCAGTTCGACTACAACTTCTGGCGGCAATTCAATTTCTCGGTCTTCGATCCCGAAGTAGAGCAGCGCATCTACGAGCGCTATGAAGATCCCGCAGATGCCAAAGCCTATCTTTGGCTGCTACGGCGCTACTTCCGCAAGAACCTGGAAAGAGCGCGGCGTTTTAGCTGGTCGCTGACCGTGCCAATTGAGGCGCCTAAAGTGAAGTACGTCGTTTTCGGCGGCAGTTGCGAGCCGACACCGGCACGCATCGTCGTCGAGGAAATCGATGGCGTTTCCAAAGTGAGGCTGTTCCCGAAGGAAATCAAACACCCGTTGCCGAATATCGATTACGAAAAGCTCATGCTGGAACCCGGCGACGGTGTGGTCACCAAGGCATCCTTGCTGGCACGACAGACCTTTGACCCTACGGTCGCACGACACAAGTACAGCTTTTTCCCACTCGACTACCCGATGTTTCTCTGCGAAACCCACGCGAGTCTCACGGGTAACATCGACTTCCAGAACAACCTTCTGCATGCATTGCTAAGCGTCGACCAGTAGGAGCGTCTCCTGAGGCGCGAAGCTTTTGAGCCTGGTCGCGCCTCAGGAGACGCTCCTGCAAATTAGTTATCCGGTACGACGTTGGCGTCCGGCGGAACGCTGACGCTGGCCGCCGCGGTTTTTCGGGGCACCCTGTCGCTTTTTCTTGTGTGCGCCGCCATTGCTATGCCGTGCGCCAGGCCGTTTTCCTCCGGACTGCTGCCGACCGTTTCGAATCGGCTCCGCTTTGATACGCGGATCGGGCTCGTAACCGGCAATAATTTCGCTGTCGATCTTGCGTTTCAGCAAGTTCTCAATATCACGCAACAGTTTCAGTTCATCCACACAAACCAGCGATACGGCGTGACCGTCCTGCCCGGCCCGCGCGGTACGACCGATACGATGTACATAGTCTTCCGGTACGTTCGGCAACTCGTAGTTGACGACATGCGGCAAGCGCTCGATGTCCAAACCGCGAGCGGCAATGTCCGTTGCGACCAGGACGCGAATTTTTCCTTCTTTGAATTCCTTCAAGGCCCGCGTGCGGGCAGCCTGCGACTTGTTGCCGTGAATAGCTGACGACTCGATGCCATCGTCGCTCAACTGCTGGGCGAGACGATTGGCACCGTGTTTGGTGCGCGTAAATACCAGCACCTGGCGCCAGTTTTCCACACCGATTTTATGCGACAGAAGCTCGCGCTTGCGACGTTTGTCCACCGGATGTACTAATTGTTTTACGCGATCAGCCGTCGTGTTGCGGGTCGCCACCTGAATTTCGGTGGGTTTATCGAGCAAATCGGCCGCAAGGCGGCGAATATCATCCGAGAACGTTGCTGAAAACAAGAGTGTCTGCCGCTTTTTCGGCAAGTACTTGAATATTTTGCGGATGTCTCGAATAAAGCCCATGTCAAGCATGCGATCGGCTTCGTCCAGCACGAGAATATCGATTTTGGACAGGTCGATGGTGCCCTGTTGAAGGTGGTCCAGCAGTCGACCCGGCGTAGCAACGATAACGTCGACGCCTTTCTTCAGCTTCGCAAACTGCGTATTAATGCTGACGCCGCCGAAAATGACCGCCGTTTTGAACGGCAGGTAACAGCCGTAATCGCGCACGCTCTCACCCACCTGGGCTGCGAGTTCGCGTGTCGGCGTCAGAACCAGAGCGCGAATACTGCGTCTGTTCTCATTTGACTGTTGCAGGTGTTGTAGCAACGGCAGGGTAAAACCCGCCGTCTTGCCCGTGCCGGTTTGTGCACCGGCGAGGACATCGCGCCCCGACATAACGAGCGGGATCGCCTTCTGCTGGATCGGGGTTGCTTCGTTGTAACCCTGTTTGTCGATCGCGCGCAGCAATTCGGCCGAAAGGCCGAGTTCTTTAAATAACATTGATTTTGTACTCCAAGGACGCCCGACCCGATTGCGAAGCTCGCGCCACGTTGGGTTCGGTCCAGGCTGGTAATTCTAAAAGGACTCCGGAGGCCGCGGATTTGCGGGGGCGGAGTGAGTGGCGCAGACCGAAGTGCACCAGGACGGAGCGGACTATAGCAGGTGTATTTTTAAATGGAAGGGTAAATTGCCAGAATTTTCATGGGCCTGTCGCCGCTTTCTTGCATCAGTTATATTCCAGTACTATTGCCAATCTCCGCGGACCGCCCGCTCATGCCCCGAACTCTGTTATTGCTTGCATTCCTCGCACTGCCCGTCAACGCGCAACAAGCGGACACTTACGACTATTTCACCGCCAACCGCTCAATGATCAGCAACGGCGTACAAGCTGTACTGATGTGCAACGGCCTGTTCACCTCCGAGCGTACCCTCAAACTCGTTTTCAAGCAGGAACTGGCGTATTTGAAAGAACCCGTTGGCGACGCCAATGGCGGCGACTACGTGATTGACTGGCTGCGAAAAGCCGTTGCTGTTGGCGGCGCAGCCTCGGGACCCGTCGTGCGTGCGGCTTTTCGGGACGGCATCGGCTGCATTGTCATGTCACCGCAGCAGACGTTCGACGATATTGACGACCTGCCGATTCAGAATCGGCCGCCTCCTGATGGCGACTCGAACACCGTCGCCTGGCCCAATGGGGATCTGCTCATCGAAAGGCCATTGCCGGCAAGCGTCGACGCAGCCAGGCTTCGGGCTGCCTCGGACTGGGCCTTTGATCGCGACAGTTCGGAGCAGGATACTTTGAGCCTGATCGTGCTGCACCGCGGCGAGATCGTTCTCGAACGGTATGCACACGGCATCGACAGACAGACGCGCACGCGTACCTGGTCCACCGCCAAGAGCATTGCAGTCACCTTGTTCGGTATGTTGGTCGACGCCGGAAAAATGGAGCTGGATGCACCGCTTGGCTTCGAATGGCTGCCAGACCTTGGTTCGACCGAAAGCGACCCGCGCAATGCCATCACGCTTCGCCACGTACTGAACATGTCCAGCGGACTGTATCCGGTCGACAATGCTCGCATGGAATACGCGACGGGCTCCGGTCTTGCTTATTGGGCGGGTGCCAGCTCGGTGAATGGTGCGAGAAGTCGCGGACTTGTACGCGAACCCGGAACCTACTGGGACTACGAAAATTACGACACTTTACTCGCCACCTACGCCATGAAACGCGCGCTGGGCGATGAGACGAGCTATCACCACTACCCGCGCCGTGCCCTCCTCGACCGCATCGGCATGCGCAATACCCTGCTGAGCATGGATCGTTTTGGTGATTTCATCCTGAGCAGCCAGGTCTATACCAACGCCCGTGACCTGGCACGCTTCGGATTGCTCTATTTACAAAATGGAATTTGGGACGGCGAACAACTGCTCTCCGAGGAGTGGATTCGTTTCGTACGCACGCCGGCCCCGGCAACGGCCAAGAGCGGCAATTTCTATGGCGGTCAGTGGTGGCTGGTGCCCGACAACAGGACGGATGTGCCGAAGGACGCCTACGCGACGGCCGGTAATCGCGGCCAGTACGTGATCGTCGTCCCGTCGCATGACGTCGTCATCGTACGCCGCGGACTGGACTACGGGCGCCAGGGTTTCGATCGCTGGGATCTTACTCGCGAAGTTTTGAAATCGATTTCGATCGACTAACGTCGAGCACCGGTTCCGGTAACACAAATGCCATGCTGAACCAACGCAGTCGACTGATGTCTAGTACTGTATATTCGCAACAGCTACCGCCTGTCGGGGCTCTGTAATAAGAAACCAGAATACGAAACCAACGAGAACCCCATTATGAAAACACCTACTTGCCGGCGCAGCCTCGGGCTCGCAGCCCTGATTTTCAGCATGTCTATCGGCCCCCAGATTGCAAGCGCAACAATTGTTGAGTTCGACACGGTTGTGGGGACGTTTCAAGTCAACCTCTATGACAACGATACGCCGGAAACGGTTGCCAATTTTCTCGACTACGTAAATTCCGGCGCCTACAACGGTTCGATTTATCACCGCTCCGTTCCGGGATTCATTGTGCAAGGTGGCGGTTTCTTCCTCGACACACAGAGTTTTCAGGTCAATTCAATCCCGGCAAATCCGGCAGTGGTCAACGAACCGGTTTTCGCCAATGTCCGCGGCACCATATCCATGGCGAAGTTGGGCGGAGACCCCAATAGCGCAACGAACCAGTGGTTTTTCAACCTCGCCGATAACAGCGGCGGCGCGAACGGACTGGATACCCAGAATGGCGGATTCACCGCGTTCGGTGAAGTCGTCGGCAACGGCATGGACGTCCTGGACGAGATCGCGGCCTTGCCCCGGTCCGATCTCAACGGTGCCTTTACGGAAATACCGCTGCGCGGTGACAGGAGCAATGATCCACTCGATGAGACCAACTACGTCATCGTCAACAGCGTCACTATATTTGACTCAACGGTCGACAGTGCGGCGGGACTCAACCCGCCGCTCAGCACCGCCGGTTCCGGTGGCGGTACGCTCCCACCACCAAGCTCCGGCGGTGGCGGTGGTGGTCTCGGTTTCTTGACGCTACTCGGACTTCTAGTGGTCAATCGGAAAAACCGGCAGCCCTTCACGACCTGAAACAGCTGAAATACATCCCTGGGTAGTGGCTTAGTCCAATCGTTGTCCTGCAGCCATCAGCGCCGTATGCTGCAACCCTTCGCGTTCGTGTTGCCGCCTCATGTCAGCGATGTTTTTCATGGCCGCTGTGTCAGCCATATCGAACGAGACCCGCTCTACCCGGCCGCGACTGTTGTTATCGATGACCTTAATACGGTGATTGCCGAGTGAAATGATATCTTCATGCCGCAACACGCGCGTCTTGACCCGCTGTGAATTAACGTAGGTCCCGTTTCGACTATTCAGATCGAGAATATGCAGGGCACCGTTGGCTCGAACAAACATTGCGTGGTGCTTGCTGATAAATTCATCGTCAATAAACACATCGCTCAACGACGACCGGCCGACCAGCGACTTACTCGCATCCAGTTCGATCTCCTGCAGTGTCTTGCCATTGCGGGTGATCAACAGCTTCGGTAGATCCTGCAGCGATTTCAAGACCGTTTCGACGGTTTCATCGCCTGCGCTCAATGCCTGGTGTATCGCCTGGCTGTCAATTTTTTCGAGTTGAGTCGACGACTCAGCAGCACGGGCAATCGCCGACATTGCAATGTTATCCAGTTCACCCGGCAAGCCACCCGACGCCAGATGCAATTTGTCACAGGTATCGACTGAAAACAGATTGTCCGGTCGTTCTACACCAAACGCCTCAGCTTTGGCATAAAGATAGACCAGCGTTTCTTTTGCCGTCAGCGGCCCAAGCTGGAAATCACCCAGCAAACGCTCCGCAATGGTTCGGAGTCCAGGCGATGCGAGTATTTGTCGAATCGGACGATTGCTTATAAGAATAATGCGTAACGTGTATCGCCGGTGAATGGTCAACGCCGCCAATTTACAAAGCGCACACAGTGCGCTCGGATACATGCTGTGAATATTTTCGAGAATCAGAACCGGAGGTTGATGGGCCCGAGCTTGCTGTACCAGGAAAACGCTTAGCATGCTGAGTAATTCGTCCGAAGATTCCAGCGCCACTTCATAGCCGAATTGTGCGAGTACCTCGGCGAGAAAATCCGGCGTCCTCAGACGGGCGCCATCGACGGCAGCCACCGCCAGATTCTTCGGAAGTTCCTGAATAAATCGACGAGCCAGCGTTGATTTTCCGGACAATTCCGGACCGTGCAAAAGGCCAACGCCCTGTTCCGACGCCAACACCTCGCGTAAGAATCTGAATGCTTCCTGTTGTGACCGGTACTGAACAAACTCGGCCGGTGAGTGCTGTGTACTACGCGGCCGCGCCGCTGATTCGGAGTCTTTTATATACATGCCATACGCTCAATGTGAATTTACCCCCGCCGCATGCATGGACTATTGCAATAGTGCATCCCTTGCCCTAAATCCTCAACTCCTTCTCGCCGCACGCAGGGAAGCTGTGCGCTCTACTTTCCCGCAATTTCCGTACGACGTCCAGACGTCGCAAAATGGCTACACCTTTGCAGCGACCGGCGCCGTTACAGATGCCGGTACCGGTATTACATAACGTCGAAAACCGCGCTCACTGCCCCTGAAGAATGCCCTCAAGACCATCCAGGTCATTGACAACCCGCCAGTGGCCACCGGATTTTTCGACTCGGGATTGCCATTGGGTCAGCCGCAACAGGTATTCCCGCGGGTCAATGTTGTCACTGCGCAGCTTGGTCACGTTCAAAGCGATCACGTCGAATCCGTTCAGGTCGAAATCGATATCCCGCAAATAGCCGTCCTGCAAATCCTCCTTCATATCCGAAAAAATCAGAATTGTTTTGTTCTGTGTTTCCTTCTCATTGAGATATTCGATCGCTTGCAGCAAGCCGCCGGTAATATCGGTGTACGGTGACGATTGAACGCTATCGACGAACGCCCCAATCTTTTCGGCGAACATCCGTTTTTGTCGATTGATGGTACTCGGCCGATCATCGAATGACGCTTTTGCAACGATATCCTTCTCGCTAAAACTGCCGGTATCGATTCGCGCCACCGCGAAACTGTCCGTCGCATCGAGGTGCGACAGTGTATAGCGAATAATCTGTTCCGCTTTTTGCAGCTCTTGTCGATAGGTACCTGATGTATCGAGCAACATATAAACCCCATTGTTGACCGGCGTCGAGCGCGAACAGGCCGCGAGGAGCGAGAGAAAAACGATCCTGGTTAGAATCATTTTCATGACGTCACCTCGCTGGTGCGGGAATCCCCGGACCCCGGGCGTGCACTCCCGTTTCGTTCCTCCAGCCACAGTGGAATGAACAGCGGGAGGTCGTATAACTGTTCAGTCAGGGCACCGAGATATCGGCAGGCATTTCCAATCAGACGCAATACGATCGACAGCATTCGCAACAGACCGATCATGAGCAGGCCCACAACGGTACGAAGAGAATGCACGAATGTTTCCAGAGGAATGGCGACAAAGGTCAAGGCGAACGGCAATATGAACCCCATACCCATTTGCGCGGCCGTCGTAATCCACAAGTATTGTCCGGAGAGTACTTGAGTGACATCGCCACGCAGCAATGCACTCGTCGCAAGTTCATCCTGCAACAGGACTTCTCGCATATACGCAAGACCTGCCTCGACGCTTGCAAGCATGAACAACAAGAAAAACGTGATCCAGACCATGCGTACACGGGTTTTGTCCGGCAGCGCACCAATCACGGGGAACAAGCGCGTAATGCGAAGTGACTCCATGAGAAACAGGCCCATGGAAATCTCCACCAGAATAATCACCAATGCAGCGATATCGGCGGTGCGAAAACCGCCAATCAGGGAAGTGCCGCCAACCATTTCCGCCATTGGCCTGGCGATCAGGGAAAAGTTGACGGTAGCACCACCGATCGCAATCGCCAGCACCAGGCCGGAAACGAAAAAGTACATCAGCGATGACGACGACAATATCGAAATCGCGCGATCCTTGCCGCTCACCATGTCTTCGTATTCCTGCATATGGCGATCGATGGCGGCGGATCGACTTAACAAACTGTCGACATCTTTCCCGACCTGGCTCAACGTCTGCTGAATCTTCCGCCAGTCAGGACGCATGCGTCGCAACAACGCATGACGCTCTCCGCTTGCCTTGCGGTACGCAGTCATCGCTTCCTTGTGGGCCTTGATGAGAGATTTGTGAATATCGCTCAGGACATTGCCGATACCGACGCGACCCTCGCGAGAATCTATATTGGCGACCGCCTCCACTGCTTTCACCCAGCCGGGCGGATCCGGTGGCACATCGACGGCATCCTGATGATCTTTCTCAATGCCATTGATCGATTCATTCAAGGCACGATGCAGCGCTGAAAAACTGGCAAGATCGCGGCGCACCGTTTCATTGACGCGGTCGAACTCCCGTTCGACAATTCTTTCTTTCGCTTCCCGGCCTGCCGCGAGCAGGACATCTCTGTTGCGCGCAGCCAGGCTGTATTCCGCTTGTATCACCGCTTTTGACGCGACGCGAAAGGTGCGGTGCAACGCAAGAGACATCGCACGGATCGTTTTGTGAGCGGTTGGGCGTGCGAAATACAACGCCGTGACCACCAGCACGATCCACAACAATGCTGAAATCACGGGAAAGGGAGTAATGCTCAAGAGAAAGTTCATGCTGGTAACCCCGCTGTCGTAGTCAAACCTTAGACCGGTAGCTTTGCGAAGCACCCTTTCGGATGCCGTGCCGTTGTCATGCAGGCGGCTAGACTTTCACTCCGGAGCGCGGCTGTCAACCAACTGCATTGATGCTTAAGTTAAGTGTGATAGCTAGTGGATTATTGAATACCGGGCGCTCGACATAATACGGACAGTGTTATGCACGAAACGGGAATAGCAACTCGCCGGGGCCTAAAGCCGTTCAGCCGATTCGTGGTGCAAGAATCGACGTGCCTCGCGAATCCAGCCGCGCCCCTGTGGATCGGTGATTCGTGACGGTTGATTGGGCGGTTGAAAGTACCGGACCGCACACTCGAGTGCTCGCACGAGTTGCTGCAGGGACGCGTGCTCAATTTTCTGGGTTCGTTGCCGGTCGAGCCAGCGACACCCCGGGCCGAATTTGCAGTCAACGCATTCAGACAGGAATTCGTTGTAGTGGCCACCGAGTCGGCAGTGAGTGAAGTCAACGTCGCGTTCTATAATCCAACGCGGATACTCAAGAAGAGTCGTTACATACGCGGCGAGCGTACGCTGATTTCTACTGGTCTCGCTAGTCACGGGATACCTCGCTAACGCGAACTATCAATAGCAACGATCAGCAGAGAACGCCATTCGGATTACTACGTAGTAGAACAACCGCCCCCATATCGGAGGCGGATGCCCCTGCCGGTGTACGTGAATTCTTAGGTCCCGGACAATTCACCGAGCAAGCGCAACGCGTCCGCTCTGAAGAAGGGCAGGTTAGCGGATAGCGTATTTCGATGCGCTGCACGGTACGCAAGGTCTCTCGCCTTCCCGGTATTTCCTGCATCTCTGTTAGCAACCGCAGACCAGTACAACACGATTGGATCCAGCTTGTCTGCCAAAGCCAGTTCTGCCACAACCGTCGCATTGTTGTCGTTTAGCATTGCCAGGTAAGCCGCGTGTTCATGAACACGGCGGCGCTCGAAAGACGTTCCGTTCTCTTCAGCAGCACGCTTGTATTTCGCCACCAGATCCGTTGCCGTCTCGTTGTCACCGCTGATCATCGCGGCGATGGCCGTCTTAAACAGATGCGTTCTTTTCGCTTGTGCCTTTCTCGCCGCGTTGATATCCGCTTTTTGCCGGCGCCCTAAGGCATCCACGTAATACGCAAGCGCCCTTACGCCATCGCCATCGGCCAGCATGATATCGCCCATGTACTCACGAACGTCGCCCATCGCTGCTTCGTTTCCGTCCGCTGCCGCAACGGCGTACATTTCTTCCGCGGCGGCAATCGCGCCGTCAATATTGCCGGCAAAAAGATGACAGGCGACGGTGGCGAAAATCGCCGCCTGCTTTTCTTCCGCCGTCCGCGCCACCGACCGCATTTGTGCGGCCGCTTCCAGCGCCGACACCGAATCACCCCGCAAAGACTCATTGATACTGATCCCCGCATAGGAAGCTGCGAAGTTCCGGTCAATCGCCAGCGACTTGCGGTAATTTGCAATCGACTCGTCGTATTGTCCCATCTCCATCAGCAGCTCAGCGTACGAGTCATACGGATTGGCCTCGTCCGGCAACAGCTCAATGTATCTCGCAAATGCCACTTTGGCACTCTCGAGATCATCGTTTGACCGATGCGCATAGCCCATGGAATTAAAGGCGCCGGCAAATGAAGGATTGATGCTTACCGCCTTCTGGTAGTGCCGGATCGCCTGCGCGAAATTCTGCTGGGTATTGTAGAAAGTCGCCAGACGGTTGTGAACGCGCTCATCGTCCGGGTACGAAGACAAAAGCCCGTTGAGCGCATCAATCTGCCCTGTCTGATCGTTTCGGGAACCGGCGACCAATGCATCGACGATCAGCTGCTCTCCTGCCGATACACCAGGTCCGGTTGCTTCTGCATTTGCCACCGCCTCGAAAAACTGTACCGCGGTGGGCGATGCGGCGGCAAGCAATACGAAGCCCATCGCGAAATCGGGATCCAGCTCAACCGCTCGCTTGAAATAAGACAGCGACTCGGTGCGGTGCAAACTGTCGAACAATGCACGACCCGTCAGGAAGGCCTCGCGTGCTTCATCGGACGATGTGGTGATCGGCACTTTGGCCGCAACGGCCACCTCCGCGGACCCGGTCGCCGGATCGTCCTGCCGACCGCAGGATGCCGCAAGAATGATAAGCAGACACGGGATCAGGACACGTAGTGTCCGACCGGGATTCAGTGCGTTCATGGCTCGCTCCTTACCAATAACCGGTATTGGCAGCACAACAGCATTCGGCACCGCTCCCGCAGAAGCGGCCCGCCCCTGGTAGATTTAAACCATGTTACTCCCGCTTATGGAGAGTTGTGCCTGAATCTCGGTAAGTCGTTGAAGTCTTGAGGCGTCACATCGATTTTTACCGCCGGCGCGCGCGAAAGCATTCGTTCTTAAGGCCGATACTTGTGAAGCCGGCCGAACAGGTGGAGACTTGGAACTTCAGATCACAAGAACCACGTTCGGGGAAATACCATGCGAATACTGACTTTCGTTTTCGTCGCCCTCACCGCCCTCTCTGCTTGTGCTGTTCAGAATAACAGCATCAAGAGCGTCGATGATCTTGAGGCAGAAGCGATCGCTACGATAACTTCGTACAATGCCGCGAGCGCGATCCGCCTGCTGGGAGATGATTCCGTCGTCTTCGTTGATGTACGCGAACCCGGAGAACTCGCTGCAAACGGCCGAATCCCGGGATCGGTGCATATTCCCCGCGGCGTCCTCGAATATTCCATCGACCCCAATCATCCAAGGCACAATAAGATATTCAGTTCGGGCAAAACAGTCGTATTTTATTGCGCGGGAGGTGGGCGCTCGGTTCTGGCAACCAGGTTGGCCCAGGATATGGGCGTAACGAAGCCCGTCAATCTCGAAGGCGGTTTCAGCGCGTGGTCGAAGGCCGGTGGAACGATTGATCCGCCAACCGTGAAGAAATAGCAACGCGAGAGAATCTTCACGAGATCGCATACGCGAAGCGTTCAACATTTATTTGACCAGCCGGTCGACGTATTGAAATCTTCAACTCCGCGCTGAAGCCTTACGCCCTGAGCGCACGGGTTCTTCGGAACTCGCGGCCTGGCCGGGCGCCGGTTCTCCAGAAACAAACATACAAACCCCGCTTCCAGTCAGCCCGCGATTTCGGAATTTAACTTAATACAGACTCGCGGCACGCCGGTTATGTCACATTTTGGATCTGACGTATACTCACGAAATCCACCAGGAAGAACAAAATCAACTGGAGACTTTTGTGAACTATTCCATTGCTTCCCCCGTCACAGTGCGCCGATGTTATTTCGCTTTGCTCATGTCTTTCGCTCTCATCGGATTTGTACCGATCGCAGGAGCCCAGTCGATCGTCATCAATGAGATGGATGCCGATCAGGTCGGCACCGATGCAGCCGAGTTCGTAGAATTGTTCGACGGTGGCGTCGGCAGCACGGACCTGAGCGGGCAGGTTTTGGTTTTTTACAATGGTAGCAGCGACACGTCCTATCAGGCTTTCGATCTGGACGGAATGACCACCAACGCGATGGGATATTTTGTTGTTTGTGGCAATGCAACGAACGTCGCCAATTGTGATCTGGACGTCACACCGGACACAAATCTTCTCCAAAACGGCGCCGACGCGGTCGCACTCTACAACGCCGATGGCGCCGATTTCCCCGCCAGTAGCCCGGTTACCCTCGCCAACCTGATCGATGCAATTGTGTATGACACAGACGACGGCGACGACGCCGGTCTTCTGGTCCTGCTCAACCCCGGCCAGCCCCAGGTCAACGAGCGCGACGGCGGCGATGGCACCGGGCACTCCAACCAGCGTTGTGCGAACGGCGCCGGTGGCGCACGTAACACCAGCGGTTACCAGCAGGCTACGCCGACGCCAGGTGTCGCCAATACCTGCGGCGAACCTGCGGCGCGCGAAATTGTCATTAACGAAGTGGACGTCGACCAGGCGGGCACCGACAGCGCGGAGTTCGTCGAACTATACGACGGCGGCGCTGGCAACACGGATCTTTCCGGACTGGTCGTGGTGTTAATGAATGGCAGCGACGATGCCTCCTATCTGGCGTTTGGCCTGGACGGGAGCGCGACAAACAGTGCTGGATATTTTGTGCTTTGCGGCAACGCAGCCAATGTCGCCAACTGCGATCTGGATGTCCTGCCTGACACCAACCTGATTCAAAACGGTGCTGACGCCGTCGCGCTATACGCTGGCAGCGAAGTAGACTTCCCGAATGACACGCCGGTAACGGACGTCAATCTGCTCGACGCCATCGTGTATGACACGGACGACGGCGATGACCCGGGTCTGCTGACACTCCTGAACCCGGGACAGCCCCAGGTAAACGAACGAGATGGCGGGGACGGTACGGCGCACTCAAACCAGCGCTGCGACAATGGTTCTGGTGGAGCCCGCAATACCGATACGTACGCACAATTCACACCGACGCCAGGTGTCGAAAATATCTGTGTCATCCCGGTCGACTCTGCGGTCATCATTAACGAAGTAGACGCCGATCAGTCGGGTACGGACAGTGCTGAGTTTGTAGAACTCTATGACGGTGGAACGGGCAATACCGATCTGAGCGGTCTGTCGATCATACTTTACAATGGCAGTGACGATGCGTCTTACCAGGCATTTGACCTGGATGGTTTCTCAACCAACGGCGCGGGCTATTTCGTGCTTTGTGGCGACGCCGCTAACGTCGCAAATTGCGACCTGGACATCGATCCGAACACTAATCTCGTCCAAAACGGCGCCGATGCCGTTGCACTTGTCTCGGGTGATGCCGTGAATTTCCCCAACGACACTCCGGTGACGTCGGTGAATGTGATCGATGCGATCGTCTACGACACTAATGACGGCGACGATGCCGCTCTGCTCGTTCTCCTTAATCCTGGCCAGCCACAGGTTAATGAAGGCGGGAACGGTAATAGTTCCGCCGACTCCAATCAGCGCTGCGACAACGGCTCAGGCGGCGCTCGCAACACGAGCACTTATGTGCAATTTGCACCCACACCCGGTGCGGAAAATTGTGTCCTCCCGATTGTCGGCCCGTTTGAAATATTTGAAATACAAAGCGCGGGACCGGCCTCCCCTTACGCCGGGCAAGCCGTCATTACGCAGAACAACGTTGTAACGGCGGTCGGGCCGAACGGCTTTTTCATGCAAACACCATCCGACCGGTCAGACGGCAATGTCGATACGTCCGATGGTATCTACGTCTTTACCGGTAGCGCACCCGCAGTCGTAGCCGGCGATCTTGTCGACGTCACCGGCAGTGTCGCAGAGTTTTTCGGCTTCACCGAATTCACGGGCTCACCAGAGGTCACCCTGCTTGGTTCCGGTGGCGCGCTACCGCCAGCGGTGGTTTTCGACGCCAGCACGCCAAGTCCGAATCCCATGACACCGTCGTGCGCAATAGAAATGGAATGCTACGAAGGTATGTTGGTCGAGATTGCTCACGGTACCGTCACTGGTCCGAACCAGGGTTTCCGCTCTGACCCGATTGCGGAAATCAACATTACAGCCGGGACTGAGCGCACGTTCCGAGAACCCGGTATCGAATTCCCGGGCCTGGTCGACCTTCCAGTATGGGATGGAAACCCGGAAGTGTTCGAACTCGACCCGGATAAACTCGGACTGCCCAATCTGCTTATCCCCGCCGGCTCGACATTCTCTGCAATCGGTGCAATCGGTTTCGAGTTTGGCGGCTATGAACTATGGCCGACCGTGTTAACGGTGAACGAGGCGCCCCTCGGACAGGCGGTCCGGGAGCGGCAACGTGCTGAATTCACCATCGGTAGTTTGAATATGCTGCGCATATTCGACGATTTCGACGACCCGGAAGATATGAGTATACCGGGCCGGACACGGGACGATTTTGTTGTCAGCGCCGATGAATACGCCGTTCGCCGCGCTAAATTCGCTGACTACATCGTCAACGTCCTGGGTGCGCCGGACATTCTTGCCGTTCAGGAAGTCGAAAAACTCGGTGTGCTTGAAGACCTCGCCGCCGACATCGCGGCAATGCCGGACGGCATGGTGAGCTATTCAGCTTACCTGATCGAGGGCAATGATATCGGCACGATCGACGTCGGTTTTCTCGTTAGAGAAAACGTTGCCGTCGACGCGATTACGCAAATCAACAAAGAAGAAATTCTTGAATTCGATATGTCGTTGCTGCATGACCGACCGCCACTATTACTTGAAGGTCGTATGGTCGGTGACGGCGCAGACTATCCTATCGCCGTTATGGTCGTGCACAACCGGTCATTGGGCGGCATCGATTCATCCAGGAGCGGCGAACGAGTTCGAGCGAAACGCCTGGCGCAAGCCCAGTCGATCGCCCTCAAGGTCCAGGAACTGCAGACGGACGACCCGGCCATCCGGCTGGTTGTGATCGGCGATTTCAATGCTTTCGAATTTTCCGACAGCTACGTCGATGTTGTCGGGCAAATCGCGGGCACTGCGAATCCCGCAGAAAACCTGCTCTCGGGCCCTGACGAAGTCAATCCCGACTTAATCAATCAGGTATTGTCCATCGCGCCGGAAGAACGCTACTCCTTCAACTTCCGCGGTAACGCCCAGGTTCTGGATCATGCGCTCACGAGTCAGGCTCTGGATAGTTCGGTTCGTGGCTTTGAATACGGCCGCGGAAACTCGGATGCCGCCGCCGATCTAATCAATGACATTGGCACGCCACTACGTTCGTCCGACCACGATGGTTTGGTATTGTTCATCACGAAAGATCAGGATGACGATGGCGTCAATGACGATGCGGACATGTGTCCCGGTACGGTGATTCCCGAAACCCTCGCCAAGGGACTGCGGGTCAAGCATTTCGCTCTGATTGACGACGACTTTGACTTCGACAGCATTTCTCGCAAGAAGCACCTGCAACGGTTCTGGAGCTGGAAAAGCAAGAAAAAACATGGCAATCGCCAGTACAGCACGCTGGATACGGCAGGCTGTTCCTGCACACAGATTGCGAGTGCGCTCGGCCTCGGTAAGGGCAAGACAAAACACGGTTGCAGCAAAGGCGTAATGCGTTACTGGATTCGAAAAATCGGCAAGTAGCCGTTAACAGCGTCCGGATCAACTCGCAGTTGATCCGGCCTGTGCTTGATTGCAAGCAGTCGATATGGCGGGAGCTGCGACTCCACCGCTATCGTGCGGTGTCGCGTTGCCGTTTAAGATCGAGATGTGCCTTGATGGATTTTCCGAACTGACGGTCGCGCTGTCGTTGCTCGGCAATTGAGGCCGTATTTCGCGATTCCTCAAGAACGAGTTTTCGGTAGTTGCGCAACCGTCGAGCGTCGATGTCGCCGGAAGCGACCGCCGCGCGCACGGCACAGCCCGGTTCGTCGTTATGATCGCAGTCGCGAAACCGGCATTGTTCCGCCAGCGAATCGATGTCGGAAAACACCTCTGCCAACGCCGTATCCAGCTCAGCCACCTTCAGCTCACGCATCCCGGGCACGTCCAGCAAGAGCCCGCCACCGGGCAGACGGTGCAATGACCGATAACTGGTTGTGTGACGACCTTTCGCATCCTGTTCACGTATCGACCCCGTATCCATGCGCTTACGGCCGGCCAGCGAGTTCACAAGCGTCGACTTGCCCACGCCGGACGAACCCACCAGCGCGACTGTCGAACCTCGGCGTACCCACGCCTTCGTCCCTGAAAGCGAATCGACATCCAGGGCATTGACAATTTCCACCGGTAAATCCGCACCGATCGCCCGCACCCGCTCACGATAGCTTTCCGCCTCATCTGCAAGATCTGCTTTGGTGAGAATAATGACCGGGTCGACATTTGTCTCTGCTGCCAACGCAAGATAACGCTCCAGCCGGGACTCCTCGAACTCTTCATTGCAGGACGTCACGATGAACAGAGTATCGATGTTCGCAGCTATCAACTGGACTTCAATCCTGGTTCCGGCTGCGACCCGTCGGAAGACACTTTTACGCTTAAGCAAGCGCTGTATTTTTTCGTTCGCGTGATTGAGCAACACCCAATCTCCAACGGTGGGACGTCGCGATGCCGATTGCTGGTACCACGTACTACCGAGCGTAATACTCCGCTCATGAATACCATCGCTGACGATGATGTGCGATCGTTGAACCTCGGTAACACGAGCGAGACTATATTGCTCCAGTTCGTCCCCGCTCAATTGCTGAGTGAAGAACGGCGTGAGTCCAAGGTCTGTCAGTTCGGCGTTCAACTTCCCGCTATTGATTATCGCTGGGCGCGGGTTCCTCACCGGGCATGAGTGCATCCGTATCGTCGACCGGTTCGTCTCCGGCACCGAGCTCAGGATTGTCTGCCGTACGCGTTACAGATTCCTGCACCGCCGACTCTATCTCTTCACAACTCCAACCCATGCCTTCAAGCTTGACGACAAATTCCCGGGCTTTTCTTTCGCAATAGCCCTCCTCGTTCAGTGCCCGCCAAAGTACTTGCCGCTCGTTTTCCGCTTCCGCCTTTTTATAGTAGTGAACTTCACACGGAACGGAGCCACCGGCTTCGTAGAGAATTTCAACTCTTCGTTGCAAATCTCCTATGGCGCATTGATAGCCCTGCGCCCCTTGACCGAATGACACGACTGGAAATATCGTAAGCGACAATGCGAGTAACATTTTGTTGTTCATACCGACCACCTGAATCAAGCCCGGATTGTGCGCAACTATAACAAAACAGATGCGCTTACCGGACAGCAATCGAAGATATCCCGAATTCCGCCGTCAGCGTGACGAAAAGCGGACCTGTTTTGTCTGCTATTATTGCCGCCACACCGCCTGGCGCGCTCATGTCGGAGAATGACTATGCGATCCAAAAAAATCTGCTGCCATTCTATCCGGACTATACTTCCTCCAATGACCCTGTAGAGAAGCTCATTATGAATTCGCACAGCCTGTTAGTTCTCTTGGCCGCTTTGCTCCTTACCGCTTGTGGCAACGACACACCTTTACCGGAGACGGCCGCTATCAAATACCCACCGACAGCCACTATCGATCAAACCGATGACTATCACGGCACTATTGTGGCCGACCCCTACCGCTGGCTCGAGGATGACGTGCGCGAGAGCGAGACGGTCAAACAGTGGGTCGATAGTGAAAATGAACTGACCTTTGCTTATCTCGCGACGATCAAGGAACGTGAACCGATACGCGCGCGGCTCGAGGCTTTGTGGGATTACGAGCGTTACGGACTGCCACAGAAAAAGGGTGGTCGATATTTTTACAGCTACAACGATGGGCTGCAGAATCAGGAAGTCGTCTATCGGCAGGACTCCCTGCAGGACGAACCCGAGCTGTTGATCGATCCGAATACCTGGTCGGACGACGGCACGATCGCATTGGCCAGTTATTTCCCAAGCCCCACAGGCGACTATTTCGCCTACCTGGTTCAGGACGGAGGTTCGGACTGGCGAATCGCGCGCATCATGAGTATCGAAAGCGGCGAAGTGCTGGACGACAAACTTGAGTGGCTGAAGTTTACCGGCTTGTCCTGGACCGCAGACGGCTCGGGTTTTTACTACAGTCGTTACCCGGCGACCGGCGCCGACGAAAAATTCCAGTCGCTGAACAAGAACCAGGCCGTCTATTTTCACCGTATTGGCGACAAGCAGGCGGATGACCGCCTGGTTTACACTCATCCGGAGCACCCGGACTGGGGCTATAGCGCAAACGTGACGGACGATGGCCGGTATCTCGTCATCACCGTGTGGAAGGGTACCGACGATCGCTACCAGATTGCCTACCAGGATTTGCAAACCGACGGTGCGCAGCCCGTCATGCTGATTGAAGGATTTGACTTCGACTACACCCTGATTGGCAACGTTGACAACGAGCTCTATTTTCGAACCAACGAAGCTGCACCACGCGGACGCCTGATCGCGATCGATGTGAACAACCCTGATTTACGGCGCGAAGTGATTCCACAAAACATCGACGTGTTGTCGAGCGCCAGTCTCGTCGGTGGGCGCATAATCGGGGAATACATGCAGGACGCCTGGTCACTGGTAAGAATTTTCGACACCGATGGCAAACAAGTCGGCTCCGTAGACTTGCCGGGTATCGGTACTGCATCGGGATTCAGTGGCCGAGTTGACGATGCCGAAACATTCTTTCGTTACGAGAGCTTCGACACACCACCAACCATCAATCGGCTGAATGTCGTCAGCGGTGAAGTCGAAATATTTAAACGATCCGCAGTGGACTTCAACAGCGACGACTATACGGTCGAACAGGTCTTCTATGAGTCCAGGGATGGCACACGCGTACCGATGTTTATTTCGCATCGCAAAGATGTCGTACGCGACGGCGATCGGCCCACGTTGTTGTACGGTTATGGCGGCTTCAATATATCCATACAGCCGAGCTTCTCGATCACGAGGCTCGCATGGATGGAAATGGGCGGCATATACGCAGTCGCCAATTTGCGCGGCGGCGGTGAATATGGAGAGGAATGGCACCAGGCCGGTACGCGGCTGAACAAACAAAACGTATTCGACGATTTTATTGCCGCCGGCGAGTACCTGATCGAAGAGAACTATACGAATCCGGGAAAACTGGCCATTTTCGGCGGCAGCAACGGCGGTCTGCTGGTCGGCGCCGTGACCAATCAACGTCCGGAACTGTTCGCCGCGGCGATCCCGGCTGTTGGCGTGATGGACATGCTGCGCTTCCAGAAGTTTACCGCCGGTCGTTTTTGGGTTGATGATTACGGTTCGGCCGACGACCCGGAGGAATTCAAGGCGCTGTACGCCTATTCGCCCTATCACAACATTGAACCGGAAACGCATTACCCGGCCGTTCTCGTCACCACGGCGGACACGGACGACCGTGTCGTTCCCGGCCACAGTTTCAAATACGCGGCGGCGCTGCAAGCAGCACAGGCCGGTGATGCGCCGGTATTGATTCGCATTGAGACCCGGGCCGGCCACGGTGCCGGTGTCCCTACGGACAAGGTTATCGAGGAGTATGCCGATCGATGGGCGTTTCTGCTGGAAAACCTCGATTTCGAATTGCCTGAGGGTTACGGCAAATAAAGCCAGAAGGAGCAGTAATAATGTATGTAGCCGTTGTACAAATGCAGATAGCCGAGCCGGATCACGATGAAATGGTCAAGCTGAGTTTGAGTTCGACCCCGAAATTTGTCGCCGCCAAAGCCGATGGATTGCTGATGAAGTACTACGTCTCCGGTTCGGCAGGGTTGGGTGGCATATACATCTGGAATACCCGCGAAGATGCCGAGGCCTGGTATACACCGGAGTGGTACGAATTTATGAAAGAACACTACGCAGAAGCCACCGTCACTTTCTACGACAGCTTTGTTCAGGTCGACAACATTAACGATCAGGTCATTGTTAACGGTGTTCCTCAGTAATAACTATTCGCCGTCATCTTCGATCAGCAATTGGTACGACTCCCGGACCTTGTCAACTCCGTATTGCCGTTCCAGCCGTCTGATCGAAAAGTGTCCACGCGCCATATCCTGAAAGTGCGATATGAACATCGTATTGACCAGTCCACCACCCACGGCACCGACAATGGGTAATGCTTGAGCCATCGCTTTTTGCGTGACGACCATGCCAAATCGATGTGCGATCACCGCAACCAGGCGCATCAACACCGGCGCGCCGGCGTTGGGAACACCTTGTGATGCGAGATACTGCAGGGCGTCGGTTACTGCTTTGCCAAGTGCGAGACGTGCGCCGTAGTAGGATGTTTCGGCCGCATCGTCTTTGTCGGACAGACCACTGCCCATCGTAAAAACCTGCATTGCGTTAATGATCGTTTCGTCGTCCTGCGGCGACTCACCTTCTGCCCGCGCGATGTCAACGATCGAGCGAAACATGATGCCGGTGGTCACCGGCAATTCCACCACTAGCGCATGAATGCCGAAGAAACCGGAGACAGCGCCAGTTGTCGCGGCGGCGGCCTGATGCATACGCGGGCTGGCCGCTGTGTGTTCCTCCTGCGTTAAGGTACGCACCGTATTTCGCATGACAAACTCAATAGCCTTGCGAGTCGAGTTGTCAACCACGTCCATGACTGCCTGCGGCGCTTTTTTCGCCAGCTGTTTCGCGACGGTTTCCACGGGCATGCCGACCGCGGAACTCAAGCGAATGGCAAGCGAAGGATTCTCAAGCCTTGCATAGGCTTCCTTTAAGACAATCAGGTCGGTTGACGATAGCTCCACCCGCAAATTTGAGCACGGAACAGCACGAGCCGCAATAAAGACCCCGGATCGTGCAGATTCACGCCGCTTCGCTATCGGCGCATCCTGTCGTCGCTATTCGCTATCTAGCAGTCTGTTGAAAAAACCATCCATGGTATTTTCAACACCGCAATTCGAAAAACGGTGTTTTTCAACAGGCTGCTAGTGTCGAAAGGCCGGTGGCTTGCCCGTTTCCGTTTGCATATACCGATCACGCAGCAGCGTCTGTCGACTGATCATCGGAATCGCATCGCCGTTAATGAACACTTTTTCCGGGTAGTTAGTCAGTTCCAGAGGGTCGCCAGGCCAAATGACGATATCGGCCTGTTTGCCTGCCTCGATGCTGCCGATCTGATCCGCAAGACCGTAAATTTCCGCCGGCGCCAGAGTAATTGCCCGCAGGGCCTCATCCCAGGACAATCCTTCCGACACCGCGTTGCCAGCCGATTGTGTGATGTTGCGTGCATTGTGTGTTTGGCTTTGCGACCCCACGAAGCCGACCTTCACGCCGGCCTCGATTAACAGACCGGCCGCATCACGGCGGGCGTTAATCCGGTCGAAGCTGGAGGGTAAGTTAGCCGTCGGGCCCATAAGAACCGGGATATCGGCGGCGGCCAACTGATCGGCGATCATCCATGCTTCCGTACCGCCCTTGACGATAGCGCGGATGTTGTATTGTGCTGCAAGCCGTATCAATACCTCGATATCGCTCGCGCGCTCAACGTGCGCAAGCAAGGGAATGTCGCCCATCAAGACACCTTGTAGCGCTTCAAGATCCGCAACGCTGTAGTTGTAGTCGCGCCGCTGACCGCGTTCAAAGGCATTCTTATTGGCTCGATAGTCGAGCGCTTCATCGAGCGCATTGCGCAAGACGAGTAGCGCCGATACACGTGACGTGCCGGCCAGGCCGGCACCTTGCTCGCCAAGATTCACGACCAACGCAGCGGCACGCTTGTCGATAGGCGCGGATTGATCGCCAAGGTTCACAACCGCGGCCAAACCGGAAATGACATGACTGGTGTGACCTTCACCGTCCGCCCCCTGCGATCGCGGCGCAATCAGTGCACGAGTGACCCCTTCAATACGATTGATGGCGATCAGCGTCGAACGCGGGTTGAACGCATCGGCGATATCGAAGCCTGCCGTGAACTGATCACCACGCTGCACTGCGTCGAGCGGTCCGGCCGAGTTGCCGACTTCCACGAGTCCAAGTTGACCAAACGGCGTAAAAAGACCCGGTGTTACAAACTTGCCCGTAGCGTTGACGATAATCGCGCCGCTCGGCGTCGCGATATTCTTGCCAACGGCCGTAATGACGCCGTCTTCGATAATAACAGTCGCATTTTCGATCGTACCGGCGGGCCCGGCCGTGTGCACGGTCCCGCCGATGACAGCCGTCGTTTGTGCGCATACCGGACCGCTAAGGAAGATCATCAGGACAGCGAGTTTCGACATTGAATGATTCATCGGGCACCTCCCGTCAACGAAGACGTTCCAAGCGAGAAATCGGTCACCGGATTCCCGGCCGGATTATTGCGGTCGTAGACCAGCGCACCATCGATGTAGACACGCTCTGCTCTTGTATAAACACTAAATGGGCTGCCATTCCAGACAACCACATCGGCCATTTTCCCCGGCTCGAGTGTACCGACCTCATCGGCGATACCGAGCGCCGTGGCGACGTTACGGGTAATCCATTGAATCGCGTGCTCCGGCGGTATATCAATACCAGCGCGAGCCGCCGCACCCATGACCTTGGCGGTCTCCTGGTTTAGTTGCTGTATGCCGATGGCATCGTCGGAATGAATGATCGCACAGGCGCCGGCCTGGTCCACCAGGGCGGCATTCTCGCGAATACCGTCATAAGCTTCCATCTTGAAGCCCCACCAGTCCGCCCACATGGCGGCGCAGGTACCGTTCTCAGCGAGGAGATCGCCAATCTTGTAGGCCTCAACCGCATGGTGAAAAGCCGTAATCTTGTAACCGAACTCATCGGCAAGATCGAGCATCACCGACATTTCATCGGCCCGATAACAATGATTGTGGACAAGAATCTCCCCGTCCAGCACGCCAACCAGCGTTTCGAGATTGAGATCGCGCATGGGCGGCTCGCCCTCGCCGTTGGCGGCGGCCTCCATCTTGTCGCGGTAGTCCGCCGCCGCGATCCATGCCGCACGATAACCGGCAACATTACCCATTCGGGTCGACGGGGCCATGCCGCGGCCGCCGTAGACGCGCTTCGGATTCTCACCGCAGGCCATCTTCAGGCCATACGGCGCGCCGGGAAATTTCATGCTCTGCACATCGCGTCCCGGCACATTTTTCAGCGTGATGCCGCGCCCGCCGATCAGGTTGGCAGAACCCGGCAGAATCTGCAGCGACGTAACACCACCGGCCAATGCCGTCACAAAACCTGGATCTTGCGGCCAGACACTATGCTCGGCCCAAACCTGCGCCGTAACGGGCGCCGTCGCCTCGTTACCGTCTGAACTTGATGCCGTGCCGGGCGATGCGTAGACACCGAGATGGGAGTGAATATCGATTACGCCCGGCGTAATCCATTTATCGCTGGCATCAATCACTTCTGCGCCTTCAGCATCCAGGTCGATGCCGACTGCAACGATTTTGCCGTCACTCAACAACACATCCGCGTTCTCGAGCCGGGAACCCGTGCCCGTCAATATCGTCGCACCACGCAACAGCGTCGTGACACCGGGCAATGGCTGGTAGCGGCCGGCGAACGGCACGGACGTTTCATCGTCGGCCACATCCTTAGTGCAGGCGGTCAACCAGAAAGCCGCACTCAGCAATACAACAATAAATCTGCTCACAAAAATTTCCCCTCAGTCATTCCGCGCTTGTCGACGCCACTTTACTACTGAATGGGCGCCGCTTCACGTTCGGAAATACGAGCAAGTGGTGCCGGCCGTTGACTCAATACTTCCGCCTATCGACTTGTAACTCAAATTGATAGCATGAGCGTTGCGTTTTATCGATAAACGCGCCGTGTCCTGCAACTGAAACCCTGACCGTGAACCAGGCTCTTCTCTCAGATGTTACCGGTTCGCCACTGGAGTATTCGAGGTCGTCGTGAACAAACAAGTCAGACCGTGCCTAATCGCGTTGCTTTCGATGTTATTTTCGATCTCACTGGCCCAGGAATCGGTCACTACCACGGTTAACTACAAGGTGCATCTCAACGGATTCGCGCTTCATTTCGATAAGGGCAAGAACACAAACCAGCAGAGCTGGGGGCTTGGCATCGAAAAATCCAGCGGCACCAGCCGGAGTGAGAAAGCCATCCTGAACGGTTGGAACAAGTACTGGGAACTGGATGTTTATAAGGATTCTTACTCAGACATGGCCGTGGCTGGCGGGTTTGGCGTATACCGCCCCGTACTGCAATACCTCGACTTCGGTTTCAAAGTCGG
Source organism: Gammaproteobacteria bacterium (assembly GCA_013151645.1). Taxonomy (GTDB): domain Bacteria; phylum Pseudomonadota; class Gammaproteobacteria; order Steroidobacterales; family Woeseiaceae; genus JAADHU01. Next base: position 79,867 of record JAADHU010000069.1, on the reverse strand, counting down.
CCTGCTGTATGAAAATGAATTCAAGACCAAGGCAGGCTCGTACATCGTTCCCTACTTGCTGCCCTCCATCCAGACGAGCTTTGCTTCGCGGCTCAACATTCGTGCAACCGTGGTCCCGCCCTTTCCAAAATACAGCATTAAAGGCCTCGTCTTCCTGCAGCTGATTGTCGATATACGCTAACAAAGCGCTGCGACATTGTTGGTCGCCACCCTGGCTGGCAACACGACGCACTGCGTCGGTGTTAAACCGTCAGGCCGCGCTGGCAGCAACCGTGAAAACCTCCACCGTTTCGTGACCGACGATGTACAGCATCGACTGTCCAAACTCGCCGGCCCGAGTATTCAAACTCGGAAATTTTCCCGGCAAAAGAGACTCGTTATACGATATTGCCGGGATTGTCGAACTGTCCGTCTTGAACGACGAATCGACCGGGCGGCCACCGCCATGGCGCCGCCCGGAAGAAAAACCAGTGTCAGAAACTACCGCTAAAAAATGACACCGCTCCGTCGCTCGAAGCAATGCAGTTAATCGTCTTTTTCTTTTTACCGACGCGCATTTTGACACCGTAACCGCGGGTTCGGCCGACGCTTTTCTTGCGCGGTTTGGAGATCGCTTGCGCACTTCCGTATTTTTCAGTTGCTCCGGCAGTACACGCCTCCACGGCCGCTTTTTTTGCGGCTGCGGTGTCAACGTTTTCGGCTGCGAAACTGCCCGAGACGAAAAACAGGCTTGCGATAGCCACAATGATTTGACGCTTGTTCATGTTGATCTCCTTGTCGATGCCAGTGAGGCATATTTTATCTTATTGATATGAAACGGTTTTCTGTATGGATAATGATTAATTGGCAGATACGCGAGTTGACAGACTCATCACTTTGGTGGCAAAACTCGTCAAATCTGTACAACTTGGTCAATATTTGTCCAATGTGTTTACTCAGCGAAAATTGACATATTGGTCACGATTTGTCAACTTTGACACTATGGGGAGCGTAGCGAAGCGAAAAGTCGATCGGCACGAGTCGATAATCAGTGCGGCTGTACGGTGTTTCGCACGTCACGGCTATCGCCGCACCTCCATGGATGAAGTGGCCGGCGAAGCGGGAATTTCCCGTGCTGCGCTATATCTGTACTTCGATAATAAAGAAGCGTTGTTTCGGTCGCTGTGCGAAGACATTCACGACAAGCTGATCGTAGCCGCCGAAACCGTGATCGAATGCTCTGGCCCGCTGGAAACACGCTTAAGCGCATTGTTCGAGGCAAAAGCGAGTGTGGTCTTCGATTTGCTGGCGTCCACTGAGCATGGCTGCGATTTGCTGGACGAAAACAACCGCCGGTGCGGCGACGTCTCGGCCGCTTGCCAGATTCGTTTTCACACCGTGCTGGTGCAATTGCTCAAAGACGCTGAAAATGCCGGTGAGATCGAGCTTGACGAACGTGGCCTTACACCGACCCAGGCAGCGGATCTGATTCTTAGCGCTGTGGAGGGAATCGAAACCTTCGGGGGCCCGGACCTGAGCCCGGAACAGTACCGGATAAACGTGGCGCACATGTTGCAAATACTGGTCAGCGGCCTGTCCCAACGCTAGCCGCCAGAACCGTATCGAAATGAATATCGTATTGGGATTAATTCCACTCCTGCTACTGGCCGCCGCAACACCGACGTTCGCTCAAACATCCTCTGCGCAGCCCACCGAGGGTACGTTAGTACTGACCGGCGGTGGAACACTCGAAGCGGGGAACGTCCTCGATACTTTCCTCGAACTGGCGGGAGACGGTGGTTCCTCGATTCTGTACATACGGATTCCGCGAGAACTCCCAAAACACGTCAGCAGCCGATCAGAGTACGAGGCAACGCTACGCAAACTTTTTCGGACGGATATCACGCTGCTACATTCGAACCATCGAAGTGATTGGGATTCCGACGCGTTTGCAGACGCCATCAGGGCATCCAGCGCAGTCTGGGTCAGTGGCGGCAACCAGGGCCATCTGGCCCGCCTGGTTCTGGATACGAAAAGTCACAACGAACTCAGGGCACTTCTCCAACGCGGTGGCGTATATGGCGGCCAGTCGGGCGGTGCCATGATCGCTACGTCGTTCATGCTTCGCGGTCATGCCGACAAACCTGCCCTGATCGCGCGAAATCACACGCGTGGATTCGGATTTCTGCAAGACGTCGTGATTAACCCTCACCTGACCGAGAGGAAGCGGGAGAATCAACTGGTGACAACGGTCGATCTGTATCCCAACCTGCTGGGTATCGGTATCGATGAAGGCGCCGCAATCGTCGTCCACAACAACGAGTTTCGAATCATCGGTCAGGGTCGGGTTGCTGTCTACGACAACAAACCCCACGGATCAAAGTGGTTCTATGATCTCAACCCGAGCGTCATCTTCGACCTGAGCACGCGTACGGTTAAGAAGACGAATCAGGAAACCGCACAATAGCGTGTGATGGTCGTCCTGTTTCGGCGGCCGCTATAACCAGCATCAGTGTATGGCTTCGATTCTTGCCATAACGCGGTCCCAGTTGATGTTCGCAAAAAATGCGTCTATATAACGCGCCGTTGCCGCGCCATAGTCCATCTGGTAGGAGTGCTCGTACATATCCATCACCAGAAGCGGCACCGTGCTTGCCGGCGAATGCATGTGATCGGCCATCCAGTAGTTTTCCAATACCCGGAAATGCCGGTTGTAGCCAAAGACGACCCAGCCCGCCCCCCCGCCAAGACCGGCGGCGATTCGGCGGTATTCGGTCTCCCAGCGATCGAAGTCGCCGAACGAAGCAGCGATTAACCGGCGAGCATCGGCCGGCGCTTTACCGTCGCCACCCATGTTTTCGAAATACAATTCGTGCAAAACGACCGATCCGGTACGCATTAAGTGTTCGCGCTTCAGATCGTTGTACGTGAATGCCGGCGAATCACGGTCAGCCAGCGCCGCCGCCAGGAGTCTATTCGTCACATTGAGGGCACGCACGGAACCGCCGTAATTGTGCGACCAATGGGATTCGATCAATCGGGCCGACAAGCCGTGCAAAGCCGCTGCTTTATAGGGCAATGGTTTAAGTGTGTGGGCATCGTGGAAGGCGCCGGCGTCAATCGCTAATCCGTCCGACGATGCTCGGGACTCCGCCCGAGCGGGTGCTGCGACAGCGAACGCGCCCGCTGACAATCCAGCGACCGCGCCACGAATCACACTCCGGCGCTCGATAGAAAACGTACGGGCATCCGTTGCGTCGTCATCCTTGTCTGCGATCTTCATGGCGATTCTCCTGAAAATTGCTTCGTTTACAGCGAAGTGTGAAATTCGGCATGCACCTATGGTACCGCAAACGATTGGCTGGTCCGGCGAATCCAAATGAATGCACTTCGGCCGTTTCGGGATGGCCAACGTCAACTCGACTTTGGCTGTCCGCCGTCGGTCGGGGTCTTTCAGTCGGAGGATATCCCTGCCATCTCCGGCAAGGGGGTGGGGAATCTCGCGGGGACCTCTATAATGGATATCCCCGCACGCGCACCCAGTACTCACCCCCCGGCAATCCTCTCCTCATGTCCCAGGAACTTCACGCACGCGCTCATCAGGATCACGTCATCCGAGGCATGGCCGCCGCCATGGGTGCACACTTCCTGTTTGCGATCATGATCATGCTCGCCAAACTGCTGAGCGCAAATCACTCGGTCATTGAAATTGCCTTCTACCGGAATCTGATCGGTAGCGTGCCGTTTCTCTTTCTGATATTCGCGCTCGGTCGGCGCGATATTCTAAAACTGAACACCAAACCCTTGCTGGTCGGCCTGCGGGCGGTTCTTGGCACCGCCAGTCTCGTGCTCACGTTCTACGCCTACTCGCTGATGCCATTGGCGGATACCGCAGCCTTGTTGTTCGCGTCATCGCTGTTTATTCCGGTCCTGGCCGTCCTGATTCTCAAAGAGTCCGTCGGCCTGTATCGTTGGTCCGCCGTCGTCGCAGGGTTCGTGGGAGTCATCGTCATGGTGCGACCGACGGGCGACGTCTTTGTATTTGGCATTGCTGTCGCGTTGTGTACCGCCCTCCTGCATGCGATTTTGCAGATCATTTTGCGTTATCTGGGCCGCTTCGAGAGCCCGGAAACGATCAGCTTCTATTTTTTCACGGTCGGTGCGGCCGTTACCGCGATAGCGATGCCATTTGTCGCCGTCTCTCCGTCGTTGAGAGAAGTGCCGTTGCTGCTCGGCGTGGGCTTATCCGGTGCTGCGGCGCAATGGTTGCTGTCAGTTGCCTACAAAAATGCCCCGGCCGCCGTCGTTACGGTCTTTAACTACACCAGCATCATCTGGGCCACTCTGTTCGGCTGGATGATCTGGAACGAATGGCCTTTGCCCGCTGTCATCACCGGTGCCAGCATCGTTATCGCCTCGAATGTGTTGATAATCTGGCGAGAGAGTCGCCTGCACCGCCGAGCCTTAGCCGACGCTGCATGACCTGCACAGTAGTTTGAACGGTATTTTGATTAACTATTGCGTGATTACTCACGCTTCTGTTATGCTTTTCTCATGAATATTCAACCCACTGAAAACCAGGCGCTGGCGCTCACCTTCGCGGCCGCCTGGAATCGGCTTGAAAGCCGCCTGGACGCCAGTCTTGGCTCGATTCGCGGCATCAGCCTTGCGGAATACCGCTTGTTGCAGTCGCTGGCCAGTACCCCGAATTCCCGCGCAAGCCGCGTCGACCTCGCGCGTGCCGTCGGCATGACCCCGTCCGGTGTCACCCGCGCGCTTCGCCCAATGGAAAAACTGGGCGTGGTATCCACCGTCAAGAGCAAACGGGATGCCCGCCTGGCGATCGCCGCGTTGACGCCCGCCGGTCGCGAACTTGTTAACGATGCATCCGGGGTCGTCGACGATGCGATGACTACCATCTTGCAGCGATCACGAAGAGTTGCAACTCAAATCGAGCAGATGATCGAACTGCTGGATGACCTGGCACGCTAGTCGATGCGCGCGCAGAACCTGTCCGATGTGGTCTCACCACAGGTGCTGGCGGTGATTGAACCTGTCATGAGAATACGGAAATTTCGATGTATACGAAGCCCCGATATCCGCATAGAAGGCTGCAACGTTTTGCGCCAGGCGCCGATCAAACACCGCTGGAACGTCCACCCCACGATCACGTATCGCAAAGCGCTTTACGTGCGGATGGACAATCAGTTTCCGCACGACGAACCCACAGATTGAAGTCCCGTCAGTTTCAGTGCTGCGCTCATACACGGCATTGTTTCCGAATGCGGCTATTCCTTACGCCATAAACGGTCAATTTCTGCTAACGTCCGTTGTGTATACCATTCATTTTCGGAGACCTGACATTGTGAGCAATGAACTGAGCGATATTGAGAAAACCCTGCAGCAGACGAAAAAACAATTCCTAAGCACCTCGAAGCGAGCCGCGAAGGAACTGGATCGGCAACGCAAGCGTTTGAAAAAAGAGATTGATCGTACCAGCAATCGTGCCAAACGCACCGCGCTTCAGTTGCAGAAAAAAACCGAGCGACTGGCAAATACGACCGCCGCCAAATCAAAGCGAGAACTCCAAAAGCAAATTAGAAATCTGGACAAAGTACTCGATGGTGCGAAGAACGAAGCCAAACAGTTGCGCAAAGACCTGGCACCTGTAATGGATGACTTGCGCAATGCGCGCAGCCACCTTACGCATGCGCTGCGGATTGACCGGGCACTGGCGAGTATCCAGAAGGAATTGGCGAAAAAGTCCGCGCCGAAGAAAAAGGCAGCCCGAAAAAAAGCCGCAAAGAAAAAAATCAGCAAGAAAAAAGTAACGAAAAAACCGACTGCAAAGAAAAAGCCGACCGCAAAGAAAAAAGCGGCCGGTAAGAAAAAGTCGGTTAAGAAAACGGCAGCCAGAAAAAAGGCTACAAAGAAGAAGGCGGCTTGACGGGATCCGGTATCGACCTGGTTTTTTCCCAGGTCTGTTAGACGGGCGCGTCCTGCCCGCTGGGTATTCCCAAGTGAAAAAGGGGTCGAATCCGGCCCCTTTTTCCCGCTTCTCGGTCCTTAGTTCAGCAGTTCCTCAAGTCCCAATGCCTGGGTGACCGCAACGGCAACCTGCAGATCATCGTCGAAACCGATGGGCGATTCATTGTCATCTTCGATGTCCTCCTCGAGAACGAAGTAATTGACAGCAAGCTGCGTGAGGTGATGCTGCTTTTCATCGGGATCTGCCGGTAACGCTTTGAGCAAACGTCGGCAAAGTACCGTTACCCGCTCCGCTGTGTCACGATCGAAAAACTCGGTATGAGCCGTTTTGCCCAGACGAAGCGCATACGATTCGAGCTCATCGGCAAGAACGCGCGGCGCAACCAGTGTTTCCTGACCCAGTTGCGCCAGAATGCGTTGTATTTCCTGACTAAGGTGTGCAAATTCGGTATCGATTGTTCCAGTCTCCTGATGCGGCGCGGGGGGGATTTTCGTGCGACTCAATCGTGCATATAGCGAATCACAAGTGCCGGCATTGTTGCCCGGTGGCCCGGATAAGTAAACCGGTAATCCTCGACCAGCATCCTCGCGGCCAGTGTTCAGGTTGGTGGCCCGGAACGAAGACGAGGAAATTCAATCATCACCAGCGTACGAGGCTGAATGAATGTTTCCATTTGCTCCCCGGGGAATCTGCGGTGTACTGAAGAACCTCGCTCGGAGAATCAAAGCACCTGCCCTGCCTTGATCCGCTCGGTAATTCGGCCTGTACCATGACGATCTGATATCAAAGACTCAGACAAGACGGTCGCAACTTGCGTGAAGACGGTGGCTATTCGTACCACAACGCCGTTATGCTGAAGTTTTTCGGGCGCACCATTTTGCAAACTGTCAACACACACTGGCCAATGGATGTCCTCGAAATCTCCTCGAAATCTCCCTGTTTGTTCGCGTTGCACGTTCTTAAGGGTTCCTTGGATCGCCCGCATCGATTCACGAGGGAAAAATGAAACAGCCAGGCGCCCGTATTAGTCGACGATCCGTACTGTCGGTACCGGCGCTTGCAACGCTTGCGGCATGTTCGTTGCCAACCGGACCGGAAGACGCACGGAACGATCCCGATATCCCCCCGCAAGAATGGATTGAAAGCCTCATGGCCGTGTCGGGGACGCCAGGACTGAGCCTGGCTTTTGGCGATCGCGATGAACCGACGACAGAATGGTACCTGGGTGTTTGCAATGCCGAGCAAGAGACCGCCGTATCCAGCGAAACGCTTTTCCAGGCGGCGTCCATAAGCAAGCTCGTATTCGCTTACGGTGTCCTGCTACTCGCTGACCGGGGAGATATCGACCTGAAGCGCCCATTGGTCGAGTATTTAAGGCCCGACTATTTTCCGGCCGATGAACGGTTGGACGATATAACGGCGGAAGACGTACTAAGTCATCGCTCCGGTCTGCCCAACTGGATCGAGGACGGCCAGGCGGATGGAGGTCCAATCGTTTCGCATCCAGGCCGGTTCCGTTATTCCGGCGAAGGGTATTTTTGGCTGCAACTCGTCGTGGAACGCATTTCGGGCCAGGGATTGAATGCGTTCATGCATTCGATATTGTTCGAGCCAGGCGGCATGAGTGAATCCCGGTTCGTGTGGGACAGTACGCTTGGCGACCGGGTCGCCTTTGGCCATGAACAAGGACGAGTCGCCGCTGACCAGGGTCTTCGCAACGTATTGTCGATGGTCGAACCTCTGGCGGTTGAATGGAACAAACCACTAGCGGAATGGACCCATCGGGACTGGCTGAACGCCGCGACGAATCTGGATCCCGGTCGCGAGCACACAAAAATCACTTTCCAGAATGCCGCCGCAAGCCTCGTGATAACAGCGAGGGACCTTTACACATTCCTGCGCCTGTTGTCGGCATCTTCCGACCTGGATGGGCCGTATCTTGCCGACGATCTCCGCGCGCGAATGACCCGTCCATTGGTACAGGTAATACCCGGCGCCGGCCTTTGGTGGGGCCTGGGCTGCGCTCTCGAAAAACGCACCGACGGGCGGCGCCTGGTCGGACATGAAGGCAACAACTTCTCGTTTCGTGCCTATGCGGGCATCGAACCGGAAACCGGAAGATCGCTAGTGGTGCTAACCAACGGTGACGGCGGGAACGGCGTATACGAGCGTATTGTCAGGCGCTTCCTGGGTGCGGATCAGCTGTCATTCATCGCGAACCTCAATCCCAATCACGAGGTTGCGTAGCAGGAACTCCTGAGACAGTCCCACAAACGAGTTGAGTATCCCCTGGGTGCTACCATTTGTTACGCTCCCTGCCAGGATCATGACCATCACGATGAGAGACCCCATGCTAAAGCGCCTTACTATCACCACTATCGCGGCCCTGTTCGTCCTGCCTGTCTACGCTCAGTCCATTGAGGACGAAGCATTGAACTGGCTGCAGGATTACATTCGTGTCGACACTATCAATCCGCCGGGCAACGAGACTCGGGCCGTCAGTTTCATCGCCGACATCCTCGACAAGGAAGGCATCGCCTATCAGACGGCCGAGAGTGCACCGGGACGCGGCAACCTGTGGGCGCGCCTGGAAGGCGGCGACGAACCGGCAATTATTCTGCTGCAACACACTGACGTCGTGCCGGCCGATCCGGACTACTGGACGACCGATCCCCTCTCCGGTGAAATTCGCGACGGCTATGTCTGGGGACGCGGCACGCTCGATATGAAAGGTACCGGCATCTCGCAATTGGCGACCTTTATCAGCCTGCACCGCGCAGGAGTCGCCTTGAATCGTGACGTCATCCTGATCGCTACGGCGGACGAGGAAGCCGGTGGTTTTTACGGCGCCGGCTGGCTCACCGAAAATCATCCGGAAATATTTGCGGGTGCGGGCCTTTTGATTAATGAAGGCGGCAGTGGCGAGGACAATGCGAAAGAACGCATATTCAGCGTCGAGGTGACACAAAAGGTTCCCGTCTGGCTGCGCCTGACCGCCGTCGATACACCCGGGCACGGCTCGATGCCGAACGCAACTTCGTCGGTTACACGCATTGTCGACGCACTGAGCATCATCAAGGCGAAGCCATCACCGCCACGCATCGTGCCGGCCGTCGATGCCATGTTTCAGTCTCTCGCGGAAAGCGCCGCGCCGGAATGGGCCGATGCTTACGCCAATATGCCGGCCGCTATCAAAGAGCCCGGTTTCATGAGCGAACTGCAATCCCATTCACCCTTTTTGCACGCACTCACGCGTGACACTTGCTCGATCACGCGTTTCGAAGCCTCCAACAAGATCAACGTCGTCCCACCGAAGGCCTGGGCCGAGATCGACTGCCGCATCCTGCCGGATCGGCCAGCGGACATTTTCGTCAACGAAATGCGCGAACTCATTCAGAATACGGGTGTAAAAATCTCCGTTATCATGGCGTTCACACCGGCCGTTTCCTCGACCAATTCCCTGCTCTACCGCGCCATCGTGTCGGTCACCGGTGAACGCCACCCCGGCTCACGGGTCATGCCTTCCGTCGGCAGCGGGTTTACCGACAGCCATTTCACTCGCGATCTCGGCATCGCCAGCTACGGTTTCGACCCAATTGTTGTCCCGGAAGCTGAATTCTCCAGAATTCACGGCAATGATGAGCGCGTCAGCGTAGAAGCGTTCAAGCGTGGCGTAAGCGATCATCTGGCGATCATTGAGGCGGTGGTCTACGACTAGCAGCCATTCGAAAATATCATGGATGCGTTTTTCAACGGACTGCGAGACGGGTGTTTGCGGGTATCGACCGGATCGCGGTCCGGGCGGCGAGCCCGGCCCGAAATTGTTATGATGCGTCATCTCCTTTGCCCAGAGAAAAAAATGCCTCGCGCTCGCATTCTAATCAGCCTGACCCTCGCCTTTTTCGTTGCCGCCTGCGGTGACAGCAGTCCGCCGGAGACATCCGTGGCCACACCGACCAACCCGTTTTTTGCGGTGAGCGAACTCCCGTACGGCCTGCCGGCCTTTGATCAGATCAGAACTGAACACTACCTGCCCGCCTTCGATCGCGGCATGGCTGAAGAAATCAGCGAAGTCGAAATCATCGCGAACAATCCGCAGCCGGCCACCTTTGAAAACACTATCGTGGCAATGGAGTATGCCGGGCAAATGTTCGACCGCACAGATCGGGTGTTTAGTGCCATGAGCAACGCGAACACCAACGACAGGTTGCAGGAAATCGAAACAATCATGGCGCCGAAGTTTGCGGCTCATGAAGACGCCATCCTTCTGAACAAGAAACTCTTTACGCGAATCAACACGCTTTACCAGGCACGCACCGAGCTCGGTCTGGATGCCGAGTCCTCGCGATTGCTGGAACGATATTTCACCGATTTCGTTCGCGCCGGCGCTCAACTTTCAGATGAAGAAAAAATTCGACTGCGCGAAATTAATGCAGAGCTCGCTGAACTGTCGACCGCTTTCGATCAAAATGTGCTGAATGAAGTCAACGACTCCGCCATCGTGGTGGAAACTCGCGATGAACTGGCAGGATTGTCTGAGAACGAAATCGAGAGTGCGGCCGCTGAAGCCACCGCACGCGGTCTTGAAGGCCGGTACGTCATAACGCTGCGAAACACAACACAGCAACCCGTTCTCTCCTCACTCAAGAATCGCGAGCTTCGGCGTCGAATCCAGGCGACATCCGTCGCTCGTGGTACTCGCGGCAATGAGTTCGATAACCGCGAGATCGTTATCGGCGTTCTCACTTTACGCGCGGAACGAGCCACCCTCCTCGGTTACGAAAACCATGCCGCTTATATCATTGCGGACCGTACTGCCGGTACGGTCGCTGCCGTGAACGACATGCTCGGTCGCCTCGGCCCGCGAGCGGTGGCCAACGCACACCGGGAAGCGGCCGACCTGCAAGAGCTGATTAACGAAACCGAAGCGGAACCGTTTCAACTGGCCGCGTCAGACTGGTTGTTCTACAGCGAAATCCTGCGGCAACAGCGTTATGACTTCGACGCCGACCAGCTAAAACCCTATTTCGAACTCAGTCGTGTGCTCCAGGACGGCGTGTTTTTCTTTGCAGAGCAACTTTACGGCATCACTTTTGAAGAAAGACCGAATCTACCCGTATACCAGGAAGACGTGCGTATTTTCGAGGTGTTCGACGACGGCGAACCGCTTGGGCTGTTTATATTCGATCCCTATGCGCGTGATTCCAAGAATGGCGGCGCGTGGATGAATTCATACGTATCACAGTCCCGCCTGTTTGCTACCAAGGCTGTCGTTGCCAATCACCTGAATATCGTGAAACCCGCGGAGGGTGAAGCTACGCTGCTGACGCTCGACGAAGCAAACACCCTTTTTCACGAATTCGGTCACGCACTGCATGGCCTTTTTTCAAACGTGACCTACCCACGTTTTTCCGGCACCAGCGTGCCACGGGATTTCGTCGAATATCCCTCACAGGTTCATGAAATGTGGGCTACCTGGCCGGAAGTTCTCGCGAACTATGCGGTGCACTACGAGACCGGCGAACCCATCCCGCAGGATTTGCTGGATCGGGTAATCGCGGCGGATCAGTTCAACCAGGGATTTGACCAAACAGAGTACATCGCCGCCGCCATCGTCGATCAGGCATGGCACCAGTTGACGGCCGACCAGCTCCCCCCGCCGGAAGCGCTGAGAGATTTTGAGAAACAAATACTGGTCGATTCAGGCATGTACTATGAGCTTGTCCCGCCACGTTACGGAACGACGTATTTCAGTCACATTATGGGTGGCTATTCCGCCGGATACTATTCCTACCTCTGGAGCCAGGTGCTCGATGCCGACAGCGTAAAATGGTTTGAGGAGAACGGCGGCCTGACTAGGGAAAACGGCGACCATTTTCGCGAGACCCTGCTCTCGCGCGGTAACAGCGTCGACTCGATGACACTTTTCAGAAACTTTCGCGGCGCGGACCCGTCCATCGAACCGTTACTCGATCGATTGGGCTTGAATTAGAACGCTGCAACACGCGAACAGTAGGCCGCTACCGATAAAACCGGCCTGGGTACTCTCGAGAATCGCCTGATTTGCACCGAATTCTGGCGATTCCGGCCCCGAAAATACTATAATGCACGGATAATAATAATATTCGGAGCAAAAATGCCCGATCAGATCTTTATCTCCTATCGCCGTGACGATGCGGCGTATGTCACTGGTCATATCAATGATCGGCTGCGAAAGGAGTTCGGTGATGAGGCCGTGTTTACGGATGTAGACAATCTGGCACTGGGTGTCGATTTCCGCGCCGTGCTCGATGAAACGGTCGCCAAGTGCCACATTCTCCTGGCGGTGATCGGGGATAACTGGATCACGGTAAAAAATGCGGACGGCCAGCTACGACTGCACGATCCGGCCGATTTCGTCCGCATCGAAATCGAATCAGCACTGCAACGCAATATTCCGGTTATTCCATTGTTAGTCGCAGGCACGAAGATGCCAACAGAGGAGGAATTGCCGGACTCCTTGCGTAATCTCGCGTTTCGTAACGGAACGCAAATCAGGCCTGCTCCCGATTTTCATACCGATATGGATCGGCTCATCAAGAACCTGAACAAGCACCTGCTCTCGATACGGGCAAATGAGAAAAACGAAAACTCGCCTGCGCCAACTTCGTCCGCCGGCCCCGCCGATGGACAAAATCAGGATCAGACACTGGCCGACGTCAATCCGAAACGCGATGCCGACGCGGCGAAAAGCGGCTTTGCTGAAGTCGATGTACGACTTGAGGAGGACGATAAGAAGCGTAAGCAGATTGAATTGGGGACTGCACCGGACGCGCGCAGAAAACGCGGTGTGGCACGAACATTACTCCTCTTCGTTGGTCTTATTCTCGCCGCCGGCGCCGCATCGTTCGTCTATGTAAAATACCAGCAACAGGTCCGCACAACGAACGCGGCGTTGGCATCGATTCAGAAAGCCGCGGCCGATGCGGAAGCAAAGCGAGAAGCCGACGCTGATGCCGCAGCCCGACGCGAAGCCGAAGCCGACGCTGTTGCTCAGGCTGAACGCGACGCCAATGCGCTCGCAGAGGCGAATGACGAAACCGGTGTGGCGAACGAAACGCCTCCCACGGCACTGGTCGATTCCGACACGAGTCCCGCGGCCGATCCTGAGGCTGATGCCAGGCTGCTGGCCGCCGCCCAGGTCATACTGGACGCCGACGCCGAAGCCAGGCTCACGGCTGACGCTGAAGCGGAGGCAAAACGGACGGCCGATGCCGTTGATGAGACCAGGCGGGCCACCCAGGCTGCGGCGGGGCGCAAGGCGGAGGCCGACGCCAACGCCAACCGCAAAATCGATGCGACCGCAGCGCTTCGGGAAGGCATTTCGCTCGCCGGATTCGGAGATCATGCGGCGGCCATTCAGAATTACGACGAAGCGATCCGACTTGGCGTCGAAACGCCGGCATTCGCATACCGGCAAAGAGGCGCCTCATACCACGCGCTTGGAGACTATCAGGCAGCCATTAAGGACTATGAAGAAGTTCTTCGACTGGAACCGCAGGATGCCAACGTCTATTACAAACGGGGCGTTTCAAATTACGCGCTCCGGGATTATCAGGCGACAGTCAGAGACTGCAGCGAAGCCATTCGACTCGACCCCGAATTCGCCGCCGCCTACTCGGTCCGAAGTTCCGCGTATGAATCGTTGGGATACCTGGACGACGCCGAAAGTGACCGCGCGATGGTCGAACAACTGAAATCCGGGCGAAATGAACCGAACTGATCCGAACCTCTCCGGACCGGCCGTCGGCTAACCCTGATCGAGACCAGCAACCGTTCAGTCGGTCTGCAGCTAACCGCTCATCCTGAATATTTCGCCCTGTTCCAGCGACCTCTCGCGGTGCATCGTAATCCATTGCGCATGTTCACCCAGCGCTGCTTCGCCCAGTACGTGCAGGATGCGTCTTTTTTCATCGTCGTTGTGAGTCGCGTCGATGCGCCGTCGGGCATTTCCGAAAATACGCTGCATGAAGGTGTATTGCTTGATTAACTCCGCATCCGCAATACTGAATGCATAGGACTGCCGAACGCCAACAAGCAGCAGCATGATACCCATCAGAACAACGACAGGATCACGCAAAACGTCGCCCCACTCCGCACTAACCAGAATAAACAGGAATATAACCGCGAATCCGGCCCAAAATGCGATTTGCGTCATGCGTTCGGTGCGCCGGAATCGATGCAGACGCTCCTTGAGCTTACGGCGAAAATAGCCAAGTTGACCTGAGCTATCGTCGCCAAGCCATTCCCGCATTGTGAATCGCAGGCCCGTCGACTCGTCATAATCCGACGCATCACACTCCGTTCCTGCGACCCGCATGACATTGCGAATCCAGCCAAGATCGGGGTCCTGCGTTTGCAGGAAATTGTCGTGCGCAAACTTCGATTTGTTGCCGGTTGATACGCCGGCCGCCGCCCAATACAGCTGTACGCGTAACCCTTCCGCCAACGTCCGATAATCGAGGTATTTTCGATGCCATGAACGCCAGTTGCTGAACGCATGAATCGATGCCGCCAGAAGAAAGAACGCAAGAAAGGCGTAAAGAAAATAACGCGTTGGAAAGATGTCCGAATACGCGATGTACATCATGCCCATCAGCAACGCCAGAAGATGGGTTGCCTGAAGCGCAAACAGCATGCGTTTCTGAAAATATACCGCAAGCCAGTCAGCCGCCCGAAATACATGGTCGATGTCACGCAATCCCGGGCGAAGCAGCGCGTGATCATCGCCGCTCAACAAGGGATACGCACCGTCTCGAATTTTGTCGGTGTACTTCACCGCATCCCGACTGAACTCGCTGGTGTATTGAAACACCCGACGATGCCTTTCCGGCAGCACACTCGAACGTGGCGAATCCTCGTCTAGCGAAAACCAGCAGTGGTTGCCAGCCTCGTAGGGTGTCGCGGGCTGACCGTCGCGCCGATCCCGAGAACAGACAATGTGATACACAAGATCGCTTTCATCGTCGGCGAGAATAAAGCCGCTGGCGGTTGAGTCTGGCGTGTAACCGGGCATTACATCATCATGATGAAACCGAACAACCTGTGCCGTACCACCCAGTTTGTCGTTGTCCTTGCCGTCCCAAAGCGCCAGCAGGATATGACAATGTGCGCAGAGAAAAACGCCGAGTTGCGCGTATTGCAGATCGCGATTCCCACCGTGCTGACGAATCGTTTCCAGTGAATTGCCCGGTGTAACGGGTAATTCATAGATTTCCGCGGCCCGGCTGCTCAGCATTTCAAACCGCTCGCGGGAATTCGTCGAACCGAAATCGTCCAGGTACAGCTTTCGTTGCATCGGCAGTGGCACGATCAAGGGTATCCCGAGGTGCAACGCTTCTTCGGCAACCAGTTGATCGGCCCCCTCCGCCAGCGCGGTCATCACCGAAACGCCGCGATCGGGATATTCCTGCAACAGATCCTTCAAGAACCGGCGAACCGTTGCACGAATCCCCGCCAGCTCACCGTCCACAAGATCGCGGTGGCCTGTTACCGCAACGATCAGCGGCACGGCGAAGTGAGGCTGTCCACCAACCATCGTGTGTGATTGCGTCTGCGTGAAATCCATATCAGGCAAAGAATACCGCAAACAGGACGTCGGTATTAAGCAGGTATTGTCAGGCGGAAGCGGTGATTGTCCGCTCCGCGCCAACTCGTTCAAGCATGCTATAGCCGATTTCGGTGGCCGGCATTTGAATGGCAGGACGCGGTACACTACCCGTTACCTATATGATCGAGTCCGGGGTATTTCGATGGCGGGTGGCTTCGCGAAAGACGGTGCAGTACAAGACCAGATTGATGCAACGATTGAAGATGCGGTAAAACATGCTCGAGATCAGCTGCCGCGCGGGGAAAGCCGACTCAGATGCGCTGAGTGCGACCAACATATTCCGCTGGCCCGTCGCAAGGCCGTCCCCGGCGTTCGTTTGTGTCTCAGCTGCCAGGCAGAGCACGACAAGAAGGCCGCGCTGCAAAGTGGATACAATCGGCGTGGAAGCAAAGACAGTCAATTGCGGTAACCCACAGTGAGCAACACCTGAACAACGCGTAGGAGACAAACATGAAATTTCGATACCTGCTCATACTGACGATGCTATTTTCTATAGCGGTCGCAGACGATAGTCACGATACCGCGCAAGTCGCGATTGGTGAGGTCATCGATAATTTCCATGCTGCAGCTGCACGTGGCGACAAGGCGCGTTACCTCGGTCTGTTAGCCGATGAGGCCGTGTTCATGGGCACCGACGAATGGGAACGCTGGCCCAGACATCCTGACTTCGAAAACTATGTCAGTAGCCGCTTCAAGGACGGCAAGGGCTGGGAATACCAATCCGTTGAACGAACAATCCGTATGTCGGAGTCATCCAACACCGCGTGGTTCGATGAGGTCATTGAATCGGCATCGAACGGCCGATTTCGGGGTACCGGCGTTTTGGTCCTCAACAACGGCTCCTGGCGAATCGCACATTACGCGATGTCATTTCTGGTCTTCAATGAAGACTGGGACGCGGTCGTCGAACTCAGCAGAAAAACAAGACAGCAAAAGGACCGGGTGGAATCGTCGCACTAGCAGCCTGTTGAAAAACACCGTTTTTCGGCGGGCTGCGAACGGTACAGGGATGTACCGTCATTTTCGATGGCTGGCCATTGAAAATGTGAGCAATTCGAAAACGACGTTTTTCGAATTGCGGTGTTGAAAATACCATGGATGGTTTTTTCAACAGACTGCTAGGCGGTCGTGTGACCAGCTGGGTCCGCAGCACGCAATCGGTTGTTGTGCCTATTATCATTGCTTCCAGAACTTCCTGGTAGTTCCGGGTTCGAAGTCACCATAACGAGGACTTCAATATGACTGGCGCACTGATACTTTCCACTTTGCTTTTCTCGGCGACAACCGATATTCAGGCGGTTCTTGACCGCATGCGTATTGACCAGGAATTGCCCGGGGTCAGCGCCGTCATCACTTACCGGAACACCGTTATCTTCGCCGGGGCGAGCGGCATGGCTGACCTGGAGACGGCGCGCGCGATGACAGCAGACACTATCGTGTACGCCGGTTCTCTCAGCAAGGTACTGACCGCTGTCCTTACCCTGCAACTGGTCGAGGACGGAAAATTGTCCCTGAGTGACCGGGTTGACGGAATAGCAACGCAGTCCTCGATCGACGCTCCTGACGTTACGATTTCCCATCTGCTGACGCATGCATCCGGGCTGGAGCGAGAGGGAGATTTCGGATACTGGTTTACGGCGGACTTTCCCGACAGAACAGCACTTGAACGCTACCTGCGAGCGACAGAGCTGCGGAATCCGCCGGGCACCTCGTTGCACTATTCCAATATCGGCTACGCAAAACTGGGACTGGTGATCGAAGATGCCGACGGGCGACCATACGCTGACGCACTGCTTGCCCGGGTACTCGACCCGCTTGGCATGACGTCCACCGGCGCGCCGGGACCGATCGACACTATTTCGTCGGGGTATACGCCGGTAGGCCGCGTGATTCCCAATGAAGATCGACCGTTCGCCGGGGTGGGTCGCGCCGTCGGCAATCGCCACATTCGCGAATATCACGATGCAAAAGCGATGAGCCCGGCCTTCGGCATTTACACCAGTGCCAACGACCTTTCGCGACTTACCCGCTTCCTGCTGGGTCACGGCGGCGAGCCCGTATTATCGACGGCGATGCGTCAACGCATGCGTACGCGCCAAGCGTCCGGATGGGGGCTGGGACTCAAGCTCGGCACGCTGAACGGGCGGTCAGTAGCGCGTCACGAGGGTTGGTTTGCGGCACACCGCTCACACCTGTTGCTCGATGTAGATGCGGACATCAGTGTCGTCGTGATGACCAACAGTGACAGCGGCGCGCCCGCAAAAATCGCAGAAGCATTGTACGAGGCCGTATTGCAGGACGCGCTCGATTCATTGCCCTGAATTGCGGCTTAAGTCTCAGCCTGCCGACCTTCAATCAACTATCGTCAGCATTCCGGCTCACTCATTGTTACGCCATGAATTCCAGGGTACATCCACTCATCGCTTTGCTGGTCATTGTACTTTCGCTACTCACGATCGGTGTGTGGGTGTGGGGCAGCGGCCAGGCGAAAACATTCGGTGGCCCGGCGGAGCTGGCAACGGATCCTGCCGGTCATTGGTACCTGCAAATCCAGAACATTCTGTTGGAACACGATGCCGACGGTAATTTTATCAGGCGACACGATTTATCCGCTCTGGGTGTCGAACAGGTACTTGGTACGGTGCGTTTTTTTTCCAACGGCGACGTATTGCTGCGACGTGGCATAGATTCCCGTACTTTGTTCGACAAAATTCGTGCCTATATGCGCCTCCCTAATGAGAAGCCATTGCGTCCGGATCTGGCCGGGACCGGTCTCTACCGATGCAACCTGCAAACCTCTGCATGTACGCCGTTCGGGCCAGAACTGACTGACTTCGCGGCGGCGTTCAGCCTGTATATCGACCCGCGCACCGACGAGGTCTATATCAGCGACACCAGTCGCCATATTCTGCGCAAATATTCAGCCCAGGGCGACAAGCTGGGCGAGGCGACCGAAGGTTTCAGGTTTCCAAATCAACTGCTGATTCACGACAATCATCTGTACGTCGCTGACACCAATCATCATCGCATCCGCATCGTCGAGCCGCGCACCGACTCATTCGGAACAGAAATCGATTCCATCGATGTCGTACCGACGCCGGCGAGCCAGAGCGGCCAAATATGGCCCAGTCACCTGGCACGCGTCGGTGACGATTGGTGGGTCAACAATATGAGTTCGAGAATGGACGATGGTGGCGTCTACGTATTCGACCAGAACTGGGCTTTCAAATTCAAACTTGATCTTCCGCGGGGAGCTGACCCGATCGCAATCAAGGCGTTCGGCGACGATGTACTCATCACCGACTGGAACAACGATCTCGTTTACCGCGTAACAAGCGACGGTCAACGAATGCCGGACTTTCAGTCATCCGGTCTTGAGAAAGTTATCGCTGAATCGGTCAGCCTGCGGTGGCAATACCAAACCTATGCCTATCTTGCCGTCGTCGCATTTGTGCTGCTGTTGATCGCACTGGTGATCAAGGGAATCACGAATACGTCGTCTGAACCGCCAGCCGAAAATACTAAAAGATCGGAAGCGCTCAACGATATTCCGGACGAGATTATCTGGGTCGAGCCGGATGCCAGGATCGTTCGAAAACTTCGTATGACAACGTACATAGCCGGCCTTTGCATCGTCGGCCTGATTCCCGTGCTGGCCTATATCGTCATGGCGGCAGAGAATAGCCTGGCATGGCTGGACATTGTCCCGCCAATGGCCGGAATCGTTATTGTTTTTCTGTTGGTCACCCGGGTAAATCGCACCAACGTCCGGACCGCGATCAGACTGCACGGCCGGAATATCACGCTACGCGATTACACGGGACACGAAACGACCGTGCCAATCCGGAAAGTTATTTTCAACCAGGTAGCCATCGCGACCCCCGACGTGGCGGTCTTCCTCGGCCAGCCCCGCCAAATGCCGGTTTACAATCGAGCCGTGCTCGAATCACAGGTATTCCCACGACTGATCGATGCACGATCGGTCTCCGCCTGGGAAATGCAATGGGCGATGATCCGCATGCGACATCCGCAAGGGGTTTTTACGGTACTGATATCGGCCACCATTTTGCTTGCGGGCATCTGGATGTTACTCAGGGATTCGATTTAGCCCGGACACGGCCGCCGTCACTTCATTTCCGGTTCGTACCTGAATACGTCCTCAACAGTCTTATCGAAAACCCTGGCTATCTTGAACGCGACTTCCAGCGACGGCGAATACTTGTTCCCCTCTATCGCGTTCACCGTCTGACGCGTCACGCCAATAAGTTCGGACAACGTTTTTTGTGTCATCTGATCTTGCTCAAACCGTAACCGCCGGATGTTGTTGGAAAACGCCATGGATCACACACCGCGTCGGTAAACGACGAGTTGCAACGTGCATTTTATGATCTCGGCGACGTGGTAGATAATTTCTGCGACCACTATCGCCGTCAACACACCGACGAGCAGCGAGCCGATCTCCTCCACTGGCCGTCCATCGGTACCGCCGAGCAGACGAAGACAATAGTACGCATAGGCCGACACGGTAATGACCAATGTGCCCCAGATGCTTTTTTCCTGAAATGACAAGCCCACCGGCAATCTCCTGCTGAAATGATTACAGTGGGGTGTCGGGTATTTATTACTTTCTGTCAAATATTTTCGACACTACTCAAGGCGCAATGAAACCTGGATAGCATCCCGCTGAGCCGGCATGACACCGGCCGCATCCGCATAGTCTCGCCATCTGGAAACAACGGCCGTGACTTCGTTTACGATTGCCTCCGCCCGCCCCCGCTTCATCGATGCACTGCGCGCACATGCCCTGAAATCCTCGAGCGTGAAACTGTCCCGCTTGCCGTTCACGGTCATTTGATGGTGTGACGTCCAGCGACCGGACGGGTTAAAACTGTAAGTCACATCGAAAGCCGGCGACAATGCCCATTGACCCGATTGATCCATCAGGAAGGCGATATTCTTGACATGGTCATCCTGATTACGCGCCACAATGTTGAACACCATGCGGCGGAATTGCTGCTCAACGGTACTCATCGGGAGTCCCAGCTGACGGATCACCAGCAATGCCTGTTCGTAGGCATAAGCGCCGGCCAGGTTAAAATCGAAGTGTGCCAGCGCGCATAGCGACTGCATGTGTATTTTTCGACCGTCCGCGAGACGATCAAAGCGACGCGTCATGAAGTGGCGTCGATCGTTTTCCTCAAAGAGGCGACATTCATTGATTTCGATGCCGCAATCCTTTGCCATCGTATAGTAGGCGTACTCGATCACGCCGTATCCGCGAGGATCCTCCAGTTCCTTGTCCTTGTTTCCTTGCACCCCGTCAAACTTGAGCAGCCAGTATTCAAAGCCCGCCTCGGCCGTCGTCTGCCCCGATCGAACTTCATTGGTTGCGGGGTTCCAGGCAATAACCGCTTTAGCGCGGGCACCACCCGCCGACGTGCCAACGCGTAAAATGTCGGTGAGCGCCTGTTCGCGAGCTCTATCGGCAAACGACACGCGCAAATCATTGCGGTGAGACAGCACCTCAGACGCGAGCTCTACCAGGCGGTCGATTCGGATCTGACTGGCGCGTCGTGTTTTCGGTCCAATGACGGGTGAAAACTCAAGCGCCCCCATGCCACGCTGTCCCGTGTAACAGAGACGCTCGACGGCATTGAATGAATCGGCTTGCCGACCCTGCGTGGCCAGCCAGGCATTGATCAATACATTACCGAATTTGTCCGGAAGCGAATCGGATAACAGGCCCGGCAAGCCGTAAAACGTCTCTTTCGGTAATTCCGGAAAAGCATAGAGACGGTTGGAAAGCGGCATGACCAGCGGTGATATTTCGATTCCGCTGCGCGCGAACGGCGGGGCATACTCAAAGGTGGCCGTGTCCGCACCCTCCCCCAGTGTGACGGCGCCGATGGTGCGGCCCCACAAGCGAACTTCGGCAATGGTGGTCATGTCTCTTCATCCCAGGTCCATGCCTCGTCGGTTTTCGCCGTATAGCGACGGCCGCTGGCTCGCTGCCGCACTTTCCCTTTGCGTTTTAGCAGGTCCATGGGTCTGGACCCGACCTCGGGAATCAACTGATCGAAATTCGGCAGCAAACCCAATACCCGGAAAATTCGGATCATGCTCGACATTTGTGCCGACGCACCCGATTCGATGCGTTCGACGGTGCGCTTGGCCACACCGGCCTGTTCGGCCAGGGCTGCCTGGGTCAATTGGCGATCCAGGCGATTGCGCGCAATACGCGCGCCGATTTCAGACAAGATAATATCATCAGAGAGGAGAGCAGATATCTTCATATTCGTCACTATCGCCGAGTTATAGATGTTGTTACCAATTTTTCGCCACCTTTTACGACTTATAACATACTTTTCTTTTCGATACAATTCGGCTATTTTGGCGATTTATTATCTATTGCAATCATTTCTCGTCATTTATGACGACTATTAACGCAATACCGACAAAACATGACGAGACGCATGATCCCTGCTCCGACCGGTTAAATTCGGCGGCGCTCGATTCTGCACGACGAATCCTGCTAAATCCCTTCGCACACAGCGTGCGCACACAGGCCTTTTCATTTCCGTCACCAACAACGGCGGAATTCGAATTACGCCATGCGATAAACAGGCGCGTGCCACGTGTTTATTAATCGCCCGGCATCTCATACCTTATTGCCATCGCAATGCATTTTTCAGGGGAAAGACATGCTCAACAGGCGAGAATTCACATTGGGTGCCGCCGCCGGTGCAATAGCAATTGGCGCGAGCACTACTGGGCTGGCCGCCGGAAAATCGCCGACGCACAAAGCCCTCATCATTGACGCGATGGGCGAGATTCGTGCCGTCTATACCGATTCACTGGTGCGCGAAATGATCGATTCAGGCCTGAATTCCATCACCGTGACATTGTGCGATCCAAAATCTTACGAATCGCAGGCCTATGACTGGGGAATGGCGGGCATTCTCGAATACGACCGCCTCATTGCCAGCAAACCTGAGTTCTACCGCAAGGCGACGAGCGTTGCCGACATCGACAAGGCACGCAAGGACGGCAAAATATCGATGTTTTACCTGTTTCAAAACTCGACGCAATTCGGCAAGAGCCTGGACAACGTCGATATTTTTTATGGCCTGGGTGTACGCTCCAGCCAGATCACCTACAACTATCAAAACTGGGCCGGCGCCGGCTGTTATGAAGATAACGGATCCGGTTTGACCGTCTTTGGCCACGCGCTTGTCGACAAGATGAATTCCGTGGGCATGTTGATTGATCTCTCCCACTCCAGTATGAAAACCATGGCCGACACCATTGCCGCATCGAATGCACCGGTGATGGTCTCGCACAGTTGCAGCAAAGCGCTGTTCGATCATCCGCGCAATACGACCGATGAAAACCTGCGCGCACTCGCCGACAAAGGCGGACTGTTTGGCGTTACGCAGATGCGCGGCTTCATGACTCACAAGATCAAGAATGCCTTACCTGTTTACTATGAGCACATCGAACACGCTATCAATGTTGCCGGTATCGATCATGTATGCATTGGCAGCGACCGTGATCATCGCCGACTGGTCATGACCGACGAATACCTGGCGGAACTGAAGCGAGAAGAAGGCGAAAATTTCGATCCAACACACTGGCCGTTGTACTTCCATGAGCTGAACGGACCACGGCGCATGGAAACCATCTGGGATGGCCTGAAAGCACGTGGCATGTCCGAAGGAAACCTGGAAAAACTGATGGGCAAGAACGTCTATCGCCTCTATGCAGAGGTCATCGGCTAGCGCTGCAAGATCAAGCGTAGATACGTTTCATCAGCGGCGTCATTTTCCGCAGGCCCACCATTGCCATCGTGGTCAACATGCCGGACATCATCGCACCGGTCACGCCGGCCGTGAGCACATCCTGTCCCGTCAGCCATAGGCCGGGAATTTTCGTTCGTGGGCCCAGCCACTTCTGTTGCAGTCGCTCCGAAGTATGATCCAGGCCATACAACTCTCCGCGCTGGTATCCGGCGAACCAGTCGGTCGATAACGGCGTAGACACTTCGTAGTAATCCACTTTGCCGTTTAACTGCGGCAGCTTATCGTACAAGTGCTGCATCAGGCGCTTACCGAAGTCCGCCTTCAACGCATCGTAGTCTTCGCCGCGTTTCCCCCAGGTACTGCCCCGCCACTCCTCAAACCACTTGTACGGTGCAGGCGCGACTATTTCGATCGTCGCTGTACCCGGATGGCGATTCAGGTACTCGGGATCTTTTGCGGACGGGAACGAAATATAGACAACTGGAAAGGGTGCGTCCTTATCCTCCACGAACCGCTCGACGGCGGCGTCGAAATCGTTGTGTGGGTAAATCCAGAAATTTGTTTTCGGCAAGCCGAGTGATTCCGCCGATGCTTTAAGGCCAATGTAAACGCACAGATGAGCAAGACTTGGGCGCACCGTCGACAGTAAATGTTGGTAACCGGTTCTCTCCACTACATCGGCTGGCAGCAAATGCCTGAACGTATTGTCAGTACCGGCAGAAGATATGACACAAGGACAGTCGATACGCTGGCCGTCTTGCATCTCAACGCCCGTGATCTTGCCGTCATCAACAAGGATTTGCTTCACCCGGGCGTAAGTAAATACCTCACCACCGGCATTCCGAATCATCGGAATAATGCTCTCGGCGATACGCCAACTACCGCCAACCGGATAGTAGCCACCGTACAGGTAGTGACGGGCAATCATCGCATGCATCATGAACGCGGACTGCCTGGGCGGCAGCCCCATATCGCCCCATTGCCCGCACAGTACGGCAATCAGATCCTGATCATCGGTTAGTTCGCTGAGAACCTCGTAGGTATTTCGATACATGCTGGCAGGAATTCGCATCTTCATAAGTGGCGCCGCCAGCGACTGTTGCCAGGGTTTCAGTACCCGCCCCATACTGTGTACCGACAACGCGCCGCTCACCTCCGCTAACAGCTCCATGTAGGCGTCAATAGCCTGCTCTTCGTCAGGAAACGAATTCACCAGGTTATCGCGAAAAGCCTTCTTTCCGGCAACCGCACTAAAGACCTTGTCGCCGATAAAAAATCGATCGTATTCTGCATCCATGGGTGCCCAGTCCAGTTTGCCGCCGGAGAGAAAATCGAACATCCGTCGAGTGCGGGTTCGGGTGCCAACGTCGCCGACATAGTGGACACCCACATCCCATTCGTAACCGTGGCGTTCGTAGGAGTGGGTATAGCCGCCGGCCGTGTAGTGCTGTTCAAGAACACAGACCTTCCAGCCAAGCTCGCTTAACAATGCGGCGGTCGTCAAACCGCCCATACCGGAACCAATGACGAGCGCATCGTATTGCGGCGCCAATCGTTTCGGGCGATAACGGTAACCGAGGCGCAAAGAGCCGGGAGTCTTGGTATTCATAGTCAGGCTCGCAAGAATAACAGGCAGTGTGAATCCACGTACAGAGCCACTAACCCGGCGAAATGGCATGACAAGACCGTATTCACTGCTTCTGTTCAGTTTTCAGACAGATGCAAGTGTGTGATCTGAGTGGTTTCTGCAGGACACCTGCTCTGGTAGCCTGCAACACTATGAGAAACGTATTGGCCGAAAAAGTCTCCGAGCAAATTTCCCAATGGGGTCATCGCGGACTGATCGATGACCAGCTGCTCGCATTGCTCAAGGCGCGCTACCGAAGTGACGAAGCCATGCTGGGACTCCTGCTCCGCTGGCTGGGCTTTTTCGCTGTTTGGTTGCTGGGCGCATCGGTTATCGGTTTCATCGGCTTGAGTATGGGCAAGGCGGCCGAGTACCTGGTGCCGTTCGTGCTACTTGCCTTCTCATTTTATATGTGGCGCAAAGGCACGCGCATGGCGGTCGATCCCGAGCAGCGCCATCCATTGACGGGCGCGGTGCTCGTTACGGTGGGTCTTATTGCCGCGTTTGCCGCGCTGCTGGCGTTGTACGCATTGCTCGGCGGCAGCAGCATGCGGCTCGCCGGGCCAATCTTGATGCTTGTCATCGCCGGTGCCGCGTTTTTCACCGCCTATCGTTACGGCCTGCGCTGGCCGCTGATCCTCGGCGTCCTGCTGGCATTTCATGCGTTGGGCAATATGCATCGCTACGGCGGTCACGGTTCGTATTTTCTGGGCATTCAGGATGAACGCCTGACCTTCATCGTTGCAGCGCTTGCCATCGTATTTGGCATGTGGCACGAAAAGGTACTGGAACGCGACCTCAATCGGCGCGAAGTCGGTTTCGGTCAGGTCTACGTAGTCACGGGCTTGCTGTACGCAAACCTGTCCCTCTGGTTCCTTTCGCTTCCACGAGGCGAGCTGATCGCGGTGCTCCTGTTCAGTTTCGCATGCATCGTGCAGATCATTCTTGGTGCCCGGTTTCACGACGGGCGTTTCACGGGCTTCGGCATCGTTTTTCTGTCTATCGATATCTACACGCGCATGTTCGAGAGTTTCTGGGATGACCTGTCCAAAGGCAGCTTCTTCCTGATCGCCGGAATGGCGGCGATGATTGCCGGCGTCGCACTCGAAAAACGGGCAAAGAGGTTCGTCACGGAGCCGACGCCATGAACCCGAAACGAATGAAGCGCATCATGCGCGCAGAAATTGCCAAGCTCCGGCGTGCGGAGATCATTGACAATGAAACGCAAACTTCACTGCTCGCGGAATACCCGCTGGAACGCTGGGATTACTCATCGTTAAGTCGCTGGTTCCTCATATTCGGCGCCATTGCCTCGGCCGGTGGACTGCTGGTCCTCGGCACCGAACTTTTCGCCCTGACCTTGCAGAACCTGGCGATCTTGCTGGCTGTTCTGATTTCCGGCTGCTTTTACACCGGCTCACGCCTGGGCGCAAGAACACTCATCTGGGCGAAGCGCTCCGTCGAACTACTCGGTAGTCTGTGCATTATTGGTTTAACCTTTACGCTTGGAATGATCTACAGCAGCGGCTCGGGAAACTGGCCGGCGTTGCTCCTGATCGACCTGCTCATCCTGTTACCACTGGCCTACCTGCTGCGCAATGTGCTGCTACTCATTCTCGTTACCGTCGTTTTCTTTACCTGGTTTGGCGGTGTCACGGGCTATATATCCGGCTGGGGTGCCTATTGGTTCGGCATGAATTACCCGATGCGATTCCTGGTTGCCGGTTTGCTCATGGCCGGCATCAGTCTGCTGCATCGCAAGGCAGAACGAAATCGACTGCAACGCTATGAAGGTTTCTTCAAAGTCTGGCTTTCGGGCGGCGTATTTTTCAGCGAAATGTCGCTGTGGTTGATGTCCCTGTTCGGTAACTACGGTACGATTTTCGGTGGTCATTTTGGACGCGCGGGTGAGTTACTGGTGTTCAACATACTATGGGCCGGCCTCAATCTTGCGCTGCTCAGGATCGGCACATTGCACGGTGTGCGAATGCTGCGGGGCTATGCCGTGACCTACCTGATTATCCAGGCTTACACGCTGTACTTCTGGAAAGTTGCGGGCCACCTCGGTCCGGTACTCGGCAGCTTCGTTGCCGGTGCCGTGACCCTTGGTCTCATCTTGTACGCGGAGTCCAGGAGACGGGCGGCCAGAGCGAATCAGACGTAACGAAATCGTCTCACGGCAATCATCCCCAGAACCAGTGTGCCGGCCATCAACGCAGCTATATTGGGTAGTACAGACGCAGCGCCAGCCTGAAAACTAATCAGCTTGTGCAAGGCATCCATCGTCCAGCCGGTCGGCAGGATCTTCTGCACCGCCTGCATCCACTCGGGCGTCACCTCGATGGGCCACCAGCATCCGCCCAGCGCGGCCAGCAAATTAGCGAGCAACACGCCGAGCCCGCTTGCCTGCGCCTCAGTTTTCGCCAGACTGCCCAATAGAAGTCCGGCCGATGCGCAAAACGCAGCCCAGGCAGCCAGGACAACCATGACCATGCCGAAATTCGGTCCCCACTGCATCTTGAAAAGCACCGTGCCGACGGCCAGCGCGGCGCCGATTTGCATCGTTGCAAGCGCCATACGCCCTCCCCACTTGCCCCATACAATTTCGGTGCGGGATATCGGCGCCGATGCGAGACGGCGTAGCAGGCCTTCGGCCCGCTCGATCGCCAACATCGCTGCACCGCTGGTGAGCAGAACCAATAAAGTAAACATGACAAGAATGCCGGGAATAGCCTGCTCGAATCCGCTTGGAATCTTCTGGCGCTGACCCGCAGGACTGACCTCGAGTCGCCAGATTCTGGGCGCGTCGTTCAATGCCAGCAGCCCTTCTTCAGACAGTGGTTTTTCCGAACGGGCGCCAGCAACGACGATGTCGGCAAGCACGGTGTAAAAACTGCGACGTATCTGGATTGCCTCGTAGTCGCGCGAGATCGACGATGCGGCCGTCTCATACCGTGCCTCGACCTGTTCTCCCGCCAGTATTCGCTCACTAAGATCCTCGGGCAGCGTAAGAAGGCGCCGCGGCCGGGCCACTCCTTCAGCAGCGACTACCGCGGCATCTCCTCGCCATTGCGGAACGAAATTGTTTTCTCGCAGGCGTGCGTCGATCTGATCTTTCAGGAAGCCGGGTGACACTGACTCGACGACCAGCGGCCTCGCCAGCCCTCCCGAGACGCCACTCGAAAACCCACCGGTCACGGTGCCGATAAAGTAGAAAAAAATTGGCGGCATCACGAATATCCACAACAGTGTCGACCCCTGCCGCATTTGGTGGCGGAGATCGTGCAATGCGATGAATACCGTGTTTGTCATCAACCGCTAACTCCTCGCGAAACCGGACTGCAGCCGCCATGCACACACCAGTAATCCGCTGGCCGCTACCGCTAAAACGATCAGCCAATTCTGCGCGCCGATGGACCATGCGCCAGCGGTCGTTATCTGCGAGCTCAGTTGGTCGGCGATAAACCCGTTCGGCGTACGACGACCAAACGCCGCCATCCAGTTCGGCAGCGAGGCCAGCGGAAAAAAACTACCGCCGATCATTAACAGCGGAAACAGCAGCATGGAGGTCACAAGGTTGCCAGCACGCCGACTCGAACTGCTCATTTGTAAGGCACCAAACCACGCAAACAAGGCGATGCCGGACACAGCCACCCAGAGAAGCGATGCTGGCAGCTTGTGCCAGGCTATACCGAGGTAGAGAAAACCGACAAAGAGCGTCAGCCCTCCGATCGTGGCGATCACGAGCCCGGCGGCCAGCGCCTTCCCCACCAGGAATGGCATCAGCCGGCTCGGCGCGAATACAATCCGTCGTAACGCACCCAGTTCCCGTTCCGTCCAGTAGTCGCCCGCGAGACCGTTCGCCGCGAACATCATTCCCATCAGAATCACGCCAGGCAGGAATAAAAACCCTAACGGCACAGCGGGCTCCGTCGGCGGCGGCTCCACAATAACCACGTCCAGCGCTGGCGGAAAAATCCTCGTCGCGGCCGAGTCAATTTTCTGCTGAACCGCGACAGCAACCGACGAAACCAGAACCTCGTCTACCGCACCCTTCTTGTCAGCCGTACGAACCGCGCGGATCTCCGGACCAAAAAGCTGCTCGGCGTAGAATCCGGCATCCAGCAATATCTCGGTAACGTCGGTAATGATGCCCGGTAGAATCGTCTGCGCGGGATTAGTGCGCAACGTCAGCGTGACGGGAGTCGACTCAAAAAACGCCGCTCCGAATCCCGACGGAATGATCAGAAACCCACTCGCTTCGCCGTTATTGATTCTTTCAGTGCCAGCGTCCACGGAGACCTTTTCCACCGATATGAGTTCGCCGAGTTCTCCCTGACTGAATGCTCCCGCAACCAGACCGCTAATCAGAGAGTCGTCCTGGTCAGCAATCAAGAGCACGCCATGCGGCTTTACTCCACCGCCACCGCCGAACAACAGTGCCGTCATACCACCAATCATCAAGGGCAGAACAATCCACAGAAGAATGCCCGTTGGATCCTGCATCCACCGCAGCAGATCCTTTTTCATCGATGACAGCGTAAAATCCATACGCCTACTCGCGCAGTTCCTTGCCGGTCAGGAGCAGGAACAGGGTCTCGAGATTGGGGCTGCGCAGATTCGTTTCCGACACTTTTCCGCCTGCATCCGACAGCGTTGAAAAAATGGCAGGAAGGTGTTGTGAACCGGACGTTAATGTCAACGTGATGCTGGTCTCCTCCTGCGAGATCATTTCAAGATCGGATAAACCCGACTCAACGAGGTTCTTCACCGCCAGTTCGGTCGACGCTTGCGGAAACTCACCACTAAGTTGAAGCACGTCGCGAGCACCCAGTTGTGCCCGTAGTTCGGCCACGGTGCCCTGGGAGATGAGCTTGCCATGGTCGATGATTGCGACCGAGTCGCACAATCGCTCGGCCTCTTCCATATAGTGGGTCGTGTACAGAACGCAGGTTCCATTGTTTCGTTCTGCCTCGACCATTTCAAACAGTCGTTCGCGAGACTGTGGATCGACACCCACAGTAGGTTCGTCCAATAACATTACCGCGGGCCGATGTACGATGCCGCAGCCGAAGTTAAGGCGCCGTTTCATGCCCCCGGAGAATGTCTTGGGCAGATCGCCGGCCCGATCGCCCAGGCCAATATGGGCTAGCACGTCTTGGACACGAGACTGCAATTCAGCGCCGCGCATACCGTAGGCTTTGCCCCAAAACCGTAAGTTGTCAATCGCAGGCAAGTCTTCATATAACGCCAGTTCCTGAGGCACCACGCCAAGCGATTTTCGCGCCTTCTTGCCCTCCTTTTGCACGTCGAAGCCCGCGACACGGATTCTGCCTGAGGTGGCTTTCAACAGCCCCGAAATGCAGTTGATCGCCGTCGACTTGCCGGCACCATTCGGCCCAAGCAGCCCGAATACCGTACCCTGAGACGCTTCAAAGCTGATGTTGTCAACCGCCATCAGATCGCCGTATTGCTTGATCAGGTTTTCTACAACGAGCACAGCCGTCTCCAGTCTTTTATTGTTATCCCGCCTGTCTGTACGCGAGAGCACTATAGCACTGAGGCTTGAGCTGTTGCGGGCGGCTGTTGCTATCCGTTAATGACTCGCAGAGGACCTGTAAGCAATCGGAACACCGGCAGGATGGGAATATTCGATATTAAATCACCTGGCTGTCGTGGCCTTCCCAGAAGGGTGCGCGAAGCTCGCGTTTCAGGATTTTTCCCGGGCCGGATTTTGGCAGTTCCGTCACCGAAAAACTGATGCTCTTCGGCATTTTGTAGCCGGCGATGTACGGCCGGCAAAACTCAATCAGTTCGTCGGCCGTTACCTCCTCTCGAGCAACCACGACGGCGTGCACTGCTTCACCCCATTTCTCATCAGGAACGCCGAATACGGCAGCCTCGAGAACGGCCGCATGTTTGTAAAGTATTTCCTCGACTTCCGAGCAATACACGTTTTCTCCGCCGCTAATGATCATGTCTTTGGCGCGATCGACGAGAAAAAGATAACCCTCCTCATCCATGCGTCCCAGATCGCCGGTACGGTACCAACCTGCCTGCAAAACCTCGTCGGTTAAATCGGGTTTTTTCCAGTACCCCTGCATGATGTTGGCCCCGAGCGCCGCGACTTCACCCACCTCCCCCTGCGCCACCTCGACGCCGGAGTTATCAATAATTTTCAGTTGAACTCCGATAAGCGCTTGTCCGCAGGACTGGCCTCGCGCCACATCGACCAAAGTCTCTTCATGGCGCAAAGCCGTCAACAAAGGTCCCGCTTCCGTCGCTCCGTAAACCTCGACAAACTCGGCGTTGGGAAAACCCAGATGCGCCCGCCGTATGACTTCAGTGGGAATCGGTGACCCTCCATGCCCAACCATGCGGACCGAACCGGTATCGCGGGGCGTTTTGAGTTGTTCTTCTGCAACTGCGGCGATCATGGCCGGAACCCCGAGTGTGTGACTCACTTTGTGCTCAGCGACCAGGTCGAGCGCGACAGCCGGATTGAATGCTTTTAGTGGAATCTGACAACTACCCGACCAGATACCACCGAGAATACCGTTCGATCCCGCCGCATGAAAAAGAGGTGCCATAATCAGGAAAATGTCGTCCGGATTGGGCGGTGATGCCGTCATGAACTGGAAAGCGTTCGCAATCAGGTTGCGATGTGAAAGCATGACCCCTTTCGATGCACCCGTCGTGCCTCCGGTGTAAAACAGTCCCGCCAGATTGTCTTCTGTCACACCGACGCCAAGTTCAGCCTCCTGCGCGTCCTCAAGCAAGGCATCGTATTCACCCGGAATCATCACCACAGACTCAACGATATCGCGCAACACACCCGGATCACGGTCGGTTAGCAGAATTCGGGCGCCGGCGTCCTCCAGCGTATAGCGCAATTCCGGCTCGGTGTGACGCGTATTGAGCGGCACGATGACAAACCCGGCAGCAGGTATGGTCATGTAGGCCTCAATGTACTGCGAACAGTTTGCCGCGAGAATCGCAACGCGGTCGCCGTGTTTGGCACCCTTTTCCTGCAGGACTGTCGCGAGTCGACTGCAGCGCGACCATAATTGCCGGTACGTAATGCGCTGGTCTTCGAAGATGACCGCAATTCGATCAGGTGCCGTCTGCATAGCTCGTTTCAGAGGATCAACAAATGTCGGCATAACGGCCCGCCTTTTTTTTGCTCGTAGCAACCGTGAGATCCCGGTCCGATATATCCCCCACCAGGTACGAGGTGCATTTTATTCTTGCGGATACGAACATTGGTTCCCCCCGGAATATCTAACATTCGAGCGTCGCACCTCAGGACACATTCCTGCGGGCGACGATCAAATATATCCTATGAGAGAAAAATTATCCGCTGTGGCGGTGCCTCAGCCAGAGTTGGCCGGTGCGCGGAACGCGACGGCCTGCTTCCCGACCTCTGCCGGCTCCGTAATGGGAATCGTGCACATGTCCGGATTACAGATGTACATTGACGGAATGCCACGATCCGGATAACGCCCCGGCGCTTCATAATGCAGCGCTTTGCGCGGCTCGAAAACCGCAAGACCGGCGTCGAACAATGCTTTCGCATTCGGGTGAGTACGGTCCCCGACCACCGAAAATTCCACGTACTTCGTCGTGACCTTTTCGAGCGCGATGGCGAACTCACCCGCAATGCGTCCTTCGCGACGAATGATGCCGGGCTGGCCAACCGCTCGAACGGCATCCTCCGCGATGCCGGCATAGATATCGTCCTTCGTATAAAGCCACAGGTCGTAATAGAAACTGGCGGCAGTACCGTTGCCTTCAAACGGCTTGCGCGGCGCAATAATTGCAGCGGTCGCATCCGCTGCGGTGGCAAAAAACCCGCCAACCTTGTCGTCGTGCAATTGCTCAAGTGTCGCCTTACCAATCCCGTCAGCCGCTGCCAGCCACTCCGGATCGCCACTGGCACGATGCAACGCCAGCAACGCCGTACCGAACCATACCTGCGCGCTCAGGAACGGTTTCTCATCGGTCACCAGGGGCCGCATGCGTGCATCCTTGTCCGCCGCATCGTTTGGCAACGCTTGTACGACCCATCCGTCCGCTCGCCGTCGCTTTTGCAGGATGGCCCGTGCTGCCTTTTTCGCAGTCGTGAGATAGGCGTCGTTACCGGTCGCCTCATACGCAAGCACGTAGGCTGTAATCACTTCGCCGTTTTTGTCCGTGTAAACCGCGTGATCAACCGGCGGAAGACCGTAAGCACGACGTTTGGCGTCGCTGTCCAGAAGCCAGTAGTCCTGTTTCGACATACCGCTCGGCAAATTCGGCGGCTCGCTCTTCTGGTTCGTATAGAAAGTGCCGTCCGGAGCCATCATCCAGTGACGTAGATAACGATCGACCTCGACAATGCCAGCCCGGTAACGATCCTCAGCCGTCTTCTCGTAACCAAGAGCGAAAGCCGTGAGGGCGTTCGATTGCACAAGGATGCGCTTCTCAGGAATTGCACGCAGCCCGGCAAAGCGCTCCGGCACGTCCATATCCGCCGGGAAAGAAGCACTGTATACGCCTCCCCACACCGGATCGAGCGCATTCAGGAAGCCCGCGGAACCCTTGAGCGCCAGTTCCTCGAGTTCAGCATCGTCATACATGTGAGCGCGCATGTAGAGGTGCCGCAATCTCGAACCGCTTTGCTCTCCGCCGATACCGCTTCGACCCCAGCCGCCGTATTTTCGATTCAATGAGCGATCGAGTTGTACACGCAGATCATCGCGTACGCGAGTGAGCTCCGTGGCCGCCGGCGCCGGCGGGGCTGCGTACGGCGAATTCGGATCGGCTTCGAGTCTGCCAGCCGCCTGCTTCGCGACCAGGTCATCCAGAATGGGATTGAAATTCCGCGGCAACCGATTGCCGCGAATGGCCAGCACCTGGGTAGCGTCGGGAGCCATGAAAATCGTTGCCGGCCATGCCCAGTCCGAATACCGCTCGCCGATATCCGGACGCGCCTCCGCATCGACCTCGATGGCGATGAAGCTCTTGTTGATGCGCCCGATAACGCCGCTGTCCGTGTAAGTCAGGGCTTCCATGCGGCCGCAAGCGGCACAGCCTTCCATGCCGACCGATACGAGAATGATTTTGTCTTCGGCTTTTGCCCGTTCAAAGGCCTCGATTTCCCAGTGATGCCAGTCGATGGTTTCAACGGCCAGTGCGACGGGCGTCAATACCACCCCGAGCAGACTCAAACCAATGGCGCTCAGCCTGAAAACTTGCATGTCCATCCCCCTGAAATGGGCCCCGCAACGTACCGGGGCATCAGTCAATAGACCGGCTCGGGCGGTAATTTGTTTCGTGCCCTGCCGTTTCGGTGTCTGCGGGAAGTTACCGGCCGATTCGGCCCCGACCGCCGACCGGTCAATTATGCGGTCGCGTGCGAATCGGCCAAAAGGTCCCGGTACACGCCTATGATCGCAGTGACAGTATCTTCATTGCGAAAATCCTTCGCAATACGCTGACGTGCATTTTGGCCCAGTTTCGCCCGATATTCAGGATCGCGGTACAACGTTTCGATCGCAGTGGCGATCGCCCGGGCGTCCCGAACCGGCACGACGAGACCGCTTTGTCCATCTACAACCAACTCGGGACAGCCACCGGAATTGGTCACAATTGGCGGCACGCGGTAGGCCATGGCTTCGATCACCGCTCGCGGCAGCCCCTCCCGCTTCACCGATGGCAGACAGAACACGTCCGCTGCCGCGCTAACCGCCGGTGCATCGTGGCGAAATCCGGGCCGGTGAATGCGGCCTTTCACGGGACTTTGTGCGACCGCCCGATCGAGGGTCCTGCCCGCCATGCGTCCGACCAGCAGCAAGTGGGCGGGAATATCCGGCGGCAACAATGCCATCGCTTCGACCAGGTACTCCAGGCCCTTGCGGGGCCGGTTATTGGTGATACACGCAATAACAAACGCATCGGCCGGAATGCCGAACTCACCCAGGTCGGCGGGCCTGTCTGTGTACCATTCGAGTTTGTGACCCTTGTGTACGGTGACTGGCCGGTCCTCAGGCATACGTAAGAAACCAGGTCGCATGCTCAGGAAATAGTCACGAACCGCGTCGCACACGCAAATGATCCGATCGATGCGCGGATTGAGATAACGCATCCAGGAGACCGGGTCGAGGAAACCCACCGCCGCAACGATACCGCGATAAGCGACGATTCTGACCGGCATACCCCGCGTAGCAAGCAGGGCATTGCTAAGCGCGTTGTTCGTATAGGTGTGGACGATGTCGTAACGGCCGTGCCTGAGTTCGGCACGCAAAGCAGCGATCGCCTTGAAATCGACTTTCCGGTCGAAAAACAGCTCCTTCGTGGGCACGCCCGCATCGACCAGGAGAGGGTGATATCGGTGCCCCGACGGGCAAATCACGGTAATCGCCAGACCGGCCCGGTGAAAGCCAATAAAGGTCTCCGTCGTCGGCCGATCCGGATTGACCGTAATCGACAGGATGCGAATTGTCATCTGCAGGTATCCAATTTCCAAGATCGCCGGGCGGTTGCGACGCCACTATACCGTGCGCTGAATCGCCTTGCCGTGGGCCCGCAGCGCCGTTGCATTGGCGTCAGTGGGTGTATTTCGTCGCAGCATCGATTCGACGTCAGGATCCGCGCTTATCGCGTTCTGTGACCTAAGGCCGTGAATTCATTTGACACAGGCCGCACACTGTCTTATCGGTCTCTTTTGAGTGTCATCAATCACCTTAAAAAAAAGCGCTAAATTGTTATGTATAAAGACTATTTTTCTTTAACAAACAAAGTATTCGGCCGCTACCCCGAGGGCACGGAATCCTTTATGGGCTCGCAGCAGGCCAGAATAAAAACTCGCCTCGCGGACGCCTTGTCGTCTGCGGACACCATCGTTGCCGTGACCGGACCGGTTGGCAGCGGCAAAACCACGGTGGTCGAAGCGGCACTCAAAGCGATATCCGGCGAGCAATTAGTGGCGCGCATCGCGCGCATCAAGCTGCGACATGATGAGGTTCTTGAGTTGCTACTGAATGAACTCGGAGTTGATCACGTGCCGCCCGGCACCATCCAGCAATTTACTGATTTCAAACGACGTCTCAAAGAGTGGCAGGAACAGGGGACGCAGGTTTTCATTGTTGTCGAAGATGCGCAACGAATCGGTTCTGACGCGATTGCCGAACTCGAGACCCTGACCTCCGCGGAAGCCGGCGGTGCGAGTGGCGCAAGCATCGTGCTAATGGGGCTACCTGAACTCCACGAACAACTCAATGCGGACGCACTGACGCGCACCAAACAACGCACCAGCCTGCAGCTCTCGCTTCAGCCTTTCAGTGCGGCCGAGGTGCGGGATTATCTGGCACATCGCTTCGCGGTCGCCGGTGGCGATGCCGGGGCAATCCTTGAAGACGGTGCCGCCGACATGATTTATCGCTTCACCGACGGTCGACCGCGGGTTATCAACAAGCTCTGCGAAGCTGTACTTCACGCTACGGCTGAAAAAGATTTGAAAACGGTCTCATCGGAGCTGGTCGAACGAATTGCCCGCGACGAATTTGCCATGGAGCCTGTCGCACAAGGCGCCGTGCCGGATGCGTCTACGGCCGCAGCGGTACCCCCGGCCGATGTGCCGGACGAAGGAGATGCCGTTCCCGAGTTGATTCAGGACACACTGCCCGCCGTGGAAGCACTCGCAGAGGAGGCCAGCGCAAGCGCCGCCGAGGATTTGTCCATCGAAACCCTCACAGAGGCCACGCCGTCCAAAGTCAGTCAAAGAATTGTTGAACCCCGCATTCCCGAAGCGCTGACAATGACCGATGCCGATCCTGCCGCAGTAAAGGAGCTTGACGATGCTCTGCGCCCCGACACCGGTTTGCTGGAGGTGCTAAACGAGCAACCAGTCGAAGTCGAGGACGACGCACCCGTACCGCTTGGGCTGCAGGAACAGATGTCAGAGCAACCCGCCGCACCGTCTGAAAATCGGCCGCTCGAAGCGCCGACGAATTCCGGCGCGGACGTCACCGCAACCAACACCGACATACCGACATTGTCGGATTCGATGCGCATCGATTCTGACCTACTTGCGGTACCGAACGCGGAAGTGAACGACACGCGAACGCCTCGCAAACCCGATCTTCAGGCGCTCGAGACGGCGATTGCGGCCGCGCGTAAGGGCCCTGTCGAGCTGGACGCGGACATTGCGGTGGACGCGTTTGAAGAGATACCGACCGCTCAGCTTGTGGAAGACGAGAACGAGATCGACACTGCAGACGGTGACGAGACAGATCTCCCCCCGATAACGCTGGATGATTGCCTGCAGGAACGCCCGAACGTGGTCGCAGCACCGGCGGAGGAAACGAATCCGAGCGAAGCGCTGGAAGAGGAAGAGAAAGGCAGCGGCCAGGAGAACGCGAAGCGCGCCAAGCTCAACAAACTCGCCGCTGATCTCGGCAGCGCCAAGTCGCTCGAGGAAATCGATGACGTTGCTGCCGAAACGCTGTTCGGCGAAGAATTCAGTCACATGGCGGCCGCCGTTGCCGCCATGGCCGCCGAAGTCCCGGCCAATGATCCGGACGCGGAGCTCACACTTGCGGTGATCGACGACGACGCCGATGAGGTCGCGGACGACTCGGTCCGCGTCGAAGTCGAGCAGGCACCACTGGAACCGGCAGAAGTACCCGCCATGTCATTCGCGTCGATCACCCCCGATGAAACACCCGCCACTCTGGATATCAATGCATCGGCCTCCAGGCGTTTCGATATGCTCAGGGCCATGAACGAATCGAGCGCAAATACCGCCAGCGCAGTGGCAAAGAAACCCGCCGCAAGCAAAGCTGACGAAACAGCCGCCCCGGCCGGCGAATTGGCCGAAGAGAAAGGGCCGCAGCTCACGCCCATTGAGAATCAGTTCGGCTCCTCAATGACTGAAACGCTCAAAGCATTGAAATTCGATCGTCCGCCTGAAGAAGATGACGGCGAAGAACACGAAGAGAAAAGCGGCGGTTTCCTGAGCCGCTTCAAGCGCTCCTAGCGGCCTGCCGAGCTACCGGCCCGCGACTGATCGTCAGGGTTGCAGCTTCCAGGAGCCGTCGGCCTGCAGACACGCGGTGCTGTAAACCTCCTGGTTTGGCCCACCGCCAACGCTGGCATTCAGTGTGAACTCGCGACAAGGTCCGGTCTCGACCTCGTAGGTGCGCGTGGGAGTTACCTCGTAGACGTTGCCGTTGTCGGGATTGGTCCACATCATGCTTTCGCCCGTTCGATTGTCATTTAACGTCTGCGCCGCATACATACGATCGTTTTGATCCATCGATTCACCAACTTCCCGACCAATCATCGATCCCGCCAGGGTACCGATGATGATCGCTGCCGTCCGACCGGATCCATCACCAATCTGGTTGCCGATCAAACCGCCGACGACACCACCGATCACTTCCCCTTGCCGCGCCTGAGTGGTCCCGCAACCGCTGATACCGACGACCAACGCAATCCCTGCCAGCATGCCCAGCCTGGTCATTCTCTTCATCGTCTCTGCCCTCACAGTCAAGTGTATTAGCCTGCCCGTTCATGAACAGGCCCAACCGATAATCTGAGCCCGCCACGGCACGCTTCCCATCCGCACTTCTACCTATTTTGACGCGTCACCCCCCGGGCGAATCGCGATAACGCCTATTGCCCGTCCCAGGCTGAGCGCGTCGCCGCATCCAGCAGCAGTCGCCGGTTCGCATCGGTGGGTGCCGGCTCCGACTCGCCGAATATCGCGCGAACCCAATGACCGTCCGTGGGATTCGGTAACAGGATAAACCGGTCGCCATAGTCATCGCGGTCACGCTCCATCAGCGCGTACCGTTCATCCACGTCGGCGACGTAGTAATCGCGCTTGTAGTCATTCAGATTGTCGCCAAGCATGAGCACAAGATCATGTGACACCGAGACCTTTTCCTTTATCGCCATCTTGTTGGAGCTGGCGCGATTCACCGTGACATGCGCTTCATCCACGTACGGAAAATTCAGCAGCCTGAGCTGCGCCAGCGCGTATTCGTAGGTGCGATCGCCCTGATCGCGATTGCTGACATAGAAAACCTCAACGCCGTTGGCCTGGCAGTGGTCGAGAAAGGTTTTTGATCCCGGCACGGCCTGGACGAGGTTTTTGGGGATCCACTGGTCCCATATCGCATCATCAAAAAATTCCCCGCCTTCGTTAATCAGGTAGCCCCAGTAGTTGACCGCCTGGATGATCGTGTTATCCATATCCGTAATAATCGCCAGCGGTTTATCGCCGTGTTTGCGCCGGCTTAATGCCCCGTCGAGACGCAATGTTGCGAGATTATAGGCCTGGTAACAGAGTGCTCCGAATTCGGCCGCCGTTTGCTTCCAGGCAACGGCCCAGAGCAGCGGGTTATGCAGGCTGACGTCCGTTGCTTCAGTCCGTTCGGTGCTTGTTTGCGCGCAGGCGGCCAATGGCAAAGCCGCGCCACCGGCCAGCAAATACGCGACTAGCCGCCGGCGTTGGTTGTCAGTTTCCGATGTTGGGTTATCACAGCTCATGTACCAGCCTCTCGATCACGGTGCGGGTGAGTCAGCAGCATACCCCGTCAGCTCGACATAGCCACGCCCGCTGATGGCGTTGTTACGGCGTTCACCTGCCACATCCACGGCCCCTTCCCAGTAGCGTACCAGAGTGTCCAGTTCCTGCCCCCGCAGGATGGGTGAGATACGCAAACTCAGCTCATGCGACGCAATCGTCATTCGCCAGCCCATCGGGTAACGCCCCCCGGCAGGACTGTCCCAGTATTCGAGCACATCGATCACCACTTCGTCACGGGAAAGCGGCGTCGCTGTCCCATCCTTCGCGACGAACGTGCCGGCGCTGTAAAGGTCGCGCGTGCCGTCCGTCTTGCGCAAATCGTAGAACATCAGACTGCTGCCGTCGGACAATTGCAGGGCGAACCAGTCCCATCCCTGCTGGTCGAGCGATAAGCCGCCACTGCCCCATTCACGATCCAGCCAGGAAAGGCCGCTCACCTCGAAAATCTGCTCGCCGCTGCGCAATGTGCCGGTCGTCCGCAAGCGCGGTAACGAGTAGTAGTACGACGCATTGCCGGGCGCCGCCGATTTTTTTGAAAGACCGTCAATGCCGTTTGAAACCGGTGCATAGCGGGGCATCAACGTCAGATCGATGGCAATATCATCGTCCATAGCCCGCAGATACCACGCCTGGGCGGACTCATCAACACCACCGTCCGGCGGGAGTTCACCCAGTTCCCACTGCTCGAGCCAAACGCGAAAAGGATTGGACTGAGCGCCGGCAAGACCGACGCCGCCGCGCGAATAACGAGTCGCGACACGAAACTTCCGCGCCCTCAGATCAGTGATGGCAAAGTGCCCGATATAGACTTGCTTAGTTCGCCAGGCGGAATCATCGGCTACGGACGTCGCCGTAACTGAAAACCGAAACAGGGTCAGTTCGAAACCGAAGCGCTGCCCGTTCTCGCCATGCAGATTACCGGTGACGTACCACCACTCGTTGCGGTATTCGGGATGCGGACCGTGATCTTCCGGAAACCGGAATGGCCTGGCGGTGAGGGCTTGGCGATAACCTTCCGAATCCGCGGCACCGAGCAGCCGTGCCAGTCTCGGCGCACCGGATACGAACTCGGTGGGGTCTGCCGCAGGCGCGTGCTGTACTGACGAGTAAGGCCAAAATACGATTAAAATCACTATAAAAACAATGAATAACAGACCTTTTCTCATGTTATTCCTCACGCATCGCCAATGCCGGGCGGGCGGACGCAGCCCGGTACGCGGGGTATAAACCGGCCATCAGCGCAGCGCCGGTCGACAACGCCAGCGCCGTGAGCAGGAACGATGGGGCAATGCTCATATCCATCTGCCAACCGAATGAGCGTCGGTTGATGACGTCGATAAGAACCCACGCCATCAGCAGCCCCAGCGGCAAAGCGGCAAGGCCGCTCAGCAGGCCGATGAAGCCCGACTGCAACGTGACCATGCTGCCAAGCTGCCATGGCGTCATGCCAATGGCACGCAAAATCGCAAACTCCCGTGCGCGCTCAAGTTGCAACGCCAGCATCGAACCGAGAATAC
Organism: Gammaproteobacteria bacterium; assembly: GCA_013151645.1. Lineage (GTDB taxonomy): Bacteria > Pseudomonadota > Gammaproteobacteria > Steroidobacterales > Woeseiaceae > JAADHU01. The sequence goes on along the minus strand of JAADHU010000069.1, from coordinate 38,732 downwards.
CAATGATGGCCACACCGACGGCAAGCCAGTACAGCACGTCGGTGATCACAAACGTACGGTCGAAAATTTGTAACGACAAATCCCGCAATTCACGATTCGAGCGCATCAGCAGCGACTGCCGCCCCTTACTGATCTCGCGCATGCGCTCCATCACGCTTTGTGACGCTGCGCCTGCCGCCAGGTACACGCCGATCGAGTCGATGGCTTCATCGTGCCAATAGCGACGATAGGTAGTACGACTCATCAGGACCGTGCCCTGATTGGCATCGTAGCTACGATAAGTCGCCGCGATATTGAATGCTTGCGGTCCCAGTGGCGTGTTCAGCGACAGCGTGCTGCCACGAGCCACCGCATTTCGATAAGCGTAGGGTTCGGACACCAGCACGGCACCGTCTGCTTCAAAGGATCGCCACGTTTCTTCCGCCTCCGCGTCAAGCAATTCCACGCCGCCATAGCCCGGCCCCGCCCTGTTCAGAATCAGCACGCGGGTGCGACCTTGCGGCATCTCCAGCCAGATACGCCGACTGCTGCTGATCTCCGCGACTCCGGGCAATTGAGCGATGTCGCGGACCAGCTCAGGATCCAGCGAACCACCGGGGACGCCCACGTAAATGTCGGCGCGCAGCGAATTGCCGATCCAGTCATTCACCGCTAAACGAAAGCTGTCCACCATGACGCTTACGCCCACTGTTGCTGACACCGCGACCGCAAGGGCGACAATCGCGACGCCCGTGCGGCTAAGCGACGCACTGACACCCCGGACGGTCAGTCTCGCCGTCGCGCCGCCGAATCTTCCGGCGACCCCGGCCGCCAATCGTGAAACGGTGTCCACCATGACCGGAATGCACAACGCGAAACCGAGAATTAGCAGGAACATGGCGGTCAGACCAGCCACCAGCGAGGTCCCCGACAACGGCAGTATAATCAGTGCCAGAGCGGCGGCGGCCAGCCCTGCCAACGCAATCGACGGCAACAGACGACGTGTTCGCCTTTCGAGTACGGAACGAGCCAGTGACAATTGCGGTCGATAACCGGAGGCTTCTATCGCCGGCACCATCGCGGCCAGACCGGTAGCGCCGACACCCGCGACGAAACCGACCAGCAGCGACAGCGGGCTCACGGTGACATTCGTCACCGTAACGCGAAAATACAAATCGTTGATCGACTGCGACACGAGCAGCAGTAGCTGCTCGCCGAGCCATACGCCCAGCAATACACCGAACAGGGCACCCACGATACCCAGTGCCGCTCCTTCGGCCACGATCAGTGAAAAAGTCTCTCTGCGCGTCAGGCCAAGTGCTCGCAGCACGCCAATCAGGCCACGACGTTGCAGCACGGCGAAACTGACGCTGTTGTAGATGAGAAAGGTGCCGATCAGCAACGCGAGCAGGCTCATGGCCGTCAGGTTGGTCATGAATGCCGTACTCATTTCAGTGATCGAACGGGTGCGACTTTCGGCTGACAGCAGTTCCGTACCCGGTGGCAATTCAGCAAGAATCGATGCAGCGGCGCCCTGATCGGCGGGCAAACGTACATCGATGCGAGACAGGTGGCCGATTTTGTCGAACCAGTGTTGCGCGCTGGCGATATCGACCACGAGAATATTTGCGAGTGCTGCGGAGCTGCTGGAAGATTGTGTCGTGCCAATCAGTAACGCCGGATAGTCCCGCCCGGCGGAAGTAATTGTGAAGTCCTCTCCGATGGCCAGACCCAGCTTCGTTGCGACCGCCGACGACATCAGCACCGCCCCGGGTTTCGTCAGAAACTCACCAAAAGTCGATTCGTTGAGTGTGGATCGACGGCCTGTGGCGGGCTGCGTGTACGCGCGAAAGGTTCGCTCCGCGAAGACGTCGACGCCGAGAACCTGCAGGGTTTGACCGTCTACGCTCACGTAGCCCGTAACAATCGGTGCAATGTTCCGCATACCGCCAGCGACGCGAAGATGCACGTAGAGCTCCTCGTCAACACCGCCCGGACCCGCGACAATCTGGTGGCTCGCCTCGCCATTGATCGTGTTCATCGACAACAGGAATGCCTTTCGCGAGCTGCTGTTGGCAATATCCACGGCGACGATCACGGCGACGCCGATGCAAATCCCGAGCAACGCCAGCCCTAACTGCCAGGGGTGGCGCAACAAATAACCAAAACTGGCTTTGTAGAGAACCGGCATCAGCCGTGCCTTGAATCCGCGATCAATTGTCCGTTCTGCAGTTCGAGTACGCGGTCGCTGCGCGCCGCCACTTTTGCGCTGTGAGTCGCTACGATCATTGTACCGCCTTCCTGCCTGACCAGATCGCCGAGCAAAGACAAGACGTCGTCGGCGGTATCGTCGTCGAGATTTCCCGTGGGCTCATCGGCCAGCACGATACGCGGTCGGTGCGCCAGCGCACGCGCGATTGCGACCCGCTGCTGTTCCCCGCCGGACAACACATCGGGGTAGCTATGACGGCGATCGGCAAGCCCGACTGCGGTGAGCAGTTCCCGGATACGCCGTGATCCCTCCGCGTCCTCTACCTTGTTGAGTTGCAATACGAGGCGAATGTTATCGGCCACCGTCAACGTCGGCACAAGATTGAACGCCTGATAAACGAAACCAATGTGAAGCCGACGAAACAGCGTGCGATCACGCTCCGACATGGCGGTAATATCGAGGCCGGCGATTTCGATGCGGCCACTGTCCGGCGCATCGATACCACTAATGACGTTCAGCAGCGTCGATTTTCCGGAACCGCTGCGGCCGCGCAACGCGACCGTTTCGCCCTCATAAAAATTTGCGCTAAGGTCTTGCAGAACGACATGTTGTTGAGCACCCTCCTGAAAGCTGCGCGACAAATGACTCAGTCGAATCTGCACGTTCGAATTCACCACCGCGATCGCGCTGCCTACAGACTGGCCCCCTTGATGAAAGCAAGCAATTCATTCAAAAAGTACGCACGCGGCGATTCGAGGAACGCGGCGTGATCGCCGCCGGGGACGCTGACCCACTGTTTGTGGCCGGTCTTGATTCGTGTATACAGCCTGGCGAGGTTTTCTGACGGCGTTAACGGGTCGTACATGCCATTAATAACCAGCGTTGGCATGCTCAGCAACGATGGATCAAGGGCGTTGTAATCGGCAAAGCCCCGCAAATCGGCTTTGACCGGATCGGCTGCCAGCGCCTGCTTGACGTAGGCGTCGACCGCGTTCTCGCTAATGGAGCCCGGTACGATGAAATCGCTCGCGGCCGCTGCAGCGGTATTCATTTCGAGTTTTGGCTCAATACCGGCTTCATCCGGCGGAAATTGATCGTCCGGGTTATGCCAGTAGCCGAACAATGTGAGTGAGGCAATAATGTCCGGCCGGCGCTGCGCCGCGAGTTGCGAAATAGTCGATCCCATCGACCAGCCGAACAAGTGCGGCCTGCTGCGCCACTCACGGGAGGCCGCGATCCACTCCAGGACGATATTGACATCATCCGCCGCACGCCCGGGCGTCAGCCAGCCACTCTCATCACGCGGCGTCTGCCCGTAGCCCCGCAAGTCAACCGCGTATACGGCATAGCCCGCCGCAACCAAACCGTCCATCAAAGACAAATCCTCACCCTCGACCTGCAAATCGAAATCGGGCAATGCACTCCAGGTCCGACCGTGTACCAACAGTATTGCCTCGTCGGCGTCCACGGCGCTTTTTTCCCATACCGCCAGCGGATGTCCTTGTGCACTGACCGTATGGCGAGTCACATCGTTTGCCTGCACAGGCATAGCCAGCGCTAACAGCAACATCGAAAGAAAGCCGAGGAACGGGCTAACCGGGGAATATTCTTGCGGCATGCTGTCTACCTCTTTCATGACACACGGAGTGCCCAGAGGATACCCGAGAGCGACAACGCAATCGAGCGCGAGTCACCGCAGATGGTGTAAACTCACGCCGCAAACAGGATTTTGCATTTCGATCTCGGGCGTATGGCAACTCAATCATGCCGCCTGTTCAAATCAAGGATTCTCGAATGGATGATCTGGCCAGAAAACTCGGGGACTCGGGCTCGCATCGATGAGTAGTCGCAAGAGTTTTTCAATGGAAGAAATTCTTCCGCTGATTCTGAGTGCCTCGGGAGCCCTCGGCGTATTTCCGTTTACGATTATTCGCTTTCTCAAGGGAGATTGGGGCGTTGGTCTCCTCGATACCTGCATCGTGGCCGGATTCGTCTTCCTCGGCGTGAAAGTGTATCGAACCGGCGACGTGCGCGGGCCCAGCATTTTGTTGGCATTCTTGTGCGTTGCGGGCGTCATATCGACCGTCTATCTGAAAGGCCCGGGACAGATTTACTGGGCCTACCCTGCCTTTATTGCACTGTTCTATCTGCTCAAGCCGCGTGAAGCCCTGCTGCTCACCTTCGTCTCAATTCTTGTCTTGATTCCGCCCCTGATGGAAACGCTGACCACGATCACGCTAACGACTATTCTGATAACCATGCTCGTTACCGCATCGTTTTCCTACGCCTTCGCCACCCTGACCCGAATGCAGAGAAACAAGCTGACCATGCTGGCGACGCGTGACCCGTTGACGAACACCGGCAACCGACGCGCACTCGACCAGAAGCTGACCAGTATTATCGCGGCCCGTCAGCGAACGGCCGTTCAGGCGTCTCTGCTGGTCATCGATCTCGATCATTTCAAATCGGTCAATGACACCTATGGCCACGCCGCTGGTGACCAGATTCTGATTCGCGTCACCGAGATCATCAAATTGCGTATCCGTGTTACCGATAGCCTGTACCGGGTGGGCGGAGAAGAATTTATTGTGCTGGCCGAAGGCCAGAATATTGAACGCGCTTCGCAGCTTGCCGAGCAATTGCGCACCCTGGTGGAGGTCAACGAACTCGCACCGAAGCAGGAGGTAACGATCTCGATCGGTGTCGCTGAATTGTACGATGGTGAATCGTGCGAGCAATGGCTGTCGCGCGCCGACGAAGCACTCTACGAAGCGAAACGCGCCGGCCGAAATACGACATCCGTTGCGAGTATTGCCTGACTACGCAATAGCGCCTTTATGAACTTCCGGCGTAACCTCAATCCATATCGCCTTACAAAAGGCGATGGCCCCACCGTCTTCGCCGAACAACGTCGCCGCCGCACAGGATTTCCGGCCATCGTGTGAAATCTCCTGCGTGGCGATAACACATCGTTCAGCCATCCCCGGTCGCCGTGAAATCGCCACGGCTTGTCGCCCCAGAAGGATGTGTCGCATGCCCGCCGGTGAACTGCACGCGTAAGCGGTCGGACAGTCCAGTGCCGCCCAGACAAACTCGGCCAGAACGATGCCGTTATCGTCCGCAAGATTCTCAGCGGGAATCCAGGGCGCGGCCAGAATCCCGTTCCAATGTTCGTCATGCGGGTCAATCGGCCCGACATGAATACGCAGACCGTCACCTGGCTCACGATGCGGACCGCACACAAAACAAGTGGGCAGTGTGTGCAACGACGCATCGAAACTTCGTTGTGCCGCATTGACGGCCGCATCGAATCCGGGGGCGGCAAGCGGCACCGGTACGAAGGATACCGACTCGCCGCTGGCGACCAACGTATCGCCGTTATACAGCGTTACGCCACCGCCGGTTTCTCCGCAAACTTGCATTTCCGTATCGATGGGCGGCGGTCGGCGCAGGGTTACTTCCGCACTGCCATCAATGAACGCCGCAATGCGTCCACACGCGTAACCCCCATTGGCAGAATGGGGCGGACCGATGAAACGACGCCCGATAACGATACTCCCACGTGACATAATTCATTCCTGCTGCAGTCTGCCCATCCTACGTCGGCGTAGCGGCTGGATACAACGTCGAAATTCTGCACAGTCGGTCAAATCTTGACGAATTTCCGCGCCTTAATGCCGGCTCATAGTATGATGTCGGCAATATCTGGGAGTGAACAAGGGAATCCGGTATGTACGATAAGACAACGTCTCCTGGCCGTCGCCGCAACCGCGTCAAGCTGGGACAAACCATCAAGATCCTTACCGCACTGGTACTCACGGCAAGCATCGGCGCTTGCGGTGGTGGCGGTGGTGACAATTCATTTGGCGGCGGTACCGGTGGCGGTGGCGGCGGTGGCGGTGGCGGTGGTGGATCCGGCAACGACTGGACGCCGGGTGTTTTTATGGCCGCGTCGACCTTTGCGGGAACCTGCGCCACTCCACGTGCCGGCACCGCCGATATGCAGGGAACCGCGACCGACGAAAACAATTTCCTGCGTTCCTACAGTGACAATACCTACCTGTGGTACGACGAAATCATTGATCGCGATCCGGCGCTGTTTGCAACCCCGGAATACTTCGATTTACTGGTCACTACCGCGACGACGGCCTCTGGTAATAACAAAGACAATTTTCACTTTTCCTTATCGACCGAAGACTGGATTGCGCAGTCTCAGTCGGGCAGTTCAGCCGGTTACGGGACACAATTCGCCTTGTTGGCAACAGCACCGCCCCGACAAATCCTGGTGGCCTTCACTGATCCCGGCACACCGGCGGATGCTGTCAATCTGCGCCGCGGTGCGGAAATTCTGACAGTCGACGGTGTTGACGTGATCGATGGCAACGACGTCGACACGCTGAATGCCGCTTTCTTCCCGTCCGTCGCCGGGGAATCCCACGAGTTTACCGTGCGCGACCTCGGTGCCGCGACGACGCGGACGTTTACGATGATTTCGGCGATCACGACGTCGACACCCGTGCAGAATGTCAAAACCATCGCGACGGCCACCGGCCCGGTCGGCTACATGCTGTTTAACGATCACATTGCCACTGCGGAAGGCGGGCTGTTCGCCGCCGTCACAACGCTGCAGTCCGCCAACATCACGGATCTGATTGTCGACCTGCGCTACAACGGCGGCGGCTTTCTGGATATCGCCAGTGAATTTTCTTACATGATTGCAGGTTCAGTGCCTACCGCAGGACGCACCTTCGAGTTACTGACCTTCAACGACAAACACACGGTTACGGATCCGGTCACGGGACGACCGCTCACCCCTGTCGGCTTCCATACACAAAGTCGCGGCTTCGACCCTCTCCTGCCGGATGGAACGCCGCTGCCCACGCTGGATCTGCCGCGGGTTTTTGTTCTGACCGGCCCGGGCACCTGTTCGGCGAGCGAATCCATCATGAACAGTCTGCGAGGCGTCGGTGTGCAGGTCATTCAGATCGGCTCGACGACCTGCGGCAAACCGTACGGCTTTTATCCGCGGGACAATTGCGGGACGACGTATTTCACGATCCAGTTCCGCGGCGAAAACGACATGGGCTTTGGTGATTATGCCGACGGTTTCACACCGGTTAATGCGGCCAACACCATTGAACCGCGGCTGCCGGGCTGTTCGGTTGCCGATGATTTCACCGCCGCGCTGGGCGATCCTCTTGAACGACGATTGGCCGCCGCTTTGGTGTATGCCGAGACAGGCGGCTGCCCGGTGGCCAACGGGTCGGGACTACCCGGTGTCTCCAAACCGAGCCTGATTGCCGATGAAGACCTGCAGATTCCGAAGTCACCGTGGCGCCAGAATCGTATCGTGAGGCGCTAGGAAATGCTCAGAACTGGCTCATGCGTGATCCTGGTCTCCTGGCTGGCCGCGTGCAGCACTTCGGACCTGCGTACCGATGTGCCGGCGCTGCTAACCAATCCAAGCGAGGACACTCGACTGGAGATCGAACAATCGGTCTCGGCCGCTTTGGATGGCGCGAAAATTACCGTTGCCGCAGATGCACTGACACAAAGCAGTGTTCTGACGATCGAGCAAGGCAAGAATCGCAGCATTGAACGACCGGCCGAACCGGGCCGCAACCTTGGTCGCCCGGAACACTTTCAACTGATGGTCGATGGCCCGCAATGCGTTCTCGTTCATCGGCGGACCGGTTTGCACTGGATCCTCCGGCAATCCGAGTGCGTTGCCGAGTAAGGCCTCGGATGGACGGCAGAAACGCAAGACGATGGTCGATACTGCTGGCGCTCGGCAGCCTGTCGGTTAGCGCGTTTGGCGCAAGCACTGAACACAGCCCGGCCGGTTTCGGTTCGGGTGAACGAACGCTGGATCAATTGATCAAATTCCCGGATGCGGCGGCGTCCTCAACCATGGACAGGATGCTGACCTGCCAGGGCATTGTGAAAGCGAACGGAAAAATGGCTCAGGGCGCGTGCTTCGTCAAGGAGTTTACGGACGCGCCGTACGCCGAAGCCGTCAAAAAGGCCGCAAAAAAGGCTCGATTCAAGCCCGCTACTTATAACGGCAGGAAAATCGGCGTCTACTTCCAGTATCGAATTCGCTTTACGCGCACGGAAGAAGAAAATCACATTACCCTGTATGCCAATCAGGCGTATCCGGAAAACCTCGATGCGTACGGGGAAGACCATATTGCCGCGCAACGCGGAGTCATGCGCGAAAAATGGCAAAAATCCTGCCCGAGCCTCGCCCATTTTGTCGCGGTGGTCCGCGCGCACGTGGCCGCGGACGGTACACAAAGCAGTATCAAGGTGACGCACGGCAACGGTATTCCTATCAGCGCCAAGTGCAGCAAGGCCATTGCCGAAACCATCGAACAAAGTGTCTTCATACCCGCGTTCGCCGACGGTGAAGCAGTGCCTTCATCCTATCTCGAAGCGTTCGGCAACTGATTCAAGGCGATACCGCGGACAGGGCGTATCCGACTCAGGAAATACCCGGCTTGCCAAACTCCGGCGGCAATATCGCCTCAATCCTCTCCATGACATCCAGTCGATGCACCAGGTCGTGAATGTAATCCAGGTTGTCGGTTTCCAGAATCAGCAAATCGCTCATCTCGTACGATGCGATCCACTTCTCATACAGGGCATCGAGTCGTTTCAAATAAGCGAGCGGAACGTCCTGTTCCATCTCGCGGCCACGCAGTTTTATTCGTTTGCGTAGCGTCCGCATCGAACAGCGCAGATAAATCATCAGGTCCGGCGGACGTATTGCATCCAGAATTGAATGATAGAACCCCCGGTACGTTTCCCAGTCCCGATCGTCCATGCGCTTCATATCGTGCAGCGCGGTTGCAAAAATTTCAGCGTCTTCGAAAATGGTCCGATCGAGTGCAACAACACCCGGCGTACGATCCAGTTCAAGGTGCAGACGAAACTTGTTGCTCAGAAAATAAAGCTGCGAATGAAAAGACCAGCGTTTCATATCCTGGTAGAAATCCGGCAGGTACGGGTTGTCTTCGTTCGGCTCGTAGAATGGCGACACGTTATACGTACGACTGAGAAAATCGACCAGCGTCGACTTTCCTGCTCCCATGTTTCCGGCGATCGCAATGGAACGCTTCGAGCTTCTCCGCTCAGGACTCATCGAGCACTGGTTCTGGTTCGATCGGCCTCATGAACAATGGAAAATCCGTAATTCAGACAAGGGTGTCATTATCCACTTGAAGGCGCGTAAATCCAGTGCAAGCCGAAACAGTCGGGCCATTCATAAGTAGTAGCCGAAAAATAGCTCGCAGATTACGGATGCTTTTCGACAACATGAGGCCCTAGTGTATTGGCAAAGGTAGTGGAATGCGGAGCGAACAAAGCCATGACGACAAGCAACTCAATTCTGGTCATCATCGAACCCGAAATTCATCCCCACGAAGTTATCGAGAGGGCCATCTGGCTCGCGCGCATCAGCAATTGTTCACTGGACATCCTGTTGTGCGACGCCGATGTCGGCCCGTTGCGTGAAGGCTGGTATCTATCGAACGAAGCGAAGGAAATCGGCGAAAGCATTCGCATTGCACAATCAGAAATGATTGAGGATCTGGCGGATAACGCGCGTGAAACAGGGATCACCGTTAACACCGGGGTGCTGGAGGATCGACCCATCGCGGAAGGCATACTCCATCGTGCCCGCGAAACCGCTCCCCGCTACCTGATGAAAGGCACCCAGTATCACAGCGCGGCCGAGCGGGCGATTTTTGTCGACACAGACTGGCAGCTGATTCGTTCCTGCCCTTGTCCGTTGTACCTCGTCAAGCCGAAGGAACTGCGTGCGCATCCGGTGCTGCTCGCAGCCGTCGACCCAACGCACGCTCGCGACAAATCGGCCGCCCTGGACCATGCGATTGTGGAGCACGCACAGAACATCGCCAAAGCGACCGAGGGCGAATTCCATCTGGTGCATAGCTACCAGAGGATCAGCAGCATCGGTAGCGAAGCTACGCGTACCTTCAAGCCCATCCGGATTCCGCTTGATGAACTCGACAAGAAAATCACCGCCGAACACCGGCAAAAACTGGACGCACTCGCCGATGCTTACGGCGTCGATGCGGAGCACGTACACCAGCTTCCGGGCCGAACACGGGAATTGCTGCCGACGTTCGCTCGCGCGCACAACGTGGATGTCGTGGTAATGGGTGCATTGGCACGCTGGGGATTGAAACGTGCCGTGATCGGCAGCACGGCAGAGCGGGTATTGGATCACCTGCCCTGTGATGTGCTGATCGTGCGTGCTGTACAAGACGAGGAATAAGTGGCTCGTGCACCAGATGACGCAACAGGAGCGTCCCCCAAAATGCGTACGGTGTCCGGGATAAGACGATGTGGTAACGTGAGCCCCGTATTCACGGGGTGAGCGATATGAAAAGACAGGTTACTACCTGCGGCATATTATTGATTGCGTTGAGCGCGTCCGGACACGAATCCAAAAACCTCGATGAGTTACCGGCGGGCCGGGGGTCAGACCCGCACGACGCAGTAGTCAAAGCAGAAGCCCTGAAACCGGGTCTGCACGCGCTGTACGGCGCGGGCTTCAATCTCGGTCGTGGCGATCCCACCCTGTTTTCGAATATGGCCTGTTCGCATTTCGCACATTAAGCGAACGACATTTCAGGGAGGAAGGGATTGACTACCACAACGGACACCGGCCGAAAAAAGGGCCAATTAGTACGCGCCATCGGATTTCTCGGCGTCGCGATTCTCGCTCTGAATTCCGTCATCGGCGCCGGAATTTTTGCACTGCCCGCGACAGTGACTGCCCGAGCAGGGGCCCTGAGCCCCTGGTTATTTCTCGTAGTCGGCCTTTTGGTCATCACGATCGTTCTGACGTTTGCGGAACTGGCCAGTTACTTCAGGGACTCCGGCGGACCGGTTCTTTACACGACGACGGCATTTGGCCCCTTGGTCGGTTTTGGTACCGGCTGGATTCTATACATCAGCCGGGTATCCGCATTCGCCGCAAACTCCAATGCGTTTGCGAATTATCTGGGCTCTGTCTGGCCACTGGTCTCCGAGGGCGCGGGCCGAACGATAGTCATAATAGCCTTGTCCAGCGCACTGACCTACGCGAATTACACCGGCGTGAAAGACGGTGTGCGTACGCTGGCGGTATTCACTTTCATGAAACTCACACCGATCGCGATGCTCATTATCTTCGGTCTGCAATACGTATCCGGCGACACTTTCATTCCGTCTGCATTTCCGGTCATTGAAGACCTGGGTGGCACGGTACTGTTACTGATTTACGCATTCGTCGGTTTCGAATCGACCACCATCGTCTCTGGTGAGTCCAAAAATCCCAGACGGTCGCTACCGGTTGCGATGGTTACCACTCTGATCGGAATTGGTGTTCTTTATTTTCTGATTGTTCTGGTTTACGTTTCGGTCTTGCCTAATGCGGGCGCAAGTGACGCCACTTTGATTACTGTTGGCGGAATTCTGTTCGGCCCGATTGGCGTGATTGCATTAACGCTGGCGGCCGTTTTTTCAATTGGCGGCAATCTTGCGGCGATCATGCTGGCGGTCCCGCGTCTCACTTTTGCAATGGCGGAACAACACTTGTTACCAAAGTGGTTTGGCGTCGTTAACCAGAAACACGCAACGCCGGGAAACTCGATTATTTTTCTCGGCGGGCTGGGAATCGTCCTGGCATTGACAGGTTCCTTCGTGCAGTTGGCCATCGCCAGTTCACTGACGCGCCTGATTTCCTACATCCTCTGCATATCAGCGCTGCCCACCATTCGCCGTAAAGCCGATGAAGAGACCCGCGCGGGTGCCTATCGGTTAATCGGAGGGTATACCATTCCCGTCATCGCTTTAGTCGTATGCGTCTGGATCGCCGCGCAGTCAAAGCCTGCTGCCTGGATTTTCACAGCGCAGCTACTCGCGATCGGGCTGGTTTTTTACGGCATCGCCCGCATCTCAAGAAAGCGTCGTGGCGCATAGAAAAGCCTATTGACTCTCTGCTGCCAGTGCCTCCAGGCGGGCCGCTTCGAATTCATCACCCTCATTCCACACGGGCATTTCGTCGGCGTTGGCAATCGCGAGTCCGGTCCAGAAACCGAGTAACGCATCGGCGATCATACCGTCGAAATTCCAACTGTCGTTGTACTCATCGGTTGGCTGATGATAATTGACATCGGTGTAGTGATTTTGTTGCGCTTTACCCCAGCCGGCCGGTCGATCGACGAAATCCGTGCCGGCGTCCAGGTACATCGCGGGCACACCGATCTTGGCAAAACTGAACTGATCTGAACGATAAAAATAGCCGCGATCGGAAAATTGATCGGGCTTGACCACCCGCCCCTGCTCCGCGGCAATTGCTGTCAGGATGCCGTCGATTGAAGACTTGCCCAGTCCAACAAACGTAACGTCGTGTGTATCGCCCCAGATATTTCCACCATCAAAGTTCAGGTTAGCGGCGATCTTGCCGGGCGAAAACGTGGCATGCTCGGCGTAGTACTTTGAACCCAGCAACCCTTGTTCTTCCGCACCCACCAAGGCAAACAAAACAGATCGGCGCGGTGCTTCCGGCATCGACTTGATCGCCTGCGCGATGGCCATTACCAGTGAAACACCGGAGGCGTTATCCATGGCACCGTTGTAGATAACATCTCCGTCTTCATTCGGCGTACCGATGCCCAGGTGATCGTGATGCGCCGTGTAAATTACCACTTCATCACTCAGTTCGGGATCGCTGCCTGGCAACAGGCCCAGTACATTGGCCGTCGAAACGCGCTTCAACGTCACATCCATGCCCATTGAGGTTGTAATACCCAGGTGCACGGGCTGGAAATCGCGGTTATCGGCAGACTCGCGCAACGCATCCAGATCGTAACCGGCCATCGCGACCAACTCTCGAGCCGAATCCTCCGTTACCCACGCGTTGATCTGGTTGCGCGGTTCATCACCCGCGGGTAATTCAAATTGTTCGCCCGTCCACGATGTCTGTACTACCTGGAACGGGTAACCCGCCGATGGCACCGTGTGAATAATGATCGCGCCAACGGCTCCCTGAGTCGCCGCGCTGAGATTCTTGTAGTCCCAGCGTCCATACCAAAGTCGCGTTTCGCCCGCGAACAGTTGCGGATCCCAGTCAGGGTCATTGTTCATAATCAACAGAACCTTGCCAGTGAGGTCCTGCCCCTTGAAATCATCCCAATCGTATTCGGGCGCCTGGATGCCGTAACCGACAAAGACAATTTCTGCATCATCGATGGCGGCACGGTCAGACTGCACGCCGCTCGAAACGATAAACTGCTCCGACTGTTTTAACGTAAGCGATTTTTCGTCGTTGCTGAATACCCACTCATCGGGTTGCGCCGAGGTCACCCCAACCAGGTCGAACGACTGCTCCCAACCGCCATCCGCCGCACCTGGAAGAAGCCCCATGGCCTGCATTCTTTCGGCCAGGTATTTCCTCGCCGCTGCATCGCCGCGGCTGCCAGGTCCGCGCCCTTCGTATTTGTCGGCGGATATTTCGATAACGTATTCACGCATCAAGTCCGCCGTAATCTCCCCGCTTGCGGTCTCCGCCGCCGTGTTTTCGTTCGCCGTCCCACCGACGGGCATCGTGTCGGGAACTGACGTCGAGTCGCTTCCACTACAACCCACACCGGTAATCGCAAGCAGAAATGAAACAGCAATGGACAGCGATCGAACAGTCATCGGAATACTCACTCGGTAAGCAAAATGGCTGCTAACCTTAGCACAAGCGTCGAGACCACAAATACGCTCTATCAAAGCGCGTGCGCGACCTGACTCAACCAAGAACCTCGTTAAGAAACACCCACATCGAATCCCAGGAACGATGATCGGCCGTCGGATCGTATTGCACGCCGTTTTCCGGCGACTCGGCTTCCGGGTTGGTAAACGCATGCATACAATTGCCGTAAACCTGCAATTGCCAGTCGGCGTCATGGCTCACCATTTCATCGGCAAATGCCAAGACCTGTTCCGGAGGCGCGAGCGGATCACGCCAACCGTGCAATACCAGGACTTTGCTCGTTACCTTCGTGCCCGCTGTATTGCCGGGTGCACCCAGCAAACCGTGAAAACTCACGACGCCACGCACATTCGCTCCGGTGCGCGCCAGATCGAGAACGCACAAACCACCGAAACAAAAACCGATCGCAGCAGTGCGGTCGCTATCGACCTCCTTTTGCGCCGACAACTGCTCAAGCGACAACCGCATGCGCCGTTGCAACAACGCCCGGTCGTCCAGAAACGGCTGCATCAGCGTCGCGTTTTCTTCGGGACTGTGGCCGGTGACTCCCTGACCGTACAGGTCCAGGGCGAAACCAACGTAGCCCAGTTCGGCCAGGCGCTCTGCCTTGCGGTCCTCGAAATCAGAACGTCCGGCCCAGGCATGCGAAACCAGCACCCCGGGACGAGGGCCCGCCACAGCGTCATCCCAGGCCATGTGTGCGGCAAGTACCGTATCGCCGTCTTTGTACTCGATGGATTGCGTCTGGATGCTCAAATCAATGTCTCCCGATTGCCTGGTCAAGTGAAGTCTGTGCCACAAAACACTGTGCCGATAATGCCAAAAAACGCGGTCTTTTGCGCCTTCCAGGCCAATTTTTCTCACCTTGACGAGGCACGCAGTCCAACAGCCGGAAATGGCCGAACTGCTGCCATTGGCTGTCTAACAGCCCGTTCGGCACCCAAATTTGTGGATTTTTCCCCGCTGTATAAGTTTTTCGTTCTCAGGGCTTGAGATTCTCGGTCTCAACGACGACAATAGCGCAGCTATCACGCCCGTGAAACTTCTGCACTTACAATAAGTTGGGCGTTCATGATCATCCGAATTGGCCTGCAGGAAGAGCAAATCTTTCGGCAGCGCGAAGGGGACTTTAGTTTTGAAGATTGAGATCACACCATCCCGGAACACTATCGAGTTCCAGGGAGGCGGTTTTACTACCCTGGTAGACGCGCTGGACTACGCAGCGCAAGGCAGCACCGGCGCCAACTTTTTTACCGGTAGAGGCGAGCAATCCGCCCGCCTGCCCTATCACGAATTGAGACGCCAGGCGCGAACGTTGGCGCGCAAGCTGCAGGGACTGGGTCTGCCGAAAGGAGCTCGAATGGGACTGGTCGCAGAAACCAATCCGGACTTCCTGGTCTTTTTCTTCGCCTGCCAATACGCCGGCCTGGTGCCGGTCGCGTTTCCCGCAACGTTAACCCTCGGCGGTCACAAGGCGTACGTGCAACAACTTGCCCGACTCATCAAGGGCGCCGAAGTCTCCGTCGCGATGGCCTCGAGTGGCTATATCTCGTTCCTGCTGGAAGCCGTCGACGGTTATGACATCAAGTTTGTAGGCGATCCCGCCGATTTCGACAAACTACCGGAAGGAAGCGACGCATTGCCGTCGATCGAACCCGGCGACACGGCCTACATTCAATTTACCTCCGGCAGTACGCGCTTCCCGCGAGGCGTGGTTATCACGCAAGAAACGGTAATGAGCAATTTGACCGGCATCATTCGCCACGGCATCAAACTGCAAACCGACGATCGCTTTTTCTCGTGGCTGCCGTTCTATCACGATATGGGCCTGATCGGCCTGTTGCTGGTTCCTGTCGCTGCACAACGCTCGGTCGACTACCTGGACACGCGAGAGTTTGCCGTGCGGCCCAGGCAGTGGCTCAACCTGATGACGCTGACCAAAGCGACTATTTCTTTTGGTCCGTCGTTTGGTTATGACCTGTGCGCCCGACGCCTGCGCCCCAACGAGGCCAGGAAATACGACTTGAGTAACTGGCGCATGGCCGGCATTGGCGCGGAAATGATTCGCCCCGAAACGCTGGAAGAGTTTGCCCGCGTACTGGAACCCGCTGGTTTTAAGGACAGCGCATTTCTGGCCTGCTACGGCATGGCGGAGTGCTCTCTGGCAATCAGCTTCGCGCCCCTGTTTCAGGGTGTGGAAACGGATTGTATCGATGCCAATCACTTGTCCCAGCATCAACAGGCGTTGCCCATTGAACCTTCACACCCCGACCACTCCAGGGCAAAACGATTCGTCAAATGCGGCTACCTGTTGCCTGACTTTGAAATTGAAATCCGTGATGCATCGGGAAACAACCTTCCTGACCGTCACAGCGGCACAATTTTCTTGCGCGGCCCAAGCGTAATGTCCGGCTATTTGAACGATCCTGAAAGTACCCGGGCGGTATTGTCCGAGGATGGCTGGCTCAATACCGGCGACCTCGGCTACCAGGTCGAATCGAATATCGTCATTACCGGTCGGGAAAAAGACCTGATTATCATCAACGGCAAGAATGTCTGGCCTCAGGATCTCGAATTCCTCGCCGAGCAACAGCCCGAGGTACGCGTTGGCGGGTCACTCGCATTTTCCGTACCAAATCCGAGCGGTGGCGAGATTTGCGTGCTCAAGATTCAATGCCGCCAGGCCGATCCGGTTAAACGCTCAGCGCTTATTTCCCGCCTGACCGGCATTATTCGCAATGAACTTGGCATCGACTGTTACATTACTCTCGTGTCAAAGCGGCAACTGCCGCGCACCTCATCCGGCAAATTGTCACGCTCCAAAGCCCGCCTGAACTTCATGGCCGCACACAATCTCGATCGACTGATTGAAATTGCGGATGAGAACGAATTGAGAAAATCGATCGCCTGAACCCGGCGCAAAACGGTACCCCTCCCTTGAAGCAAACAATTGCGATCACAGGCGCAACCGGGTTTATCGGCCAGTCTATCTGCAGGCGACTGCGAGACCAGGGGTTTTCCGTTCGTGCGCTGGTGCGCAGTCCCGCAAAGGCATCCTTGCCAGCACTCAAAGGTGCTGATCTTATCGCTGGCAATCTGGACGACGTGCAAAGCCTGCGGCATCTGGTGGCGAATACGGACGCGGTAATTCATTGTGCCGGCAATGTCCGGGGTGCCACTCAGGCTCAGTTTGATCGCGTCAACGTCGACGGAACGAGCCGCCTTTTGCAAGCCATCAGGAGCGTGCAACCTGCACCAAGACTACTCGCGCTCTCATCGCTCGCAGCACGCGAACCGCAACTTTCATTTTATGCCGCCAGCAAACGTCGGGCTGAACAAGTGCTGCACGACGAAGGCGCGGGCATACCCTGGACCGTTCTGCGCCCGCCCGCGGTGTATGGACCGGGCGACCGTGAAATGCTACCCGTTTTTCGATTGATGGCGCGCGGAATCGCCCTGACTGCCGGTTCGCCTCATGCCCGATTTTCACTGTTGTATGTCGAAGACCTGAGCGCCGCTATCCTCGCCTGGCTCAAAGGCGATCTTGCAGCGGGAGCCACTTTCCCCCTGGATGACGGCCAGCCTTGCGGCTACGACTGGCACGAAGTCAGCGAAATTGTAAGTCGTTTGTGCCACCGAAAAATTCGCGTGATGCAGGCGCCCTCATGGCTGCTCGACGCTCCCGCCTGGGTCAATGCGCGACTCGGCATCCACTTCGGCACCGCCCCCATGCTGACCCCGCAGAAGCTGCGCGAACTGCGGCACCATGACTGGGTCTGCGATGGTACCGAGTTTCAGCGTTTGTCTGGCTGGAGTCCCGCGACCCAACTTGCAAAAGGTCTGCGAGCAACGCCCGACTGGGCCGGTTCCGAAGTCGAATTTCTGGCCGAAAAATGACCCAGGATGGACGCGTCTCCCTGTATAATTTTCGACCAGGCTCTATACTGTGATCGGCTATCGATCAGGATCATTTGACATGAAAAAGAAGTCAGTACGACTTTTCAAGAACGACATGATGGAGTCGCTGACCCACGTACATCCGATCGTTCCCTTGTTGTTCTGGTCTCCCGTGGTCGGCTTTCTGCTGTGGCGCGCCGTGGCGGTGCACCAGCTGCCCGTTAGTCAGCTGGCCGCGCTGATATTGCCGGCCTTGATCGTATGGACGCTGACAGAGTATTTGCTGCACCGTTACCTGTTCCACTTTCCAGCCAAGAGTAAAACGGGTAAATGGCTGGTCTACCTCTTTCATGGCGTGCATCACGACGTGCCGGCCGACAAGACGCGATTGGTCATGCCGCCGACCGGCGCGATCATCGTATTGGCCTTTATCTGGCTCATCTTCTCGGCGATTATCCCGGCACCCTGGGCAGAGCCATTTTGCGCGTTTTTTATTGTCGGCTATTTGATCTACGACTACATTCATTACGCGACGCATCACTTCAAGATGCGCCACCCGCTTCTGCAAGCCTTGAAGCACCATCACATGCGGCATCATTTTTCAGCCAAGAATGCGAAGTACGGCGTTAGCTCACCGTTGTGGGACTGGGTCTTCGGCACACTGCACTAGCACGATGGCACAACAGCATTTTCTATTTTCCGCACGGCTCATTGAAAAATTGCCGTCGCTACGAAACCTGAGCTGGCGGCTTGAGGCTTTTGTTGTCCGATCTCTGCTAAAGCTAATGCAAAGCATGACGCCGGAACGCGCTGCAATATTCGCCAACTTCGTTTTCAGAAATCTCCGCTTTGCACTGCCTTTTACGTCGAAGATCCGACGCAATCTGAGCCTGGCTTTTCCGCAAAAAGAGCCGCGGGAAATACGACAACTGACGCGGGATGTTTGCGGCAACCTGGGCAATGCCGCCGCTGAGCTCGTGTTTGCCGAGCGTATTTGGCTCGAACGCGACGACCGCATTGAGTTTGTCGTCGCCGACGGTGTAAACCTCGCGGACTACCGCGGGAACGCCGCCGTCATGGTGACCGGCCATATTGGCGCCTGGCAAATATCGACTTTTGTAGCCTCGCAATATAAATTGCGCATCACCTCTATTTTCGCACCGGAAAAAAACCCGTTCCTGGCCGATCTTTTTCTGCGTTTGCGAACGGCCCTCCCCTGCGAATGGATTTCGCGCGATGGCTGCATGCGCGGGCTGACGCAGGAACTCAAACGAAAGTTCATCGTTGGCATGGTCACCGACACACGCCTGGACAGCGGCGATCCGCTGGATTTTTTCGGTGTGCCCACACCGACCAATACAACCGCCGCCCGCCTGGCGCAGCGACATAACTGCGATTTACTGCCGGTACGGGCCGAGCGCCTGCCCGACATGCGATTTCGAATAACGGTCTTCCCGCCCATCAAACCCGAAGATCCGGCGGCATCGGCCAGTGAGCAAGCGCATCAAATGACACAGCAACTCCTCGCCTACTTTGAAAGCTGGATTCGCGAGACGCCGGATCAATGGATGTGCTTTGGTCGCCGGTGGCCTCACGAGGCCTACGCTGACATCGACAACCGCAGCCACCGCAAGGGGTAGCCGGCAATCTCAACCGCGTGCTTCGTCGGATTCCAGTGGCGTTTCGCGAATACTTTTCGCAACCATCCAGCCAATACCCACTAACGTCACTGTCGCCGCGACGCAGGCGGCGATCCCCGGACCGATCAATCCCATGCGTGGCGCAAGAAAAGTAAACGACGCCAGGTAAATCACCGCGCTAAGCAGATGAAGTCGCAGTATCTCGCCGGCATGACCGATCGCGTAGCCCGCTGCACGCAGTACGATACCGGCCAGTTCAAGCGTCGCAGAAAGCAATAGCAGGGTCAGCAATGGAGCGGCCTCCGCATAATCGGGGCCCAGGGCGCTGCTGAACAGCAGGCGTCCGCCAAAGATCGAAGCCACGATAAAAACGACACCAAAAAGGCCGGATATCAATAAAGCACGCAGCAAAATCATGCGGAAGCTGTCCGCGCCGCGCCCCCAAAGACGTACCAGATCCGGAAACAAGACTTGCTGCAGCAATGCTCCGGGCTTCGACAGAATCTTCGTCGCTTCGCGCGCCAGCCGCAACATGCCAGCGGCAGCCGGTCCGAGAAGAGAACCTGCAAGCAGTGTGGAAACGTGTTTCGGCAACATATCGACATTGGTTTGAAGATAAACGATCGTCAGGAAAGCGCGCAGGCCCGGGAAGGCCTGTTGCCACGCTTTAAGTGACGGCCCACGCAGTACGCTCCCGCCAACCCGATCTTGAAATACCTGCCAACCACGGGCGATGAGATAGAAATTTCCCGCCAGCGTCCCCAGCGCCAGAACCACGACCAGCCACAACAGATTGGCGTCCAGTGACAGCGCAAGAATGACGCCGCCGAGGCGCAGTACCGGGCTGACCATTAGTTGAATTCCCAGCACGTCGAAACGGTCGAACAGGCGCAGGATGCCTTTCGGTGTACCAATGCCCGCCGTCACCAGCACGCTGCTATAGAGCATCGCAGCAAGCACCAGCGACGAGTCCCAATCGAGGAATATCGCCACCAGTGGCGCCGCCAACACCGCGACAACCGTCGCCAGTGCGCTGGCGGCAAGATCGATAAAAAGCGTCAATCGCAACAATCGCCGCAGCGAAACATCGTCGTGAGCCTCGAGTGCAGGGACACCGAAACGTATCACGGCTTCAAACAACTTGAAGTTGAACAAGCCGCGAACGATCAGGACATAGGTCTGAATAAGTACAATCTGGCCGAATTCCGCGGGCGATAGCGCCCGAGCCAGTATCGCGACTGTTAACAGTTCCAGCACCGCCGCAACGCCGCGCCCACGCAACAATCGTCCGAAATTCCTGGCGGCACGGTCCAGCAGCGACTGCTTCTCGGTTGATTGGCTATCCATTTCGGTTATGACGGCGGCGACCGAATCAGCGTGCCCGTCGCAAAATGACCAGTGCCAGTGTCAGCAACACCAGGTCCGGCGCAAACGCGGCCGGCGCCGGGCTGAGTTCGAACAGGATGGCGAAGTGCCCGATCATTTGCTCGAAAAGATAAAACAGAATACCAATGCTCCCTCCGATCGCTGCACGCTGGCCGGCCGATATCGCCCGACCGGAGCCCAGCAGAAACGGAAATCCCAGTAAAGCCATCGCCAGCAGACCGATGGGAATACTCAGTTGCTGCCACAGCATGACTCGATAACGATGTGTATCGAGGTCATTTTCGTCAAGTTGACGGATGTATCGATACAGAGCCAAAGGCGCCATGGCCTCAACCGGCACTATCAGCGCCGACGTCTGTTGTGCCGACAGGAAGCTGCGCCATACCTTGCTGTTTAGATGTTCCTCTGTGATCTCGCCGCTGCTCAGATCGGTCACCGTGACATCCCGCAGCAGCCATTGGCCACCATCGAGCACCTGCACACTGGTCGCCTGCATAACTTCTTCCAGTTGCGCATCTTCACCCAGGGCGAAAATCTCCACGTCGCGCAATTCGCCGTGCTGAATGATCTGTCCGATACGCACAAAGCGATTGCCGCTGCGCGTCCAGGACCCTCCTTCGTCGCTAACGATGGTGGTCTCGATCGACGTCTTGGCCCTGACACGAGCGGCACTAAGCTCCAGATCCGGCACCACGAAAAACTGCAGAATTAGTACTATAACGGTGGCCGCGATGACGACCTCAACAACGGGCCACGCAATACGACCGACCGAATAACCGGCCGCTCGCAGGACAGTCAGTTCCTGGTTGTTCGCCATCGCGCCGAGGCCAATCAGCACGCCCAGCAAGGCAGTCACCGGCAGCAGGTCCAGCATCAGCCTGGGCAGGGAATAGCCGACGATAGTCAGCGCGTCAAAGGTAGTAAACATCCCTTTGCCGACGTCTTCCAGCGCTTCCGCCAGGGTCAGGAAGGCGAACAACGACAGCAGGATCATCAGCACGATCGACGCTCCGCTGAGAAAATTGCGTGCTATGAAACGATCAATGATCGACATGTTGATTTTTCAGTTTTCGGCGTCGTACGAATATTCGCCAGGGCTCGTAAAAAACCACAACCAGCACCGCGAAAAGCCCGGGTACCCACCAGATTGATCCCAGTTTCTCCTGTTCTACCCAGGTCTTGGCCATCATGAGGAAATTCAGATACAAGGCATAAACCAGCAATGCGATCATGGTTTTGGCATAGCGACCACGGCGTGGCAATGAACGACTTAACGGCACGGCGGCGAGGGCAAGCAGCAGTGTTGATACCGACGTCGACAGGCGCCACTGGAACTCAGCCTTGTCTTCCGGAGTCTTCGCATCGAGCAACGAAAATGTTGATTGCGCCTTAACCTTGTGTCGGTTGAGCGCCGGCGTAGCCGCCGTGAGATAAAGCGTCAACGACTTAAACTGTCCCAGTACGTTCGGTCCATCGTTTACCTTCTTGTACACATAGGCATCGTCCAGAACGATTTTGTGATGGTTTTTCCTGGCGTAGGGTTCAAATCGACCTGTCGCCGAAGAGACGACTTGAAGTCCCTTGTCATCCCGGCTGCGAACAAACACACCCTGCAGCTGTTGACGATCATCGGACAGACCCTGGATAAATACCGCCCGGCCTACGTCGTCGTCGACGTAAAATCGCCCGGCCTTAATGCGCTCAAGTTCAGATGATGCTGCAGCGATTGCACCCAGTTGGTAAACCTGCTGGTAGGCCCAGGGACGCGCGACCGTTGATATCAAACCAATCAGGACCGCGATCATGGCCGCGAAGCCGATCACCGGTCGAAGAAAACGACTCTCGCCGATCCCGGCGGATTGTAACGCGTACACTTCAGAGTCACTGTAGAGGCGACCTAGTCCAAGAATGATGCCCAGATACATACCAACGGGCAACAACACTTCCAGTGCGACTATCGATTTGAGAAAAGTCAGATTCGCCACTTCACTTGGATTCAGAAGTCCCGCACTGGCTTTGGCCAGCATCGCGGTGATGCTGTAAGTCAGAAAAATCGCCAGGAGAGCGCCGCTGACGCCGACAAAGGGTACACTCACTTCGCGCAGCAGATAGCGATCGACTAACATATTGACCTCTCCATCGTAGCAGCGAACAGTGCGATCACACGGTGGTGTATCGGAATTTGATCGATTTCAACGGCGCCAGAACTCACCAGCGAATCAGTCGTAATTATGTCATGAGATATCCTAGAACTATAGCCATTATCGTTATTACGCTGCTTGCCGGGCGCAGCGCCACGGCGGAGCTGCTGCAACTGGCCGACGACAGCACCATTGTCGTTTCAGCCGATGAGGCCTGGGAGGATACTGAGCAGGATGTCCTGTTTTTTCGCGGCCATTTCGAGATTCGAACCCCGCGCTGGCGATTGTCGGCGCATGAGGCAACCATCTACGGCAAGCTGGACGATCCGCAGCGGATCGTCGCCGATGGCACGGACGGGGGTTTGCCTGTGCAGTTTTTCTTCCTGGCTTCCGATCAGGAAAATTCGGCAGGCACCGCCGGTGAAGGCCAGCACCTGGAATACCAGCAAACGCTCGGCCTGCTCACATTGTCCGGTGCCGCTAAGCTAACCAGTGGTTCGCGCGTCATGAGCAGCAGTAAGATCCAATACGACCTGAACACGCAGCAACTGATGGCCGGAGGCGAAGAAGGTGTGCACGTGACGGTCGATCCTGGTCAGCCGGAAAACTGACAAAGGGTTGATTCGCTCTGTTTCGCAAGACCTCGATATGCGGGGGTCGCGCCTCAGGAGACGCTCCTACAACGGTTCGGTTGCCACGCCTGCAGGAGCATCTCCCGAGGCGCGACCCACAATGCCATTAGAAAATTAGTAGGAGCGTCTCCTGAGGCGCGACCCTCTTAGAGCGAATCCGGTACTCAGCGTCTCCGGAGTCGCTTCGCCAGATTCCACGCCGCAGATAACGGACTCAACGGGTTCCACTGTGCGTAGCGCAATTCCCGATTGAGCGAATCCATTCGTGCCAGCACCGGCGCCAGCGCGGCAACACCGACATTCACCTCTTCCCAGGCATCCCAAAGCGCGCTCGCCGTCGGCTGGATATCATCTCGGGCCAACTGATCGAGCCAGCCATAGGCATTACGAACGAGAACATTGATGTCGTCAGCCTTTTTCAAGTCATCAATCGAAAACCGCGTGTGTTGCAGGCCGCGTTTTAAAAACTGCCCGGCGAAAACCTGAATTTCCTGCTCGGTTTCGTCCGTTAAAGGCAAGCCCAGTCTTGTCGCCATGCGCTCAAGCTGGGCAACCGGGTGTTCCACCAACGTATCGTAATCGACCACCACCAGTTGCTGTCCTCGAAGCTGGCCAAAATAGGGCACGACGTTAACCAACCATTCAAGATCACTGTTTTCCTGCTGACCGCGATGGGCATCGAGCCTGGCTCGTGATCGCGCGACGCTCAACGGATTGCGTACGGGCATGACGTAGGACGGCGAAATATCCATTTGTTCGAACAGGCGCACCCAAAAAGGTAACAAACGCATGGTACGCGCATACTTGAAGCCCCAAATCGGCGCATGCCCGAAGCGTTCTTTAATTGTTGCCGCGAACTCCGCGTAATAGGGCATAACCTGCGGGCTGCTCCATACCGACTCATTGAGAAGACGCAGACTGTCGGGCCTCAAGCCAAGCGTACGACGCAGCCTCTTGCTCAATTTGAGCAGCGCGGCATCTTCGAAGAAACCACTTGGATTTTTCCGCGAAGGCGGTTTGAAATCATTGCCAAGATCAACACCGGTCGCCTGCATCGCGCGCGTGATTATACTGGTACCACTGCGACCAGCCCCCAATACCAGGACCGCACGTTGACGCGGGTTACTTTCGTTCGCGGGAGCCACTATTTGTTTTTGATCCTGTTGAGCAGGCGGCGTGCCGAGTACAAAAGCGGCCTGTTGATCACCACGATAAATACTTTGCGAAGCTTGTCTTCCGGACACTGCAACTCGCGCACACCGTGCCACGAACGCACACGGCGCTCGAACAGCGTACTGACATTACCCACGCATTCACTGGTGACGATGCGATCGAAATCATCGAATGCCGGCGCGGAATCGGTCTTAAAACGCCCGTGGTCCTCAAGTATCAGCGTGCCGCCGCCCCAGCTCGGGTCCCAATCGTCCTCGGTATTCAGGTAAAAAATATGCGAACCGCGTTTATGCACCGCATCGCAATGGGGCGATACCGAGCAACCCCGCGGCGCATAGTGCCAGTGCATATTCAGTCGAAAAGAATTGCAGCGATACATGCGTTTGATAAAACGGCCGTACACCGGACCGTGCAATTCAGCAATAAACTCTTCCCAGGCAGCGGGTACCTGTTCGAGACCCGGTTCATATTCGAGCACGTAGCGATCATGTGAGAATTGGCCGTGCGAGCGCTTGCGACCGAAACTGGGCGTCAAAACAGAAACGTCCAGCTGTTCACGCTGCAAACGTGCGTAACCTTCATCGGTCAGCAAACCCGTCGGGTTAACGAAGGGATAAGGCTTTGTGTGATTGAAAGCATTCGCATCCAGAGCGTCGAGCTTGGCGACATCGAGATACTGCATTACGCTTCGATCGTTGCGTTGTGAGGGAATGAACCGCGGCTCTGCGCATCCGGCTCATCTTGCGGCTGGGCGAGCATAATGCGCAAACGCTGACCCAGATCGTCTTTCGACGGTGCCCGGGTGCCCCCGTCAGCGGACAAGGACTGGCCGAACATTTGCGCCAGGCCCTTCTCCACCAGATTACGGTGCAACGCATCGAGATCTCGTGGCGGCAGAATCCACTCGTGTTTCAAAATACGACTGCAGAGATATTCAAAACCCTGCTGCGGTCTTTCCGTGCCGCGCCGGTTCTTCGGCGTGCGTTCCGACCACTCGACCAGCTTGGCGCCCAACGCCAGCCAGGGACTGAAATAGGTCTGCCGCAACGGGTAGATGTAGACCGGCTTACCGGTTGCGACTGCGTCCGTCAGCATGGATTCACTTTCTCCGGTAACGACGATGATATCCGCCGCGGCGAGATACGCCAGGTAAGGATTCTCCGCCTCCCCCCGTGACCACAGATGCACTTGCGCGTGCTCTTGCAGCGCCGTCTGCAATGCCTTGCCGGCATCCGCCCCGGTACGCCGGGATGTCACCGCAAACAGCGAACCACCGGCGGCCTGCACCTGCCGCAAAACTTTTCGTCCCAGCGACGTCGTATCCGCGACGCCGAGTACGTGCTGTTTCGACGA
This sequence comes from Gammaproteobacteria bacterium, assembly GCA_013151645.1. Classification (GTDB taxonomy): domain Bacteria; phylum Pseudomonadota; class Gammaproteobacteria; order Steroidobacterales; family Woeseiaceae; genus JAADHU01. The sequence goes on along the minus strand of JAADHU010000069.1, from coordinate 12,546 downwards.
TCCGCCGACCAGGAGGGCGACTCGCGGCTTTGCCGCGCCCTGCATTAATTGTTCCCCACGTTCCCGGGCTACTTCCATTTTCGATTCTGCAATGGGCTGTACGGGCAGCAGAGTCTCAATGCGGCGTTCATGAATCGGCAAATGAAAATGCTGGCAGCTGACCAGGATATCGGTCTGGCTACGCACCGGACCGCACTTGCGGCCTGCCAACAGCAAACGTACCCGACCACCGCTGCTGGCCTTGATCCAGCGGGCCACGCGCGTTGGCCACCAACCGCAAGCCACGATGACATTTGGCCAGGGTGCTTTGAGTGGCGCCACTTCCCCGCTGTGGATCCGTAGTAACACGCGCACCACGGCCTGCAGTGTCTGCGGCACCTGCATGATCTGAAACGGCCAGCCAATAATTTCCGCCAGCGCAGTCGCCTGACTGGTATGACCCGGTTTTTGATTCGCGAGTACCCAGACTACGGCTTCGCGCTCGTTGCACTCGTTGCCTTCGATGAGCAGCGGATCGCTGCCGTGCGCCGCGGCGTTTCCGGGCACACACAATCGCCAGCGAACCGACGGAAAATGCCTCGCGACGAGTTCAAATTCGTATTGCCACCATGCCGCCGTGCGCCGGTGACGCGATACGCGGCTATGACTTGCAGGACTTGATGGTGTTTCATCAACTTCGCAGTACAGCAAACGCCGGGCTCGACTGAACAATTCTCGCAGCAGCCACGGTACATCTTCGTCCGGCACGTACTCCAGCATCTCCATGCAAACGACGGCGTCAACACGCTCCGACGGCGCATCCGCCGGGGCTGCCTGCGTTGGATCCAGCGAATCGATCCGCTCGATGCCTGCGGCAACCGTTTCGTGAAGTCGCAACGACGAATGGGCTGCGACCGCGGGTATTCTGCAATCGAGTACCGTGCGTACACGGTACTCGTCAAACAAGCGAGCCAGATCGGCCTCTCGGGCCACGACCGTGCCGGTCCGATCGTTTCGCTCCTGCGCAGCCGGCACCTCGGTATCCTGCAGGCTGTGACACAGCTCGACAAAGTCCTGGCTCGGACGCCCGGCGCTAAAGACCTGGTAACCCGCTTCGTTGGCACTTCGCTCAAGGTCGAACCAGACACCGGCCACCGCGTTGGCCTGGTAGACGAACAGATTGGGGAATGGATGCCACGGTTGTCGGTGCAGCGATGTGTAGTGCAGCACGCCCGACTCACCGGCAACGTATTCACGATCGCGTGCATTCCAGCGGCCGTCAAGCTTGCCCCACTGGCCGTCAACGCCGCTCGCCCGCGCCAGCAGCGGGTTTTTCTGACCGGTTTGTGCATCCTGGAGCGTCCAGATGCGCGACATTTTTTCGCAATCGAAAAGCGCCACCGAAATATCACCCGCATCAATGGCAAGATAGGCGTGCTCGCCCATTTCCAGGTCAAACAGCTCTGCGGGGTCCTTCAGGTATATCTGGTCCACATCGTTGTAGATTGCACGACCCTGCTTGCCGGCGAAATGCGGAATGGCGAAGCGGTAATTGGTAAAGCCGGTCAACCAGAAACGTGAACGAAAGCCGAGCAAGTGCTTCATCAGATGGATTTCGTAGACGCGCGACGGGTCACGCACTTTCTCGATCGACCAAATGAAAATGCGCTCGGCTTTGTACTGAGCTGTTTCGGTTCCCAGGAAAATCCTCACGGGCGGCTTGTCACACGGCGTCACGCCATCGCGAACCGGAAGCACCACGACCGCAGGTTCGGCACGGATCTGGCTCGCCTTGATCGTGGCAGAGCGTCGGAAAACCGATTGCAGAATGCGTTGCGTTAGAAAGGCCATATTGTTCAGATTTTTGTCAGTAAGTTATTGAAAAAACGAAATTATACAGAGATATCAGCCAGCGACCTGAGATTCCAATAAGTTAACATAACGCGGCAACACATCCGCATCAGGTACGTCCACAATTTCGCGCAGAAACTGCCGGCGGTGCTCTTCATTATAGAAATCGTCACACCCGTTTCGAATGAAATCATCTACCTTCGAGTAAATATCATCCCGGCAGTGCAAAATACACTCCGGTATGTACTTACCCACGGTGGAGAGCCCGGCGTGCAGGTAGTCGGCTGCCAAGACCGGTTTTTTGCGCTTGACCGCCTCGAAGGCCACCGACGTCGCGATATCAATGATGACATCGGCCCACTCCAGCAAATGCGGGGAATGCACTTTTGCGGCCACGAAATGCACGTTTTCGAGTCGTCGCAACCCCACGCTGCGTGACAGGGGCTGTTTCCAGCCGCCACGCGTATGCGCCTTAACGATCAGTTCCACCTGCGGAAATGCAGCCAAAAGACGAATGACCCGCTCTACTTCATCCCAGAAAATTGAAAAATCCCGTTTTCTCAAGAACATCACGATTTTCAGCTTACCGGGTTTGTCCTCCAGCGGGTTCTCCGGTAATAAGGTCGCCAGTTTTTTCAGCCACTCATCGCAATACCGAGGCGACCCGAGAACCGCGACGGCCGATGCATCAACGAACGGGCGAAAACGCGTGGCACACAGTTCGTTCGGCACCACCACTCGCGCAAACATGCTCGCCGGCGAGAATTTCGTGTGCGGCGTCAACCTCAGTTCTTCCACCCGAACCAGCAAATTCGCGTGCGGACTGTCGCCGTGCGGCAGTGAAACGGCCTTCAGACCCATTTCGTCGGCTGTCGCGACCACCGTCTGTACAAGTTCGATCGGGAAAACCGAATTGCTGCTGATCCAGTCGAAGGTCAGCACACCGGTTTCACCCGCCGGAAAACTGCGCTGTAAAATCAGGCGAGCCAGTTTTCTCCAGAACTTAAGTCGCCTTTCGCGATGCAGCAGCCGATCAATCGCCCGCGTAACGACGGCGGGGAGCGATCCACGCAGGTTGCGGTCCTGCGCAAGTTTTTGCAGGCGCATGCGCACGGATTGGCGGCGATTGAACAGTTCATTGACGTGGGCAACGCGCACCCCGTCCAGGCCGGCCAGGTAAACGACGCGAAAATCCTCACGAAAATGCGCCTCGCCCAAAAGGACCACATCGCAGCTATGACCGCGCTCGATCCATTTGTAAACCACCGGCGTAACGTGATCAATATCATTATAATGGCGGAGGAAAAACAGTGCTTTCATGATGCGGCCGTTGGTGGGCAGAGATGTCATGCGGGACGGACTATTTTACACGGACAAAATGGGATAATCATCAGATGAAAATTGTTGCGATCATTCCGGCCAGGATGGGCTCAAGCCGTTTCCCGGGAAAACCTCTCACACCGATTCTGGGCAAGACGATGATCGAGCATGTCTACCAGCGTGTCGCGCTGTGCAAACAGCTGGATGAGACCGTCATTGCGACCTGCGATGAAGAGATTCGGGAGGCTGGCGAGGCGTTCGGCGCCCGCGTCATCATGACCTCCGACGTTCACGAGCGCGCCAGCGACCGGGTTGCAGAGGCGGCGATGGAGATGGAAGCCGATATCGTCGTGATGGTGCAAGGCGATGAGCCCATGATTTATCCGGACATGGTCGAGGCCGCGATCGCGCCTTTTCGCGACAATGACGATATCGGTTGCGTCAATCTCTCGCGAAGAATCGAAAGCCTGGAGGAATACCAGAATCCGGATACGATCAAGGTCGTCAACGACCTCCGCAGTAATGCCCTGTACATGACCCGGGCACCCATACCGACATTGACCGCCGCGGGACTCGCCGATACGATTGCGCTGAAGCAGGTCTGCGTCATCGTCTTCACGCGTAGCGAGCTGGAGCTGTATACGCGCCTTGCGCCTACCCCCCTGGAACAATACGAATCGGTTGACATGCTGCGATTGCTGGAACACGGACGCACCGTTCATATGGTACCGACCGATCGGGATACCATCGCCGTCGATCACCCGAATGACGTTTTGCGGGTCGAAAAGTTACTGGCGAACGATGCTTTGATGGCAAGTTACTGAGCGTACCGCCCGACCGAGAGCAAGGAAAAGAAAAATGCGCACCGATGAAAACTCCAGGTCAGCAACGCTCAAGCGGCGACTGGCGAACAATGAACTGACGATCGGCTCCTGGGTCACGCTGGGGCACGCCTCCATTGCGGAGATCATGGCGAGCGCCGGCTTCGACTGGCTGGTGCTCGATACCGAACACAGTGCACTCGAACTGTCGGATGTGCAGGCACTGATACAAGCCATGGATGCCCACGACTGCCCTGCCATCGTCCGCCTGACATCCAACGATGCCAATCAAATCAAGCGCGTCATGGACGCCGGCGCCACCGGCATCATGGTACCCATGGTAAATTGTGCTGCGGACGCAGAAGCGGCCGTACGCCATACCTACTATCCGCCCAAAGGGACACGCGGCGTCGGCCTCGCCAGAGCACAGGGCTATGGTGCCGGATTCAAACCCTACCTTGAATGGTTGCAAGACCACGCCGTCGTGGTGGTGATGATTGAACACAGAGATGCGGTAGACAACATTGAGGAGATTCTCGGCGTTGCCGGTGTCGACGCGTTCATCATCGGGCCCTATGATCTTTCAGCTTCGATGGGTATGCCCGGTGAGATCACCCACCCCGACGTGCAAAAAGCGATTGCACGCGTCTGCGAAGCGGGCAAGGCGATGAACAAAACGGGTGGATTGCACGTGGTCGAACCCGATCTTGATGCGCTTTACGGCCTGATCGATTCCGGCTATCGATTCATGGGCTACGCACTCGACATTCGTATCCTCGATTCATTGTGTCGCCGGGACCTTGCCGAGATACGGAATCGACATGACTGACATCATTATTTCCACCTCATCGTTCAATGTGGACGATAACCCCGGGATCGACCGGTTACGGGCAGCCGGGCTTTCTATTACAACCAATCCCTTCGGGCGCAAACTGACCGAAACGGAAATCGGCGAACTGCTGACGGATTCTGTGGTCGGGCTGCTGGCCGGTGTCGAACCACTGACCGCACAGGTCTTAACCAATGCCCGGCGACTTACCGTCATATCCCGTCTTGGCGTTGGCCTGGACAGTGTGGACCAGGACGCCGCGGCGAAGTGCAACATCAATGTGTTTTCTACGCCGGACGCACCAGTGGATGCCGTTGTTGAAATGACCCTTGGCTTGATGCTGGCCGCATTGCGGCAAATTCCGGCAGCGGATCGCCAGGTTCGCGATGGCAGATGGCCGCGCCTGAAGGGTCGATTGCTCAAATCCAAGACAGTCGGCATCCTGGGACTGGGACGAATCGGCTCCAGGGTTGCGAGCCTGTGCTCTGCATTCGGAGCCGAAGTGGTGGCGCACGACCCCATCGCTGCCGACACGGCATCGACGGTGAAGCGGCTTGAGTTGCACGATCTCCTGGCGCAGGCCGATATCGTGAGCCTGCATATGCCATACAGCGCAGCCACGCACCATGTTATTAATAGTGAAAGCCTGGCCGCCATGAAGCCGGGCGCAATCTTGATCAATACAGCACGCGGCAATCTTGTCGATGAAAAAGCGTTGTTTGAGGCACTGCAGAACGGCCGGCTTGCCGGCGCCGGACTGGACGTATTTGAAACAGAACCGTACACCGGTCCGTTGCGGGACTTGTCGCAGGTCGTACTCACTCCGCATCTCGCCTCCAGCGCCATTGAGTCGCGACGTCAGATGGAGTGCGAAGCCGCTGAAAACCTGTATACGGGTCTTTGCGAGGCCGGTGTCATCGAGAATGGAGCGAAATCGTGACCGCGGAAAAAATCGTTGTCTTTGGTGGTAGCGGCTTCCTGGGCAGCCATGTCGCGGATACGCTTTCCGATGCCGGATACCAGGTCGTTATATTCGACCGAACGAAATCGCCTTATTTGCGCGACGATCAGGAGATGGTGATTGGCAGCATCACCGACCTGGATCAGGCACTCGATGCCGTAAAAGGCGCCGTTGCACTGTACAACTTCGCGGCTGTCGCCGACATCGATGAAGCGCACGACAATCCGGTCAGGACGGCCGAGGTCAATGTCCTGGGTGCCGTAACGTTGCTGGAAGCGGCCAGGCTGGCCCAGGTAAAACGCTATGTTTTCGCCAGCAGCGTGTACGTCTTTTCAGAATCCGGCTCGTTCTACCGGGCGAGCAAACAGGGCGCAGAGCGCTTTGTCGAAACCTATCATTCACGTTACGGCCTCGACTACACCATCCTGCGTTACGGCTCGCTGTACGGACCCAGGGCCGATCGGCACAATGGCGTTTTTCGCATGTTGCGACAAGCCCTGAATGACGAATGCATCACCTACGGCGGCAATGGTGAAGCCGTTCGGGAATACATCCATGTCACCGATGCTGCACGACTCAGCCTGCAAATACTCGAAGCAAAGTATGCAAACCGGCACCTGGTGCTGACCGGGACCGAACGCATGCGCGTGCGCGATGTCATGCAAATGATTGCCGAAATCTTACCCGGCGACGTCAAACTCGAGTTTGCCGAGGGCAATCCCGTCAGTCACTACACAATGACGCCGTACGCCTACCAGCCCAATATCGGCCACAAGCTGGTCGGCACCGATTTCGTGGATCTGGGCCAGGGCCTTCTCGAATGCATCGGCGAATTACAACTACAGCAGGAATCGGATCGATACGATCATTCACGCGCCAACCTGCCAGAACTCGACTAGCAGTCTGTTGAAAAACCCAGCCATGGTATTTTCAACAGCGCACGTCGAAAAACGCGGTTTTCGAATGGCTCACAGCCCGGACCGGTCATGAACCTGCAAGGCCTGGACGCGATTATTTTCGATTTTGACGGCGTGCTGGTCGAGTCCGTCGACGTCAAGACACGCGCCTTTGCATCCCTTTATGAAAAATACGGCGATAAGGTCGTTGCACAGGTTGAAAATTACCACCTGAATAATGGCGGGGTCTCCCGCTTCGACAAATTTCGCTATTTCCAGACCGAGATATTGGGTAAGCCCCCACTCACAGATTCCGCCGTTGCCGAGCTCGCCAATGACTTTTCGGTTTTGGTAATGGAACGTGTGGTTGCCGCGCCGATGGTCACGGGCGCCCAGGCGTTTCTGGACAGTGCCGGCCGCCATTTACCGCTTTTCGTCGTTTCGGGGACTCCCACGGCCGAATTGAACGAAATTATTCAGCAGCGCAGGTTGGCCCCTGTTTTCGCCGGTATTTGGGGCTCACCCAGCTCGAAGGCCGACAACATCGCGGAATTGCTGCAGGAACACGGATTGCCGGCCAACCGTTGCGTCATGATCGGCGACGCGATTGCCGATCTGGATGGCGCCCGGGCCAATGACGTCCACTTCCTGGGACGGGTGGCCGAAACCGACGAAAATCTGTTCGCAGCCGACATCACCACCTTCGTCGATTTCGCGCACCTGCCCGATTGCTGGCGTTAACCGGGGCACGATCCTGCCAGGCGCCGATATTGGCAACGCTAAAGACAGGTGCGTATAGTGGCGCCGAATGAGCCTGCCGAAACATGGAAACCGAACGACTTGAATACCGACTACGACCAAGTACTACCGAAAATCATCACGATAGTGACTACCTTCGTTAAAGACGATTTAAGCGTCAGCCAGGATACCGGCTTGCAGGCCGACATTCGCATGGCATCGCTGCAGGTGATGGAACTGGTCCTGGAGGTCGAAGATGAATTTGATATCTCTTTTCCGCTGAATCGCCTTCCGGACATCCACACGGTCCGTGATCTGGCCCAGGAAGTGGTCGTCGCAGTGAATCAATAAGCACCAATATCTCATGAGCCTGTTCGATAAATTCAAACAATTCCAGGATCTAAAACAGCAGTTTGACGGCATGCTGCCATTTGGCGCCGTAACGGAAGAAATTCTGTCGCCCACGCAGGCCATCGTCAATGGACAAAATGTCATTCTTGCCGGTACCAACAATTACCTGGGGTTGACGTTCGACCCGGAGGCCGTAGCTGCAGCACAAGACGCCGTCGCGGAAAACGGCACCGGCACAACCGGCTCCAGGATGGCCAACGGAACGTTTGCCGAGCACATCAAGCTCGAGCAGGAACTCGCGGAATTTTTCGGCACGCGCTCGGCGATCGTTTTTTCGACCGGATATGCGGCTACGATGGGCACCAGCGCGACACTCGCGGGTCCCGGCGACGTTATTTTGCTGGATGCCGATTCCCACGCCAGTATCTACGACGGCGTACGACTCAGTGGCGCTGACATTATTCGTTTCCGCCACAACGATCCGGCGGACCTGGAAAAACGATTACGACGACTGAAAGATCGCGAAGGGGACACCCTGATCATCGTTGAAGGCATCTACAGTATGCTCGGTGATGTAGCGCCACTCGCCGAAATTGCAGCGATCAAGCGCGACTACAATGCCTACCTGTTAGTGGATGAAGCCCATTCAATGGGCGTCATGGGCGATAAAGGTCGCGGCGCCGCCGAAGCCGCCGGTATCGAAGCAGACGCCGACTTTCTCGTCGGAACCTTCAGCAAAAGTCTCGGCAGCATCGGTGGCTATTGCGTCAGCAATCATGCGGAACTTGAACTGATTCGATTTGCGACCCGCTCGTACATATTTACGGCATCGGCCTCGCCCTCGGTCATCGCGTCGACGCGGACCACGTTGAGATTGATGCAAGAACGACCGGAATTGCAACGGCAGTTGTGGAAAAATGCGCAACGACTCTACGCCGAACTGAAGAACCTGGGATTCGAGGTCGGCCCACAGGCGAGCCCTGTGGTTGCGGTCAGAACCGACGACGCGGACAAAGCGGCTCAGTGGTGGCAGGAATTGTTCGCGCTGGGTATTTTCGTCAACCTGGTGATTCCGCCCGCATCACCCGCCGAGTTCTGCCTGTTGCGCTGTAGCGTCAGTGCCGCACACAGCGAGGCGGAAATACAGGACATCATTGCGGCGTACGCTACGCTGACTCAATAACCCTACAGGCCGTCAACTACTGCGACGAATCGTGTCTCGTTGTGTCACCGGCTTGCTGCAGAATCTTCTCCTGCACCAATTGGTAGTCCGAGACCGAATCGACATCGACAGCCGCATTGCCAAACGGCAGTATCGCGACGCGAACGTTAATGCCCAGCTTGACAGTGAAGGTATGCAACGCTTCCTCGACGGTTAGTCTTCCGAGCAAGTACTTCGCCACGGTCAGCCAACCGAGGAAACGGAATATACGCAGTGGTTTTTTTCGCTGCGATTCCAGTTCTCGCCAAAAATCTGCAGCCTCTCTTCCCTTCGGCGTGAGGAACGCGAACAAATTACAGCCACAAAGCGCCGCATTTCTGAAATTCAATACCGTTTTTTTCATGCCCGGAAATGCCTCGCGCACCAATGCGTAAGGGGCCATGCCGATCACCACGTCTGCGTCCGCTGCCAAACTTTGCCGACAAAATTCACTGACAATTTCTTTCGTCAGCAGCGGGTGATCCGCCGTCGTCAACAACGCCGCCGTATCGGGAGCCAGCGTACGCATTGCGTGGTATGCGCTGGCACTTGGGCCGGCTTGTGGTGGCTGCCACGTTACTGTTTCCGACTGAACCAGTTTGCGCACATCATCCTGACCAGCGAGTTTTTCCTCATCCGGGCCACACAAAATAATCGTGCCGACTGCGGGTGTTGCGGTCAGTGTGTCCAATACCCGTAACAGCATTGGCCGACCACCGATCTTCACGAATGCCTTGCAAGCCGCACCCGCGTGTTGCGCCAACTCGTCTTCACCGTCCCGTTGCCCGGCTAATACGATGGCCGTCATCTCCGTTCGGCTCGCACTCATTTTCGTCACCGGTTAAAGGGACTTTTCGTAGATACGATAGCGTTTGTGCAGTACCCCGCCCAGTGCCAGGGCGATCGATTTCATGCCCTCGTTATCTTCAAGCACCCACGACATTTCGACCTGATCAATTTTGCGTCGAACCAGCGCCTGGCGAGCGGCATCAAGCACCATAAATGCCAGCACCGGCCCCAGGCGTTTGTTTTGAAACTCCTGCCGAACGCCCATTAACATGGTTCGCGCCCGGCTCGGGTAGCGAACTTTCAGGCGCCAGAGAAGCTTCAACCAGCCAAAAGGCAAGAGACGCCCGTGCAGATCCTTCGCCGCCTGGTTGATATCGGGAACCGCCACGAACATCGCGACCGGACGCCCTTCGATTTCGGCAATCTGTATGTATTCATCGTCGATCAACAAAGTGATCAATTCACCAACGTCGGCAAACTCGGCTTCGGTAAAGGGCGTGAAGCCCCAGTTGCCCGCCCAGGAGTCGTTAAAAATATCGCGGAGAATCGCGAGTTCCTCTTTTAGCTGTTTGCGCCTGAACGGGCGCACGGTAACGTTCTTTCCGATACTCCGATGCAATCTCTGCATCACCGGAGAAAGCACCTGGTCCGGATTCGTTTCGTACGCGAACAAGTCTTTCGCTTTCACGTAGCCGGCGGCATTGATGCGACCGTCATAGTAAGGCCGCGCGTGGCCCATCATGATGTACGGCGGCGAATCGAAGCCTTCGACAAGCAAGCCACATTCTTCGTTAAGCGATAGGTTGAACGGCCCACGAATGGTTTCAATGCCCCGCTCTCGCAGCCAGTTTTCGGCTGTCTCGAATAACAAGGCGAAGACAGCCGCGTCGTCCTCTGCCTCGATCAAACCGAAAAAACCGGTCTTCTCTCCTTGCGTCTCCATGAACAGATCGTCAATCTGCGCGCTGATCCGGCCGACAATCCGTTCGCCGCGACGAACCACCCAGGCCTGCCAGGTCGCATGTTCAAAAAAGGGATTCTTGTCCGTAAAGCGCTGCAACTGCTCAAACCACAGCGGCGCTACCCAGTTCGGGTCATCGGCATAGATCCGATGCGGAAATGCAATAAACGCTTTGAGCTGCTTCCGACCGGACACACGCTCTACGACCAGTCCGCTACCAGATTGTTGTGCCATCAATGGGTTGTCCTGCCGCTACAAATCCTGGCCATTTTAGTACACCTGCGCGGTCTGATGCACATATCCTTGAACTAAGCGCGTCAATTCGTGACAAAATACTCATTGGTGGCAATAAGAGGGAATCCCGCCGGATGTCAGGATGGGTCAATACACTGCTGTTGGTTTCTACGCTGGTCTGCTCACAGGCGGTGCTGGCGTCGGAGCTGCAGCCGTACGAAGCGGTATATAAGACGTCAGCCAGTGGCTTTAAGGTCAACGTCAAGCGTCTTCTTGAGGTCGATGGATCCCGAATTACCATCAGTAATTCGGCCAAACGCTTCTTTTTCAGCATGCGGGAATCGAGCGTCTTGAAATTGCACGATGACGGTCATCTTAGTGCGCTCACGCATGAGCATAAGCGCAGAGGAACAGGCCGAAAACACGATAAGGAACTGGTCTTTGACTGGCGGGACAATACGGTACAGGACCTGCTCAAGCCGGAAAGGTCACCACTCGCGGTCGAAAACCCGACCTACGACAAACTCAGCTACCAGACACGTATGCGGCTTGACCTGATACGCAATCCGGATTTGCACCATCGCGAATACAGGGTGACCAACGGTGTAAGAAACCGGGTCTATTCGTTTGAACGTCTCGGCGAAGAAATACTGGAAACGCCTTTAGGCGATCTTCGCACCATCAAATTCAAGCGAGAAGGCGGTGACGACGACCGGAAAGTCAGTGTCTGGGTCGCACCGGACTGGGACTACATACTGGTGCGCATTGACCAGACTAAGGAGCAAGGTGGAAAAACAGAACGGATGTTACTCAAGAGCGCAAGAATCGCCGGGAAACAAGTCGTCGGGCTTCCGCTTCAAACCGACTAACGAATAACGCCACGGCGATAGAGCTTCCACAACAGGGGCCACACGAAAATTAACGGATGCCGTCTGACGCGATCCGGAATCTCTACCGACTGTCCGGAGTGCCGTTCGAGCTTCCATGCGGCGTAGTCCAGGCCACCGTCAAAAGTCAGTAATGCCTTGAACAGTCGAGCCACCGAAAGGATTTTTCCGAGCACACGCCGCAGCATCCAGCCAAAGCGGCTGACCGCGCGACTCGAGTTCGGGATCGTTGCCGCGTAGCAGGCATCTTCTCCACTACCCGTGACTGACATCGAAAAGCGCAATGCCGGTGCGGCGGCGGCCGTCACCGCGATAGTGATCCAGCGCATAACTGACGAGTTCGCGAGCACGATCCGGCGCCTCGCTCCTGAGTTCGGCCGCATAACTCAGGCCAAGGCCTTTGATCCACAATTCAGCCACTGCGCCGGTTGCCGGTGCCCGTGGCAAGACGCGATTCAGAAACGTCCTCACCGCTTGTTGAAGGTGCGACTCGACATTGCGTAAAGTGGCCTCGTCACGCGACCAGAGCACTTCCATCGGCTGACAAAATCGTCCCCAAAAATAAGAATGGAGTCGATTGTTCGAAAGTCCTCGCCGAAGACTGTTGCTTGACAGCAGGTTGTACTTGACCCGCAGCACACGCTCACCCATGTCGATTTCTTTATAAAAAACGTTGGGTGGCAGAAACCAGTTCAAGAAGGCGCGCACCCTGCTGCGGTAAACGGCGC
>JAADHU010000058.1 GCA_013151645.1 Gammaproteobacteria bacterium | reverse complement strand
AAGGACATGCTGCTACCCACAAACTTCAAGAATCGTGTACGCGAATTGGAAAAAGAACTGTTGCAGGCCGCGCTGCGGAAAGCGCGCTTTAATCAACGCATGGCGGCGGATTTGTTAGCGCTTAGCTACGACCAATTGCGCGGCAAGATCCGCAAGTACGGTCTCGATCAACACTGACTACGGCGCTCTTGCCCGCGCCCGGCGGCGTCCGATCAGGTTTCATCCCGGAATCGTCGCACGTAAACCGCGGCGGCTGTAAACAGTCCACAGACAACAAATCCGGCCCACAAACCGGGAGTCGCAAGGAAGCCGCCAAAATCAATCAGTGACACAAGACTGAGTCCGGATTCGGCGATTATTTTCTTGTCGATACCGGTGTCTGACATGAAGTCCGGCAGGTCAAGGCCGCCAAAAAGCGGCATGCGCACGCTGCGCTCGAAAAAGGCCTGAGCAAACAGCGTTGTGCCGAATATGATCTTCTCGAGCATTGGCAAGACCACCATTGGCAGAAATGCAATGAGAAACGGCGAGCGTTTGGCCAGTGCGGAGACGAACAGAAACCAGCCTATGAACGGCGACAGCCATAGCGGCAAAGTGAGGATGAATATCAGGGTTGCAAACCATGTGTCGAACAAGGGCGCGGCGCGCCAGATCAGGTGCCAGGCATCTGCGCCATTTATCGCCAGCCAAATGCTGACGATGGTCAAAATGACGAGATGCGTCAGCATAATCAAGACGAAGGTAATTAATGGAATAACCAACAGCGCCGTCAACAGTTTGGATACGACGGTTTCTGAATCGGTTACCGGAAGCGAACGCCAGAACAGGATGCTGCGATCCTTGCGTTCGGCGTAGAGCGAATCGAGCGCGTAGAATATTGTCATGATCCACATGGTGATGAGGAACATGGGCGATGTTGCCGTCATCATGAATGTGATGGCCGCCGCTCGTTCGTTTTGACCGAGATTGCTGGCGCCGAGAATGGCGATATCCAGTGCCTGATCGAAGGAAGATACGGCGACCTGTCCCGTTATCAACATCAGCGAGACGATGACAGCGATGACGATCGGCGCGATGTAGATGGCTCGGTGTTCCCAGAGCTCACGCCGAATCAATGCAATTTGTGTCTGTATCACGCGGCCGCTCCCTTGATTTTGGCAACGAAGAGATCGGCGATGCCCGGTGTGCGAACCTCCCCGAGTTCCTGCAGTTTCTCTCTCGCGACGCCCTCAAAGGTAAAGGCTTTTTTGCCGAATACGTCTCGCTCGTAGATCGGCTTCAATGCCCGCGCGCGTTCCGCATCTTCGCCGGAAGCCATCAACTCGGCGTATTGCTCAGGTAACGACTCCATGGTGGCGTCCAGTACCAGTTTTCCGTCATTGATAAACATGACATCGGTCAGGAGATTTTCGATTTCTTCTACCTGGTGGGTTGTAACCAGGATGGTTCGCCCTTCTTCAAAATAGTCGTTCAGAAGATTCGCGTAGAACTCCTTACGAAATATAATGTCGAGCCCGAGCGTTGGCTCGTCCAGCACCAGCAGTTTTGCATCGACCGCGGTAATGATCGACAAATGCAATTGGGTCACCATACCCTTCGATAGCTCACGGACCTTCGCACTCGCGGAAATCCTGGTTTGTGCCAGTAGCTCTTCGGCCCTGGATCTGGAAAACTTTGGATGCACGGTTTCGATGAAACTGAGTAACTGGGAGACACGAATCCAGCGCGGCAGGACGCTCACATCGGCGATGAAACAAATGTTTTGCATCAACTCCTTGCGCTGCTTGAAGGGATCCAGGCCCAGTACGGAGAGACTTCCCTGGCAGTCGGTAAGCCCGAGCATCGCTTTCAATAGAGTGGTCTTGCCGGCCCCGTTTGGGCCGATCAAACCCGCGATTCTTCCCTGCTCGATATTGAAACTTACATGGTCGACAGCATAGAAATCGCCGAACTTTTTCGAAACGTTCCGTGCACTAACCAGGCTAGTCATCCTTTACCCCTGCTTTGTCAGATCGTGTCTTTTCGATGGTCTTGAGTAACGTCGTGGTATCGAGTTTCAGCCGTACGATAGTTGCGGCGACTTGCGGCCATTCCTTATTAAGGAATCGTTTTCGCTCGTCCTTAAGGAGCTTCTGCTTCGCCCCTGCAGTAACGAACATGCCCCGGCCGCGTTTCTTTTCGACAAGCTCCTCGTCCACCAGCTCCTGGTATCCTTTCAGGACGGTCAAAGGATTCAGCCGGTACTCGGCGGCAACATTGCGCACAGAGGGCAACGCATCGCCATCGCCCAGCACATCCTCCAGGATCATCGCCACTACTCGATCGCGTAGTTGACGATAGATCGGAATATCTTCATTCCATTTGGGGTCCATTGAATATGCAGCCGCCATTAGTTTGGTTTTTCTTGAGCGGTGGCGAGCCAACGCCGGTTTGCGTTCGACGGGCAGTGTAACAGGCCGAAAAGCACTTTCGTCGTACTATCCGCGGATGGCAACGGGAAAACCGTATCTGGGTCCCGTGGCCAATAATATCTATAAGTCATCATCGAATTCATCCGACGCAGGAATCTAGAGAACCGTCTCACGCCTGGCCGGCCGCGCCGCGAGGTGGCCTGAAAAAGACCGTTCAGAGAGTTCCAGAACACCGTCGCCGAATGCAGCGACATTTGGCGTTACGCTGAATTTTCGGATTGCTTCGTACCCCGCGTTGGCCTCGCCGTGTACGTTTCTTTCAATCAACACCCCGAGCTCGAGAGCAGTAGGTAAGTCGGCGTCATAAGCAAACGCAGAATTTATATCTCCGCGAGCCTGGCCCGCGATGATCGCCACCGCGAACAGCGCCAATACGGCGAATCCGATATACCCGCCTGTTTGCGTTTTCGTCGTGCTGTGCATGATCGTTCTACCTGCTTAGTGACTTGGTGTTGTAGTTGACTATAACACCAACCTTCAGAAATACAAGTACTACCGACGGATTTAACCCTGTTTTCTCCGGCAAGCCGTTTATTCAGAAGCATCACCATGATAATTTTAGTTAACTATCAAAGAGATAGATCAAAAATGGGCAAGACCTGATGGCTGTAGCTCGAAATCCACCGCTGGACCCGGGGTACGGTCTGCTTTCCCGGGCAGACCAGGTCGCTTATCCTCCGCCCATGAAAGACGCGCTAAGGGATTCCGCTCTGATGCTCCGCTACCGGGACGGTGACGTCGACGCATTTCGCGTTTTGTACGAACGTCATAACGACTCGCTGTACCGCTATCTTCTGCGCCTGTGCAAACATCGCGATATCGCCGAAGACCTGTACCAGGAAGCCTGGAGCAAGATTATCAAATCGAGGCAGCGCTACCGTCCTACGGCGAAATTCACGACGTTCCTGTACCGCGTCGCCCACAACTGCTTTATCGACCATATTCGACGCAACAAGCGGCACACCAACGAGATTTCGATCGATCCGGACGATAGTCCATCGACCACGGATGAACCGCTACAGGTCACCGAACGATTGATCGCCCGAGAGCGGCTAAACCGCGCGCTTGCCAAACTGCCACAGGAGCAACGCGACGTGGTCTTGTTGTTTCTCGAAGCCGGCCTGAATCTCGACGAGATCGCCAGCGTCACCGACGTCAATCGCGAAACAGCGAAAAGCCGACTGCGCTACGCGACCGCCAAGCTGAAAGCGGCCCTGGCAACGGACATTCACCATGAGTGATGAATACGAGACCACGTCCACGGCGGAGAACGACGCATTGCGGGCAACCTACCAGTTCGGCGTACAGGAACCGATACCGCCGCATCTTGATGATGCTGTGCTGCGCAAAGCGCGTGCCGACGTACGGAAAGACCGCGGTTTCAGCGGGTTTTCAGCCTGGCGGCGGCCCGCTGCGTTTATCGCGACCGTGGGCCTCAGTCTCGCCATCGTAATAGAAGTAGGCGATTTGGCCATATTTGAGCAGGATCCGCTCTCAAGACCTGACCCACAACAGGACTTTGCCACGAAAGCGGCGGAAAGCCCGGCACGAATACGCCAGATCGGCGAGATCGCCAACCAGCGCGCACTCGGCGAGAACATCGATATCAAGCAACTCATCATCCCGACTGGGGGTGACGGCGTGTGCAACGACGCACAAATCAGCACGCCCGAGTCCTGGCTTGCATGCATCCTCCGGCTCCGGGCCGATGGCCTCAGTGAGGAGGCCAGCGCGGAGATGGGCAAACTGTTGCTTGCCTATCCGGGCTTCACCGCAGCGGAATAAGTAACAACCGCGTGGCGGAACGCTGCCACAATGTTAAAATCGCTGGCTGCAGACCCGCTGCCGCGGTATTTCCGCATGCACGGGGAATGCCGGGAGTCGCGCCGCTCACCCTAACGAACCAACCAGGACAGGAACATCCTATGAAGAATCCCGTTTGCATCACTATTACCGGCGCCGCCGGCCAGATCGGTTATCAGCTCGCCTTCAGAATTGCTTCCGGGCAAATGCTGGGAGCCGATCAACCGATTATTCTCAAACTACTGGAAATTCCACCGGCGTTACCGGCGCTGGAAGGCGTGGCGATGGAACTGGACGACTGTGCGTTTTCCACGCTGGTCGGCATTGTCGCGACCGACGACCCGAATGTCGCGTTTAAGGACAGCGAATACGCCTTGCTCGTCGGCGCAAGACCGCGTGGACCGGGCATGGAACGAAAAGACCTGCTCGAAGCGAACGCACAAATCTTTTCTGTGCAGGGCAAAGCCATCAATGATCATGCGAATCGGGATATCCGTGTGCTGGTGGTCGGCAATCCCGCCAACACCAACGCACTGATCGCAAGTGCAAATGCCCCGGACATAGATGCTGCCAATTTCACCGCCATGACCCGTCTCGACCACAACCGCGCAACGTCGCAGCTGGCGCAGAAAACCGGCAAACACGTCGACGACGTTCGGCAGATGATCATCTGGGGAAACCACTCGGCCACACAATATCCGGACATCAATCACGCCACCGTAGCCGGCCAGCCGGCGCTGGAACTGGTTGGGCAGGAATGGTTCAGCAGCGATTTCATTCCCGACGTACAGCAACGCGGAGCCGCTATTATCAAAGCACGCGGGGCATCGTCCGCCGCATCCGCCGCGTCGGCTGCGATCGATCATATGCATGACTGGGCGAAGGGCACGACGCCGGATAACTGGGTCAGTATGGGCATTCCAGCGGACGGCAGTTACGGCATCGAGCCCGGTGTCATCTACTCTTACCCGGTTCGTATCAGCGGCGGCCAGTACGAAATAGTCCAGGGCCTCGAAATCAGCGAATTCAGCCGCGAAAGAATGCGGGCGACGGAAACCGAACTGCGTGAGGAACGGGCCGCAATTGAGAGCCTGTTGTAAGCACGTTGGCTCTCTCGAGTACGACACGGTGACCGGGACGGCGTCGCTGGTGCCGTCTGTTTCGGGGTGTTAGGGTTATTTAATAGGCGCCGGTCAGGTGCTCCAGTCCGGCCTGACGCGGGTATATCGAAGCTGTTTCCAGGGAATTAGACGTGTCCAGTTTTTTGATCGGTTCATTTTGGTTGCTGCTGTTCGTCGGCGGCGGTATGTATCTCGCTTACAGCAGAACGGACTTGCTTCGCTCAACCGTCGCGGTCGGTATCGCACTCGTCGCCTATTCTGTTTACGGCGATGCCTCGTTCCTGTGGTTATTCGTACTATGGCTCGCTTTCGCCATCATGATCGTGCCAAACGCAGTCGAATTTCGCCGCGAAAAGATTACCCAACCTGCCCTGAAGATATATCGAACCATGCTGCCTTCCATGTCGGACACTGAGAGAGAGGCACTCGAAGCCGGCAGCGTGTGGTGGGATGGAGAGTTGTTCTCGGGAATGCCTGACTGGAACCGACTGATGTCATTTCCTGCGCCAAGCCTGTCAGAGGAAGAGCAGGCGTTTATTGACGGGCCTTGTGAAGAACTTTGCGGCATGCTGGATGACTGGGATATCGCCAACGAACGCGGTGATATGCCCGCAGAAATATGGCAGTACATCAAGCAGAACCGATTTTTCGCCATGATCATCCCCAAGCAGTATGGCGGACTCGAATTTTCGGCCTATGCCAACGCCATGGTGATCACCAAACTGGCCAGCCGCAGCGCGACCGCTTCGTCAACAGTGGGTGTCCCCAATTCTCTTGGGCCGGCCGAATTGCTGCTGCACTACGGCACAGAGCAGCAAAAACAGCACTATCTTCCGCGCCTCGCCAGCGGTGAAGAAATTCCTTGTTTTGCGCTCACCTCACCGCAGGCCGGCTCGGATGCTGCGGCCCTGATTGATACCGGTGTGGTCTGCGAGGGCGAGTGGAACGGCAAGAAGATTACGGGCATTCGGCTGAACTGGGACAAGCGCTACATTACGCTCGCCCCCGTCGCGACCGTGCTTGGCCTTGCCTTCAAACTCAACGACCCCGATCACCTCATCGGAGATAAGGACGAGTACGGCATTACGGCGGCCCTGATACCCACCGACACCGCCGGAGTCACCATCGGCCGGCGCCACAATCCATTAAGTATCCCTTTTCAAAACGGGCCGACCTCAGGCAAAGATGTGTTCGTACCGCTGGACCACATCATCGGCGGTGAGGAGATGGCTGGCAAAGGCTGGAAGATGCTGGTGGAATTGCTGTCCGTGGGACGCGCGATCACGCTGCCTTCAAGCGCGGCCGGTGGCAGTCAGGCCGCCTCCTACGCATCCGGCGCTTACACACAACTGCGCCGACAGTTTGGCCTGCCAATTGCGAAGTTTGATGGCGTAGGCGAAGCGCTGGCGCGAATTGCCGGCCACACCTACATAATGAACGCGGCCGTCGCAATCACCTCCGGTGCCATTGGCCAGGGAGAGAAGCCCGCCGTGCCCTCGGCGATACTAAAATATCATTGCACCGAAATGGGCCGCAAGGTCGCTAACGATGCCATGGATGTGCACGGTGGCAAGGGCGTCATGATGGGACCGAAAAACTATCTTGCGCGCGGGTATATGGCGACACCGATCGCCATCACGGTGGAGGGTGCGAATATCCTGACCCGCAGCCTGATCATTTTCGGCCAGGGCGCCATGCGCTGCCATCCGTTCGTCCTCAAGGAACTGCATGCCGCAAATGACAGCAACGAGGAACGTGGACTGATTGATTTTGACAATGCCCTGTTTGGACACATCGGTTACGCAGTCAGTAACCTTGCGCGCTCGTTCGTGCTGGCCCTGACGCACGCCAAATTCAGCAACGTGCCGTTAAATACGCCGACCCGTCGTTACTACCAGAACATCAATCGCTACAGTGCCGCCTTCGCGCTTGCGTCCGATTTTGCAATGTTGACACTCGGCGGCAAACTGAAACAAAAAGAATTGTTGTCGGCCAGGCTCGGAGATGTCCTCAGTTCCATGTATCTCGCCTCCACCGTTCTGAAACATTTCGAAGACCAGGGCCGCCGTGCGGTTGACCTGCCGCTGGTCGAGTGGTCGGTTCGCACGCTCATGTATCACGCCCAGGAACAGTTGCACAGCTTTCTTAGAAACTTCCCCAATCGGCCGATCGCGTTTTTCCTGCGCTGCTTTATTTTTCCGCGCGGCCGAACGTACTCTGCACCGTCGGACGAACTCGGCCGCAAGGTTGTCGACGTAATTACGCGTACCGGTGAGGCCCGGGAACGACTCAGCGCTCAGGCCTATACGACCATTGAGCCAACCAACCCTCTGGGCTTATTGCAAGAAGCGCTGCTCCTGTCGGAGAAAATGGCGCCTCTCGAGGCGAAGCTCCGGCAGGCCAGGAAAGAAGGTCTCATTCAATCGGACTATCTCGGACACCGGATTGACGACGCGGAAAAAGCGGCCGTAATCAGCAAGCAGGAAGCCAGCGATCTTCGCGATTACCATGAAAAAGTACTGGCGCTTATGTCCGTCGATGACTTTGCCGCGGACGCCATCGGCCGCGGAGGCAGTAACGCTGCAACAGCCCCACCGAAATCGCCGGCGAGCGAGCGTAAGCCCGCTGTCAGGAAGAAGTCGATCAGGAAAAAGGCAGTAACGAAGAAGGCCGCCAGCAAAACCGCTACCCGAAAAAAGAAAACGAATTGAACGGCCGTTAAATGAAAGAACAAGCCGGGCTAATATACGAAGTAACGCTCTGTATTGACCGGGACATCGCGACCGATGTCGATCACTGGCTCACGGCTCACATCGAAGAGATGCTCCTGCTGCCGGGGTTTATCCACGCGAAAACATTCGCCCTGGACGATGAGCCGGATCGTGTCCGGCGAGTCACTCATTACTACCTGGAAAACGACGCGGCACTCGAACAGTACCTCGCGGGCCCCGCGACAAGCATGCGCCAGGCAACCGTCGAAAAGTTCGGCGAGCGGTTCGATGCCAGTCGGCGCGTTCTACAGCCGACGAATGCCGATGAGCCGGAGCCGCCGGAGCCGCCGGAGGCGTGCCTGAATTGCGGCGCGGCACTCGCCGGCCAGTATTGCGCCAATTGCGGCCAGCGCGCCAACAGCCGCCTGATCAGCGTCTGGGAACTCATCCGAGACGCGTTCGGCGATCTGCTGGAACTCGATTCCAGAATTTGGCAAACACTGATTCCGTTAGCCATCCGACCGGGGCAGCTGACGCGCGATTACCTGCGGGGACGACGCGCTCGTTTCATGCCACCATTTCGTACCTACCTGGTGTTAAGCGTGCTGTTTTTCCTGGTGGCTTTTTTCGATCCACAGGAAACGCTGAGCATTCTGTTTGAAGCCGAGCCGGCCGCCAGCCCGGCGCAAGTCGAAGAAGGGGCACTGACACGCCAGGAATTTTTCGATGAACTGGCGGACAGGACAGAAACATCGTCACACGGTGGCGTCAAATTCTCGCTCGACGGGATTGATGTGGGGGAAAGCTGTCAGCTCGACGACTTTGACGAAAGTGAAATGCCCGCCTGGCTGGGTCGGCGACTGACCAAAGAACGCCTGAAGGTCATGTGTGACCGCATGATCGCGCAAGACGGAGCGGGGCTCAGAGGTTTCGCCGATAAAATGCTGGAGAACGTTCCCGCAGGACTCTTTATCCTGCTGCCACTGATGGCGCTCATTCTGAATATTCTCTATCCGTTGTCAAAGCGTTACTACGTCGAGCACCTGCTGTTCGTGATTCACTATCACGCCTTCTTTTTTCTCGCGCTCATTACACAGATTCTGTCGCTGCGTCTCGCCGCTTTGATCGGCCTGTCTGAACGCGTCGACAAAGCCATCGTCAGCGTGTTTTCCATCTACATAGTCGTCTATCTGTACCGGGCCATGCGGCGGGTTTATGAGCAGGGGCATTGGGCCACCGTGCCTAAATTCATCATCCTGCTCATCGCTTACATGACCGGGTTATCGTTAATTCTGGCCGTCGCCGCTATTTTTGCAGCATTTTCGATTTAGGCGATCTATGATTGATGATCGCTTCAGGATTTAAGGAGAAGGCCGTGTTCAGTCAATCTGGATTGCTTCGTCTGTTGTCATTGACCGTCGTAATACTGTTCGCCGCCTGCGCTCCGTCCGCGGATGAGCAGACCGAGCCCGTTGCCGAAAGGGCCGCAGAGGCGACCGTGGACGCCGCACCAGCGGTGCAGCCGCGCGTCTATTTCATCACGCCGGCCGATGGTGACACTGTCTCGAATCCGCTGGTAGTGACTTTCGGGATCGAAGGAATGGCCGTTGTTCCTGCCGGCCAGGACACGCCACAGTCCGGGCATCATCATCTGATCATCGATGCGGCGCTACCGGACTTGAGCCTGCCTGTTCCCAAAGATGCCCACAACGTACATTTCGGCGATGGCAGTACCTCCACCGAGCTTTCGCTGCAACCTGGCGAGCATACTTTACAGCTGCTTTTTGCTGACTTTATGCACATTCCGCACAACCCAGCCATCAAATCCGCACAAATCACGATCACGGTGGAGTAAGTGGCTTGAGCGCGGCCCGCGAGACCTCTAGAATTAGCAGGCTCAGCACACTGGACGCATTCCAAAAAGAATAGTTGTATTGGCACCATGAGCAAAAAAACCATAGGAATCAGCGGAATAGCGACATACGTGCCGCCGTTTCGCGTATGGCTCGACGATTGGTGCGAGTGGACCGGTAACCAATGGCCCAAGATTCGCGAGGTTGTGGGGCGCAGTTTTCGCATGCGCGGGCCGAATCAAAGCATCTACACCATGGCCGCGACGGCCGTTCTGCGATTAATCGAGCAATACGATATCGATCCTTCGCGAGTGAAATTTCTGGGCCTCGGCACCGAATCGAGCACGGATAATTCCGCCGGCGCCATCATCGTAAAGGGCATGGTCGACCGCGAACTCGAACGACGCGGCAAGCCGCCCATCGCCCGCAGTTGCGAGGTTCCGGAGTTCAAACACGCTTGCCTGGGCGGCGTGTACGGGATGAAGAGTGCCATCCGGCATCTGGCACTCGACGGTGCCGGAAGCCAGGCCATTGTGGTCTGTGCGGATATTGCCGAATATGCGCGCGGCAGTAGCGGTGAGCCAACCCAGGGCGCGGGTGCCGTCGCTATGCTGATTGAAGAAAACCCGAAACTGGTCGAGGTTGATCTTATCCGTTCCGGCTCCGCCTCGGACTACCGCGTCATGGACTTCCGCAAACCCATGGTGCGTTTTTGCGGTCAGGACAGAAGTGGCAGTCACCAGGTGCAGGACTTTCCGGTTTTCAATGGCAAATATTCGACCACCTGTTACATCGACGAAACATTGCACGCACTCAATGACATGTACCAAAAGCGCGATCTCTGTGCCAGCAACTATATTCGCTCATTAAAAACGGTGTTCCTGCATCGGCCGTATCGGCGCATGCCGGAAACGGGTTGGGCGGTTGCCTATTTGTTTGCCCTGGGCAGTGGCAGTTCTGAAGACCATGCTGAACTTGCATCGTATTGTTACGAGGCCGGCATTGAACCCAGCGCCTTGCTGAACGAAATGATCAGCAAACCCGTCGTGGCCAGTCTCGCCGATCCGGAGCGACTCAATATTGAGGTATACCCGCTGACGATGGCGGTGTACCGAATTTTCCGCGCCTCCCGGTGCTACCGCCGTGAAATTCTGGACAAGCTTGCCCTCGGCAGTGACACCATGCTCGACCTGGGCAACGTTTATACGGCCGCGTTACCGGCCTGGATCGCGGCCGGTTTCGAACAGGCGCTGGAAGAGGATCGGGACATGACCGGCGAAGAGCTTCTCACGCTGGGATACGGCAGCGGAGACGCAGCGGAAGTGATTCCCTTCATTGTCAGCGACGGCTGGCGCGAAGCAACCGCCGCCATCGGCTTCGCCGATGCCATGGAATTTACCATCGACCTGAATCAGACGCAGTATGCCGATCTACACGACGGCCGTCGGCCTCGTGGACTGGATTACCTGCCCCAAGGCGAGTTTGTCGTCGACCATATCGGCCAAAGCGAGCAGCGCCAGTTCACCGACCTGGGTATCGAGTACTACCGCTACGTCGGTTAGTCAGCTTCGCGAGCTGCGCCGAAAATTCGCCGGAAAGTTTCTCCCATTCCATGCGGAACCACGGTGTAAACCGATCGCCGGATTGCATCAGTTCGGCCTGTAAATCATCCGCTGCGATAAAACGTGAATCCACAATCTCGCTTTGATTCGGCCGAATTGGCTGATCGCAACAACCGACATAGACAGAACACAATTCGTTTTCGGAACCCAGGTCACCATAGCGCGCCTGATAGGAAAACTTGTAGACGAATTCCAGATCCGTCGCGATACCGAGTTCTTCATCGAGCCGGCGCCTGATGGCCACGTCCATTGTCTCGCCCTGGCGCGGATGACTGCAGCAACTGTTAGACCAGAAAAGTGGCCACAGTCTTTTTCCGCCACTGCGCTGTTGCAACAGCAATTCACCCTGCACATTGAAAATGAACAAAGAAAACGCGCGATGCAAAATACCATCGCCATCGTGACAACGTGCTTTACTCAGCGTCCCGATCTCGACATCGTCCTGATCGACGATAATGAGATCCTCGTTTTCCGAAGAAACGACTCTGTTTGCATTTACAGACAACGGCTTCCCTTTACTTCTTTAAACGAATAATTTGACAGCCCGCCGTACGAAGTGCGGCGGCAACGTCTTTCTCACAGCCCGGACACAGCGCGACAATCGATCCGCCACCACCGGCACCGGTCAGTTTCGCCCCGGTTGCACCGTGTTGACGGGCAATCTGTACCAATTTCTCCAGCTCCGGTGTCGATACTTCGATGGCATTGAGCAACCCATGGCAGACGTTCATTAACGATCCCAGTGCATCGTAATCACAACGTCGCAATGCCGCCGCTCCGGCAATACTCATTTCGTCGATCTCGTCGAAAATTGTATCGTACAGTGCCGGATGGCGCGCATGACGAGCACGAACGCCCTGGACCTGCTCCAGGGTACTGCCATGAACACCGCTGGCGGCAATAACAATTGGCGGCGCTTCCGCCAGATCGATTGGTTTCGTGCGGGTAGCCCGGCTCTTGCTGAACAATACAGGCTGTCCGTAAGTCGCGAGATTGTTATCGATCCCCGACGGCGTTCCGTGCGCCAGTTTTTCGCAATCGAATGCAAGTTGATCCACATCGCGATTGTGCATACCAAGATTCAAAAGCGCATCGAAACCCCGAATGATTGCAACGGCGAAAGACGCCGACGCACCCAGCCCCATCGCCACCGGTATCCGCGACTCGATCCGGACCGCGAAATGTCGTTCGCCCGTCTTCAGTCGACGCATGATCAATGCCAGTGCTGCTGCGATGCCGCTTGCCCCCGACTCGCTCAGGTTAACCTCGGTAACGACGTTTTGTTCATGCAAAATCAGGCGGGTAGCCGATTCCTGCTCGAGGACTCTGGCGGTAACCGCGTCGGGCAATGGCAGGGCGAGAACGTGCTTGTCGTAGACGGCCGCATGTTCACCCAGCAGGATAACTTTTCCCGCGGCGACACCCACGCTGGCGGCGGCCCACTGGCCGGCGGAATCGGCCTCATCCCTGGCGACGGCGGAATGAAATTCCGCGGCCAGTTCTTCAGCTTTCCACGCCTTCACGTCGCCCGACTCAATCATCTTCGCCACGACCGCGTCGAAATGTTCCGCGGCGACACCGACGCTAGCCGCAACGCTGCGTGCGTGGAGACCCATGTGCCCTTTCTGAATGCCATCGGTTGCCAGCGCCCTCAGTGCCGCAAAATTTTGCGCAAGACCCACCGCGACCATCATGCAGGCCAGCTCCGTCGCACTGTTCGCTGCCGCGATTCGCAGGCCAAGAGCCACACCGGGGTTTGCTTGCAGCGATCCGCCGACAATGCCGATCTTTATCGGCATCTGCAGCCAGCCCGCGAGATCGCCATTGGCCGCAATACTCCAGCGGCTTAAGGAACGGTAGGCACCCTTCTTGACCGCATACGCGTGTGCCGCCGCTTCGATCGCCCGCCAGTCATTCCCGGTCGCTATGGCAACGGCATCGACACCGTTCATGATGCCTTTGTTGTGTGTCGCCGCACGATACGGATTGACCTCTGCCAACCGGGTGGCGACGACAATGCGGTCACGAACTTCTTCGCCACTCAAGTTGTCGGTCGCCAGGTTGGCCAACGGCATAACGACACGCGCGGTTGCCAGCGACCGCTCGGCCAGATTGGAGAGGATTTTAAGGACAGCCCGACCGCCTGACAGCGATTCTATCGCTGGCGCGATTGACTCGCACACTGAATTGACGATGTTGGCGCCCATCGCATCGCAGGTATCGACGAGAATGTGCAATACGACCGTCCATTGACCATCCGCGAGACGGTACTTGAAGAATTCGATATCGCGGGCACCGCCACCGCGAGCGACCAGCCTTGGTTGCAGGGTATTCGCCTGATCCAGTAGCGAGTCTTTGTGTCCAACCAGCATCTGGATAACGGTATCCACTTCATCGATGTCGATCAGCTGAATTTGTCCTGCAAGCAAAGACTCAATCTGTTCTGCCTGAAAACCACCACCCGCCCTGGCCATTTTCGCAGCGCCGCTTACGCCGGCAACAATAGAGGGCTCTTCAACCACCATCGGCACGACACATTCCCGGCCGTTGATCAGAAAGTTTGGGGCAACGGCGAACGGCAGGCCAAAAATTCCCACGACGTTCTCTATCATTTTTTCGGCTGTATCTAACGTGAGGAGATGACTCCCGCCCTGCAACGCTCGCACCTCCTGCGGAGAAATTACGCCGAGTTCCGCGAGAGCGTTAATTCTCTCGGATACACTCAGTCGGTAGAAACCCGGAATGCACGAATCAGTCAGCACGGTGACCCGCCCTTAATCCGGACACCGTCAGCGTCGAGCGAGATATCCAGTGGTACGAATCCTGACGCGACGGCATCGGTTGTAAACCGGTCGATGTCCCGCATCGATTCCGCGAGGACGATACCGATATCACCACCGCCGGCGCCGCACGGCTTGTAGACAGTCTTCGGATGGGCTTTGGCCTTGTCAGCAAGTTCCTGATGCCCAGCTTCGAATATGCCGAGCTCGTGGTCAACACTGAATGCCTGCAGGACCTGGGTATAACGCCTCATTTCAGCCAGCAGGTGAGCATTGTTACCTGCCTTCCACGCCGTACTGACATCGCGAGAAAGCGCAACCAGGCGGTCGTGACTCGGCTGCGATGTTTTTTGCGCAAGGTGTTCCAGTTGGCGCGGAGTGCTGACCGCCTTGCCACTCCACAGGAGGCGATAAAACAGGCCTTTTGGCCACGGCAATGACGCCGCCAGAACACCGGCCTCGAACTCGATCACCCCACCGTGAATAGCGGTCGCGATGTCGAGGCCGCTTCCTCTGCCGTGTTGAAATTCGCGGTGCGCTGACGCGGCCAGCGCTTCAAACGACGTGGAACATGACTGCAAACCGGTCAGCGCCGCCGCAAGCGCGGTTGCCAGCGCCGCACTGGATCCGAGACCTAGTTTGGAGCCGCTTTTCGCGTCGAAAAATTCGGCGGTATCTAGGGTAATTGACAAGCCGTTCTGTCGGGCAATGCCCGACTGTTTCCATACAAGCTCAAACAGCGCGAAGGAATCGGCGCATGGCAAATCGTCGAGCCAGACAACGCCCTTGTCCGGGCTTCCGCTGAATCGAAAGCGGCCGTCAAGATAGCCCGGCGCTGAAATGCAGTGACTCGATTTTTCAACTTCCCGGATAGCGACGCGGGCACGCCGATTCAATGCCATGCAAATAGCAGGCGCACCCGCAAGCACCGCGTACTCACCGGCGATTACCGCCTTCCCGGGAGCGCTGGTCTCAACAATCGTCATGCATCGTCCAGTAAACATGCGCCCGTTCCAAGGCCCGAGCTCATGACCGTCTCGACGCCTTCAATTTCGCTCAAGGTCTTCATGACCTGAGCTTCATTGTCAGGCAGGCAAATCGCTTTCACCTGGGGCCCCGCATCCATCGTAAAAAACACCGGCTGTCCCTCTGATTGCAATGCTCGAATGGCCTCCATACACGCAAGCGTTGCCGGCTTCCAGTACACGACGGGAGGACGTGAGGTCCACATGACCGAGTGCATCTTCAGACAGTTGTGCTCCGATACGGCCGCCAGTTGTGCAAAGTCACGCGTTTCCACGGCACTGCGCGCCACTTCCAGGTCCTGGTCCTGATTCCTGACCCAACTCGAATAGAACGGCGAGGATTTCTCGCTCAGAATCATCGCGTCACCGGATGCGACCGGCTTGTGGCCGCG
Organism: Gammaproteobacteria bacterium; assembly: GCA_013151645.1. Taxonomy (GTDB): domain Bacteria; phylum Pseudomonadota; class Gammaproteobacteria; order Steroidobacterales; family Woeseiaceae; genus JAADHU01. Next base: position 19,092 of record JAADHU010000058.1, on the reverse strand, counting down.
TTCGGTCACCGCTACGACAACGCGCAGCGGCCACGCCGGTGGTTGCTTCATGGTTGCAACGTTGATCCTGGCATCGCCAGCGACCAATTCAACGATGCCACCAAACAGCGACCGTGCGGCAGAACCGGAGGCCGCGCCCGCGAGCCGAGCCAGGTCCAGAGTGGTCCGCGAAGCAGCAACAATGTTGCCCGCTTCGATGCAAGCCTCATTCGCCGCTACCACCAGGGCGGCGAACGCGGACGCCGACGAGGCCAGGCCGGCGGCGATTGGGAAATTGCAGTCGCTTTCGATCAAAGCATGCGGCCGATCGCAGCCTGCAACCTGATCCAGGCAGCGCGATACTCTTGGCAACATGGCAGCGGCTATTTCACCATCGACCAGGAGGCGATCCGCCTCTATATCCGTCGAGAACTCGACCTTCATTCGCGTCCACAAGGTTGCCAGCGTCAGCGACAATGAGCCGACGGCTGGCAGGTTGCGACAGACGTCACGTTTACCCCAGTATTTGATGAGCGCAATGTTCGGTTGAGCTTGTGCGGTTGCCACGGCTTTTTCCATCGAATCGGTGCGCGATTATACGATGCCTGTGGTTTCGGTGTAGGCTATCCCTCCGCCAACCTGCCGCTGGAGCACCTCGTTGTCCGAATCGTTTGCCGACAGAATACCTGCTTACATGGAACGAATATCGGCATGTCTCGAAGCCGCTCTGCCCAGCGGGGATACGCAACCGGAACGCTTGCATCAGGCGATGCGTTACGCCGTTTTAAACGGTGGCAAACGCATTCGGCCGTTGCTGGTCTATGCAAGCGGAGAATGCCTTGGCGTGCCGCCCGAGCAGCTCGATGCGGCGGCTACCTCCATCGAACTTATTCATGCCTTCTCGCTGGTTCACGACGATCTGCCGGCGATGGACGACGACGATCTTCGCCGCGGCCTGCCGACAGTACACAAGAAGTTCGATGAGGCGACCGCTATCCTCGCGGCCGACGCACTGCAGCCGGTTGCCTTCCAGATTCTGGCCGAATCGCAAACTGTTTCCGGCGACCAGCAAAGTTTGCTGGTGCGCAGGATTGCCGCCGCATGCGGGTCGCTGGGCATGACCGGCGGGCAATCCATCGATCTTGCGGCGGAAGGCAGTCACCTGGGCAAAAGCGAACTGGAAAACATGTACGGCATGAAGACGGGTGCCCTGATTCATGCGTCCGTAATGTCCGCGTGCGATCTGTGCGAAGGCCTGTCACGCGAGCAGCGCGATGCCATGGATACCTTTGGCTGCAAGATAGGACCTGCATTCCAGATTCGTGACGATATGCTCGACATAGAGGGCGAAACGGCCGTCATCGGCAAGACGGCCGGTTCGGACGAGCGATTGAAGAAAGCCACCTGGCCGGCACTCTACGGTATCGAGGCCGCGCGGCAACGATGCGACGAATTGTTTGGCGAAGGTCTGCAGAGTCTGGACCTGTTTGGTGACAACGCCAGCTCACTCCGCTGGCTGGCGGACTATATCGTCAAGCGCAGCAGCTAGTGCCCACTGCGAGCCGCCATATTCTGCACGTCGATATGGATGCTTTTTTCGCCTCCATTGAGCAACGGGACAATCCGGACCTGATAGGCAAACCCGTTGTTGTTGGCGGTGGTGACAATCGCGGCGTGGTCGCGGCGGCCAGTTACGAAGTGCGGGAGTTTGGCGTACGCTCCGCCATGCCAATGCGCGAAGCAAGACGACGCTGCCCCGATCTCATCTGTGTCCGCCCGCAAATGGGCAAATACAGAACGGTCTCTGCCGATATCTTCACTATCTTCCGTGAATTCACACCGCTGATCGAAGGTTTGTCCCTCGACGAAGCCTTTCTCGATGTGACGGCCAGCCTGAGTCTGTTTGGGTCTGCTGCTGACATTGCACGTGCGATCAAGAAACGGGTTCACGATGTCACCGGGCTGACGGCATCCGTTGGTGCGGCCGAAAACAAGCTGGTTGCCAAGATCGCATCAGACCTTGAAAAGCCGGACGGGCTCGTGCTCGTGCCACAAGATCGCGTACGCCAAACCCTCGACCCGCTCGCCGTGCAGGTCATACCAGGTATTGGCAAACAAACGCTGCGACGATTGCATCAAGCAGATATACGCACGATTGGCGATTTACGTCGGGCGCCGGCGGCGGCACTCGACGCCATCTTCGGGCGATTCGCGCAGCGAACACGGGACAGGGCCAGCGGTATCGATGACCGACCCGTCGTCTCCGAACGGGGAGATAAGTCGATCAGTGCCGAAGAAACCTTTGATACCGATCTCACTGCGCGAAAAATACTGTACAAGAAACTGTTACAACTCACGGAGCGAACCAGCGGCCGTTTGCGAGCGAAGTCGTTAACGGCCGGCACCGTGCAGCTGAAGATCAGGCAGTCAGATTTCACCACCTGCACCCGCCAGCGATCATTGCGCCCTCCCTCCAGTGGCACGGATACGATCTATCACGCTGCGCGGGAGTTGCTGGACGTCTGGCTGCGAGAACATCCCGACAAAAGTATCCGCCTGCTGGGTGTCGGCGGCAGCAATCTGGCGCAGTCCGCGCAGGCCGATTTGTTCGGCGCCACACCAGGCGGGGCGGGTGTGGACAAGCTGGTAGACCAGATTCGCAACAAGTTCGGTTCGGCGTCAGTCGGGCGAGCGCGATCCTTGGATAACGACCAAATCGGGTAGAATCAGTCTTTGGCAGCCAACATGAAGTCACCATGTATACAACGTTCTTTGGCCTGAACGAGAAACCGTTCGCAATCACGCCGGATCCACGCTATCTGTTTATGAGCGCGAGGCACGGCGAAGGACTCGCGCATCTCGTCTACGGCGTTACCGAAGGCGGTGGTTTCATCCAGCTTACCGGCGAAGTGGGTACCGGCAAGACAACGCTGGTCCGAACGCTTTTGGGCAAGCTGCCGGACGAGGTCGACATTGCCCTGATACTGAACCCCCAGGTCACCGTATTGGAGTTTCTGCAGGTCATCTGTCAGGAACTTGCCGTCTCGCCACCGGCGGACGGCACCAGTGCGATGGCGTTGGTCGACGCCTTGAATCGTTACCTGCTCGATGCCCATTCCCGCGGCCGCCGCACCATCCTGATGGTCGATGAGGCGCAGAATTTGTCGGACGAGGTGCTGGAGCAACTGCGCTTGCTGACGAATCTGGAGACCGCCAAGCAAAAATTATTGCAGATTATTTTGATTGGTCAGCCGGAATTACGTGAGGTTCTCGCGAAAAACAGTCTTCGACAGCTCGCGCAACGGGTGACCGGGCGTTACCACCTGGAGCCGCTCTCTCGCAATGAAGCGATGCGCTACATTGACCATCGGCTGAAAGTCGCCGGCGGAGTCGGCGAGATTTTTGATGATCGTGCAAAACGCGAGGTACATCGACTGTCTCGCGGCATCCCGCGGGTCATGAATGTCATATGCGATCGGGCTTTGCTCGGAGCATACGGTCAGGAAACCCGCAAGGTAAGTGGAAAACTCGTAAAGCGTGCAGCGCTCGAGGTGTCCGGACAGGCATCGGCCTCCCACGCGCTGAAGTGGGTTGCCGCCGTTCTCGCTGTCACGGCATTGGGCTTGATCGGCTCAAGTATTTTAAAGCCAGTGGTTGATGAAGAAGTCGTGCCGGAGAGCAGTACGAGCGAGCAACCTGCAGCAACGACACCGGCGCCCGCTATTGTCGCCGAAGATACCGCCGGCGCAGAGCGACCGGATGGCCGTCCTGAGTTCGGTTTCGAACGTCAACTGGTCGCGGGTGATTTAGGGGTAACGCGGCAAGCGTCGTTGGCGCAGATGCTGTTGCTTTGGGACATCGAATCTGTCGAAGGCGTTGCCTATGACTGTACGACGTTGGAATCCTACGGCTTGAGCTGCCTGCAGCAACGGGGGTCATGGAGTCTTTTGAGGCAGCTCGACCGTCCCGCCATTGTTACCCTCGTCGACAGCGGTGGCAATTCCTACCAGTCGGTCGTCACGGCACTCAGTGATTCGGAAGTGGAGTTCATGGTTAACGGCATCAGGAAGTCCTACCTCCTTGCCGACGTATCGAAGTTCTGGTTTGGTCGCTACCTGATTGTCTGGCGGCCGCCCAATGGAGCAGCCGGCGCGATCGCGCCCGGCATGCGAAACGTCAATGTTTTGTGGTTACGTGAAAGCCTGGCAACACTTGGACATGAGGCCATCCGTATCGATGATGACCAGCAGTATTTTGATACCGAACTCGAGGCGAAACTGCGAGAATTTCAACGACGGCACCGCTTACAGATAGACGGTATCGCGGGCCAGCGTACACAGATTCTTATCAATTCCTTGCTGGCACTCGACGGCACACCGCACTTGTCACACGACGGGTAACGCGACAACCTGGAACGGCCTATGTCTTTTATTCTTGATGCACTGAAAAAATCGGAATCCGATCGGCAACAACAAAGCGCGCCGGATATCTCCAGTGTGCCAACCAGCACCGTCAAGGCCGCAACGCCGCTTTGGTTGTTGGTGCTGATCGGTTTACTCGCGGTGAACCTGGTGATTCTCACGGTGGTTTTGCTGAAACCGGGAGCCGCCGCGCCCGCACCGAGCGTCAACGTGCCTGCGGACCGTTTTCAGGCATCGCCCGCCACCAATCGACCGGCGCAGGAAATCCAGGAGCCGGTACAGCAGGAGCCGGCCGCATCCGTGGTACTCGAACGTCAGCCCCCACCGGAACGGCCGGTTAAGCCCGAGGTAAGCACCGTTGATGCGGCTGCCAGCCGGACCGTACCGGCAAGGACGAAGACGACGGCACTGCTCACGTTTAACGACCTGCGGGCGGGCGGGTCATTCGACGTGCCCGATTTAAACATCGATATCCACGTATACAGCGACAAGCCGGCCGATCGGTTTGTATTCATTAACATGAATCAATATCGCGAAAATTCGACGCTGACAGAGGGCCCCCTGGTAAAGGAAATCACCACCGAAGGGGTCATTCTCGAATACCTTGGTTCGGTGTTTCTCCTGCCCAAGGATTAACGCCGACCGTCAGTCGGCGCGGATCGCTTCGCCCGCAGGTTCAATGAGATCGGCGCCCTGATTGCGGGCGCTATTCACTTTCCGGTCTACCGGCCACGCCTGCATTTTTGGATACACGGCGGCCGCGTCGCTTAACAATTGCATGTCGCCGCGCATCCAGCGCCGGGCATGTTCCGGTGTCAGCAATACCGGCATTCTTGAATGCAGGCGTGACATGAACTCATCGGCCGCCGTCGTCACGATCGCCGTGGTGTGCAGTGATTCTCCTGTTGCCTTGTCCGTCCAGTCTTCCCAGAGACCGGCAAATGCGCACGCCGGACGATCAGCGGGCGAGATGTACCAGGGGGTTTTCAGGTCACCCTCACGCCGCCATTCGTAAAATCCATCGACCAGAATCAGACATCGCCGCTCGCGGTAGGCCGTGCGGAATGACGGTTTTTCAGCCACCGTTTCGGCGCGCGCATTGATCATACGATTGCCGATGGATACATCCTTTGCCCAGGAAGGTACGAGACCCCAGCGAAAACGGGTCAGCTCTGTCTCGCCGGCGGCGGCTTGCCGAATTGCCGCGACGTCCTGGGTGGGAGAAATATTGTAACGCGGGCTAAAATCCGTTGTGGCGCGTGCGCCGAACAGGGCCGCCGTTGCTTCAGCCGGCGAGTAGAATGCGAAACGCCCGCACACTCTATTCCCGGATACCGATACCGCGATTTAACAGCATGAGGCTGGCGGTGAACAGGCCGACCACGAAAATGCCGACGATAAGATAGGCGTAACCAATACTGATATCCGAGGTACCCAGGATGCCATAGCGGAAGGCGTTAACCATGTAGAGAATCGGGTTTGCCAGGCTCACTTTTTGCCAGAAGTCCGGCAGCATCGAGATCGAATAGAAAACGCCGCCGAGGTAAGTGAGCGGAGTGAGCACGAAGGTCGGCACGATCGATATATCATCGAATTTCCGTGCAAAAACGGCATTAATAAATCCGGCCAGCGCGAACACGATCGAAGACAGCAGCACCATCGACATCGTTATGAATGGGTGCTGCACTTCAAGCTGGGTAAACCCCAGCGCAATAACCGTGACCAGGATGCCGACAAAAATCCCGCGCATGACGCCGCCGGCGACATGCCCAACGATGATGGCGGCGTTCGACATGGGTGAGACGATCATCTCCTCGATATGGCGGCCGAATTTGGCGCCGAAAAAAGAGGACACAACGTTGCCGTAGGAATTTGTGATGACGGACATCATGATCAGTCCTGGCGCGATGTACTGCATGTAATCGTAACCGTCCATGCTACCGACCCGGCGACCGATCAAGTTGCCGAAGATGATGAAATACAGCGTCATCGTGATTGCCGGCGGTACGATGGTTTGTATCCAGATCCGCAGAACGCGCAGAACCTCCTTGCGCATGATGGTTTTTACAGCGATCAGGTTAAGCGGAATATTCACATCAAACCCCGGCACCGACGGCCTGTGCCTGTTTGCGTTCAACCATGCCAATGAAAAGCTCTTCGAGCCTGTTGGCCTTGTTTCGCAGACTGACAACGGCGATGTTCTGCGCGCTTAACACTGCGAACAACTGGTTGAGATCCTGTCCGGCGTCCACGGCTACCTCCAACTCTCCCTCATCCAGAAGGCGGCTTTCGAAGTCCCCGAGATCGGGCGCCGCTATACAGGGGTCACGTAACGTGAGCACGAAGACTTCGCGCTGCAGCTTGCGCAGGACGGTACTCATACGAGCATTCTCGATGATCTGTCCGCCATCGATGATGGCGACATTCCGGCACAGGGTTTCTGCTTCTTCGAGGTAATGGGTGGTCAGAATTATCGTGGTTCCTGCCGCATTGATTCGCGCCAGGTATTCCCACATGGAGCGCCGAATCTCTATGTCGACGCCCGCCGTGGGTTCATCGAGAATCAGCAATCGCGGTTCGTGGATCAATGCTCGGGCAATCATCAGGCGACGCTTCATACCGCCTGAGAGGGTGCGCGCGATCTCGAAGCGTTTGTCCCACAGGCGTAATTCGTTGAGGTACTGCTCTGCTCTCTGCAATGCCATGTGACGACTAATGCCGTAGTAGCCTGCCTGATTGACGACAATGTTCAGAACCGAGTCGAACAGATTGAGATTGATTTCCTGCGGTACCAGGCCAAGACAGGCTTTTGCGGCAGCCAGATCGCTATCGATACTGTGACCGAAAATCTCGACCGTCCCGCCGGTTTTGTTGACCAGCGAGCATACGATACCGATAGCGGTTGTTTTGCCCGCACCATTGGGGCCCAGCAATGCATAGAAGTCACCCGCCTCCACCTCAAGGTCAATACCTTTCAGGGCCTTAACGCCGTTTGGGTAGGTCTTGGTCAGATTTTTGAGCGTCAGTGCTTGCATGGGGACGCGTATTGTATACAGACTCCGGCGGCGGTGCGCATTTTGATTCGCCGCCTTCAATCATCGTGTTCGTCGGCCACCTTAAGCTTCGGCGCCGTGGTACGACAGGCGGCTGTTGCCCAGTCAACGCGGCGGCTGGTATCGACTTCAGTCAAAACCGTCTGCAAGACGCTCATATGCACGGCGCGGCGAACCTCGGTCAGGGGATGAACACCGCTGTACAGTAGTTTTCGCCAGATCTTGCTGCTGCTGGCGAGTCTCAATACCAGCAGATTATGGTTATCGGTGGCGAAATTGAGTATCCGGATAAGCGTGTGCTCGCCGATCTGTTCGCACCAGTGAACGGTCGCTCCGCACAGGAGGCGCAAGACGTAGGGGTTTTGTCGCGCCAGTTGCCAGATGAATCCCAGCCCTGCGGCGATCAACCGACTCACGTCTTCCTGACGTGCGCGCGGAATCGAAAAGAGGTCCTGGGTTGGCTCCAGTTCGAACACGGCGTGCCAGAATCGTTCGTCACGCTCGCGAAAAGAAAGCAGCAGGAAGGGTGCCTCTGCCAGCCTTGCGGCCTGAGCGGACGTCAAGCTGATCAGGCGGCGGGCGAGGTCCTCCGGCAACCCCTGCAGGTGTGCCTGGGCACACGGTGATCTCCGCAGGAGCGCGAGAAACGTTTCGTTGAGTGCTTTGACATTGTCCAAATCCGTCGATTGCGGGCCTTCGTAGTGCATGTTGGTTCCCCTTGCCCGGGTATTTTCCCGGTAAATCCCGAGTTACTGTATTTTTGATTATATTCCCAATAGTGGATACTATACTGTCTTATACACCCGTATATGGGATATAACTAGCAGAAAGGGTAATAAATGCGCTTAACTGATGATCGGTACGCTCATGAACGTGAGCAATTTGAGCTTGCGTTGAGAATGATTCGCCACGAAGCACGCACGCGCACCATTCGCGAGTGCAGCGGTCTGAATGACGACCGAATTCGCAAGCTGTACGCGACCTATTTTAGAGATAGCGGCGCCAATCTTGTCAAACGCAGGCGTGGCAAGTCACCACAGCAAGTCGCTCGCTTTGTCAAAGATGCCGCCCATCAGTTGCAGGCGACGACGCTCGTCGCACTTTTTTGCGCCAGCCTCCTGCTTCGCATGGATTCGGACAAGAAACTGCACGCCTGCTGGCCGCGACCGGACGTCGAATACGGGCATCGGATTTGTCGGGCCTTCGAATCCTATCTGTTATTGCACCGCTCACCGAAACTCAGTTTCGAATGGGCCTGGAATCTCCTGCAAAGTATCAGCAGGAATGACGAACTCTATCTCGCCAGCTGCAGTCAGTGCGCTACCGCCTACGTGCAAGACGCTTATGCACTGGATAACAAGACCTGTCCGAGTTGCGAGATCGTGGCGCGGCAGAAACCGCTGCACCTGTCGTAAGACGGCCGCTTGCCCACGATGGCGGCCGCTGATGGCGAGTCGGCAGCGCTCACTGGCAATCATGTTTCCGGTACACTGCGACCTGCGCGGCCAACAGGCCCTGCTGGTTTCGTTGCTGACCAGGATGAACGTGAACGGGGAAAATATTTTCGCTGGTGCCTACGTGGATCGACACAGCCATGTGCGCGCAGACCCGGCCTGGCTGGCGACGGCGGTGCAAAGCGACGCGAGCTTGTTCGTGCCGGTTTGGGGCACCCGCTGCCTGACCGAAGGCGAACCCCCGAAACTGGTCTTGTTACCACGCACAAAAATCGTCGAGTTTATCGATGACGACGAAATCATTTTTCTCGGCATATACCGTGAGCGGCCGGCCTTTGCGGTCGGTATCGACAAGAGTGTCCCTGAGCCCTTTGCGCAGCTCGGTCAATTTCATGATCTGCGCTACCTGGGCAGTAGCTTGCCCGCGGGCGAGGCCAATCTCGCGGCTCACGCGCGGGCCCTTGTCACCTGGCACAGACTGCAGAAATACTGCGGTCGTTGTGGCGCGTCAACACAGGTGGCGGCGGGTGGCAATACACGAAAATGCGTCAACGTCGAATGCGCCGTGACGATATTTCCACGTGTCGAGCCGGCAATAATCGTCCTGGTGTCGCGGGGAGACCGGTGCCTGCTTGGCCGACAGGGCAGCTGGCCCGAGGGCAGATACTCGACCATAGCCGGCTTTGTGGAGCCGGGCGAAAGCCTCGAAGACGCCGTCAGACGTGAGGTCATCGAAGAAACGGATGTGAGAGTCGGCAACATTCGCTACCACAGCTCCCAGCCCTGGCCCTTTCCATCGGCTTTGATGCTCGGCTTTAACGCAGAAGCGGAAACCGAATCGATTCGATTGAACGATGGCGAACTCCAGGACGCCCGCTGGTTCAGTTACAAGGAATTGACGTCGGGGTTTCCGAAGTTACCTTACAAGATATCCATCGCGCGAAGACTCGTCGACGACTGGATTCGCGCGAACCGCTCAAGCCGGTGAGTAGACGGCCAGTAACCAGGCGCTGATGTCCGCGATTTCCTGGGGGCAAACGGCGTGGGCCATCGGGTATTCATGCCACTCGACCGTGTACCCGAGATGCGTGAGCGTGTCCCGGGATTCCTCGCCGAGCGCAATCGGCAGCATAGGATCGAACTCACCGTGAGCGAGAAAAACCGGCAGCTGCTGCGATTGAGCCTGCTCGTTTTCAATCACCTCTTTTTGCAATGAGGCGTCCAGCGGTAACCAGGTCGACAATGCCATGAGACCGGCCAGCGTATGCGGATACCGAAGTGCGGCGTGCAGTGCGATAGCTCCGCCCTGCGAGAATCCGGCCATGACAATTTTCTCATAAGGAATACCGCGTCCATGTTCCCGCTCCACCAGCGCTTCAAGCGCAGTGGCGCTTTCCCGTATGCCATGCTCATCCTGCGGCCCACCGCGATCGAGCGTCAGAATATCGTACCAGGCGCGCATGGTCGCGCCGCCGTTAATCGTCACCGGACGCACGGGTGCATGGGGAAACACGAAGCGCAATTGCAGGCTGTCTGGCAAATGAAGCTCCGGAACAATGGGTTCGAAGTCATGGCCGTCCGCACCCAGGCCGTGCAACCAGATAACGCTGCCTTGTGGTGACGCGCCGGTTTCGATCTCTACGGTCTCGGGCAATTCCAATTGCGAGGTCCTTTTTCAGTGGTCTGACGGATGAAAGAGCGCAGTGTAGCAGCCGCAAGTCCTTGACGTTTTATGCATTACGAGTTAATAATATGCGCATATTTATGCGGACCGAATCATGCCCAACAACGCGCAATCACAGGCTGAACGCCGCGATACCCTTCGCGGCCTGCTGCTTGGCGGTCCCGCAGCGACGCAACGGTCACTGGTCGAGGCACTCACCGAACGCGGTTTCGACGCCACCCAGTCGAGTGTCAGTCGTGACCTCAAGGACCTGGGCGCCGTAAAAACGCCACAGGGCTATGAACTGCCGCCGGCGGATATCACGGGTGACGACGAAGTCGCCAAGGTGGCTGACCTTATTCGTGAACTCCAGTCGGCCGGCCCCAATCTGCTCGTCATCAAGACGGCGATCGGTGCTGCCCAACGCGTGGCGCTGGCGCTGGACCGGTCCAGCTGGTCCGAGATCGTTGGCAATGTCGGCGGCGATGACACCATTCTCGCCGCGACGACAAACGCGGCCGCACAACGCAGGGCCATTGCTCGCATCAATCGGCTGTGCGCCAAATGACAACGTACTTCTCCCATCGGACATCACTGTGACAACCAGCGGCACAATAAAAAGGACACCCATCATTCTCGCCTTCTCCGGAGGGCTGGATACTTCGTTCTGTGTGCCATGGCTCAAAGAGACCTGCGACCGGGACATCATCACCGCAACCGTAGACACCGGCGGGATCGATGCCGATCAGGCGGCACAGCTAAAAAAACGAGCGCTGGCACTCGGCGCGACGGAACACGTGTTACTCGATCGCAAGGACGCATTTTTCTCCTCCGTTATTCGCTACCTGATCGCCGGCAACGTACGGCGCGGACAGTTTTACCCTTTGTGCGTCGGTGCTGAACGTGGCCTGCAGGCGCAAACGCTCGCGGAACTCGCGATTGAACGCGGGGCGGATACCGTGGCTCACGGATGTACCGCGGCGGGCAATGACCAGGTCAGGTTTGAGGTGGCATTGCGAACGCTTAACCCGGCGCTGAATATTCTCGCGCCGGTACGCGACAATAACTGGGTGCGCGCAGAACAATTAGCTTACCTGCAAGAGCACGACTTGCCGTTGCCCGCGCAAGGATCCGCCTATTCAATCAATCGCGGCTTGTGGGGCATCACGATTGGCGGACAAGAAACGCTGACCTCCTCACAAAGCCTCCCTGAAGACGCCTGGGTGTTATCCGCAGACGCTTTCACCGGCCCGGCCGCGGCATCCGAGCACTCGCTGGAATTTGCGGCGGGCATTCCGGTCGCACTCGACGGCGAATCGATGCAACCGGTCAAACTCATCGAATCACTCGAAGCTCTGGCGGGTCGATACGGTATCGGTCGCGGAATTCACCTGGGCGATACCGTGCTCGGCACCAAAGGTCGGGTTGCATTCGAAGCGCCGGCGGCTGTGACGTTAATTACGGCGCATCGCGAGCTGGAAAAACTGGTGCTGAGCGCACAACAAACCCGCGTCAAGGAAAATGTGGCTGCGATTTACGGCGACCTTATCCACGAAGGCAAACAACTCGATCTCGCCTGCCGGGATATCGAGGCATTGCTGGACTCATCGCAACAACGGGTCACCGGCGAGGTTCGCTTTACGCTCAGGCCCGGCAGTCTTTTTGTCAGTGGAACGAGCTCACCATACTCTTTGCTGGATGCGAGCAAAGGCGTCTATGGCGAGGCGGCGGGTGAGTGGTCTGCAACCGATGCATTGGGTTATGCACGAATCATGTCACTGTCGGGCGAACTCCAGTCGCGTGCCGGTCAGGACGGGACGTAGCCGATGCGTAGCGTATTTGTCGACAAAGTCGCCTCCGTGGCACATCACAACGATCTCGGCCACGAACTTCGTTTGTCGGCAGACATTCCCTGTGATGAAGGCATTCTGGTCGCGGTAAAAGTCCTGAACAACAAGACACGCTACAACCAGCTCGAACTCACCAGCGGCAGAATGGCCACCGTCACCCAGGGCGATATCGTCGTCGGCGCGCTCGGTCATCGCAAAGCCCTGCTCGGCTACTCGGGGCATCTGCCCGGCGAACTCGCCGTCGGTGACACCGTGCAGATTCTGAACATTGGCGGGGTACTTGGAATTTGCGATTCGGCCAATCCCGAGGTGGGCGCACCGTTCGATTGCGAGGTGCTCGGCACGGTACTGCACTTCCCGTATCTTGGTGAGCGCATTGGCGTACCAGCGCGTGTCGGCTCGGCGACACTGGATAACGATGCGCCACTCGATGCGAACGGCGTAGCAATGATTGCCCTGGCGGGAACCTGCATGGACTCCGGTAAAACAGCGGCCGCGTGCGCCATCATCAGCAGGCTGCGTCACCGCGGCTTCGATGTCGCGGCCTGCAAAGCAACCGGCGTATCGCTACGCCGTGACATACTGGCCATGGAAGATGCCGGTGCTGCGCAGACAATGATCTTTTCGGACCTCGGCGTCGTGACGACGACGGCCGCAAACGGGCCGGCGCTGACCCGGTCATTGTTGACCGCACTTGCCGCACGCAGTCCTGATGTTATTGTCATCGAACTCGGGGACGGGCTGTTGGGCGCCTACGGCGTCGAGGCCATACTGTCAGACGAATCGATTCGCGCAGCGCTGACCGGTGTTGTTCTTTGTGCCAACGATCCGGTCGCCGCCTGGGGCGGCAGCCGCCTGTTGCGAGAACAGTTCGATATAGAACCGGTGATCGTTACCGGACCGGCAACCGACAATGCGGTGGGCATCGACCAGATCGCAGAGCGGATGGGCCTGCCGGCAATTAATGCACTGACAGGAGGTGCCGCATTGGGCGACAAGATTGCCGATCTGTTGCCTCGCAAGACGGGCGATCAATCGTGACCGACACGATCAAGACGGTTGTACTTGGTGCCAGCGGTTACGTCGGCGGTGAGCTACTGCGACTTATTGCGGCGCACCCGACGCTTGAGCTATCGGCAGCGGTATCCGAAACGTTGGCGGGAAACACCATTGGCAATCATTTCCCCGCGCTTGCACATTGTTATCCGGAACAAACCTTTCAAACGACGGCGACCGTCCTTGATGCGGTGGACACAGACCAGAACCTTGCTTTGTTTTCGGCGGCACCACATAGCGCATCAGCCGGCGCCATCGCTGTTGTCTTGCAATCCGCGCGGGCCAAATCGCTCAATGTTCACGCTGTCGATTCATCGGCGGACTTTCGCTACAAAAGTTCGGCCGACTTTAAAGCGGTTTACGGGATCGAACACCCGGCGCCGCAATTGCTCGATCAGTTCACTTGTTCCCTGCCCGAACACAGCCAGTCGATCAACACGCCTCACATCGGCCATCCCGGTTGTTTTGCCACGGCAGCGCTGCTGGCCGCGGTGCCCTTGTTCGCTTGCGGGCTCGCGGAAACCGAGGTGTTTATCAGTGGCATCACCGGCAGCACCGGAGCGGGACGTCGACCCACCGCTGGCACGCACCACCCCGAACGCCACAGCAATCTATACGCCTACAACCCCCTGTCGCATCGTCATGTGCCCGAGATCGCTGCGCTTATCAGGAGCGCCAGCAACGAAGAAGTCGCGGTGCGCTTCATTCCCCACTCGGGTCCGTACGCCCGCGGCATCTATATCACGCTGCAGGCGAATCTGAAAATCGACATGAGCGCAGACGGTGTACGACAAACCTTTATGGATTTTTACCGCGATCACCCGTTCGCGCACGTTGTGACGGCCATGCCGCGGCTAAAGGATGTCGTCGCCAGCAATTACTGTCATATCGGTATCGCCACTCAAGGACGGCAAGTCGTCATCACGAGTGCTATCGACAACCTCGTCAAAGGGGCCGCCGGCGGGGCGATGCAGTGGATGAACCGGCTGTGGTCACTACCGGAGACCAGCGGACTCACGGCAGCAGCCCCGGCCTGGACTTGAGAGAATCATCGAATGACACCTTTTTCATCTGACGACGTTGCTGCACGGGAGGCGGCCGCGCTGATTCCTGTTTACGGGCAAATGCCGTTCACGCCAATGCGTGCCGCCGGCTGTGACATCGTTACAACCGACGGGCGACATATCCTCGACTTTTACGGCGGTCATGCGGTGGCCGCACTCGGCTACGCTCATCCCAGGCTGTCCCGCGCCATTTGCGAACAAAGTCAGCGCTTGCTGTTTCAGAGCAACGCCGTCGCACTGGATATTCGCGCCAGCGCAGCCGAAAAACTGATTTCGATTGCGCCGAAAAGCCTCACGCGCGCGTTCTTCGTCAACAGTGGTGCCGAAGCCAATGAAAACGCACTAAGAATCGCCTGCATGAAAACCGGTCGGCGCAAGGTCCTTGCGTTGACACACGGTTTTCACGGTCGCACAGCGGCGGCGGCCGCTGTAACCTGGAACGCGGCGGAGTCGTGGTACGGTTTCCCCTCACTACCGTTCGACGTTGACTTCATTCCACGAGACGATATCGACGCCGCCCAAACGATGATCGACAGTGACGTCGCCGCCGTCATTTTCGAGCCCGTGCAGGGCATCGCCGGTGCCTACGACCTCTCGTTCGAATTTGTCGAAACACTGCGCCAAAGTACGCGTGCTATCGATGCCTTGTTGATTGCCGATGAGGTTCAATGCGGTATGGGACGTAGCGGAAAGTTCTTCGCCTCGGATGTTTACCAGGTTGCGCCGGACATCCTGACCAATGCCAAGTCACTCGGCGGCGGGATTCCCTGCGGTGTGGTGTTGTGTAACGAGGAAATTTCTTCCGCAATGAAGGTCGGTCAGCTCGGATCGACGTTTGGCGGCGGCCCGGTTGCGGCGGCCGCTATTCTCGCCGTCATCGAAACCATCGAAGATGAAAAATTGTTACAAAACGTCCGCGAGAGAGAAGCCCAGATTCGCGAGCTTTGTGTCACCGGACCTGTCACATCGATACGCGGCATGGGACTACTGCTCGGACTGGTTTGCGACCGACCGGCCATCGAAGTGCAAAGCGCATTGCTGGACCACGACATTCTGACGGGTACGAGCGCCGACCCGAATATCCTGCGCCTGCTGCCGCCGCTTGTCCTGCAGGCGGAACACGTTAACCGACTCGCCGCTACGCTCAGCCAGATCGCACCCCAAACCTGAGGCCGACAATACAATGAACGCGTTTAATGATCTTGCCGATTTTTCTACTGAAGAAATCGCCTCCCTGATTAGGCTCGCGACGCACCTGGATTCGAATCCCGAACCCGAAGCGTTGCGTGGCAAAGTGCTCGCACTGCTTTTTCTCAGCCCGTCACTACGTACGCTGGCGTCCTTTCAGGCCGCGATGACGCGACTCGGTGGCGGTGCCTTCGTCATTTCCCCTGACATGTCGATACACGGCATCGAGACGCGTCCCGGCATCGTCATGGACGGTGCCGCGGCGGAACACATCCGGGAAGCGGTGCCGGTGATCGCCTCCTACGGCGATGCCATCGGTATACGCGCGTTTGCAGAACGAAAAAATCTCGCCAGCGACATTGCCGAAACCGAGTTCAATGCCCTTACTGACCTGATCGACACGCCGTATATCAATATGGAATCTGCGCTAAACCACCCGTGCCAGAGTCTGGCCGACTGGAAAACAATGGACGACCTGAAAATCCCGCAACACGGCGGCAAATTCGTCTTGAGCTGGGCCTATCACCCCAAAGCACTACCGCTGGCAGTACCGGCCGCGACCGTACAGATGGCCGCGATGCGCGGCATGGAAGTCACTGTGTTGCGACCCGACGGTTTCGCTTTGCCGGATGCGGTCATGGACAAAGCGAAAGACGCGGCAGCCTCGTCCGGCGGGTCTGTTGTCGAAACGGATGAGCGAACCGAGGCAATGGAGGGCGCGCACGTCATTTATGCTAAATCCTGGTCCTCCACGCGACACTATGGCGACAGAGTCATCGATGAAAAGGCACGCTCCGAGTTGCGTCACTGGTGTGTCGATGACCCCTGGTTTGACAATGCCCAGGATGACTGCCGCTTCATGCACTGCCTGCCGGTGCGTCGCGGTGTGGTCGTCAGCGACCGGGTACTCGATGGTCCGCGCAGCGTCGTCATCCATGAGGCCCGCAATCGCATGCTGGCCCAAATGGCGGTCCTGCACCAGATGCTCGGAGGCAGGTCATGAGCAGCAGTCGGGATCGGGCGGTCGTCGTTTCGGCACTCAAGCATGCGGCACCTTACATTCGCATGTTCAAGCGCAAGGTTTTCGTCCTGAAAGCCGGTGGCGAGGTTTTTGCTGACGGCGATCTGACGCACGCGCTCATGGAACAAATCGGACTCCTTTACCAGGTGGGCATACGCGTCGTACTGGTACACGGTGGCGGTCCGCAGTCCACGCAACTCGCATCGGCACTGGGCCTGGAGACGCAGTTTGTCGACGGTCGCCGCGTGACCGATGAGGATGCTCTCGGTGTCAGCACAATGGTGCTCAACGGCCAGATCAATACGAATATTCTCGCCGTCTGCCGTCAACTCGATATACCGGCCGTGGGCATCAGCGGTGTCGATGCCGGTTTGATTCGCGCGAATCGGCGCCCGCCCGTCCAGGTCGATGGCGGCGATGCCATCGACTACGGCTACGTCGGTGATATCGAATCCGTGGACGCGAGTGTCCTGCGAAAACAACTGGACGCCGGTTTGATGCCGGTCGTCAGCCCGCTGTCCTGTGATGCTTCAGGGACATTGCTCAATATCAACGCCGATACCGTCGCCGCCGCGATCGCCGCTGAACTCAATGCCGAGAAACTGATATTGGCCACCGGCGCGCCGGGTATTCTCGAAGACAGAGACGATCCACGATCATTGATCTCCTACCTCGACCGCAACGGGTTACAGAAACTTCGTGACGAAGGCCGGCTTGCCGATGGCATGCTGCCCAAGGCCGCTGCAATCGATACGGCCATCGCCAACGGTGTCAACCGCGTACACGTCATCTCCTGCACAATGCCGGACAGTCTCTTGCTGGAAGTCTTTACCAACGAGGGAACCGGCACGCTGGTCGTCAGCGACATTGCAGCGCTGACGCCCGCTGAGCAGTCAACCACAGGATAAGACGATGAGCCGACTCTGGGAAAAGGGATTGCCGCTTGATCAACGCGTGCTTCGTTACACGGCCGGCGAAGATCATATTCTCGACGCGCGGCTGGTCGCCTACGACGTGCGGGCTTCAATTGCCCACGCGGAGATGCTCAGCGTACAGGGCCTCCTGAGTCAGAAAGACTGCGAGGCCATCTGCGACGGGCTGCAGCAACTGGCCGAAAGCCACGAAAATGGCGAATGGCAAATCCGCCTGGACGATGAGGATGCGCACACCGCGCTCGAAAACCGCCTGACGGACCTGATCGGCGAAGCGGGAGGCCGCGTTCATCTTGGACGATCACGAAACGACCAGGTGCTGGCGGCGCTGCGGCTGTACCTGCTGGATGCCAGCGAACAGATCAGCAAGCATGTGCAGGGACTGTGCGAATCGCTGCATGGACTGACGCAACGCCAGGGCAGCATCACCCTGCCCGGTTACACCCACATGCAGCAGGCGATGCCGTCGTCTGTCGCACTTTGGTGCGGTGGCTACAGCGAAGCGTTCGAAGACGCAATCGACGGACTGACGTCCGCACGCCGCAGGATGAACAAGAACCCGCTGGGAAGCGCGGCCGGATACGGCACACCCGGGCTCGACCTGGATCGTGAACTGACGACAAGAAAACTGGGTTTCGCCGAGACGCAGAAGCCGGTGACGGCGGCGCAACTCTCGCGAGGGAAAGCGGAAGCGGGCCTGCTGTTTGAACTCACTCTTGTGCAACAGGACCTGGGTCGCCTGGCGGCCGATCTGTTGCTCTTCTACACGCAGGAATTCGCATACGTCGATCTGGCCGCAGACGTAACGACCGGCTCTTCGATCATGCCGCAAAAACGCAATCCGGACGTGCTGGAACTGGTGCGGGCGGCGAGCGCAACCGCGCAGGCCTGCCTCAACGAGTGCCTGATGATCACGGCAAAACTTCCGTCGGGCTTCCAGCGTGATGCACAACGAATCAAGGCCCCTCTTTTTCGCTCCATCGACCTGGCCATCGAAGGAATCGACATCATGGCATTCGTCCTCGACGGCCTGTCGTTTCGTAAAGAAAACATCCGCATGGACGATGGCATGTACTCCGCCGAACGCGCGTACGCACTGGTGACAAAGGAAGGCATCCCGTTCCGCGACGCCTACCGCAGAGTCGCCAAAAAATACACCGAATAGTCACCACACAGCCCCGTTCAAACCCGGCGCCCCGAACGGAATCACAATCAAGAAAGCCGTTGCTGTCGGCTAAGTTTTTTTCGCGAGTAAAAGGCCCTCCGAGTGAAAAAAACTTAGCCGACAGCAACGGCTTTCGTACCACCGCCCCCTAAAGATCGCCCCCAAGCACCCCGCCACTGGTATACCATAACCCCACGCCGAAACACCGAGACCACGACACCATGAAAATACGCATCCTGGTTTGCA
>JAADHU010000048.1 GCA_013151645.1 Gammaproteobacteria bacterium | reverse complement strand
CGCCTCGGGAGACGCTCCTACAATTATTCTATTGGCACTCCTGTAGGAGCGTGACCTGACACGCGACCAGGCTCAAGAGGATCGCGCCTCAGGTGACGCTCCTACAATTATTCTATTGGCACTCCTGTAGGAGCGTGTCCTGACGCGCGACCGGGCTCAAGAGGGTCGCGCCTCGGGTGACGCTCCTACAACTATTCTATTGGCACTCCTGTAGGAGCGTGACCTGACGCGCGACCGGGCTAAAGAGGATCGTGCCTCAGGTGTTAGCCGCCCCGGCACCCTGCAAGCGCGTGATCAATGACCGCAGGAAGACTTTATTGAAACGCAATTGGCAGGACGAACTCACCTGCTCCATCAAGGTCGAGCTGACGCGCAGGATGGTGACCGCCCCTTCTGCACGAATCGATGCGGTTCGTTTCGCGCCGTGAACGTAGCTGGTTTCACCGAAACAGGCGCCGGCCTCCAGCGCACCGAGACTCTTGCCGTTTGCTTCAACACTGGCCTGGCCAGAGACAATAATGTAGAAGCGATCATCGATCTCACCCTCGCGGACGATGTCTTCGTCATCATGGTATTCATGCCAGTCGCTGGCACGAAGTACCTCCCATATTTCGCCGTGCGAGAAATCGTGGAAAAACTTCAGCGTACGCAGCAGATCGAAATGCTCCTGGTTGTCGAGGTTATCGTATTTGGTGCGCAAGTCCTGGTAGACGCGCGTTAGTTCGGCAGCCATCACAGCACCGCTGGAACAGCGCTTCGTCGGATCTTTTTGCATCGTCATGGCAACGAGCTGTTCCAGTTCCTCAGGAAAATCGCTGCTGTAGGTATGCAGGGGCGGTGGCGTCGCGTAGACGATCTGGTGCAGTAGTTTGGAAAGGTTGTCAGCGCGAAACGGTCTGAAGCCGGTCAGCAATTCGTACAATACCGCGCCGAGCGAATAAATATCCGACGCCGAGGTCAGGTCTTCGGATTGCACCTGCTCCGGTGACATGTAACTCGGCGATCCGGCGATACCTTCGATTCGGGAAACTTCCGAGTCACTGACGATGGCGATACCGAAATCGATAATACGGACGTCGTTGTCCGTGGTGAGCATGATATTACTTGGCTTGATGTCACGATGAATGACGCCGCGACCGTGTGAGTAGTGCAGTGCTTTAGCACATTTGTAGATGATCTCGACGACATCGTCGACACGTAACAGGTTGTCGGGGCGACAGTAGGCGGCCAGCGTACGGGCACCCTGAATGTATTCGGTAACGACGTAATATTTCCCGTCTTCCTCACCCGCATCGTAAATAGGCATGATGTTCGGATGCTGAAGCATGCCCACCATGTGGGCCTCATTGAAAAACATTTTACGGGAAACTTTGGCGCGATCGGGATCGGAGTCTTCTTCGATATTGTAGACTTTGATGGCAACGTCACGACGGTAATAAGGGTCGTGCGAAAGGTACACCATACCGGTGCTGCCCTTGCCGATTTTGTTGACGATGACGTACTTGCCGATCTTCTCCGGAGCGTCGGGCAATTTCTTGAGTTCGGTAACGCTGCGAACCATGTTTTGGGACTCTTTTATGTCATCAGCCAGCCACCCAAAGCGAGTATTGATGCGGCGTACAGGGCGGCTACAAGGTCGTCCAGCATAATTCCCAGCCCTCCATGCAGTCTGTGATCCAAGTCCCGAATCGGCCATGGTTTCCAGATATCGAACAGCCTGAAAAGGCCGAATGCCAGGGCCCAGCCGAGCAGGGATATCGGTACCAGGAGAAGAATCAGGTACATAGCGGCGATCTCGTCCCAGACGATGCCAGCGTGGTCATGTACGCCTACACGCCGCGCGCTTTCGCCGCATATCCAGATACCGCTCGGAATAAGGGCAACACCGACCACAATTTGCCATTCGAACGCCAGCGACTGCACCAGCCAGGCAAGCACCACACCCAGCACCGTACCGACCGTGCCGGGCGCTACTGGCGACAGACCGGTCCCGAGCCCGAACGCCAGCAGGTTTACGGGGTCGCGGAGAACTTTCCGCGCCAGTTCTTTGTCGATGGCAATCAAGTTTCCGATTTCTCCGCTTCGTTGAAGTGCCGGTATCCTGAATCCCGATACTCAAATCGCTCACCGCTTTCAGTGCATACAAAATCGTCGCCTGCCGTTACATTGCCGATGCGCGTCAAGCTCACGTTCTGTTGCGATGCGATGTTATTCAGCCGGGATTCGTTTTCAGCCGGAAGCGTAAAACACAATTCATAGTCATCGCCACCGCCCAGTGCGAACTCGCGTGCTCGCGCCGTATCGAACGTGGCTTGCAACGCCGCAGACAGCGGCAAAGCGTTCACTTCAAGCTGCCCGCCCACGCCACTGGCCTGCAACAGTTTCTGTGCATCCGCGTACAAACCGTCCGATACGTCGATGGCAGCGCTCGCCAGCGGCGCGATCGCCTGCGCCAGTCGAACCCTCGCGCTCGGGCGGCAAAATCGATCGGCAAGCGATCTGGCGTCGTCGGTTGTGAGCGCATTCGACTGCAGCAATTCGAGACCGGCCGCCGCGTCACCCGGTGTACCGGACACATAGATCAGGTCCCCGGCACTCGCTCCCGAACGGGTCAACGCCCGATCAGGCTCTACATCTGCGGTTATCTGGATACTGATGACCACTTGCTGACCACGGGTCGTATCGCCGCCTACCAGTGAAACATTGTGTTCGTTCGCGGCCGCAAACAGTCCGTCCGAGAATTCCCCGAGCCAACGTCGATCGGTATTTTTCAAAGTCAGCGCCAGCGTCATCCATCGTGGTCGGCCGCCCATCGCCGCGACATCGGACAGGTTGACGGCGACGGCTCGCCACGCAATATCGCTTGCACCGAGATTCGCGGGAAAATGCACACCTTCCACCAACGTATCGACCACGGTAACAAGGTCGCGTCCAACCGCCGGTCGCAGCACCGCACCATCGTCACCAATACCGACGCGCACATCGGTATCGGTCGATGCCCGCGTAAAGTATTGGCGAATCAGCTCAAACTCGTCCACCGCCGCTCCCGCGTTGCGTCAGGATGCTTCCGCATCCCGCAGTGATTTCCCGGCCTTGTCGAGCACGGCGTTTATGTATTTGTGCCCGTCAAGCGCACCGAGCCGTTTAGCCAGATTCACGGCCTCGTTGATAACGGCCTTGTAGGGAACGTCCGGTCTGGACTCAAGTTCATAGAAGCCCAGCAAAAGTATGGCCCGTTCTACCGGGTCCAGTTGAGACACCGGTCGGTCGGCAAAACGACCGATATTTTCTTCAAGCGCCTCACGGCTATCGCAAATGGCCGCCAAACCTTCGTTAAAAAAGTCCTGATCGACGCGATCGTATTCGGGACGCTCATGAAATTGCGAGAGCAACTCCGCCTTATCGTGACCGGCAATCTGCTGTTGGTACAAGGACTGTACCAGTAGCAATCTGGCACGACTGCGTTTGCCGGTCGAAGCTGATTTGCTCATAAGATTTCTCTGTTTGGGCGATTCATGCGAAGCGTCAGGCGTGCTGTTCGATGACCTGATCGCAACGCTCGGAGTCATGCTCACGTCGGTACTCGATCAGATCTGCAATGGTGCCTATCCTGATGCCATGTTGCTGTGAAAACTTTTCGAGGTCCGGGCGACGTGCCATGCTGCCATCCGCGTTCATCACCTCGACGATGGTCGCCGCCGGTTCGAACCCGGCCAGCGCCGCCAGGTCGCAGCCGGCTTCCGTATGACCCGGTCGCACCAAAACTCCGTCGTTTTGCGCCATCAGGGGAAATATATGGCCAGGCCTGAGCAACTGTTCGGGCCGCGCATTTCTTTGCACGGCCGTTTGAATCGTCTTTGCGCGATCCTCGGCAGACACGCCCGATTCGACGCCCTCCGCGGCTTCAATCGTGACGGTGAAGTTGGTCGCATGACAGGCATCCGTTGCCGCAACCATCAATGGCAACTGCAATTGCGCGCAGCGCTCCCGGGTCAGCGTCAGACATATGAGTCCACGGCCGTGACTCGCCATGAAATTGATGTCCTGTGCGCGCACTTTCTCGGCGGCCATCATCAGATCGCCTTCGTTCTCGCGATTCTCATCGTCGACCATGATCACCATCTTGCCAGCACGAAAATCGGCGATGATCGCTTCAATACCCGCGAATGCAGTCATTTGTTTTTTCCCAGCAGTTCCGGCAACAGCGACATCTGTTCACGACTCGCGCTCGCATCTGAAAGTTCCTGCAGGCGCTTTATTTCGTCCTCAAATTCCGTCACGTCCTGAAACCTTCGATACACCGAAGCGAAGCGCACGAAGGCCACCTCATCGAGGTTACGCAATTCGTCCATAACGAGTTCACCAATCAGGCGAGAACCCACTTCCCGCTCGCCCATCGTACGCAGTTTATGCACCAACCGGCCAACAGCCTGCTCGAAGTCATCCGACGAGACGGGCCGTTTCTCAAGGGCCCTGCGCATGCTGGCGCGCATCTTTTGTTCATCGAACGGCTCACGCCGATTGTCGCTCTTGATGATACGTGGCATGACTAATTCGGCACTTTCAAAGGTGGTGAAGCGTTCGTTGCAATCCATGCATTGGCGACGCCTGCGAATCTGCCGTCCCTCGCCTGCCAGGCGAGAATCAATGACCTTCGTTTCTTCGTGGGCACAAAATGGACAATGCATAAGAGACAGTCTACCGGTCTTTCCCGTCCATGGGTCGATCAGCCATAAACAGGAAATTTCTCACACAACTGCGAGACCTGACCGCGCACGCGCTGCACCATGACATCATCGTGAATATCTTCCAGCAAGTCAGCAATCCAGTTTGTCAGCTCGCGCGTTTCTTCCGTACCGAATCCGCGCGTCGTGATCGCGGGCGTGCCAAGACGCAGCCCGCTGGTGACAAACGGCGACCGTGGATCATTGGGCACCGTATTCTTGTTCACCGTGATGTTTGCGCGACTTAGCGCGGCATCCGCTTCCTTGCCCGTGATCTCTTTGCCGATCAGGCTCAGTAAAACCAGGTGGTTGTCCGTGCCGCCTGAAACAACGGTGTAGCCGCGCTCGACCAGTGTTGCTGCCATCACGCGGGCGTTATCGATCACCCTGGCTTGATATTCCGCGAACTCAGGTGCCATGGCTTCCTTGAACGCGACCGCCTTGGCGGCAATAACGTGCATCAGGGGTCCACCCTGGATGCCGGGGAATACCAGCGAATTAAACTTTTTGGCAAGCTCTTCATTTTCTCGTGCGAGAATCAGGCCACCACGAGGACCGCGCAAGGTCTTGTGTGTCGTGGTTGTCACGACGTCCGCGATCGGCACCGGATTCGGATAAAGCCCCGCCGCGACGAGTCCCGCGACGTGCGCCATATCGACCATCAGATAAGCGCCGACGCTGTCCGCGATATCGCGAAAACGCTGCCAGTCCATGATGCGTGAATAGGCAGAGAAACCGGCGATAATCACTTTAGGCTGATGCTCATCGGCCAGCGCCTGTACCTGCCCGTAGTCCAGAAGGGCCGTCTCTGAATCAACGCCGTACTGATAAGCCTTAAACAGTTTCCCCGAGAAATTGACGGGCGACCCGTGCGTCAGATGCCCGCCATCCGTCAGGCTCATGCCAAGTATCGTGTCGCCGGCCTTGAGCATGGCAAGCAATGCCGCAGTATTGGCCTGCGAACCGGAGTGCGGCTGAACGTTCGCATAGTCTGCCGCGAACAGGGCCTTCGCCCGCTCGATTGCCAGCGTCTCGGCGATGTCCACGTATTCGCAACCGCCGTAATAGCGTTTTCCCGGATACCCTTCCGCGTACTTGTTGGTCAGCACCGAGCCCTGTGCTTCCATCACCCGCGGGCTGGTGTAATTTTCGGATGCGATCAATTCGATATGGTCTTCCTGGCGACGCGCTTCCGCGGCGATAGCGTCGAATAATTCGGCATCGAAATCTTCGATTGAACTGGTCTGTGCGAACATCGGGCGGGGTTCTCCGTCGGAATGATAATTGACCCGCCTGGGGGCGGGCCAAAAAACGGGGATTGTACCTTATGGGGAAGCGTATGCACCCACTCTCGGCACGCACAGCAATATCGATATGTTTCTAATGGTCCGCCGCAAACGCCTGCACGACCCTTGTCCAGGCTCGGGCCAGATTCCGCCGGTCATAACCGCCACCGCCGGTCGCAACAATCCGGCCGTCGCAAAAGCGATCGGCCAGTGAGCACAGGCGTCGCGCCGCATTCGCGTGGGATTCTTCGCTGTAGCACAGGTGCGTGATGGGGTCGCCCTGCATACTGTCGGCACCACACTGAAAAATGATGAACTCCGGTTTTGCCGCCACTAGATGTGCTTCGACTCGCGGCCAGATCGCGTCGAATTGCTCATCGGTCGCCCCCGGCTGCAGAGGAATATTGAGCTTGCTGCCGCGCGCCTTGCCTTTGCCGGTCTCGGCGGCACTACCCGTACCGGGGTAAAGGAATCGACCGTCTTCGTGCACATCCGCGAAAATCAGCGCCGGATCGTCCTCGAAACCGTAAAACACGCCGTCGCCGTGATGGGCATCGATATCCACGTACGCCACACGTTCGATGCCATGCCGGGCACGCAAATACTCTACCGCGACACCACAGTCATTGAACACACAGAAGCCGGCCGCCCGGTCCCGGGCGGCGTGGTGTAAGCCGGCGATCGGCACGAAGGCTCTGCGCGCTTCCCCGCTCATCACAGCGTCCACCGCCGCCAGCGTGGTACCAACCACATCGGCAGCAACATCGAACACGCCGGGAAATGCCGGTGTATCGCCCTGATCCAGGAAACCCGAACCCTGCTGCGACATTCGCGACACATGGTCAATGTATTCCGGCGTGTGGAACAGCGCGAGTTCGTCAACGCTCGCACGCCGGGGTTCCGCGTACTGGATGGCCGCACCCAGCTGCGCCGCCGCGAGTTCGGTGTGAAAGGCCGCGTGGCGATCGGAACCGAACGGGTGTTCCGCGCCAAAACCGTAACGGGCAATGGCGTCGCCCCGGTATACGTAAACGGGTTTCCCTGTCATACGTGTCACTCGTAATCCGTACAGCTGTTTTCTAATGGCGCAGCATACCGGATAATGGTCGCATCGTTCGCTACCGAAAGACTCTCTAATGGCACAGTACATCTATACAATGAATCGAGTGGCCAAGATGGTACCGCCCAAGCGGTTCATCATTGAGGACATCTCGCTGTCGTTTTTCCCCGGCGCAAAAATTGGTGTCCTGGGCCTCAATGGTTCCGGTAAATCAACCCTCCTGCGGATCATGGCGGGCATCGACAAGGAATTCGACGGCGAGGCTCGGCCACAGCCCGGCATTAACATAGGCTATCTGCCGCAGGAACCGCAGCTCGACCCGTCCAAGGATGTGCGCGGCAACGTCGAGGAAGGGGTTGCCAAAACGAAAGCCCTGCTGGATCGATTTAACGCCATCAGCGAACAATTCGCGGAACCGATGGACGACGATCAGATGACCGCGCTGCTCGAGGAGCAGGGCAAACTGCAGGACGGCATTGACTCAGCCGGTGGTTGGGAACTGGAACGCAAACTCGATATTGCGGCCGACGCGTTGCGACTCCCGCCCTGGGATGCCGACGTCGGCAATCTGTCCGGTGGTGAAAAACGCCGCGTCGCGCTGTGTCGATTGTTGTTGTCGGAACCGGACATGCTGTTGCTCGATGAACCCACTAACCATCTCGATGCGGAATCGGTGGCATGGCTCGAACGCTTTCTGGAGGAATATCCGGGCACAGTGATCGCGGTCACGCATGATCGTTATTTCCTGGATAACGTTGCCGGCTGGATTCTGGAGCTTGATCGCGGACGTGGCATTCCCTGGGAAGGCAACTACTCATCGTGGCTGGAACAAAAAGAACAACGCCTTGCACGGGAAGAGTCCGGGGAGAAAGCGCGTCGCAAGGCGATGCAGGCAGAGCTCGAATGGGTTCGACAGAATCCGAAGGGACGCCATGCAAAATCGAAGGCTCGACTGAAGCAATTTGCCGAACTTTCGTCCGAGAAATATCAGCAACGCAACGAGACCAATGAGATCTATATCCCGCCCGGACCGCGTCTCGGCGATCACGTACTGGAAGTTGAAAACGTCCGCAAGGCATTCGGTGACAAGCTTCTAATGGACTCGCTGAATTTTACGCTTCCGCCCGGTGGCATCGTCGGCATTGTCGGCCCGAACGGCGCGGGTAAGACGACGTTGTTTCGCATGATCGTGGGCAGTGAAACGCCGGACGAGGGAACCATCCGCCTGGGCGAGAGTGTCAAAATCGCCAGCGTCGACCAGTCACGCGACAGCCTGGACGACAACAAAACGATCTGGGAAGAGATTTCCGGCGGACAGGATGTAATCACGGTGGGCCGGTATGAAACGCCGTCGCGAGCGTACGTCGGTCATTTCAACTTTCGTGGTGGTGAGCAACAGAAGAAAATCGGCTTGTTATCCGGGGGCGAGCGCAACCGCGTTCACCTGGCAAAAATGCTGAAAGCCGGCGGCAATTTGCTACTCCTTGACGAGCCGACCAACGACCTTGACGTTGAAACTCTGCGCGCCCTTGAGCAGGCGCTTCTGGAGTTCCCGGGCTGTGCCGTCGTCATCTCGCACGATCGCTGGTTCCTGGATCGCATTGCCACCCACATCCTTGCATTCGAGGGCGACAGCCAGGTGACCTGGTTTGCCGGCAATTACGCGGACTACGAAGAGGACCGGAAACGGCGATTGGGCGGAGACGCTAACCAACCACACCGAATCAAATACCGGCGTATGGATGCCTGATGACGATTCTGTTTATCCCTCGGGCAACGCGCTGCACGGGCCACGGTATCAGCACGGTGTTAACACATTATGTATAACCGGATGACGCTCACGGCGAAACTGTGGATATACTGGAACATCGCGGTCCCGACCTTCGACCAATCTCAAGGATCGCGTGGATAATAAAAACAATGACCATTATTCTTGAGCGACAACACGGGCTGCAACAGCCGACCGACGAACAATTCGGACTGGAATGCCCGTATTGCGGCGTCTACGCACACATGTCACCCCAGTCGGTACCGGATGTTGACTCGCTCTATAAATCGCGTCCCAAGCGCGTGGGGCTGGTGTATCAATGTGACGCCTGCCACGCGCCGATTTTCCTGCGCTTTGCCGTCAAGAATTACGGGGAATCGAGTATCGAACTCTTTCAGAATTTCATCGAACTCGAACGACCGAAAGAACGATTTCCGTTCTCTTATCTACCGAAACACACCGAGGTTCTGTTTCGCGAGGCTTTGTCTTGCTATTCCAACAATAATTTCAATGCTTTCGCGTCGATGTGTCGCCGTGCGGCCAGCAGCTCGTTTTCGGCTCTGGGCGAGAGTGGCAAACTCCGTGCTTTCGATGAAATTCTGGCCGCCCAGGATATTGCGGAAATTGACGACAACAGTTTTGAGCCCATCAAGAAAGTATTGTTTGGTACGGGTGATGAAGAAGAACTACCCACACTCAATCGGGCGCAAGCCGGCGTGTTGCTGGAAGTCCTGAAAGACATGTTCTACCAGTGCTTTGTCCGTCGCAGTAAACTGAAACGGGCCATTAAAGTGCGCCGCTTCTTCGTTCAGGAAAGTAACGGTGCTCTCAAGTCGTCCGCCTGAGGTTTTAGCTTGTCGCTGTCGCGCCTCGGGAGACGCTCCTACAGGTGTGCCAATAGCAAGA
>JAADHU010000024.1 GCA_013151645.1 Gammaproteobacteria bacterium | reverse complement strand
GCTTATCCAACTCCGATGAGGCATTCTATATTCTGAATTCTCGAATATCGAACACAGTTATGAGTCTTAAGTCACAAGACGTTCTCGTCCTTCTAAAGCTCGTCGCCCGACGTGACGAGCCTTGGACCTATAACTCTCTGGCGACTGAGCTCGATCTCAGCCCCTCCCAAGTACACGCTGCCGTTCAAAGAGCGATAAAGTCCGATTTGGCGTACGAAACCGACAACCAGGTACGCGTGCACGTTAGAAACCTCGAAGAGTTTCTGGTTCACGGCATGCGCTACTTTTTTGTTGCCAAGAAAGGGGCAAAGAGCAGAGGAATGGCCACCCTGACGAGTGCCCCTCCATTCGCGGCTCTATTTCTGGATGACGACGAACCGGTAGTGTGGCCGGATCCGTCCGGCGATGTCCGGGGCGAGTCGCTTGCGCCCTTATACAAATCCGCACCAAATGCCGCCCGACGCGATCCGGAACTCTACGAGCTCTTGGTCATCGCCGACGCGTTACGCGCAGGGCGTACAAGAGAAAAAATGCTGGCGACTAAGGAACTCAAGAAAAAACTCAAGAATTATGGCTAGAACGCAAAACCCGAACATCGAAATTCTGGAATTGGCGGCGGTGGCACTCGGCCCGATCTGCGACGAACTTGTGTTCCTGGGCGGATGTGCGGTGGGACTTCTGATAACGGATTCAGCAGCACCTCCTGTTAGGGTCACTCGTGACGTAGATAGCGTCACGGAAATCGCGTCGATAGCCGAATACTACGAAATGGGAGAACGGCTGCGCGGCCGTGGCTTCGAGGTAGACCCCTCAAAAGATGCGCCAATCTGTCGCTGGATCGGCCACGGTATATTGCTTGACGTGATGCCTACGGACGTGAGTATCCTGGGCTTCAGCAATTACTGGTATACCAGCGCAATCAAAACCGCTGAGCGGTTTGTACTTCCAAATGACATGAGCATTCGTCTGATCAACGCTTCACACTTTCTGGCCACGAAACTTGCGGCTTTCGACGGGCGTGGTGAAAAGGACTATGTGATGAGCCATGATTTAGAAGATGTCATCTGCGTGATCGACGGTCGACCTGACATGGAAGATGAAGTCAGGGAATCGGCAACAGACGTGCGACAGTACATATGCAGCCGGCTGAAAGACTTGTTGAAGCAACAGGCGTTTCTTGAAGCTCTTCCAGGTCATTTGCCGGGAGATCCCGGCAGTCAAGCCAGGTTGCCCGACCTCGTTTCAAAGCTTGAGAGACTGGCCGGAGCCTGAACTTGATCAGGAAAGCGTTACCTATGTATTCGGTCCGCTGTTTCAGCGCGGTTGTGGCTTCCGTGAAAACCCTCCGCGTGCCATTGACCCAACGTACTGACTTCTTTCAGTGGCTCTTTTGAAATTTTCGGCATTCTCGCCGCGAGTTTTCGAGTGGCGTGAATGATCATAGCTTTGGGCGTTACATTTCCTCGGTCAAAGTATCTTGCTGTTCGAGGTTTTGTAACATGGTGCGTAGGCACAATCACCCAAAGTGGCTGACGCAAAATTCACGCAAGAGCTTGCGAAGTGATCAAGAGATTGCTTCGCTGCGCTCGCAATGACGAGGGTTTTCAATAAGTTAGAATGGTGGCCAGGGGCGGAATCGAACCACCGACACGCGGATTTTCAGTCCGCTGCTCTACCAACTGAGCTACCTGGCCATCTCATACCCGGTCGCGATTGCGGGGCCCGGGGTTCTGCTTGTCGCCTGCCTGCCGCGATGCGGCGCAAAGCCAGCTACGACAAAGAGCGGCGTATTAAACCGGCGCCCTCCGATAGAGTCAAGGGCTTGCGGCCGGGATGGACACGGCAGACCATTGGCAGCCCCGGTTCGCAGGCCGTGAGGGCCGCTTGCGCGCTCGATTGCTTAAATGGTAGAACATCCGTTGTGTACTCAACAGATCCCCTAATAACAACAATAGAGTCTCAGTGTCATGACCAACCCCTTCAAGAAGATCGCTCCCGCGTTGTTCCTCCGTGGCGCGTTGTTTGCGCTGCTCGGCTTTGTTTTGCTGGCGAAAACCGTGCCCTCGTTGCTCAACCTGGAGCAGGGCTTTGATATCGCGGGGGGCGTGATCGGCGCGTTTTTACTAACGTTCGGCGTCATGGACCTGTTTGGTGCTGCGCAGCGTTTCACGCGCTTACGCACGGAGAAGCTCGATTTCAGTGCGATCGACTTCGCCTACGAAACCGGTTCCGGCGGCAAACAGATTCCGCGGACATTGATGAACGCGGACCAGAATCCCAATGAAAACGGCCAGGCCTCGTTGATTGAATGGCTGGCGCGGGTGTTTCCCAAGCTCGCCTATCTGCCCTATCCCTACACCGCGGCCCTGCACTCGGTGCTGATTGCCCTGGGTATCGGCCTGCTCGGCCTGTTGTTGTTGCTCATGCTGCGGATCGTGATGGCGGAGCAGACCGGCCAGGAACAGCTCGCGAACATTCTCGACTGGTACCAATGGCTCTACCTGGTGCTCGGCCTGGCCTTCTGGGCCGCCGTCAGTCGTTTTGGCTTTCGCCGGGCACTGCTTTTCCAGGGCTCGCTCATGCCCGGCAAGATCGTCGCTCTCTTTCTGGTATTGCTGGTCGTGGCGGTCGGCTACGCCATCAGCACCGCCCGCACGGGTGCGGTACTCGCCGCGCCGCCGGATCTCGGCGCCTTGCCACTCGTTTTATGGACCGGCTCATTGCTGGTGATCGTCGCCACCTTCGCGCTGATCTTCCTGCGTGGCAAGCGCACTATTGATCGTTATGCGGTCAGCCGTGAGGAGGAGTTTTTTACCGTCGGCATGCACCCCACTGACATGATCAACTGCGTGAAATCATTTACCGGCAAACTGGGCGAGGGTTCCTACATGCACCTGGGCTCCTGGAAGCCCGCGTTCAAGGAGCACACCGCCGTGCAGGCCGGTGAGTTCGAAGCCGACCTCAATGCCGAGTCGAATATTCGCCTGAACGACAGCGGCGCAAGCCACCTCGACACTACCGTCGGCGTGGCGCTCGCTTGGCTGGGCATCCTCGTCACCGCCGCCGCCGGATTCCTGCTCTGGCAAACGGCAGGGGCTTCCTGGGACACGATAACCGCCGCGCTGATGTCCTTGCGGCTGCCGATCGCCTTGCTGGTTTTTGGCAGCCTGTTGTATCGCCTCGGTGCGATCGCCGTGGCCGAGCTGGCCTGGACCTCCATCCTCACCTACTGCCACATCGACGGTACGTTCCAGGCGCAAGGCGGCATGGCATTGATGAACGCCGGCGAGACCACCATCAAGGGATCGGTGCTCACCAGCGCGAACGTTCAACCACGCTGCGCGTATCTCACCAGCGTCGGTTATCTGCAGCCGGGGCTCGCGAAGTGCACGGTGGTCAGGGTGATCGATCAGGTCGAACCCGCCGGCCAGGTGGCCAGCGACCTGCTGGCCGCGATCCACCACCAGTGCAACCACATGACAGCGGCAGGCGCGCCGGTGGCGCCGCCCAACCCGGTGCTGCTCGACCAGGCGGAGGCCTCACCACTGCCTGCCGACACGGCGGGCACCACCGACGAGGATTCCCCGGCGAGTTAGCCGGTTTTCCTCTTCGCGGGAACGTGCCCGATCAGGCGGCTTTTAACGCGTCCGCGGCCGACAAATAGTCGTAGCCGAGATCGTGTGCCACGGCTTCGTAGTTCACGTGGCCGGCATGCACGTTCAGGCCCTGCGCCAGGTGTGCATCCGCCGACAGCGCTTTGCGCCAGCCAAGGTTTGCCAGCGATTTGACGAACGGCAGCGTGACATTGGTCAGCGCAAACGTCGAGGTACGCGGCACGGCACCCGGCATGTTGGTCACGCAATAGTGCACGACGTCGTCAACGACATAAGTCGGCTCGGCGTGCGTTGTCGGTCGGCTGGTCTCGAAGCAACCGCCCTGGTCAATCGAGATGTCCACCAACACCGATCCTGCGCGCATCGTTTTGACGTGCTGCGCCGACACCAGCTTCGGTGCCGCAGCACCTGCGACCAGCACCGCACCGATCACCAGGTCCGCATCCGAAATGAGCGTATCGATCGAATGTTTAGTGGAGTATTCAGTGCGCACACGACCGCCGTAAATCTCGGCGATTTGTCGCAAGCGCGGCACGGAACGATCGAGGATCGTCACCTCGGCACCGAGCCCAACCGCCATTTCCGCCGCGTTGGCGCCGGCAACGCCACCACCAACCACGAGCACCCGACCCGGTGCCACGCCCGGTACGCCCCCAAGCAGCACACCGCGTCCGCCGTTGGCCTTTTGCAATGCAAAGGCACCGGCCTGGATTGACAGGCGGCCCGCCACTTCGCTCATCGGCGTCAGCAGCGGCAGTGAGCCATCCGCCGCCGTCACGGTCTCGTAGGCGATCGCCGTCGTGCCCGAGTCCACCAGTGCTTTCGCCTGTTCCGGATCGGCCGCGAGATGCAGGTAAGTGAACAGCACCTGGTCGGGTCGCAGCATTTCGCATTCATAGATTTGCGGTTCTTTCACCTTCACGATCAGGTCCGCGCCGTCGAACACTTCTTTCGCCGTCGCCACCACGGTGGCACCGGCGGCTTCGTAGTCCGCATCCATCATGCCGATACCGGTACCGGCATTGGTCTCGACCAGCACTTCATGGCCATCGTGAACGAGCTCTTTGACCCCTGAGGGCACCATGCCCACGCGATATTCGAGAATCTTTACTTCTTTCGGTACACCGATCTTCATGGGCTCGCCCCCCGGCAAAATGGTTACATCTGAGACCGACAGGATACCTGCGAAAGGGCGCAATAGACTTGCTGAATCAGGGGCTACGGACTGGTATTTTGGCGTGTTCTGCGGCATTCTTTATTTTTCGCGCAATTTTCTTCTATGAAACTCGATCGAATCGACAGAAAACTACTGACGGAGCTGCAGCGGGATGGGCGGATAAGCAACGTTGACCTTGCCGATCTGGTGAATCTTTCCGAGTCCGCCTGCCTGCGGCGTGTACGCGGGCTTGAGCAAGCGGGTTTTATTGAGGGCTATGTGGCGTTGCTTAATCAGAAACAGGTCGGGTTGGGCGGGACTGTTTTTGTTCATATCGTGTTGCGTCGGGAGGAGCAAAGTGAGTTGGCGGCGTTCGAGGCCGCGGTCCAGAATATCCCGCAGATCATGGAGTGTTATTTGATGACCGGAGAGTTCGATTATCTATTGCGGCTGGTGGTGTCGGATATGGCGGATTTCGAGCGACTGCATAACGATGCGTTGACGCGGCTTCCCGGGGTGGCGCGGGTGAATTCGAGTGTTGCGATCAGGACGGTGAGGAAAACGACGGTGTTGCCGGTTTAGGGGTTGCGGGGTTGGGTTTGGTGGAACGCATGGTCGGAGGGTGAGTGGAGACTGATAAATGCGACGGTCGCGTGTCAGGTCACGCTCCTACAAGTTTTCTATTGGCACTCCTGTTGGAGCGTGTCCTGACGCGCGATTGGGACTGGGTGGATCGCGCTGCTGGATTGGTGCTCCGGTTCAGCTCGGCACGTAATCTTTCGGCGCGGCGGAGCCTTCGCCGAAAAAGAATTTTTCCATTTCGGTTTCAAGGAATTTGCGGGCTTCCGGCTCAATCGGCGTCAACCGATATTCATTAATCAGCATCGTTTGATGCCCCACCCAGCGTTGCCACGCTTCCTTGCTCACGTTGTCGTAAATTCGCTGCCCCAAGTCGCCGGGATACGGCGCGTAGTCCAGGCCTTCCGCTTCTTTGTCGAGCAGGACACATTTTACGGTACGGGTCATTTTAGAGAGTTCCTGTTGCATGCAGATTGTCGATCAAGGTCTTCACGGGCGTTGCCAGACCGATCCCCGGTGGTGCTGCCAGTTTATACCAGAGCGCCTGATCGGTGTCCGCAACTTTTCCTGATGGGGATTCGAGGCGCACCGCCACCGGTTTTATCTCGAGATCGTAGTGACTGAAGCTGTGACGCAGCGTGTCCCATTGTTCGACCTCCAGCGCCGACGTGTTCAGTGTTTGCTCGCACCACGCTAAAACGGCGTTCATGTCGGTGAATTCCGGCAGACTCCAGAGGCCGCCCCAGATTCCCTGCGGCGGTCGTCGCTCCAGGTACAACGCGCCTTCGTGGTGGGCCAATAGCATGTGCGTGGTTTTCAGCGGCCTGGTTTTTTTCGGCCGCTTGCCCGGATAGTCCGTCTCGCGACCCAGCTTGTGTGCGCAGCAATCAGCGCTCAGGGGACAGGTTGCACATTGCGGCCGCGTGCGTGTACACCGTGTCGCGCCAAGATCCATGATCGCCTGCGTGTAATCCGCGACGCGTTCATGAGGCGTGTGTTCTTCCGCAAATTCCCACAGCACCTTCGCGACGGCGGTTGTACCCGGCCACCCTTCGATGGCGTGGTAACGCGCCAGCACCCGCTTGACGTTGCCGTCGAGAATCGCATGCCGCTGCTGGTCCGCTAAGGCAAGAATGGCGCCGGCCGTGGAACGGCCGATGCCCGGCAAATCCATGACGGCCGTCATCTCCAGCGGGAACTCGCCGTTGTGATCGTCTCTGATGGTGATCGCCGCCTGGTGCAAATTGCGCGCGCGAGCGTAGTAACCAAGCCCCGACCACGCGTGCAGAACCGCATCCATGGACGATCCAGCAAGACTGGCAACCGTCGGAAACTGCTCCATGAAACGCAGGTAATAAGGAATAACCGTTGCAACCTGGGTCTGTTGCAACATGATCTCGGAAATCCATACCCGATAAGCGGTCGGCTTTGCCTGCCACGGCAAATCCTTGCGGCCGTGGTGGTCAAACCACGCGGTCAGTCGCTCGTGAAAACCGGCCACCCGTCAATCGACCGGGCTGAGCGCCTTCGCGAGCGCTTCGATGCGCCGGATGGCGTCTTTGCCACCGCGCCTCAGCGTACGCTTGATGTAATAAGGACCGATAACGGGCGGCACCCAGA
The DNA here is from genome assembly GCA_013151645.1 of Gammaproteobacteria bacterium. Classification (GTDB taxonomy): domain Bacteria; phylum Pseudomonadota; class Gammaproteobacteria; order Steroidobacterales; family Woeseiaceae; genus JAADHU01. Next base: position 2,980 of record JAADHU010000024.1, on the reverse strand, counting down.
AGCCGGGGTCCATTTCGAAGTTGTAAATCATCACCGTGCCGTCACCCTCGCTGACCAGCTCCCAGCTCTCGCGACTGAAATCGAAGTCGCTCTCTTCCGGATCGACAATCGCAACGATGTCGGTGTGCGGCTCGAGAATAAGGTATCCGTGACGCTCGAAGGATTTGCAGAACAACAGCACGCAGCCCTGCATGCGCGTGTAGAAACGCGGTTTGCCGTCACTGTCCGCTTCTTCATTGCGGCTCTCCACAAAACCGCTGGAGATCTGCACGTACAGATCGTAGTCGGACAACACGCGGTAGATATCTTCTTTCGACGCATCCAGCCAGGCCTCGGACTTCAGATAGTAGTGATCGTCTTGCAGTTCGACGGTCACTTCACGCAGCTCGGCAGAATGTGCCGCCGTGGCAAACAACAGCATGAATGCAGTTAACAGGTACGAGAATTTTTGTTTGATCGCAGACATCGTGGCTAGTTTTTGAACAGGTCCTTAAGCCGGTCTTTGAGCTTGTCTTTGTCGTTTGGTTCCGCATCGGGGTCCTCTGCGGCATCGGCTGGCTGATCTCCGCCGAGAATCTTGTTGAACAGCTCCTTCTTGAGCTCATCCTTCTTTTCTTCGATCGCTTTCTCGACCTCTTCCCGGAACATCGCCTCAACGTCCGGACGAAAACTCGGGCTTGCGAGCGTGCCGCGAATCTTGATCGGTATCAGCGTCTTGGTGAAATCGGCCCGCTCGTCATCGCTTAACTCGCCGACGAACTCGGGTTTGTCGAAAACACGGGCCTGCACCGAATATTCTATTTCTGTGCTATCGAGGTTGACCGTGCCATTGCCGGTGATGCGCAGGAACGGCAGCTCGATGAGCAAATCGTCATTCGAAAAAACGCCGTCCGTCACCGTGCCGGTTGCTTTGATCGCACTGAACTCGGTGCGCAGCGGCAAGCTCGGTTCCGGCGGCTCTTCGCGTTTGTACAAGGCACGCGCCGAGCGGAGTTGATGCCAGACATCCGTTCCTTCCACCGCGCCGTCGGCCAGTTCGAACGCCATCGTACCGTTAAGGTTGCGACGAATGTCGGCGATCGTCACACCGCGGCCGTTCAAGGCGAAGTTGCCTGCTATCGTGCCGGTAATATTTTCGGCCTCGAAAACAGTCGCAGCCATCGACTGCAAATTGACACCACTGATGCGTTCATTGACCGACAGAGAGGGGACCTCCCCGGACGCATCGATGCGTACGTCACCGTTGTAGGTGCCACCAAAGAACCGGGCCGTAATCGGCTTGAGGCGCAAGCGGCCATCCGCACTATTGATCCCCAACTGCAGCTCGGTGAACGTCATCGGCCCGAGAAAGGCTTTATCGAGAAATACGTTGCCGCGTGCGTGCAGTGCCCGAATCAGCTCAACCGGGATTTCTATTTCACCCACGTCGACAACTTCCTCGGCGGCGGCATTTTCGACAGGCGGCGCCATGTAGTTGTCGAGATTGATGCTGTCAGCACGCAGATCGAACGTCAGTGTGCCGTTTTCAGCCAGCGGCACGACGAGCTCACCGGTCATGGTGGTATCGTCCATCACCAGTGTCATGTCCTTGAGCGACAGCGTGTTCTGTCCCACTTGTGCATTGCCGCTAAACGACAACTTCGCCAGTGCATTGGGATCCGCCGTAACCGGTGGCGCGATATCGAGCGTCTGCATCAGCTCTTTCAGGGAAAAATCGGCCACTCTCAATGTGGCGGTGATGTTGGGATCGCCCGCGTAGGAGAATGGTTTGACGTCAGCCGACATCGCAAGGCCGAGGATGGCGAGGTCGATTTCACCGAGGGTCAGCGACTGGGCATCGAGGTCCACATCGATCGCCCGCGACTCCAGGTTAAGCGCCGTTGGCTGGCTGACGATGCCCGTCAGTTCACCGGAAATATTGAGTCCGGCAACGGACAATTGCTGTAGGGACTCCGCCAGCGTGACCTTGCCACGGATTGATAAACTGCCGCCCAGCTCACCCGGCAGTGCGGCAAAGTTGAAATTCGCATCCAGTTGGAAGGGTTCGCCGGCCGCGATGCGCCCGGTGCTGATCGTCAGGTCGGTCAGCGAGTAATTGCTGCCACTCTGAGCGTCGTTATAGTGAATACTCGCATTGCTGAGACGCACGTCGGCTATGTCCAGCGACTGCGCGGCCGGAGCGGACCCGCTTTGTGTTTGTTCCCCGGTGTCCGCGGTCGTGTTGCCCGCCGAGACGAGGTCGTCCCAGTTCGTAGTGCCGTTGCGAGCGACCGACAGGTTCGCTTCAAAGCTGTCCAGGGCGACGGTGCCAATCGAAAGCTCCTGACTGAAGATCAGTGGCAGCATTTCGATGCTGAGTTTCGCGCTGTCAAAACGCACGAACGGTTCTTCACCGAAACCTTCGGCGTTGCCGAGCGTCGTTTGGCCAATTTCCAGCGCCAGCCAGGGGAAGATGCTGAACGACAGGTCGCCTTTGATTAGCAACTCCCGACCCGTGGCGTCACGGACCCGGGTTGATATCTCGTCCCGGAAATCGTTCGGATCGAATAGCAGCGTGACCGCGATTGCCGCGATCACGAACAGGCCCACTAAACCAGCGAACAACGTTAGGAAGACTTTGAAGATTTTACCCATTGATCAATACCTGCGCGATTGAATCGTTAGAATAGCAAATTCAAGTGACCCGCTGCGTAGGAACAGGTTCACTTTCGGCGACATGTGTTGGTGAATCTCTGATTTGTTGGTCGGCGGGATTGAGTGGTGGTCGCGCCTCAGGAGACGCTCCTACAAGAGCACCAATAGCAACCCGGTAGAAGCGTCTCCCGAGGCGCAACCCCAAACCTTCAATCGCGCACGGAGCACGCCCCACAGAAGTGCCAACAAAACCCTTGTAGGAGCGTCTCCTGAGGCGCGACCCCCAGATCTTCATTTGCGCACAGAGCACGCCCCACAGAAGTGCCAACAAAACCCTTGTAGGAGC
>JAADHU010000060.1 GCA_013151645.1 Gammaproteobacteria bacterium | reverse complement strand
TGGATGTCCGGCCTTCTATCGTACGCAGGCCGCACTGGCAGTTACGTCACCACGAAATTTCGGTTTTGATATCGACTACGTGCCGCTGGAATGTCTGCCCGGCTAACCGGGCATATGCTGTCGGAGTCCGATCACGACTGCGGGGATACCGCCTGGGAATGCTTTTTCAGGACGCCCACCAACAGTGCCTATTCCTATTCAGGACACCCACGAACGGCAACTATTGCCTATTCAGGACAGTGCCTATTCAGGACACCCACCAACAGCAATTCAGAACAGCAATTCAGTGCCTATTCAGGACACCCACCAACCGAGAGCAATTCAACTGGAACAGCAATTCAGGACACCCATCAAAACTGGAGAGAGCAATTCAGGACACCCATCAAAACTGGAACAGTTTCTGTACGAAACAACGAGATAAAGGTGCACTAATTGATGGGTGTCCTCAATTCGCTCTCAATTCGTCCTGGTGGCAAGCGAGCAATTGTCAGAATGTAGCTCTCCAATGACAACCAGCCTTCTCAGTGATGCTTTGCGGCAACAGGAAAAATGGCGGGTATCGTCACAAGGTGGGCTGAAAGAAATAGGCGGGTCGGCGGAAATTTGACATTCCGACCCGCACTATCCAAAGTGACATACAGGATGAAACGGGGATCGATTCGTATGTTTACCGTCCAGGACTTTTTTCGATAGTCGGGTTGGCGTTGTTGACAACAATTGCGCCGACAGATTCCATCGAAATCCTGATGAACAAATACATGCGAATGAAAGACTGAAATGGGCGACTATTCTCTTTTTGCCAAATCGATTATAGGCATGTTTGCCATTATGAATCGGCGTCATTCCCGTTTTTCTGTCCATGCGCGGTGGCAGAACAGCTAAAGAATGCAATGCCATTGCCCGGACGACAGCCTTGTCTGTTGCCATCATCCTCGTTATATCGATTTGGTTTGGAACACCTATTCTAGAGTTCTTCGGTATTGGTATTCCGGCTTTTAGAACAGGTGGCGGTTTGCTTATCTTGCTCATGGCAATGGCAATGTTAAACGCTAAACAAAGCCATATGCGACAGGCTCCGGAAGAAGCTGACGAAGCAAATTCAAAAGACGCAATTGCGGTGGTTCCGCTTGCTATGCCATTGATCGCCGGGCCCGGTGCCATAAGTCTGGCGATTTCTGATGCTCATCAGGCCATCAATGTGGCAGACAAGCTTGTTTTGAGCGGCGGTATCGTATTGATTTCATGTTTCGTATGGATCGCCCTGAGGCTTGCAACACCTATCGGCAAGTCGCTTGGTACTACCGGACTGAATATCGCCACGCGCATTATGGGGTTGCTGCTTGCTGCCATTGGTATCCAGATGCTTGCGTCCGGACTAACGGAATTGTTACCGGGATTAGCGTGAGGCGTAGATTTTCCAGGCATCCTCGATCTGGGAGAATTGGTTTGAAAGTGGCGATTCCGAATAGAATCGGGGCAACGGCTGGGGGCGGCATGTTTGCTGTTTGGGGCTCACTGTAAGAACAATTCGGAACACTCATCAAGTTCGAAACAGTTTCCGTAAGAACGGACAAGAAAGAGCATGCGCCAATCAATAGGTATCCTCAGTTCACCATGTTCCTACAAATTCAAGACCAACTCACATCCCGGGCCTCAAATCTTGTTGGGAAAAATCGCTCGCGACCAGAAAAATCAGTGCGCTGCCAGGCTTCGGTATAACGGCATAGCGGGGCTATCATTGAATGATGCGCATCGTGACATTCCTGCTCATCAGCAGCTTGGCAGCCAACGCCTTGGCACAGTCGAACGATATCTATTTACTACCGTTGCTTGGCAATGTTCGGATAAATGGAACTAACAATAGGCAACATCCATGACAAGAAAGGACTCATCGTAGACCTTCGAAACTACCCCAACTCTTTTATGGTGTATAAGTTGGGCCAACGGCTGATTACGACGTCCCAACCATTCGCACTCGTCACCAGTGCGGACATCAACAATCCTGGAGCCTTCATTTGGAGTGACCCTTTGGTGCTCGAGCCAAATACGCCGAACTACAACGGCAAGGTCGCAATTTTGGTGGATGAGATTTCGCAGTCTATGGCAGAATTTACGGCGATGGCGCTCAGAGTTCGCTCGACGGCGATGGTTGTCGGTAGTACGACTGCAGGAGCCGACGGCAATATCTCGCCGATTACGCTTCCCGGCGGTTTGCGAACCCTAATTAGCGGCATAGGTATCTATTATCCGGACAAAACGCCGACGCAACGCGTCGGTATTGTGCCGGACATCGAGGCGAAGCCGACCATCGATGGAATTAGAGCAGGCCGCGACGAAGTTCTGGAGGCCGCATTGAGATATATCTTGGGCGATGCAGTCACCGAAGGCGAAATCAAGCGCTTGGCGGCGTGGCCTTGATGTCGCAACTCATGCGTTGGGCAGGTAGATGCTCAGGATCCCTCGTTTCGACGTTCCGGAAATTCGCACGGTGAGTGTAATGTCCTTAGGTCGCGATCGTTCTTACCGCTTCCTGTGGCTGGTTATTCTCGGTCTTCACGCTCCTCCTGTTATCGCAACTGACGGGTTGCCAACAATCAAATACGAGTCTTTTGAAGCGGCGCAAACGGCGATCGCCGACATGCGTCGAATCGGAAAATCGAAAGAGGGCATCTGCGAGGCTTTCGACTCAGTGCTTCGCTACCTGGGGTCGCCGGGAGCAGCGTTGCGAGATTGTCTACAGCGTTTTCCGGGCGCTACTGTTCTTCGCGTGACCTCCCCCGGAGGCTCGGTGTCCTCGGCGATCCGAACCGCTCGCGACCTCGAGCTTCGACATATGACGGTCGAGGTGCTGGGGTTTTGTGGATCGTCCTGCGGCAACTACATTCTGCCTGTGGCGGCGCATCTTGTGGTACTCCCCTATTCTGCGGTCATGCTACACGGTGGACCGAAAGCCGACATTGCGGGATATCGGGAGCGTTTGATCAAAGCGATCATCAGGGCAGGGGTCGCGAGGGAGGAGATCACGGAAGAAATGATCGCGACTCAACTCTTAGGCGTCGCACAGACACGGAAAACGCACGTGGCCTTCCAGCAAGAATTCTCGGTTGGCAAGAATTGGTACGATCTTCCGTTCTACTACGAGGCTCTCGAAAGAGAAGGCGTTAGCGCAATGTTGTTCGTTTCCAGGGCCTTTGTCGGGCACTGTCTTGGCAGTGTGACTGAAATTGGATCGTATTGGGAACCGAAAACTGAGGCGGAAGACGCTGCTTTTCGAAGTCTGTTTGCGGGCCCTGAGTGGTCCCCCATATGGATTATGGGAAGGGATATCGACACACCAATGTCCTGCTAACGGAACATTCTCAAGCACTGATACCACGATAACGAAGACGTTCGCTCATCGTTGGCCGATGGGCCTGCCAAGTGCTAGATTACCAGTAATGTCGAGTAATCAGGATTTCACCGATGGAAAATACCTGGCTTTCATGGGCGAAGCGCCTACAGAGTGTGGCATCGACCGGACTGCACTATAGCCGGGACGAGTACGACAAAGAGCGATACGACGAAGTAGCCGCTATCGCCAACGAAATGCTTTCCGCTCTGGGGAATGTCCCAATAGCGAGGATCCAGGACCTGGTTTCCGATTTCGCAAAGGGCTATGCGACGCCTAAAGTCGACGTTCGAGGCGCGATCATCGAGGGAGATAAGATTCTTCTTGTCCGTGAGGTTAGTGACGGGCTCTGGACGCTCCCGGGTGGTTTTGCAGATGTTGGCCTGTCGCCCGGCGAGAACATCGTTAAGGAAATATGGGAAGAGGCTACACTCCGAGTCGAGGCGACTGCTGTGTACGGGCTGCGCCATAAAGCGAAACACGGGTATGATCCCGACGTTCGCGATTTCTACAAGATATTTTTTATTTGCGAGCACGCAGAACCGTCACAACCCCGGCCGGGGCCTGAGATAACTGAAGTAGACTTCTTTGGTCTTGACGAGCTTCCAGCCCTCTCGACAGATCGAGTTTTGGAAAAAGACATTGTCGCTGCGTTCGCATTCAAAAACGATTCACGATCGATCGCGTTATTCGACTGACCGAGCGATCTGAAATGACAGAAATCAGTACAAAGGGAGACGAATAGTTGAATATCGTATTTGATTTGGGTGGTGTCGTTTTCAATTGGCAACCCGACAAGCTAATAAAAAGCGTGTTCGACAATGCGGAAACCCAGCGGCTGGTAAAAGTCCAGATTTTCGAGCACCCGGATTGGGTGGAGCTCGACAAGGGAACTCTGGACGTCGAGCAGGCGATAGAACGTGGAGCATTGCGTACTCAGTTGCCTCGCACTGAAATTAGTAAACTGATGAGCGAAGTGCCGCGGTCGCTCACGCCAATTCATGAGTCGATCGATCTACTTCACTCCATCAGGGGCACGGACAACAGGCTTTTCGTCCTATCCAATATGCAATTCCCATCGATTGAACACCTGGAGCGAGAGAGTTCAATTTGGGACCTATTTGATGGCATCGTCATTTCTTGCCGTATTCAGAAAGTGAAACCCGATATTGAGATTTACCAATATCTGTTGAAGGAACACCGGCTGGTCGCCGAAGAAACTGTGTTTATTGATGATACGGACGTAAATCTGGTAGCAGCAGCCTCGCTGGGCATTAACACCATCAAATTCGTTAGCTCCTCTCAGTGTCGACAAGATCTGGTGGATCTCAAGTGCATTTCAACAAATCAGGACACCCATCAATCAGTCAGCAACAAATCGGGACACCCATTAACGGACGAAAAGTCAGCGAAAAGTCAGGACATCCACAAAAAATGATTCAGTTATCCGTACGAAAAGGCGACAAAAAGGCCAGCTCTAACTGATGGGTGTCCTCAATTCATTATGTGCCAAAACCGATTCTTGTCTTGACGTTCGGCATAGCGACTGGAACGCTACCGACCAAGCGTGCTGAGCATTCGAATCGCCGGACAGCTTGCAAAGCCTATATATCGAATACCCCACGGTTGCAGGAACAAAGAATTCGAAGATCCGTCGGTTCGTCTCCCTATTGTCGTCGGGGCTTACCAAGAAGAACTTTCTGGCGGTGCGCAGCTAAGACTTGCCAAGACGTGAGGTCGATACATCGGGGCTCTTAAATACGAACGACGGCCGCGCCGGGTCAACTTCGAGAATACCGTATCGACCGACCATTAACGTGGTATCTACGTGCGCCAAAGACTTCTTTCCGTATATTTTTCCGGGAATTCCTGCAGCTTGTCGTCAGTGCTTCGTCTGCGCTTTGAGGTTTCCTAGACCCGCATTGGCTTGTGCGAGCGAAAACAGAATAGGAACAATCTCTTCTGACTTCCTGACGAATGCATCGACACCTCGGGTTAGTGCCAAGGTCAGAGCATTTCAGTTCTGAACGAATTTGCCTCATACGAGGACGTGTCGCAAGAGTTGATGTAACAAAGGTCAGCGCGTTACTACCCGGACCCGAAACACTGGAGAAAACGATGAAATCTGGACGGACAGACGGTCGGTCGATCCTGGTGCGACCTATGCTTCCTCACCGCGCTGCATAGTCCGGACGGGTAAACGTGGAATAGGCAATACTCCGTTCGTTTCCATCTCTTTCAACCGGACGCGCTCATGCTCCAGGTCAGCCTTAACTTTTCCAATGATTCGTTGATACTCCGGATCGGCGTAAAGTGGCTCGTATATCGGATCAATCAAAAAATGATTAGGATGATATCCGCCGGCTACAACAAGACTAAATGAGATCAACGCAGCCTCGTTGTTCCCCATCGCCATATGAATACGGGTTTCCCAGTTGTTTTGGTAGCCGACCCAGGCTCCGAACAACCCGCCTTCAACGACAACGTCAAGGCTTTTTGCCAAAAGGCGCTCTGCGTCATCAGAATCACCTCTGGACTGAAGCAATCGGCCGAGTGCAAGCGCCTGCGTAAAATTGTTCTTGTTAACCTGTACATCCGGCTCAAGCAGATCAGGATAGTTTTCCTCAAAATACGCCATCACCTCATTCGTTCGATTCGCTTTTAGTCCCACGTCCAGAAGACGGTAACTGCTTCTTCTAGAACGTGGAATTTCAAGATATGCATCGACAGCACCGTCATAATCACCTTTGAGCTCATATAACATTGCCCGGACCTGCAGCACTATCGTCGATTCCGGCGCAAGTAGTAGCGCGTGTTCAAGCCATTGTATAGCCGCCTCCGTATCACCCATATGTGCATAGGTGAAACCGATTAACATTGAATTGCCTGGCACATTCGGATCGAGCTTGACGTTCTCATAGAAAGTGCGCTGCGACTCCGCGATGTTGCCGTCGCCGTAGAATTGAATGCTCGAGAGAACCGCATACGCACTCGCATAGTTCGGCTTCCGACGAATGATATCTTGCACGATTTTTTCGGACTCATCGAAACGACCAGCCATGATGAGGACATCTGCCAGTTTCAACCCCAGTGCATCATCTTTGGGATCCAATTCTCTGGCTTTGTAGAACAAGTCGATCGCTCTGGAGGTTTCGAGCAGGTTCAATCTGTACAACGAACCAAGGCTGGCATAGGCGCTGGCGTTGTTCGGATTGAGATCAATAGCCGTCTGATACGCCGGCTTCGCGCCTGCCCGGTCCACTTCGGCTAACAGATCTCCGTATGCCACATATACCTCGCTGTTCTTGTTATCCAGAATCATCGCTTTCTTTATCAACGGTTCGGCTTTCGCAATTTGCCTGTCCCGCGGCAAACCTTCCCAGTAGATCTGACCGATATGCAGCTTGCCCAGCGTGGCATAGGCGATCACGAAATCAGGATCGAATTGCAGGGCATCTTCCAAGTAAACAATAGCTTCCTGATAGCCCTCATTCGTGTATCTACCGATGCTCGATTTGGCCTGAAACCAGGCTTCCAATGCCTTCAGGTTTTGGGTCGGAAGTTTTTGAATAGCTTCCTTCTCCTGTGGGGACAGAATGGCTTGCAGCGATGTCGCTATCGCACCTACGATTTCACTTTGGATTGAAAAAATATTCTTCGCGGTCAACTCACGCGTAAAAGTCTCCGCCCACAAATGCTGATCGGTCTTTGCATCGATCAACTGTACATTGATGCGAATCTGGTTACCTGCGCGCTGTACACCCCCCTCCAGTATCGTCGCTGCGCCCAATTCTTCGCCAATCACGCGAATGTTCTTGGTGGTGTTTCGGTATTCCATGACCGAAGTGCGGGAAATTGTCTTGATGTCTCGTATTTTCGAAATTTGGGTCAGCAGATCGTCATGAATACCATCGGTAAAAAACTCGTCTTCTTTCAAATCACTCCGATTATGAAATGGAATGACAGCAATGGATCTGTAGCTCCGTGACTCGTTTTCGGAAACGCCGACTACAGCGGTCGAAGTACCGACTGGAGTAGTTGGCGATTTCAGTATGTCGACCAACAAGAGTGTGGCGACTGCAAGCAACGCTCCAATTATTAATTTGTTCAAACGGTCACTTGATTGCGGCGTTACTGTCGACTGATCCTCAAGACTATCGGTTTTTCTGATTCCATCCGGCGTGAGTTCGTAGACCCATGCGAACAGCAAGAATGTGGGAAACCCGATTGCCAATACGAACAGCAGGGTTTTCATAAAATAGTCAGGCGCGTCAAAAGCCGGAAACACGATGGAGGCTACTTGAGCGATCAGCCAGGAAATTACCAGGTATGCCAAGCCGGACTTGAATACGTTGCGTCGCTTAAATTCCGCTATGTAGGTTTTTAGCTTCATTCGCTGGCCAAGATCATTTAAATCCATGAAAAGTGATTGCAGGTTCGATTCAAGTCGATTATGCGAGCAACAAACCTGAAACTGAACCGGGCCTATTATCGCGCCACGCGCCATTGTCGTCCATGTTGACGTGGGTGTCATAAATACCTGAGGCCGGCACCATAACGCCTCAGCTGCACTAAAGGTGGGAAAGGTGGGGGCTGGGAAAGGGTGGGGGAAAGGTGGGGACACCCACCGAATTCTCCGAAATTGCCGATAACGGGCAAGAAAGGAAAAAGTCGGGACACCCACCGTATTCTCCGAATACGCCGATAACGGGCAAAAATGATCGGTGCCGGAGAGGTTATCCTGCGATGTAATACATACCGTAACCCCAGGGAGGGAACCGATGTGACGATCGCACGAAGCCAGCAAGTCAGCCTTGACCATACTGCGTTTTATCATTGCACTGCCCGCTGTGTTCGGCGCGCATATCTTTGCGGCGATGATCGCTACAGTGGCCGGAACTTTGATCACCGCCGTCAGTGGATTGAGAATCGTCTCATCGAGTTATCTGACATCTTCGCAATCGAGCTGTTAGCGTACGCGATCATGAGCAACCACTATCATGTGGTGATAAGGATCGATGCCGAGAAAGCAGCCAGTTGGACCGATGCAGAAGTCGTCGAAAAGTGGGCAAGGATTTACTCGATTCCCGATGGCGAGGTGCCAGAGGATAGTATCGATCTGTGGCGGCTACGGCTTTCGAACCTCAGTTGGTACATGCGCTGCATCAATGAGAAGCTGGCGCGACGCGCGAATCAGGAAGACCAATGTAAGGGACGTTTTTGGGAAGGCCGGTTCAAATCACAGGCCCTGCTGGACGAAACGGCGTTGATCAAATGCATGGCCTACGTCGATCTGAACCCGATCAGGTCGAAGATGGCGTGCACACTGGAGACATCGAGTCACACCTCAATCCGATCACGTATGGTCGGTCGGACTGCACACCTTTCGCCGTTCATCTCCAATAACCATGCCCGAAAGTCATCTATCCCCATGCGCTACGAAGACTACTTGCTGCTGGTTGACGGCACTGGCAGGGCACTAAGACCCGGCAAGCGCGGGACAATACCGGCGGCCACGACTCCGATCCTCGAGAGTTTGGGCGTGGAGCCCGGCGACTGGGTCGAAGAAATGCGATATTACGGTCGATGGTATTATCGGGCGGTGGGTTCCATCGAATCGTTGCAGCGATATTGTGAACATTTGGGCCGAAACTGGTTAAAGGGCAGCAGCAGAAGCTCAGCGTACGCTGCTTAGCGCGAGACAGGGCTAGTTCAAAAAATCCAGCTCAGTTACCGCTACCGATCTTTGAGATGATCCTCGGTTTTACCGGATAAAGGCTTAATCCATCTTTCGTCTGTCGTTTCCTGCGGAGCCGTGGCTGCTTGCTCCCTATTACCTGCGAAACTTTGGCCAATAGCAATGGCTGCCCCCAATTCGCTCCTGCTCATCGAGAACGGTGGCCGTCCTAAATTCTTGTCGCTCTGGGAAAATATTGTGGCTGTCCCGAATCTTGCCTGGGCAGAATAGTGGCTGTCCCGAATCTTGTCGGTCCCGAATCTTGGTCCCGGTCGTCCCAAATTTTGGTCCCGAATTTTGGCCGTGGAAAAATAGTGGCTGTCCCAAACTTTGGTGGTCCCAAACTTTGGTGGTGGGAAAAATAGTGGCTGTCCCAAATTTTGGCCAGCCGTGGGAAAAATAGTGGCTGTCCCAAATTTTGGGAAAAATAGTGGCTGTCCCAAATTTTGTCCGTATTTGGAGACACAGGTTTTACTGCAGCGCAGCGCAGGGATTGGTATTGATTTGGTTCGGCTTATCTTTCGAAATAATAATCCATCCGCTCAAATATGTGCCGAAACAACGCATAATCAGGCCAAATTTCGTTGCATAATCAACGTATAACCTAAGCATGCGCATCAACGAACAATGACCGCGATGCGCATCAGCGAAGCCGTATACTTGGGCGTTTATTCCCATCCAGCGAATTTGATTGACCCCCAAATTATCCGCACCTATATTTTTCGCCCATGCGGGATACAGTGCAAGAAAGGATTCTCGGCGCATTAATGATCGCGCTCAGACCGATCGTTCGAGCCCTTCTTCGGGGTGGGATCGGCTATGGTCAGTTTGCAGAGATATGCAAGTCCGCATACGTCGATATCTCAAGTGAGGACTACGGCCTGCGTGGGAGACCAACGAATATTTCCCGTGTTGCCGTAATGACCGGACTACCGAAAAAGGAAGTTCGACGCCTGCGAGACAAGTCGGTCGGTAGTGACGACGAGACCACGATAGCGCCTTCACCCATGGCGTCGGTTCTGCATCGATGGTATTCACATAAGGACTTCCTTACCGAGTCAGGCGAGCCGAAGGAGCTGCATTTCGACAGTGGAAAATTCGCTTTTTCGGACCTGGTACGCGCATGTTGTGCGGAGATTCCGCCGGGTGCGATGCGAGCAGAACTAAGTCGCATTAATGCCGTGGTTGAATCAACCGATGGGCGCCTGCGCGTCGTCGAAAAGACCGTTTCGGGATCAGAGACGCACGCGCCTCTGATCTCGGGTTTGAATGATCTCGTCTATCCCGCCGCACTGGCTTTGCTGGAAAAGACCGGCGATGACGATAGCGATACATGGATCAACAAAGTGGTACGGACGAAGCGTGTCAGGCAAGGCGATCTATCGAGATTGAGGCGGCTTAGCTCGGAACGGTTGCGTGAATGTATGCAATCCATTACAGATTTATTCGACGCGTATGAGACCCTCTACGCTGGGGAAGAGCACGAATCGGACCAGGTCGCTATCGGAGTTGGCGTCTTCTGTTTCGAGGCGAACGAAAGCAAGGGCTGCTAATTCCTGTCGTCCTCGCCCGTCAATATCACGCCGGTGTCCTGACTCACAACGTTCAAAGTGCTGAGCAAGTCTACGGCTGTTAGACGACTGAAAATCGCCGCCTGGCAGGCATCATCGTACTGATCCAACACACCGAAATCGCCGCTGATACCAGCAACCTTAACGTCAACGACATTGTCGGCGTGACGCATAGCCATTCCGGCGCGATACCAGTGTAGAATTCCGGGAAATTCGAAAAGGTAACGAAGACATGAAGAATCTCAATATCGCAATATTATTGGTCTTCATTGTGGGCTGCTCACAGAATCATGATTCCGTTGAGCCAGCGCGGGCAACTGATCTTGTCGTCAATAAGACGCTGGGTTTTGAAAATGAGGAGCCTGACCCTGGCTTGTACGTGGTGGGAATTTCTCATCTGAATATTGTTGTAGAAGACATCGAATACGCGACAGAATTCTACCAGCGAACGCTCGGCTTCGTTCAAGCCCACAATGCACGGGGCGTTATGGATTACAAAGGATTGACTCGCGAAACCTTCGCTCGTGACGCCGGCTTTCTCGATGGCAAGGTCAATGTCGATATCCGCTTTCTGAAACACCCCACCGCGGGTTTGTATCTCGAACTGATGAAATACCACCTACCCGTGGGATCACAGGAAGTTCTCTACCGCAAAACGAACGACGTCGGCGGCATTCGGCACGTTGCGCTGGAAGTATCAAACGCGGAGAAAGTTTTCGAGTTCCTCAAGCAACAGCCCGACGTCAAAATGATCAATGAATCGTCACAATACGGGCCACCCGAGGAACTTACGCCCGTGACGATAACGTTCTTCTACTGGCTCGATCCGTGGGGCGTACAATGGGAAATGGAAGAGGGTCGGCCGATCGGCAACCTGCGAGGCATTAGTGGCTAGTCTTCACGCTGCATCACCGTCCGTTGACCCCTGAATCGACAATGAGCGCGCCCATAGATCGTATCGAAACACATATCACGGTGAATTCGCCGGAAGATGAAGCCGTCGAATTGTTGCAACGAGCGACCGGACTCTCAAAGCAGCGAATGAAACTGGCGATGCGCCAGGGTGCTGTTTGGCTGACCCGGGGAGGCAATACCCGGCGGCTGCGTCGCGTAAAGCGGACTCTGCGCGGCGGGGATGAACTGCATCTCTACTACGACGAGAATATCCTCGCTGAGGTGCCTGCCGAGCCTGCACTGATCGAAGATCTCGGTGGCTATTCAGTGTGGCAAAAGCCTTACGGACTACGATCACAGGGTTCAAAGTGGGGCGATCATTGTACCGTGGTGCGTTGGGCGGAGCGGCATCTGCAACCGGAACGTTCGGCGTTTACCGTTCATCGTCTTGATCGGGCCGCCAATGGCCTGATTATCGTGGCTCATTCAAAGCGTATGGCCGCCGCTTTTGCAGAACTGTTTCGCGAGCGGCAGGTGGAGAAACACTACCGGGCGATGGTGGCAGGAGACTTTTCCACGCAGCCCGACCCGCTTCGAGTGGACGAATCCGTGGAGGGCAAAGAAGCGATCAGCGAGTTTTCACATCTGCAGGTCAGCGCGGATGGCAGGCGATCACTGCTCGATGTACGCATAGAGACCGGTCGCAAACACCAGATTCGCCGCCATCTGGCCGGGCTGGGGCACGCTGTGATCGGCGACCGGTTGTATGGGTCGGGAAGGGAAGATGCGGTGGATCTGCAGTTGACCGCCTGTTCGCTGGCATTTCAATGTCCGGTGAACGACCAGCAAGTCGAGTTTCGACTGCCGAAAGAGCAACTTCCGTCGCTTTAACCGGAAGAATCAATAGATTGACAGAAAACGTATTGCCACCTTCTGAAAAACGTCGGGCGTCCCAATACACATTAAGAAACAACTTTCTTCTCGTTTGGAGCAAGTGACATGGGTCGATTTCCAACCCGAAAGTTCAAATTGTGGTCCGGACAGCCGGTCAATGCTCCTGACGTAATGCCACCAATGGCGCTACGTGTCATGGTCATCCTGAGCGTGTTGAGTGTTACAGGGACTCTAATATACGGCGTAACCCAGCAGCTCGCGATTGGTGGTACTCCGGAAATCTCCGTACTGAAGGCGATGACTATTGCCGGGTTCTATTTCGTGCTGCCGGTTCTTATCGCGCTGACCATTCTGACGAATCGATCAGTTAGCCGATTCTTGATACTCACCTATGCGGCATTCGTATCGTTCCAGTTGCTGAATTCGTTTGACGTCTCCCGGGATATAACGGCCGACAGGATCAGCTTCATGATGTCAATTCTTGTATTCCTCCTGGCCCTTGTCTGGTGGCTGTATCGCAGCGCAAGAATGCGCATCTACTACAGACTAATCTCCGGGCATCCGGATGCGGCCGATCTGAAGACATACGAAGACCTGATCTCGGTGCCGGGCACGGTAGAGGGTTGGTTCTTAAGCCTTTCGAAAAGAGTAGCACCCTATTTTGAAATGGCTACTGGTCTGCTCATCGTCGTATTCGTCGTCCTGGCAATCGCTCAAATGTTCTGACGACAGGTGAGATGGTCGGTCCGTATCCCGCAACGGTTCATACGTATCGCAACGTCCCGTCGCGGCTCTCGATTTCCGCCGAGTGCACGATCTTCACAGCGTAGTCTCGCGACTCGACATTGGTAACCGTCACATAGTCGGCATGTGCACCGTCGTGATCGATTTCCAGCCGAATGAAGCCACGATAGTGGCCGTCGGTCCATACAACTTCCTTGTTGTTGGCGGCATTTAATTGATCGAAACGCCGCAGGCCTTCCTGCCCGAATGACACCATGGAACGTGGCGAGGTGATACCGGTCGCGCCGAGCTCGACGCCCATTGACTCACCCGCGTTATCGTACAATGCATCTTGCCAGTAACTGTGGCTGTCGCCGGCAAGCACCAGCAAATCGCGGGCACCGGCATTCTTGCTGATTTGATAGAAGTTCTCGCGCGCGTCAGGGTAGCCATTCCACGAGTCCAGATCGAGCGGTAGACCCAGATCGCCAAGCAAGGTCAGACCATCCAGCAAGTTCCCGGCGTCTTCACTCAGATCGGGACGTAGCCTTTCAAAAAACGGATCGCTCAGGTTCGGTGCCATGCGTTTTGCCATCACGGACTGGTTACCGATAATGCGCCAGCGGCGATTCGCCTGGACCGACTCTGCGAGTTCGTCCGCAAGGAATTTTTTCATCGCGCTGGAAAGCATGTGTCGATCCGGTGCGCCTACGACCGTATCGATGAATTCTTTCGCATCGGCCTCGGTCTTGATGACATCCCGGTAGTCTTCGTATTCGATCTGTTTGCTACGGCCGGTGTGCCGGGTTTCCAGAGTAATCAGACTCGCGAGGTCACCGATCTTGTAGTGGCGCCAATATTCTTCGCGCGTACCACCCTCTCGCGGATCGCGAACAGGCAGCCACTCATAATAAGCTTGCAACGACTGCGCGCGCCGTGTTTCCCAATCCCCCTCGCCGGCCTGATGATTCTGCGCGCCGCCCATCCAGGGGTTGTTCGCAGTTTCATGATCGTCCCAGATCACGATCAACGGGTGCCGGGCATGCATTACCTTGGAGCCAACATCCGTTTTGTACTGAGCAAAGCGTTGGCGATAGTCGTCCAGGGTAATTGCCTCGTGTGGTGGTTCGTGATTGCGGCCGATTCGCTGGCCGGTTTCCCCACCGTAGCCATCGATACCGTGCTCATAAATGTAGTCACCCAGGTGCACAACAAGATCAATGCTCGGGTCGTTCGCGATGACCTCATAAGCATTGAAATAGCCGAATGCGTAGTTCGAACACGTCGCAACGGCCAAAACCAGCCGTTCGACATGACCGACGGGCAGCGTCTTTGTCTGACCGACCGAGGAGCGAACGCCGCCTGCCTCGAACCGATAGAAATAGTCGCGACCGGGATGCAGCTCTTCAACGACGACTTTAACCGTGTGATCGCGACTCGCATCCGTTGTAAACACGCCTCGCGCGACGACGTTCCGAAAATCACTATCGGTCGCCATACGCCAGCCGACGTCCACCGGCTCTTTCGCACGGCTGACTCGAGTCCAGATAACGACACTTGTCGTGTCCGGGTCACCACTGGCGATTCCGTGCAGGAACGCTGCATCGGAGGCCGCGTCGGGTGCGATGCCAATCTGGCTGCAAGCGGGCAGAAGCAGGGTGGACGAGACACCGATCAACGTCTCGCGGCGGGTAAACTTCTTGATCATGATTGCGCGCCTCTCTGGCATTTCGTGTGCGGAACCGAAAAAAGTTCCATCGGCAACGAACGCTTTTCTTTCCAGCGCCCCGTACCAAATCGTACCAAAGGTAGTCCTTCAACGCATGCGTAGATTTGCCTCGCCAGGCGAGCCGCCTCGCACGTGCTCGAATTGACCGAATCGACCCGCTGTAGTTGAATGGTTGCAGATTTCATCGCCTGGATGCGCGATCGTATCCGGGAAAAATCTCGGGAGAGAGAAATGACGAACAAGATATCAACTGCAATTGTGCTGCTCGGGCTACTGGGTGCAGTTCCAGTGACCGCCCATGTGGATGACGAAGCGATCGCAAGAGCGGTTCTGCCACTGCCGGAGAGCATGCGTGCCGATGCGGCCGTATTTACCTATGACGCTTCGGGTGTCCGACAAATGCTGCGGGAGGGTTCAAACGCTGTTGAATGCAGGATTAAAGACGAGAAAGAACACACGTGGTGTTATCCGAAGACCACCGCAGCGCGGCGCGATTTTAGCGCGAAACTGGCGGCGGATGGCCTGGAAGGAGACGAACTTCGTGCGGCGGAAGCAGCCGCAGAAGCGGCCGGCAAGATTGATCCGGTACCGCCGGGTGCCATCGTCTACAGGCTGGACGAAAGCGACGGTGGCATTCATTTGTTGTGGGCCGTCATGTTGCCGAATCTGACTTCGGCGGATCTCGGTATTTCGAGTGCGGGTCGATTCAAGAGTGCTGTCGCTGGCAAGGGAACGCCCTGGATGATGCGGGAGGGAACACCTTCGGCGCACCTGATGATTCCCATCAACGGCACCGACCTTTCCAATCAGGGTGGCGCGGATGAAGCGCTGGACCCCAGCCAGTTTCATCCGTTTATTCGTGCCACGTTAGCTTTACCGCGGGACCTGAGGCGCGAGGCGACGGTCATATCCTATGACAAGAAAACCGGCGAGCGGAAAACCCTCAGAAAAGGGACCAATGGAATCGTCTGTTTGCCGCGCGATGAAGAGACCGGATTTACACGGTGTTCACATGAGGACAACCTGGCGGAACTGGATTTACGCAACAAACTGGCGGCACAGGGCAAGTCCAGAGAAGAAGTTACAGCGGCCGTGTCGGCGGCGACTGAGTCGGGTGAAGTCCCCATGCGGACCTTCGGCGGGCTTGCGTACCGGTATTACGAAGGTGACGACAAGCTCAAGTTGCTTTGGGTGCTAAGACTGCCCGGTATTTCGGCCGCGCAAACGGGTATGCCCGTGACCGCCGAGCGAGACAACCTGAAGGTTGGAAAAGGCACGCCATGGCTGATGCGGGAGGGTACACCAAGCGCTCATCTCATGATTCCAGTCAACGGAACCGAGCTGTCAAACAGGTACTGACCGGGAACGAACTATCGATAAACTTGTCTCAGTACCTGCGACTCGGCATGGCCTGGACGATGACCGTACATGTCATTCCGACCCGGTGTTTTGATCCAGATAAACTGCCGCAGTGATGCAGCGAGATTGATATGAGAAAAACTATCGAAACTCTGAGTTCCGGCCGGTGCCGTGTGCCCGGTCCGATGGTTATCGGTCGGTTCGTGCCCGCACTGTTTCTGGTGGCGTCTTCGTGTTCTTTTGCACCTTTGACGGAAGAGGAAATCTACGACCGCGAGACAGCCAGAATCGAAGTGGAGGATAAATTCCTGATGAAGCAAATGGAATGCGACGACCTCGGCGGTGTCATGGTCTTTGAGCGCTACAATGGGTACAGCAAAAAGAAAAAATTAACGACCGTGCAAATGAAATCAGCGCGTTGCAAATGAAATCAGCGCGTTGCGAGAGAACTTCGATTGACGCTTTAAGCGGCGTCTATTGACTCGAATGGCTGTCAGCTACTCAGTTTCTTGATCGCGCGGACCAGTGAGTCAAGCTCCTCGGTCGTGGTGTAAATATTGGGGGTTATACGCAGGCCTCTAACACCCGGCCGATTGATCGCCACCGTCCAGATTCGATATTTGTCCAGCAGCGTTTTCGCGAGGTCGCCCGGCTCTATGCCCTCAATGCCGACGTTGCCAATGCCGCCATGCCGGCTCATTTCCACGGGGGTATTCACTATAACTCGCGGAAGATCGCGCAACCGGCTTGTCCAGTAGTTCTGCAGGTATTTGAGTCGCGCTTCCTTGCGCCTGAGGCCCAGCGCATCCTGATATTCGATTGCATTGAGAATGCCGAGATCGGTATGCACCGGATGAGTACCGATATGATTCAGGCGGTGAATATCATTGGGTTCAAGATCGCGCTCAGCCTGGAGAGGCCATACGCCATCAATTTTTTCTTTCTTCACATACAGCATGCCCGCCCCCAGTGGCGCGCTTAGCCACTTGTGCAGGCTCGCTCCATAGTAATCACAATCGAGATCTTGCATCTGAAAGTCGATGTGCGAATACGCATGAGCACCATCGACCATCACTTCGACACCACGAGCGTGGGCCATGTCCGCAATCTTTCGTACAGGCAGTACCTGTCCGGTGATGTTGACCATGTGGCAGACCATCAACAAACGCGTCTTGTCAGTAATTGCATCGGCATAGATGTCGACAATTTCCTGGTCATTCCCGGGATGGTTGGGGATTGAAACCAGTCTGTTCACGGTACCAAAACGTCTTTCCACAAATCGAAAATGATTGAGCATGGCACCATAATCCTGCTCTGCCATCACCGCCTCATCACCCGCGTTCCAGTGTATGCCGCCAATGATGGTGTCGAGAGACTCCGTGGCATTACGCGTGATGACGACCTCTTCTCCCGTGCAGCCGACAATCTCCGCGACTTTGTTAGCGACCTTATCCTTGTTTTCCCACTGGACTGTTCGAAAGTAATACGACCCTTCGTAATTGATGTGGCGCAAATGCTCAATCGTATGCTCCATCGTCTGCTGCGGCATGAAGCAGTAGTAACCGTTCTCGAGATTGATGTAGTCGGGTTTGAGCTTGTAATCACCACGCACGCGCCGCCAGAAATCCTCGTCGCTCGCCACTGTCGCCGGATCAAGACCCTTAACGCTGGCGACCGCTTTCTCCAATTGGATGAAAGTCAGGGGTGCGGCGAGACTCATCATGCCAACACTCTTTAGAAATGATCGTTTGTCCATGGACGGGTCTCCTCCTGCTGTATCGCCAGATCGCTGCGACGTGATGTACAACGGCGAAGTTGACAATATCAAAGATTGGCACCTATTGTGACACGCTATCTGTGCAATTTGGGCCAGCGCCAGGTGAATGTGGAAAACGACAGGATAATCGTCGCCGTGAAACAATGGGTGGACTCCATGGTGGTGGGCCTGAACCTCTGTCCGTTCGCTAAACGCGAGCTGACGGCTGACCGGGTCCGTTTTTCGCACACGGAGGCGAGAACAGAGGAGCGGCTACTGGTCGCGCTCGAAGCTGAGTTGGAGCGGCTGACCAGCGATGCATCCGTCGAAACTACGTTGTTGATTCACCCACAGGTACTATCGGTCTTTGACGATTACAATCAGTTTCTGAACTACGCCGATGGTCTGCTGGTGCAGATGAGACTGGACGGTGTTTTCCAGATAGCCAGCTTTCACCCGAACTACCAGTTCGATGGCACCGATCCAGACGCCGCCGAAAACTACACGAACCGGTCGCCCTATCCGCTGTTGCACCTTATCCGTGAGGAAAGCCTGGAGCGGGCCGTCGCAGGGTTCCCGCACGCCGATCAGATTCCGGCGCGCAATATCAAGCTCATGAACGAGCTTGGACGAGACAAGCTACGAGCCCTGTTGCAGGCGTGTCTGGCGCCGGCTGGAAAAAATCCGTTATGAAGGGCGAAATGCTGATTGTCTTCTGAATCTGCCGGGACCCGTGTAAGCTGCCAGCCACCCGATTCGATCTTCTTATCCCTTTATCCAGGCTGACTTCGTTGAGCCAGAAACCATTCTCATCCCTCAAGCTCCACGCCGACGTATTGAGAAATCTCGAGTCACTCGAATACGAGGTCATGACGCCGATTCAGGCGCAGAGCCTGCCGCCTATTCTCGCCGGGCAGGATGTCATCGGCCAGGGCAAGACGGGGTCGGGAAAAACGGCCGCTTTTGGTCTCGGATTGTTATCCAGGCTGGACGTAAGCAACTTCGAGATTCAATCCCTCGTCCTTTGCCCGACGCGGGAATTGGCGGATCAGGTTGCCAAAGAGATTCGTCGCCTGGCGCGCGCGACCAAAAACGTAAAGGTATCCACAATTTGCGGCGGCACGCCTTTTCGTATCCAGGCGGACTCGTTGAGTCACGGCGCACATATCCTTGTGGGGACGCCGGGGCGAGTTGAAGATCATCTGCGCAAGGGCACGATGAATTTGCAGGGGCTGACCACGCTGGTTCTGGACGAGGCGGATCGTATGCTGGATATGGGTTTTCAGGAAACGCTGGATATCATCATCGAGCAAATACCCAGGAAGCGCCAGACGTTACTCTTTAGTGCGACCTTCCCGGACGAAATTCAATCGATCGCAGCGAGAATCATGATTGATCCGGTCATGGCGAAAGTGGCCTCTACACATGACAGCGACACCATCAGTCAGCGCTTCTTCCAGGTGCCGGACGATTTCGACCGGTTAACGGCGTTACGCTTGCTGCTGCTGAAATTTCGTCCGGAGTCTGCGGTCGTGTTTTGCAATACGAAGCGCGACGCTCAGGAGGTTGCGGCCGATCTGCGTGAGCACGGATTCGCCGCTCTCGCATTGCACGGTGACCTCGAACAACGGGATCGGGACCAGACATTGCTGCGCTTTACCAATAAGAGTGTCACTGTACTGGTCGCAACCGATGTAGCAGCGCGTGGTCTGGACATCGATTCGTTGCATGCAGTGATCAACTATCACATCGCCTCCGATGCAGAAGTTCACCTGCATCGCATCGGGCGAACGGGTCGCGCGGGCAGCAAAGGGTCGGCCTACTCGCTCATCAGCGAGAAGGAAAACTACAAGTTAGCCTTGTTGCAGGATTATCTGGATCAAATCATCGTTGGCGAATCCCTGCCACCGATAGCACTGCTAAAAGGCACACCTCCGAAGCCGGCCATGGCAACCATTGTGATCAGTGCCGGCAAAAAGCAGAAAATCCGCCCCGGCGATATTCTCGGCGCGCTTACAGGAGCCGGTGGTATTGCCGGGGCTCAGGTTGGCAGGATAAATATCTTTATCGAGCGATCGTACGTCGCAGTGCATATCAGCGCCGCCAGGTCGGCACTCAGGAAGTTGGCAGAAGGGAAACTGAAAGGGCGATCGTTCAGGTCGAGGTTGTTGCGAGGACATCCGGAGAAGAAACGAGACAGCCGGAAATATTGATGCCGTGCGGGCCATGGATTCTCTGTCCGATTGAGTCCTGAGGCGCGGTTTGATGCGCGTGCGTTCACGAAGTTAATCCGAATACGGTACGCAGGAAGCGACTTTCTCTCCGATCTTAGTGTGAGCGGCCTGCCGTTTGTGTGTCTTGCCCCTCTTCAGGAAGCCGGTACAGCGAGCGTTCATACGCCATGGAAGACCAGGCGGAGTGTGCGATGGCACGGTTTGCCAGGCGCGAATCGGGATTTTGTTCCGGAATGAGCGTGCCATCATGATAAACGTATTCGCGAACAGGGAGGTTCTTTTGCAAAACGACGACCTGCTCTCCTTCCATATACGCTTGCGTGGCGTTGTATTGCATGATGGCCCGACCATAATCGAGGCGAGCTTCCGGCCGAGTCAGGTCATGACCAATCATTGGATGCTCACCGGATACGCCGATCAGCGACAATAACGTTGGCGCCAGGTCAATCTGGCTGGCAACGACCGACCAGTGCTCAGGTTTGATTGAGCCGCCAAGAATCAGTCCGGGTATGTGAAATCGCTCGATCGGTACCAGGTCTGCGCCGTACACGCGAGAATTGTGGTCGGCGACAATCAGGAAGACCGTGTTTTTCCAGTAGGACGATCGCCGAGCCGCACGAATAAAGCGACCGAGCGCGAAGTCGGCGTATTTCACGGCATTGTTCACCGTATTCTTGTCCTCGTCGTACAGGACAATGCGATCATCCGGATATCCATACGGAGAATGATTGGATGAGGTAAAAACGAGACTGAAAAATGGCCTTGTGTGGGTCGCCGAAAACTCTGCGTGAGCACGGTTAAACAAATCTTCGTCGCTCACACCCCAGGAACCCATGAATACCGGGTTCCGCATGTCATGCTTGTCTATTACCCAATCGAAACCGTTATTGACAAAAAAACGACGCATGTTGTCGAACTGCGATTCACCGCCGTAAATAAAGCTCGTCTCATAGCCGTGACGAGACAAGAATTGCGCCAGCGTAAAAAAGTTCTTCTGCGACTTACCCAGTTTGACCACGCTGCGTGCCGGCGTCGGTGTGAATCCACTGACAATCGCTTCAATACCGCGAACGGACCGCGTGCCAGTGGCGTACAAATTTTCCAGCCAAATGCCGTCTGCGACCAGGCTGTCCAGATTCGGCGTCAGGTTCAGACCTTCCAGTGCCCCGACGAACTCCGCACCAAGACTTTCCTCAAGAATAATGACCAGGTTCCGCGGTGCTTCGCCGGTTGCGGTGGCAATCTGACGATGCAGTGTGGGCAATTGAGTCGATGTGAAATCATCCGGGCTGACGCTCATGGCCGCCCGAACCTCACTGACAATCGTGGTGTCATCGATTGCGGCATATCGAAAGCCGCCTTCTGGTTCGTGGCGCAATTCGTAGACGGCGTACAGCACGGTGTACGTAGAATTCAGGGCAAGGTCATTCACCATCGGATCGCTCGAGAGCGCGACTGTACTGGGGTTGACCGGCCGGTGATCGGTTGTCGAACGAATTAGCGCGAAACACAGCAACAGCAGTAGCGGTGAAACAGCCAGGATGGTCTTGCTACTCAGGGGCCGCATGCCGGTGGTGAGTCGATCAAATTTGCGGAAACTGTATCGTCCAAGAATGGTGCACAAGGTAACCGCAATGATGAGTTGTGTTTTGTAAGCCGCCCACAGGGTCGAGAAAACTTCGGTCGGGTGATCGAGGTATTCGACGAAGAGGATATTAGGTCGGGAATCGAACTGCGCGATGAACGCAGGCGTGCTGACTTCCATAAACAGAATAACCAACAACGCAACCGGCAGGTAAAACCTCAGGAGAAAACGCCATCCCGGCCGCAATAGACGATTCGAGGCAAGTAACGGCAAGCAAAGTGCCGGCACAGCGAGCACGATTCCAACCAGGACCAGGTCGAAGCGCAGCCCCTGCAGGAAGACAGCCACCAGCATGCCAGCATCGATGACCCTTTCCCATTGCCAAAGAACCAGCGCAATCCGTGCGCTCGTGAGCAGTAACAGCGCGTATACGACGAACATCAGCAGTGGCAAAAGGCCCACCACCGGATTTACGCGAAGCAGCGAATGTTTTCCCATTTGAAAACAGCTCATAGGTGCCGTTCAGAAACGAATCCCTAGCTAGCAGTCTGTTGAAAAAACCATCCATGGTATTTTCAACACCGCAATTCGAAAAACGTCGTTTTCGAATTACTCACATTTTCAATGGCTTGCAGCCATCGAAAATGACGGTACATCCCTGTACCGTTCGCAGCTCGCCGAAAAACGGTGTTTTTCAACAGGCTGCTAAACGCCTGTGCACTGAATTGAAGCCCATTTTTCGCCTGCCGGGCTTGACGTGTCGTTCGGAGCACCCGGTAAGGTGAACTCGAAACTGCGCTACCAAACTGTGGTGCCCAAGGTGCAGGCGGCGGCGGCCTCACGAATCGCATCAATCACTTTGGGGCGGGGAAAACTGGCGCGCCAGGCCAGCGCAACCTTTCGACTCGGCGCGGGCTTTACGAAGGGCCGCACAATCAGTTGGTTTTCCGTGTACAGGTGGGATTCGGCGGCGGTGTTTGGCAATACGGTGATGCCCATCCCCGAGGCTACCATATGCCGAATGGTTTCCAGTGAACTGCCCTCAGCCGTATACACGACACCCTCTGCACCAATCGATTTTTCGGCGCAGGCAGGACACGCAGCGACCACCTGGTCGCGGAAGCAATGCCCGGCGCCGAGCATCAATATGCTTTCGCCCTCCAGATGTTCCGGGCGTAATACTTTTTTTCGTTTTAACGGGTGATCTGCGGGAAGGAGTACGACGAATTGTTCCTCGTATAGCGGCAACGTCAGAATGGTGGATTCGGTATAAGGCAGGGAGATGACAATGACATCCAACTCGCCTCTCTTGAGTTTTTCGCCGAGTACGGCCGTCAGATTTTCTTCGACGATTAGCGGCATTTTCGGAGCTTTTTCGCGTAAATTCCGGATCAATTGGGGATAGAGGTATGGGCCTACCGTAAAAATCGCACCGATTCGAAGCGGCATCGCCAATTGATCGCTGGCCGATTCCGCGACTATTCGAACGGTTTCTATGGCCTCTAGCGCGCGTTGCGCCTGAGCAACCACCCGCTCACCGATTTCCGTCACTCGTACGTCATGACTTGAACGCTCAAACAGCGTCACACCTAAATCGGCTTCCAGTTTTTTAACGGCAACGCTTAGTGTTGGCTGTGTGACGTGACAGGTAGTGGCTGCACGTCCAAAGTGACGCTCGCTGGCCAATGCAACGATGTACCGTAGTTCAGGGAGATTCATCGGCTTCCAGGTGATTATCAACGATAGTCTGCATCTATTACAGCATTTGACAGTATCAATTGGAATCATTCTAACCTGTGCCCTACGATGTCAGTGTATCTCCGGGGAGGTTGGGCCAATGAAAAACCAGATAGTTATTCTCATGCTGCTAATGTTGGCGGCTATCCAGGCAAGCGCATCTGAGCTTGGGCTACCGCCGGTTCCGATCCCGGTGGACAACCCGCAGACGCCGGAAAAGATAGCGCTCGGAGACAAGTTGTTTCACGATGCGCGCTTTAGCGCCGATGGAAAAGTCAGCTGTGCGACTTGTCATGCCCAGAGCAAGGGATTCACAGACAATCTGCCGGTTTCCGAGGGCTTCAATGGCCTGACAGGAACACGTAACGCGCCCACGGTGCTCAACTCGGCCTACATGACGAGTCTGTTCTGGGATGGGCGCGAGCCGGACCTCGAAGGACAGTCAAAGCAGCCGCCGATTAATCCGGTTGAGGGCGGACTGCCAAATCATGAGCCTATTCTCGAAATCGTTCGTGACGATCGAGACTATGCACGGGCTTTCAGGAAAGTATTCGCCGTGCGACCGGATGACATCAGCATGGACCACGTTGCCAAAGCGATTGCGAGTTTTGAGCGCACGGTCGTCGCCGGTAATTCCCCATTCGACCGCTACTACTACGCCGATGCCGATGATGCAATGACGGAGGAACAAATCAAGGGGCTTGCTGTTTTTACGGGCAAAGGCCGCTGCGTTTCCTGCCACACTATTGAGCAAACGCAGGCGCTGTTTACCGACAATCGTTTTCATAACATTGGCATCGGTTTCAAGCGTATCCAGGGTGAGGAAGCTGAGACGGCAAAGCAGTTTCAGATGGCCAAGAGATCCGGGGCTAATGTCGATGTAACGGTACTGACGCAACAAAACATGTCGGAACTCGGTCGATTCGCGGTGACCGACAATATAACCGAGGTGGGTTCTTTCAAAACGCCTACTCTGCGTAACATCGATCATACGGCACCCTACATGCACGACGGCAGTCTGGCGACGCTCGAGGATGTTGTCGATTTTTACAACAACGGTGGTCGTGTAGAGGAAACGGATCCACTCTCTGGATTTCTAAGTGGCGGTATCCGTCCGCTCGAGTTGACGGACGCCGAAAAGCAGCAACTTAGTGCGTTCATGAAGGCACTGACAAGTCCCGATCTTGAACGATTCACAAACCGATAAGGGGATACCAGCATGAGTAAAATTAATCGACGGGATGTCCTCAGAAACGGCGCTGCCGTACTGGCGGCCAGCAGTCTTCCGATCAGCATGGTAGAGCTGGCATTCGGTGCCGACAGCGACCAGAACTTCACCTTTGCCTACATATCCGATTCACACATAACCCAGATCAAAGGCAATGAGTTCGTTCGCAATTGGGATCGCGGCTTGATTCGTGCGGTCGCGGAAACGAATCTGCTCGACCCCAAACCCGATTTCGTTTTCTACGGTGGCGATATTGCGCAACTCGGCAAGCCGGAAGAAATCGATCACGGTCTCGAGATCCTCAGCGCCTTGCGAGGTGACGTCCACTACGTCATGGGGGAGCACGATTACTATGTTGACCTCGGCGAGTACTGGAGAAAGCAGCTTGGTCCGGATCACTACAGTTTTGACCACAAAGGCGTTCACTTCGTCGTGCTTAACAGTATTCTGACGCACGAGAAGTGGATGCATCAGAAGTGGCAGTCCGGTATGGACCGGATGAAACAGATGGCTCGTTTGGACAACCCTGACGGTCAGCCGTTTATGGTTGGGGAGGCACAGCGCGAGTGGCTCAGAAATGACCTGAAGAAGATCAGCAAGGAGACGCCGATCGTCGTGTTGTCTCATTCACCGTTACAGAAAATTTTCAAGAGCTGGAACTTCTGGACGGACGATGCGGAGGAAGTACAGGCGTTGCTCAAGCCGTTCGACAAAGTCACGGTCTTGTACGGCCATGTGCATCAGATACAAACCAATCAGATCGGAAACATCAGTTTCCATGCGGCCATGGCGACCGCATGGCCATGGCCGTATCCCTCGACCTACACGCAAAAGGCGAGTTATCTACCCAAGCTGACCGTCGAAATGAACCGCGCAGACCCGTTTTTCGAGCGTGACGCGACGGGTTGGCAGTTTATTGACGTGCACACCGGACGGGCCGACGTTAGTTACCTGTTGCCGGACAACAAGAACCGCACGGTTGCGTACAGCGAAAAAGCAGGGCATCCCGTGGATACCGGATCGCGGAAAACAGACGATCGATCACCGCCACAAAAACACTTTTGAATCGGGGAAACGAATCATGAATCAGAACCGAAAATATCCATCCATTATTGGTGCCCTGTCTATGCTCCTCGGGCTCTACGGTCCGGGCGCTGTAGCCGATGAATTCTCGGACGCTGACATCGACCGGTGGGAAATGGAATATGAGGTGGTCGTGGAGGAAGGCGAAAAACTGTTCCACGGCGGCCTGGGCAACCAGAACACAGTTTCCTGTGACCAATGCCACCCCAACGGCGCCAATACACACCCGGAAACCTACCCAAAATTTCAGCAACAACTGGGCAAGGTGGCGACGCTGTGGGAAATGATCAACTGGTGTATCGAAAACCCGTTGCAGGCCGAAAAACTGGCGGCTGATGACCCGAAACTTATTGCGTTACAGGCTTACATTACCGAAGAACGCAAGGGTGTCGAACTCATGCCAGGAAAGCATTAGCCGTCTTCCGATAGTTCGTTTCTACTCAATATCTACTATACTCCGCGGGCCCCGGCGGGGTAGATTCCCGGCGGGAATCATCAAGAATTGTCAGAGACGATCAGGGGGATACGCAGTGAGCAACGACGGACATTCGAATCACGAAAAAAAGACTAAAATATTTGGCGCAACGGTTTTAACGATCATAGTCGCACTGGCTGCCGTTTCGTGTACTGAAACAGAGGCCCCGTCGAAGCCGGACCCCGTGCAAAACAACGGCGAATTCCTTCCGGAAGCCACTGTTCGCGAAATCATGGAATCGATGATGTCGCCGGCAGCCGAAGCCATATGGGATTCGGTGGCGTTCGTTGCGACCGAGGAATACACGATCGACGCGAGACCGGAGACCGAAGAAGATTGGCAGAAGCTTCGCTGGCAAGCGGTAATAATGGCTGAAGCCGCCAACGCCTTAGTGGTCCCGGGTCGCCGTATTGGCTCACCCGGCGCCCCGGCCGACGACCCGGAACATGAGCTTTCGCCGGATGAGATGCAAGCCATGATGGAAACTGATCGGGCTGCCTGGGTTGGCTTCGCGCATGCCGTACACGCGCAAGCGATGGAAACGATTCGAATTATCGATGCAAAAAGTGTCGACGGACTATCCGATATTGGTGGCACGATTGATGCTGCCTGTGAAGGATGCCATCTGCAGTTCTGGTATCCGTTGAAATAGTCGGCGCGCTGGTCTGGTGACTGAAGTTTCATGGGTCCAGCCGTGTGCGAACCAACCTGTGACGATAGTCGTGCAAAAAAATGACCAACGGGTGAAAAGAACGTGATCTCCGTGTGACAATTTTCTCGAATACTCGGTTCTGCATGCCTTTCGCTTCGTATTCAGGAGATTTACTCAATGAAATGTCAAATTCACACGATCCTGTTGCGCACATCCACGTAGCCCGGAACGACTGAATCGACCGGCCCTGCTGGCGCAGGGATGCGCCATGGCAGCTAAAGCCGCTGTGATATTTACGTGAGGTTTCCAGTCTACTATTCTGAACCGTCCGCAAAGAAGCATAAAAGCGAGGCGAACGAGGGAATAGTGCCTATGAACAAGCGTCGCATACTTCTGGTTGAGGATGAACAGGACATTGCCGAGCTGGTTGCGCTTCACCTGGATGATTTGTGCGACGAATTTGTCGTGGCACAAGATGGCTATGAAGGGATGCGGCTTGCGACATCCGGCACCTGGGATCTGACGATTCTCGATCTTCGCCTGCCGGGTCCTGACGGACTCGAAATATGTCGGGCTATTCGACGCACGAGACCTTATCAGCCAATTCTGATGCTAACGGCAAAGTCCGCCGAACTCGACCGGGTGCTTGGTTTGGAAACCGGCGCTGACGACTATCTAACAAAACCATTCAGTGTCCTGGAGCTCGTTGCGCGGGTTCGTGCGATTTTCCGGCGCATAGAGAATATGCAGCAAGCACCGTTACCGGAGGCGGATTCGAAAGAAAAGGTCAGTGTGGGGAACCTGTCCATCGATCCTGGCCGCAGGGAGGTGTTACAGGACAGCAAGAAAATCGAATTGACCGCACGTGAATTCGATCTCCTGAACTATTTTGCACGCAATCCGGGCCGTGTATTTCGGCGAGCCGACCTGTTAGACAATGTCTGGGGGTACGGCCACGAGGGCTATGAGCACACGGTTAATTCACACATCAACCGCTTGCGCGCCAAGATCGAAAGTAACCCGTCGCAGCCGGAAATAATTGTGACCGTTTGGGGCGTGGGCTACAAATTTGCAGGTCATGACCGAATCACAGCAATGGACAGTGCAACTTGAATTCGTTGTTCGCCAAATTATCGATCGCGTTGCTCGTTATTGTGGCTTTCATGGGGTCCGTATTATTCGTTGTCGACCGAATCAATACGCGTCTTTACTACGAAGAGCTGACACAGCGACTCAACGCCCCTATCGCGATGTACATCACGGGGCAACGCGAACTGATCAACAACGGTACCCCTGATCTCGATAGTCTGCGCGAGCTGGCCAGTCACGCGATGGTGATAAATCCGACCGCCGAAATCTATTTGCTGGATACCTCCGGCAACATCCTGGGCCACGGACTTCCACCCGAAACCGTTATGCGGGACCGCGTCGATCTCGCGCCGCTAAAAGCACTAATCGGCGGTTCCGCACCGATGCCGATCCGTGGCGACGATCCGCGCAGCGGTTCCAGTCGAAAAGTGTTTTCGGCATTCGAAGTGGCCACCGATGGTCAGTTAGAAGGGTACGTATACGTTGTGCTGGGCGGCAAAACCTATGATGTGCTTTCCCGGGATATTGGCAATTCCTACGTGGGGAAAACCAGCTTTTTCGTCACCATCGCGATTGTCGTTGCGACGGCGACGATAGGCCTCCTGGTCTTCGGCCTGCTGACACGTCGCCTTAAGAAACTCAGCGAAGAAATGCGCCGTGTGAGTGATTCGGGCTTCGACGCGATACCGGAAATCGAACTCGCGGCGCAAGGTGGCGACGAAATCGATCAGCTAGCTCGATCTTTCGTAACGATGTCGGCGAGGATCAAAGACCAGCTGGCACAACTAAAGGAAAACGACAACTTACGCCGTGAGCTGGTAACCAACATTTCACATGACTTGCGAACGCCTTTGTCCGCGATGCAGGGCTATATCGAAACCCTGATTATAAAAGGCAAGACACTGTCGGAGGAAGAGCGGGACAAGTACCTCAAAATTGCGCGACGCAATACCGTGAGACTTGGAATACTCATCGGCGACCTGTTCGAGCTATCGAAACTGGATTCGGCGAGCGTGACGCCCCAGTTGGAGAGGTTTTCCATACCGGAGCTGGTGCAGGATATCGCGCAGGAGTTTCAACTCGAAGCAGAAAAAAAGAGAATTAAATTGTCGATCGATCTTGATGCCAGTTCGGCCTATACGATTGGTGACATTGGCCTTATCCAGCGCGTTCTCGAGAACCTGGTCAGGAACGCGATTCGATTTACACCCGACGATGGTGAAGTTACGCTGAGTATTTCCGAGCGTCCGCAATCCGTGGCTGTTGCAGTCTCGGATACGGGGCCCGGTATCGCGGACAAGGATATTCCGCGAATTTTCGATCGATTTTACCGCTCGGAGCAAGGCGAAGAGGCGCGTTCCGATTCGAGCGGGCTCGGCCTTGCGATCGTCAAGCGAATACTGGATCTGCACGAGAGTCGCATCACGGTTGTTAGCAAGGTGGATTCGGGTACACGATTCGAGTTCGAATTGCCGCTTTGCGACCAGGCCGCCTGAACCTCACAGCCATCCATCCCAATCGGAGCGTAAGCTGGCCAACGCGGCGACGCTGGTATCTGCCCACGGTTCGAGGCGATTGACTGTGAAAGGGAAATACCGTCTCCTGCGAAACTACGTGGGTATTTCTGGTGATTCCCGAGTCGATGCGGCATACACTGGCTGTCAGAACAATTAATCGGCGGCCCCGTCGGAGGACTATCATGCTCACCAAAACGATCGTTACTCTTCTCAGTCTACTCGGTGCCGGTTATACATTTGCTGTAGACGTGCCGTCCCGTGTTGAGAATGTGGTCGTTTACCCGGAGGGGGCGAGGGTAACTCGCGTTGCTACAGTCAACCTTTCCCGGGGCAACAATACTATTCGTCTGGTCGGACTGGTAAGCGATATCGACATCGAAGGTCTTCAGGTCGAGGTTGTCGGCAACAATATCCGTCTCGGCCAGATCAAATTGAGTGAGGAGCAAACGAGAGAGTCATTTGATGCTGATATCAATGAACTGCAAGCGAAAATCGACGCGCTCACTCGAGACAAGAAAACAGTCGAGGACAGCAGCGATGCCGCCAGGCTGAGACTGCAGTTCCTGAAGGGCATCGCCGAAGGTTATGCCAAGGAAGCCTGGCTGGAAGGAACGCGCGGAACAGCCGATGTTACTTCCTGGCAGGCGGCGCTCGATTTGTTGCAAAGCGGTTCCGAAGATGCGAATAAGCTGATTCGTGCCAACGATGCGAAAAACATCGAGTTCGGCAAGGATATTTCCGTATTGATGCGCAGATTGAAGACGTTGCGCGGGCGCAGTCTGGCTACTTCTGTCGTCGAATTTTCTCTCAATACCGATACCGCGACACAAACTGACGTTCGACTGCGCTACAACCAGGAGGATGCCTCCTGGTCACCGCGCTACGAAGCCAGGCTGGATAGCGATAGCGGCAGGTTACAATTGTTGCAGCAAGCCGAAGTCTT
The DNA here is from genome assembly GCA_013151645.1 of Gammaproteobacteria bacterium. Classification (GTDB taxonomy): domain Bacteria; phylum Pseudomonadota; class Gammaproteobacteria; order Steroidobacterales; family Woeseiaceae; genus JAADHU01. The sequence goes on along the minus strand of JAADHU010000060.1, from coordinate 46,801 downwards.
TCAGGAAACGGACGAAGACTGGCGCAGCGTTGAATTAACATTGTCGACCAGCGAACCGCATGGAGACCTCATAGCTCCGCAACTGGACAGCCAGTTCCTCGACCTGCAGGAGCCAGGACCGCCCGAACCGAGACTTCGTGCGATGAAAAGGGAGGCGGACGGATTCGCTAACTATGAGGCACTTGAACAAATTGTAGTCACAGGCCAGCGCGCTCAAACCGATGTCGGCGGATTCGCCGTGAGCTACCGGGTTCCGGGGCGCAGCGATATTACCAATGATAGCGAAGAACCGATAAGTATCGACTTGACGCAGTTTGAATTCACGACTGACCTGGTCACCCAGGTTGTACCCAGAGAGAGTACGCAGGCGTATCTCGCAGCGCGATTTACCTATGACGCATCACTACCTTTGTATGGCAGTACCATGACCGTGTACGTTGACGGCACTTACGTGGGTGAAACCAGGATGCCGACAGCGCTGCCGCAGGCGGAGCTGATGTTGCCCATGGGGCAGGACCGTCGCGTGGAAATTCGGGTGCAGACACAAGGTGGCGAACGAGGAAAGCAGGGAATCGTCAACAAGCGAAAATCGGAAGCGACCGATTACCTGTTTGAAATCATCAATCATCGTGGACTGGCAAGTGAGGTAGAAGTTTTCGACTTTTATCCGGTCGCCCGCAATCGAACGATCGAAGTCACGGTGCCGCGTTCCGCAACAACGCCTGACGAGCGGGATATTGACGACAAGCCTGGGCTCATTGTGTGGCGCAAAACACTGGATGCAGGCGCAACGTGGCGTATTCGACATCAGTACACAGTGACCTATCCTGCCCGCTCAGTATTGAGAAGAAACTAACAGTTCGGTGGACCCAGGTACTTGTTTAGCCGGGCGGTGACCCGGTAGGCCAGTGCTACCTAAAATACATTGCGGCGGTTCAGTTCGTTAGCGAAATTGCGCATGTATTGCTGCTGATTCCTGAGTCGATGCAGCATACACTGGACAGCCAGGAAGTCGTATCAGATGTCCGGGTCGCAGGTCGAGCATGATGATGGAAACGTGGAGAAGCAGGAGATGAATACATGTCGCAACAACTGATTGTTGGGGCCGGTCAGGGCGATCTGGTTGTCCAACTCGGCCGTCAAAGCAATCGCCACGGGCTCATCGCGGGTGCTACGGGCACCGGAAAAACCGTTACCTTGCAAGTTCTGGCCGAGGGGTTTTCCCGTATGGGCGTGCCGGTTTTCGCGGCGGATATCAAGGGAGACCTGTCAGGCATCAGTCAGGCGGGCAAACCGCACAAGGAAATTGATCGTCGTTTATCGGAGATACCGCTACCGGACTACCAGCAACGCGGATACCCCACGCTTTTCTGGGATATCTACGGGCGCAAGGGGCACCCGGTGCGAACAACGATCTCTGAAATGGGGCCATTGATTCTATCCAACCTGCTGCAGTTGAATGACACGCAAACCGGAGTGCTCTATGCCTGTTTCGCGGTTGCCGATGATCAGGGTATGTTGTTACTGGACCTGAAGGACCTGCGCGCGTTGCTGTCCTGGATGGCAGACAATAACAAGGCACTCAGGAGTGAATACGGCAACATCACGGCAGCATCCGTCGGGGCCATTCAAAGGCGTCTGCTGGTTTTGAAAGAACAGGGCGCGGAACGTTTTTTTGGCGAGCCAGCGCTCAGTATCCAGGACTTCATGCAGCGGGATTTCTCGGGCAATGGTGTCATAAGTCTGCTGTCCGCAGACCGATTGACCCGTGAAGCTCCACAGCTCTATGCCACCTTTCTGCTTTGGTTGTTGTCAGAGTTATTCGAGGAACTTCCCGAAGCCGGGGATCTGGAGCAGCCAAAACTGGTGCTGTTTTTCGACGAGGCGCATCTGCTCTTCAAAGGTATGCCAAAAGCGCTACTGGATAAAATCGAACAAGTGGTTCGGCTCATCAGATCCAAGGCTGTCGGCGTCTACTTTGTCACGCAAAGTCCGCTGGATATCCCGGAACCGGTCCTTGGTCAGTTGGGATTAAAAATTCAGCACGCGTTACGGGCCTATACACCGAGAGATCAACGGGCGATCAAGGCGATATCCCAGAGTTTCAGAAGCGACGGTTCGATAAAGATCAAGGATGTGATTACTCAATTGGGCGCGGGGGAGGCGTTGGTATCGTGCCTCGACGATCGCGGGATACCCGGTATCGCCACGGCGACACTGATTCGTCCACCCGAGTCACGGATCGGTCCGGCGACGGCCCAGGAGCGAAATACGCTGCGGGAGCGTTCTCCGCTGAAGGGGCGTTACGAACAGAAACTTGATCGGCGTTCCGCGTATGAAATGCTGGAGGAACGAGCGGCCGGGGCGGCGGCGGATGCCCGGAGAGAGAAGGCACAGCAGGCTCGAGACAAAGCGGCGGCGAAGGCGCGCAAGAAGGAAACTGCACGCAGTAGGCCCAGGAGAAGCAATCGACAGGGTATCGGCGAAGCGATGATGAAAAGTGCCGCCAGGAGCATTGGCCGCTCGCTGGGGACAAAACTGATGAGGGGCCTGCTTGGCTCTCTCCTTAAATAGGCGATAATTAGTGAATTCGAATCATTCCGGAGTGCGGACTTTGTACAAATCAATTTTTCCGGTACTGATCGTGTGCATCAGTTCCGTGGTCGCAGTGGCGCAGACCTCAGTGCCCGTCTCCACCGAGGAAATCATCGTGAACCATGTCGATGAAGAGACGGCACGTGCGCTCTCTCTGTTAGAGACCACGGTTAACATCAATAGCGGCACGATGAATCTGCAGGGTGTACGCGCTGTGGGCGCAATTTTTTCCGCAGAGCTCGATGAACTCGGTTTTTCGACCGAGTGGATTGATGGGGCGCCGGTCGCCAGAGCCGGACACCTCGTGGCCTATCGGGGAGACCGAGGACCGAAAGTATTGTTGATCGGTCATCTTGACACGGTTTTTGCTGCCGACAGTCCGTTGCAGAATTACGCCGTCGTCGACGAGCATTTCGCACAGGGGCCCGGCACCACGGATATGAAGGGTGGCGATGTCATCATTGTTCATGCTTTGCGGGCATTGCAGGCAGCCGGTGTGTTGGACGACATTTCCGTAAAAGTCGTCATGACGGGTGACGAAGAAATGCCGGGCAGGCCGTTTTCAATACGCAGTGCAGCATTGCTCGAGGCTGCGCAGTGGGCGGACTATGCCATCGGCTTCGAGGATGGCGACAGTGACCCGCAGACCGCGGTAATTGCGCGACGCGGGACCACGAGCTGGACTTTAACGACCAGCGGGGCTCGGGCGCACTCGTCGCAAATTTTTCAGCCGGACTACGGTGATGGCGCGATTTACGAAGCGGCCAGAATTCTGAACGCATTTCGTGCGGAATTGTCGACGGAACCGAACCTGTCTTTTAATCCGGGCACGATCATTGGCGGTACAAGCATTGATTATGACGATGCGACCAGCAGCGGTACTGCCTTCGGAAAGACCAATATCGTCTCCGGTGTGGTGCGCGTTCGTGGCGATCTGAGAACGATTTCGCCGGAGCAGCGGGAAACGGTGAAGCAGCGCATGCGGGAGATCGTTGCAGACCATCTGCCAGTGACCGACGCCAATATCGAATTCACGGACGGCTATCCACCAATGGCGCCCAGCGACGGAAATTATGCATTGCTTAAGCTATTCGATCAGACCAGCCGGGACCTGGGATTCGGCGAGGTGGCTGCAGTGGATCCACGTAAAGCAGGTGCCGCCGATATTTCGTTCGTCGCCGACTATGTCGAAATGGCGATGGATGGCGTCGGCCTGATGGGCGCCGGTGGTCATTCGCTGGATGAAACCGCAGACCTTCGCACCCTGAGCATGCAAACCAAACGCGTCGCCGTCATGTTGTACCGGTTGTCGCAACAACAATAGCAGGTCACGGGGTATCCGCCGGGGCCGACGCTTCCGCGATCAGCGTTCCGCCTGCAAGTGCTCCAGCTGCAGGCCTTGCGCTGTGCCGCGCCCAAAGCCTTTCCAGTAAGTATGCTTTTCAGTGGCTTGCCCGTCCTCCATGGAGTAAACGCCGTCCCAGGCGTTTGGCACCAGCTCGAGGTAGGCCTGTTTCTCCCGCATGCCTTTCAGATGGTAATCGAACCAGGCTGTGGCGAAGTGATCCATGACGTTGTTCATGCGTACCGTGTCCCAGACAGGGTCCGTGTAGTGACCTGCCCCCGTCTTGTCATCACTATCAATTATTTCGAGCGGCAGGGGTATCGGTGCGCCGGCATTGTGGCCTGCGTTTCGAAAGGTCAGCAGGTATCGATCACTGTTAATCGCATTGTTGAATATGGCGCGGGTACCATTTTCGTAGCCGGCAACACTGTCGACGCTGCCCGCCAGGTAGAAGGTGGGTACTCGAATGCCGTGTAGGTCACTTGCTTGCCAGACTCCGACGGTCATGCCCCAGGGCGCGACCGCGAAACCCGCCTTTATTCGGGCGTCCAGATTCCTGCGATAGGCCGGGTTGCTGCTTGCGTGGCGCTGTAATAATTTGTTGGGTGGCGCTATTTCGTGAGCGACGACCGCGTCGCTGTAGCCGCCGCCAAGATTGTTGACCAGCCCGTAGCCACCCATGGAATAGCCAACAATACCGGTGTTTTCCGCATCCACCATGCCACTCAAAAAGCCATTCGGTTTTGCCGACACTTGTGCCATTTGCTCCAATACGAACAGTTGATCCAGCGGCCGGTTATACAGCGTGCTGGAAAAAGCATTTTGGTTCTCGTACGTGCTGTCAGGATGTTCGATTGAGGCGACAATGTAACCTTTGCTGGCGAGGTTCTCGCCGAGGTGGCTCATCAGGTACCGATTGCCAGGATAGCCGTGCGACAGTATGACGAGCGGAAATCGTCCCGCCGTCGTCATGGGCGCAGCGTCCCGGACCGCGGCGCCGCTCAGAATCGCAGTGATCGCAGGGTTTCGGGTCGTCGTCGTATATTGACCACCGGGCTGCTGATCGTCTGCAAGTAGCGCCGGATACCAAACCTCGACGGTCAGGACCCGGTCATAAAACGCGGTTTCTCCGCCACTGACCGTACTGAGGATATCGACCCGCTGTTTATCCGTGAACCGAAGTGTGCGCACACCGATGGCGTAGTCCCCGAAATAGGCAAGCTCCGGAGCATCGTGCCGAACGATGTTGATTCGATTTGTCTGCGCCAACGCGACGGCCGAGGTAGCGGTCGCAAGCAAAATAAACAGGAGTTTTTTCATATGCTTCGCGGAGAGCTTAGTTGAGCAATTCATGATCAGCGGGCAGCTTGTGCGAAACCCACATCGCAAGTCGGTGTTTCATACTGGGTAACGAGATCTGGGCGTTTTGCAGAGGTACGATTTCCTTGTCGTGTACCAACAAGCGATAGGCAAACTCTATTTTCAGATTTCGAGAATCGGTGGCCTCGAATTCGACGACCCCGCGCTTGACTGCGTCATCGATGATCATGCGCAGCGCCTCTTTCAGTAGTGCCGGCTCATTCTTGAGCTTCTTCGTCATCGTACTGTCCATGAATCGGGGTATGTGCGTAGTCTAGCAGCCCGGAAGGGCTCTGAGGAGTATGCAGCTCCGGCACTTTACTCGTACATTGACCTGATTCATTGCTACACGTGCGTACGGCGGTCACTTAGAGTAGTCAGCCTTTATTAGCCGTCATCGGTATACTCGAAAAATGCAGCAAACGGCAGATAGTATTTTACGCGACGTATTCGGCTACACTGAATTTCGCGGTCATCAGAAAGAGGCCATCGCGACCGCGCTGGACGGGCGGGACTCGCTGGTCCTGCAGCCGACCGGCGGTGGCAAGTCTCTGTGTTACCAGATTCCGGCGTTGTTGAGCGACGGCGTCACGCTCGTCGTGTCGCCGCTCATCGCCCTGATGCAAGACCAGGTTTCGGCGCTCGAACAACTGGGTATCGATGCGGCATTTCTTAACTCGACCCTGACGATCGTTCAGCAGCGTCAGGTTCTGCAGCGCCTTGAGAACGGCCAGCTGCAGCTCCTGTATATCGCACCCGAACGGCTGATGCAGGAACGCACGCTCGAACAGCTGCAGGCGGTCCGGGTCGGTCTTATTGCCATTGACGAGGCCCATTGCGTTTCGCAGTGGGGACATGATTTCCGTGAAGACTATTTGCGGCTTGGCGAGCTCAGCGAGCATTTTCCTCGCGTGCCGCGGATGGCGCTGACGGCAACGGCAACATTGCAGGTCCGCGCCGAAATCATCGAACGGCTCAACCTGGTCGACCCGGCGCGGTTCGTCGCCGGATTCGATCGCAGTAACATTCGCTACCTGGTGCAAAACAAGCTCGATGCGAAACGCCAGTTGCTCGAATTCCTCTCGGGACACCGCGGTGATGCCGGCATTGTCTACTGCATGTCGCGCAAGAAAACAGAGACCACCGCTGCCTGGCTGGTTAGTGCGGGCTACGATGCATTGCCTTACCACGCGGGTCTCGGCGCGGCGATCCGGTCCGAGCATCAGCGACGCTTCCTGCGAGATGACGGCGTGGTGATCGTTGCAACCATCGCATTCGGCATGGGTATCGACAAACCCGATGTTCGTTTCATTGCTCATCTGGATTTGCCCAAGAGCATGGAGTCGTACTACCAGGAAACCGGCCGTGCTGGTCGCGATGGTGAACCATCGATTGCCTGGATGGTTTACGGACTGCAGGACGTCGTGCGTCTGCGTCAAATGGTCGACGGATCTACCGCCAGCGAATCCCACAAACGCAATGAGCGCGTAAAACTGGATGCCTTGCTGGGGTGGTGCGAAGTGACTGAGTGTCGCCGTCGCTCCCTGCTGGACTATTTCGGCGATACGCTGGACGATGCCTGCGGAAATTGCGATGTATGCCTGACGCCACCGGACGTATTCGACGGTGTCGAAGTGGCACAGAAAATCCTGTCGGCTGTTTATCGTACTGGCCAGCGTTTCGGTGCCGTTCATGTGATCGACGTCCTGCTGGGACAAGATAACGACAAGATTCGCCAGCACCGCCACAATGAACTGAGCGTATATGGCATTGGCAGTGAGTTCGGGCAACAACAATGGCGCTCGATTCTGCGCCAGTTAGTCGTTCTTGGTCTGCTGTCGGTAGACACGGCCGGCTACGGCGCGATTCAACTCACCGCGAAAAGTCGACCACTGCTTCGCGGTGAAGTGGAACTGCCGTTGCGGCGGGATCTGTTGCTCAGCCGAAAAGCGACGAAAACAAAAACGAAGCCGAAACTACTGACGATTGCCGAAGAAGACCGCGATCTTTGGGAAGCACTACGAGATTGCCGCAAACGCCTCGCTGACGAGAATAACGTGCCGCCCTACGTGATTTTTCACGATGCAACATTGATGCAAATGGCGACTGAAAAACCGCAATCGTCTGCAGCCCTTCTTGAAATCTCCGGTGTCGGTCAGACCAAACTGGATCGTTACGGGCCCGAATTTCTGGAAGTCGTTCGCCTGCAATAAAGGCTCAGGAGCGCTTTTTCCTGAGGCTTTCGATCAACTCGCGTTGTTGAATTTCGATGCTGTCGCCGCCGCCAAAAATAAATAACCCGGACGAGTAGCTGATTCCGTAGGACAGAACGATATTCGCCGTCTCACCAAGCGCGATCAGGAATTCTTCGTCCGACAGCTCGCTAAGCGGATGAATAAAGGTACCCCATAATTTCCCTTGCGCGATGGCATAGCGCGCATCGAGGGCGGAATCAAAATTCGCTCGCATGATTCGCAGCAACTCATCCTCGGAGAGATCGTCGATCGGCCCGATTGGAATAATAATTCGCATGCGGTCGGCATTGACATCGTAGATAAGACCGACCTTCAGATCGGCAACCTGAAATTCCCAACCTGAGCCACTGAAGCGGGCATCCTGATCGACATTCAGAACCAGCTCGCCCAGTCGTTCCGCCGACATTGGAGTTTTGCTTTTGTCGTTCGTCCGATCATCAGGCGCCGGGCCGTCAGGACCGATATCCTGAGCAAGCGATGTCACGCATATCAGCAGTAACGGTATGATCGAAGTGCTGCGGAGTTTTTTCTTGCTATTCATGTTTTTGATCTCCTATCGGTATGAAGAGACAACAAAATTGAATTGCAGTTCATTCCGGGAACCGTTTGCACTACTGGTCTGGCGCGCGTGGCAGACGCTTTGCGATAGCCAGCAATACTTCTGTAAATTCTTCGAGGTCCGAAAAACGTGTACGCCAGTTGGAAAATGCCGGCCTGAATACGGTTCGGGCACCGATTTTCGAAGTGCCGACCAAGAAGCGCCCGTCTGCGAGCACGGCTTCGCCAAGTTGTTCGTTCAGATCATTTAATCGGGTCTCTCCGAGGTTGCCCGGATTGTAGCGAAACGCAACGATGTTCAATTGCACGTCATTGATCAGTTCAAGATCAGGCGCTTCCGTGACCTGTTGAGCAAGATACTGCGCAAGGTCCAGGCAATGTTCCACGATCCGCTGATGACCCTCGCGGCCGTAGGCTTTGATTGTGGCCCATACTGCAAAACTTCGTGCTCGGCGCGAACTTTCCGGACCAATGGCGCCTGGCGTCGGACGATCGCTGTGTTCATCTGGCAGGTAGTCAGCCGAATAGCGAAACGCCCGTGCCAGCAAATCATGGTCGCGCACGAAGGCGTAGCCCGAGTCATAGGGTACGTTCAACCACTTGTGCCCATCGACGGTCACGGAGTCGGCTTCTTCGACGCCGTCGACAAAATGAGCGGTACGCGGCGAGAGCCGGGCGAACAGACCGAAAGCGCCATCCACGTGAACCCAGCAGTTGTGCTGGCGGGCGAGCGCGATCATTTCTCTTAGCGGATCAAATTCACCCGCATTGACCTCGCCGGCATTGATGATTACAAGTGCTGGCTGTCCCTTGAGCTCAACCAGCGCGTTTTCCAGCGCGTCGAGGTCGATACGACCAAAATCGTCACGTACGTATTGCTGTACGTTGGCCCGGCCGATGCCCTGAACGGCCATAACCTTAAGTGTGCTGGCGTGCACGAAGCCCGATGTAAGTACGGGCATTTGCGGCATACCCGACAGACCCGTTTCAGATACATCGAAACCGTGTTGTTCGCTCCACCACTGCCGTGCGGCCGCAAGGCAGACGAAATTGGCCATCGTTGCCCCCGTAACCATGACGCCAGGCCAGGCTCGGGGCAGGCCAAACATCTCTTTGAGCCAGTCCAGCGCCTGCAATTCCATGCGTACGCCAACGGGTGAGAGTAGCCAGGTATAGGTCACCGCTTCGTAGGCCGTTGCCAGCAGATCAGCGGCCATCGCCGCCGGCGTACTGCCACCAATGACGAAATGGAAGCAACGGGGTCCACCCGTATTTCCACCGGCCGCCGTATTGAGTTCGAGGAGGTGTTCAATCGTCTTTGTAGCGCCGCAGCCGCGTTCGGGCAAAACCTCGGCGAAATCCGCCAACGCCAGTTCGGAGCCCGGCGGCAATGCAATGCGTTTGTCCGTTTCAAGGATTACACGGGACAACGATTGGGCCAATGGCCCAATCAGACTTTCCATTTCCTTACGAAGCTCCTCGCCCAGTCTGGATTCATTCACCGGAATTTGTGCCTCACTGTCTGGAAGTCCCTGCCGCAGAACGCGCAGAGTCGGGATATTGTAATGGAAAGGGCGTGGCAGGGTATTCGAGGGCGCGTCTATTCAAGGTCACATGCTTGCGACGATTGTCCGGCCCGATGCATCTGTGAGTCGACAGAAACTGAAAATGAAGGGGGTCAATACCGATGAACATTCCGAAAAGAACATTTGCGCTGGCGTCGCTACTATTCGCGGCCGTAGCAATGGCGGGCGAAAACATCGAGATGAAAGTTGAGATCAGCGTCGACGATGGTAGTGGCAACGAGCCGATATTTCTGAGTCTGGACAGCGATACCATGGGCTTCGCGCTGCATGATATGCAGGAGGGAGAGATCCAGTCGGTCGTCGACGAAACCGGGCGTTCAATTCTGATTACTCGTGAAGCCGATGGCATCAGGTTTGAAGTCGACGGCAAGACGATTAACATGCCGTTGCCCGGTCCGGATAGTGAAGTCATATGGATCGATGACGGTAATTTCGAGGACATTGATATTCAGGTTCACCGCCTGGGCCGCTTTGTTGACAGCGATAACTCGAACGGCGTGACGATCATCAGCGGCAAGACCATCGATGACGTGACTAAGCAAGGTATTCGTTCGCTCCTTTTGTCGTCGGGCTACGATGATGGCGTAGAATTTATCGACGGCGGAATGAAGGATGACGGTATGTACAAGACAGTCGTCATAAAAAGAGAATTAGCTTCAATCCAGTAGGCGTTCCTCCACAGGAGATTTGGGTCCGTCTTCATGTTCCTTCTGAAGGCGGACCATTCAGAAAACGTTTCGCCGACCTTGCAATCGCAACGCGCGTACCAGACACTGGGAAACGGCGTGTTGAATCGTGCTGTTGCTTGTGAGAGGCCGTATAGGTGAATTTGGAAATAGAAGAAACGAACGCGGCCGTATGAAGTACTCAGTCCGGTGTGCTGCATGAAGGTCTTGATACCGCTGCCTGGTTATGGATTTGACCCAACAGAGGTGGCAATTCCATGGAAAGTTTTCTCGGATCGTGAAATTGACGTTGTATTCGCGACACCGGCCGGCAACAAGGCCAGTGCCGACACGCTTATGCTCAGCGGGGAAAAACTGGGTATCTGGAGGTCGCTGCTCAAGGCGAGAAAAGACGCCGTCGCAGCTTACAATGAAATGGATCGTGACCCGTCATTCCTGAATCCGTTACGCTACGTTGATGCACGTGAACAGGATTTCGACGGGCTGTTCTTGCCCGGGGGGCACGACAAAGCGGTCAGAGAGTATCTGGAGTCGGATATTCTGCACAGGCTGGTTGCCGAATTCTTTGCGGCTCAAAAACCGGTAGCAGCGATTTGCCACGGTGTCGTATTGGCGGCGCGAAGCATTGACTCACAAACGGGTTTGTCCGTTCTTCACGATCTTAGAACAACGGCGCTGCTCAAAACACAGGAACTGGCGGCGTACAAGCTGACGAAACTATGGCTGAAGGATTACTATCTGACCTACCCTGGAAATACCGTCGAAGACGAGGTGACAAAAGCGCTGTCCAGTTGCGATAATTTTCTGAGAGGCCCGAAGCCGTTCCTGAGAGACAGTGCGGATCGTCTTGACCGGGGCTTTGTCGTCAGGGACGAAAACTATTTGTCCGCCCGTTGGCCCGGGGATACCCACAGTATCTCCATAGAAATGGTCAAAATGCTGCGAACCCGGCAATCCCCGGATCAACTCGAGTAAACGTTACATGCAATCGGAACAATTCGAAGTAAGGCGGGATAGTCTGGCGGAGACACGCGTGGTTTCTGCCAGGTTGCCAAACCTTGTTGACGGCGAGATTTTGACAAGAGTCGATCGTTTTGCGTTGACCGCGAATAACATCACCTACGGTATCGTCGGTGAAAAACTCGGCTATTGGAAGTTTTTTCCGGTAGAGAGCGGTTGGGGCATCATTCCGACGTGGGGCTTTGCCGATGTGGTTGCAAGCCGGCACCCTGATGTGGCGACAGGTGAGCGGTTATATGGCTATTTTCCGATGGCTACGCATCTCGTCATGCGACCCGGGAAACTCAAAGAAAGCCGTCTCGTTGATATAAGTGATCATCGTGCCGAGTTGCCGCTGGTATACAACGCGTACATGCGAACCGGTGAGGAAAGCGCATTTGATGCGTCAATGGAAGATGAGCGCATGCTCCTGATGCCGCTTTATGCAACGTCATTTTGCCTCTATGATTTTCTGCAGGACAACGACTATTTCGGTGCTTCACAAATTATCGTTCCGAGCGCTTCTTCCAAGACTGCTATCGGCCTTGCGTACGCGTTAAAAGAGGATGTCGGCTCGCGAGTCTGCATCGGTCTCACATCACCGGGAAATCGAAGTCGGGTGGCCGAGCTACAGCTTTACGACAAAGTCGTAACCTATGATGAGCTAAGTGCGATCGATGAGACGCAACCGACTGTCATCGTGGATATGTCCGGCAACGGCGCCCTGTTATCCGACCTGCATGCACTGCTTGGTGACAATATGAAGTACACGTCAAACGTAGGCGTGACACACTACGACGCGAATAAAATGGGGCCGCATTTCATTCGCGAGCGTAGCGCGATGTTTTTTGCTCCGGCTCATATTCAAAAGAGGACGAAGGAGTGGGGACCGGGTGAGTTCGAGAAAAAGGCATACCGGTTCTGGTATGACGCGTCGATAAAGAGCCGGGAATGGCTGGTCATTGAGCGCCACGACGGCATGGACACGTTGGGCCGCGTCTATAGCAGGCTCCTGGCCGGCAAGGTCTCGCCGGATAAAGGCATCATCGTGTCACTCTAGCAGTCTGTTGGAAAAACCATCCATGGTATTTTCAACACCGCAATTCGAAAAACGGCGTTTTTCAAATTGCGGTCAGTCCGGGCCAGGAGTCCCCGCCTCGTTCGCGCATCAAGTGGCTTGCTCCAGCGTTTCGCTGGCTTCTATCCAGCGCCATTCGAGCGTTTCTATCGCCGATTTTAACGAGGCTTGTGCCTGAACGAGTTCAGTAAGCTCCGCTTTCCGATCCGGATTCGTGTAGATATTTTCGTCGGCAAGTCGCTCTTCCATCGAGGCAAGCTCGGTTCGGCTGGCGGTCAACTGATCTTCGATCGAGCGCACCTGATCGTAAAGCGGCTTAAGCCTTTGACGCCGCTGCGCTTCCTGTTGCCGAACTTGTTTGCGATTGGGTTGCCGGGCGGCCGATTCGTTGTCATTTTCCCTGCTCACGGCGGGATTTCCACCGCTCTGTCTTTCTTTTAACCAGGCCGGATATTCATCCAGACTACGCTCGAATCTATCCACGATACCGTCGTGAACGATGAGCAGGTCGTCGCAAACACTGCGTAACAGGTGGCGATCATGAGAGATGACAATCAAAGCGCCACTGTATTCGATCAGGGCGACGCTCAACGCCTGGCGCATCTCGAGATCGAGGTGGTTGGTAGGCTCATCCAGTAGCAACAGGTTAGGCTCCTGGCGAATCATCAATGCCAGTGCAAGACGGGCTTTTTCACCTCCGGAAAATGGCGCGACCGGTTCGAAAATTCGCTCGCCACTGAAACCGAATCGTCCCAGGTAGTTACGCAGGTCCTGCTCACGGTCAGCGGGCGCAACCGTTCGCAAATGATCGATCGGGCTTTGTTCCGGTTTCAGCGAGTCCAGCTGGTGTTGAGTGAAATATCCTATTCTTGTGTCCTTGTTCAGGACACGCTCACCACTTAGCAGTGTGCTACCCGTCGCGAGTGCCTTGACCAGAGTGGACTTGCCCGCCCCATTGACGCCCAGAAGTCCGACCCGGTCGCCCGCAGACAGACTGAGATTGATGTCGCTGAGTACGGTTCCATCGTCGCTGTCGGCATAGCCGACCGCGACGTCCATCAGTCCCAGCAAATGCTGTGGTTGTCGTTTCGGCTCGGCAAAATGAAAGCGAAAGGGTGAATCGACGTGTGCCGGTGCGATCTTTTTCATTCGCTCCAGCATTTTCAGCCGGCTCTGCGCCTGACGAGCTTTGGATGCTTTATAGCGGAAGCGATCTACGTACGATTGAATGTGCTTTATTTCTTTTTGTTGGCGCGAATACATGGAATGTTGCAGTGCCAGTTGTTCGGCACGCAGTGTCTCAAACTGACTGTAGTTGCCCGTAAAGATCTGCATGGTTTCGTGCTCGATATGAGCTATACGTGTGCAGACCTGATCCAGGAAATCGCGATCGTGGGAGATGACCAGCAGAATGCCATCGTAGCGTTTCAGCCAGCGCTCCAGCCACAGGATGGCTGGCAAATCCAGATGATTGGTCGGTTCATCGAGCAGCAAAATATCAGACCGGCACATCAGGGCGCGGGCGAGATTGAGGCGCATGCGCCAACCGCCGGAAAATTCCCGCACCGGTTTGTGGTTGGTGTCGGCAGCGAATCCCAGTCCGTGCAGCAACCTGGCAGCACGGGCCTCAGCGGTGAAACCGTCGATCGCCTCCATTCGCTCGTACAGCACGTGGAGATCGTCTCCATTGTCGTCTTGCCTGGCTTCCGCAACGGCGATGGCGGCCTGGGTTTTGCGCAGTTCGTTGTCGCCGTCCATCACGTAGTCGAGTGCCGACCCTGCACTGTTGGGACTCTCCTGTGCAACGTGCGCAATTTCATCCTGCGGATCAATGACAAGCTCGCCATCGTCTGCCTCAAGCTCGCCCAGCAACATGAAGAACAACGACGTCTTGCCGCTGCCGTTGGCGCCAATCAACCCCATCCGCTGCCCGGCATGGACCTGGAAACTGACGTTTTCCATGAGCAATTTCCGCCCGCGGCGAAGGCTGATCTGGTGGAGACTTAACATTTTTGCCGTCTTACCGGTTGCAGGGATGGAGCCGGATTATAGCCATTCAGGAGCGAAATAATGCTTTGAACTTAAATAGCTGTCGCTGATTCCAAGATGGGTATAATTGTGCACTGCGTGACCGCGGTGGATTGCCTCTGCTCGAAAATGAAATCAGCATTGGGCGGGAAGGTTTTTACTGGAGAAGATTCTTGAAGGAATATAAGCCAGGTACGGCATACAAGGCTACGCTGCTGGTGGTGCTTTTCATGTTTTGTCGCACCGGACTGGCCGAGCCGGTCTCGGTCTCTGTGGAACGCCTGGGTGACCTGCGAGAGGCACGAGAGTTACGTGCACCTGCGACAGTGCTGCCGGCGAATCGTGCCGTGGTTACCTCCGAAGTAACGGCGTTGATCGACGAGGTCCTTGCCGATGTCGGCGCATCGGTCAGGAAAGGCGCGATCGTGGTTCGGCTGGATGATGACAATGCTCGCCTCGCTCTGGCCCAGGCACGCGCTACTCTCGAGTCGCTGGACGCGCAGATTGTGCAGGCGAAATACCGGTTGCAAAGAGCCGAAGAATTGTTGACGAAGAATTTCGTTTCGGACGACGAATTGATCGGCCGACAGACGGATGTGGCGGTATTGGAGGCCAATCGCCAGGGTCAGCAGGTTGCGATACAGGTCGCTGAACTGGCGCTCGCGCGGACTCGCATTCGTGCTCCCTTCGATGCGACAGTCGTGCAACGTCAGGCGCAGGTCGGTAACTTCGCACAACCAGGTACACAGTTGATGACTTTGGTACAAACGGACGAGCCGGAAGTGGATGCGGAACTCGATCCGCGCTACGCGATGGATTTGCCGGGCGTGTCCGATTTACGCTACCTGAGTATGGGCCGCGAATTCCCCGTCGAACTGCTGCGTTTGTCGAACGTCATCGAAACCAATACGCGCAGGCTCAGGGTCAGGCTTGGCTTCAGCGGCGAAACGGCACCCATCGGCTCGACGGGCGAGATTGCCTGGACAGAAAGTGTGGGCGTGGTGCCGGTGAATCTGATCGTGCAACGAGGAGCGGCCTTCGGGGTGTTCGTCGCCAGCAACCGCAAGGCCAAATTCATTGAGATTTCGTCTGCTCAGGAGGGCCGTCCGGCCGCTCTGGAGTTGCCGGACGATACCCTCATTGTGTCCAGAGGCCACATTCGGCTGCAAGACGGCGATGACCTGGTTATTGCCAGCGAATGAAACTCTATCGAATACTCCTGACCAACCATCCGCTGGTCAACATTCTCTTTGCCGTCGTCTTGATTATGGGCATGGTGTCCTATCTGCAAATGCCGCGGGAACAGGATCCGGAGATCAATTTTAATTTCGTCGTCATCACGACGGTATTGCCGGGCTCGACGGCAGCAGACGTGGAAGAGTTGGTTACCGGGCCACTTGAGGACGCACTGCGGAATGTGCAGGACATCAAATTCATCGCCAGTACGTCGCGGCAAAATATTTCGAATATCCGCGTACGGTTTCGCGAGTTGACCGATCGGCAATTTGACAAGCGCGTAACCGACCTTCGACGAGAGATTCAAAGCAAGACCAACGATGAGTTGCCCGACGACGTAGAAGATCCGGATATTCTCGAGATCACGACGTCTAACGGGTTCCCCACCGCCATGGTCGTGGTCACCGGTCAGGCGAACGATGAGAAACTGCGCCGGCAGGCAAAGCTGATCAAGGAAGAACTGGAACGCATTCCCGGCGTTAACACGGTGAGTGCTTTTGGTTTCAACGAACCCGAGCTGCAGGTCGAGATCGATCCCCAGGCGGTGGCGGCGAATGGCATCACTGCCATCGATATAGCGGATCAGTTAAAAGAGTCTTACCTTGACATGTCGGCTGGCGAAATCGACGTTGGCAAGGAAGCATGGTTAATACGTGTACGCGGCAAGACAACCGAGCCTGATGATCTGGCAAAATTCCTGGTAGCACCGCGCACCGCGCCCCAAAGCAAGATTCCTCTCGATCGCGTGGCGACGGTCCGGCGCGGGCAGGAGGAGTCTCAGCAGGTGGTCAGCTTTGAGGGCCAGCCGGCAATCACGATGTCAATCTCCAAGGTGGGTTTCACCAACACGCTCGTGCTGGTGGATCGAATCAATGCCTATGTTGACGCCAAGAACAAAACCCTGGCGCAATCCGGCATCAGCCTGGTTCTTTCGGACGACCAGACCACGCAAACACGCAAGGCACTCAGCGTGATGCAAAAGAACGCAGGCGTGGGCCTGGTGTTGGTACTCGGCGTCTGCTGGCTTTTTCTGGGCGCCCGGATTGCGGCATTCGTCACCCTGGGCATTGTCTTTTCGATTGCGGGTACGTTTTGGGTCCTGCACGTAACCGGAAATACGCTGAACGTTTCCGTGCTCCTCGGTATCGTTATCGTACTTGGCATGCTGGTTGATGATGCGGTGGTGGTCGTTGAGGCGCTCTACTATCGGATACAGCGCGGCCAGGAATCGGTATCCGCCGCAATCGATTCTCTGCGGGAAGTCGGGCAACCAGTGGTATCGGCCGTGTTTACGACGATTTCGGCCTTCATGCCGTTGATGCTGTTGCCGGGTATCGTCGGCGATTTTATGTTCGTTATCCCGCTCGTCGTGACGGTGGGCCTATTGGTCAGTCTGATCGAGGCGTTCTGGATCTTGCCCGCGCACGTCGTATCTTCAAGTGGCAATACGATGACCGCCGCCACCCAGTTGAAGACCTGGCGTGGTCGCTGGACGCATCGCGTGCGTATCCAATATACGCGCGCGCTGGCTTATGTTTTTCGGCGCCCGGTTCGGTTCTTCTTTGTTGCCGGCGCCGCTTTTGTCCTCTCGGTTGTCGGCATTGCAACAGAGCAGGTCCGCGTGGAGTTTTTCACGTTCGATCCGATTCGCCTGTTTTACATCAATGTGGATATGCCCGCAGACTCGACGATCGAGGAAACCCTGGAACAGACGGAACGCACAGCCGCGCGTGTGCGACCGTTGATCGAAGACAGTGAGCTACGCGCACTAACGAATATGGCCGGCATCAAGTTCACCGATGCCGAGCCGCTTTTCGGCGATCAGTACGGTCAGATCCAGATTTCACTGAACCCCAAGGCGAATGGCGGCCGCAGCGTTTCGGATATCGTCAACACCATTCGCGATACGGCAATGTCGGCGCCAGGCGATTCAATCATTACCTTTTTCGAATTGAGTAACGGTCCGCCGATTGCCAAAGACGTTGCAGTTCAGGTTCGTGCCGATGACGCCGGGGAACTCCGGGCGGCCGCCGATGCCCTCAAGAATATCGTGCGAAGTATTGACGGTTCCTCGAACGTTGCTGATAACGACATCCTGGGCCGCTACGAATTGATGCTCGAGCTCGATGAGCGAGCCATACGCCAGGCCGGATTGAGGCCAGGGTCCGTATTGCGACTGATGCGTCTTCATGTTGACGGCGAGATTGTCGCGTTTACCCGGGATCGAGGAGAGAAAGTTGAATTGCGGGTACGCGGGCCGAGAAGAGTTTTGCAGGACATCCGGGACATACTTGACGATCCGATCGCGCTGCCCCAGGGTGGGACCACGACGTTTCGTGCTTTGACGACCAGTCGTATCGGTCGCAGCAGCGGCACCATAAGACACTACAATTATCGTCGCTCAATCACTGTCGAGGCGGACCTGGACCCGTTGAGGATCAACACGGTGGCGGCGAATCGGTACATCGTCAGTGAATGGGCGAAAATCCAGTCTGAATATCCGGAGACAGACCTGGACTTTTCCGGTGCGTTTGACGATATACAGGAAAGTCTGGATTCGATGCTGATCCTGTTCCTGTTCGGCATTGGTCTGATCTACCTGATTCTTGCTACCCAGTTTCGCAGCTACTTCCAGCCGATACTGATTATCACGACGCTACCGATGGCATTCACCGGTGTAGTGTTTGGTCTGTATTCTACGGGCAATCCATTGAGTCTTTACACGCTCTACGGCGTCGTCGCGCTGACCGGGATAGCGGTCAATGCCGCCATCGTGCTGATCGACGCGGCAAATAGTCGTATCAGTGCCGGCATGCGGCCACTGCATGCGGTGATGTACGCTGCACGACGAAGAGTCATACCCATCTTGATGACGGCAATGACAACCATTGCCGGGCTCTTCTCTCTGGCGACAGGCCTCGGTGGAAAATCACTGTTATGGGGTCCGGTCGCGACGAGTATGGTGTTTGGCCTGTTTGTCGCTACTATCCTGACCCTGTTCTTGTTGCCGGTATTGTTTCGATCGTTCATGCGACTACGAGACCACCGAATTCGCAATTTCGTCGTAGGATTGGGTTCTCTCCGAACTCGACGACGGGCACGCAACAAGTGATCTGATGTAAATAACTGATACCGGACCAAGAGAATGACGACTCAAAAAAAACCCGTGCATATTATCGGCGTGCCGCTCGATCTGGGCGCGTCAAGACGAGGGACCGATGCCGGTCCCTCAGCGGTCCGTGTGGCCGGTCTGAGCAAATCGCTGACGAAACTGGGCTACGAAGTCACGGTGGAAAGCGATATCCCTGTGCCAACACTGGAGACGCGCAAGGCCGACAGTCGCAAGGCCCGGTTCAAAAATGAAATCCTGCAAGTCTGCACCAATCTCGCCGAGGTGACGCGCGATACCTTGGGCGCAGGCGAGATTCCGCTCGTCATCGGTGGCGATCACTCGATCGCCATGGGCACGGTTGCCGGTGTCGCAGCCCATTTTCGACAGCAAGAAGCGGATATCGGGCTCATCTGGTTTGACGCACACGGCGACATGAATTTGCCCGAGACCTCGCCGAGCGGCAACATTCACGGCATGCCGCTGGCCCATCTGCTGGGGCATGGCGACGCGGAGCTGGCAAACATTCTTGGGCAATGTCCTGCAATGAAACCCGAAAACGTTGTTTTACTCGGCATTCGGGACATCGATGACAACGAACGCCAGATTATCAGGGATTCCGGTATCAAAGTGTTCACGATGAGTGATATCGACGAGCTGGGCATGACCGAGGTCAGTCGCCAAACCCTGGAGATTGTTACCGCGAATACGGCCGGGTTTCATATCAGTTTTGACGTTGATGGATGCGATCCGTCAGTGATTCCCGGATCGGGGACGCTGGTGCCCGGAGGCGTCAGCTTCCGTGAGGCACACCAGTTGCTGGAAAACTGCGCGAAAACAGGTCGCATGACCTCCATGGAGGTTGTGGAACTCAACCCGTTTCTGGATCAGGCGAATATCTCTGCGGAACGCGCGGTCGCGTTAATTCAAAGCGCTTTTGGAAGTAGCATTCTGTAATTTTCAGGAGATGGATGTCGTCCGTCACCTGAAGCCGGATTCAAAATCCGGATAGGGAGGAACGAGCAAGTGGCGCGATGGTTAGGAAAACTATTTGGCATGCGGACGGCCGTGCAGACGGGGCGGCAGAATCCGCTATTGATCGCGACCGTCGAAAAATCGTCGCACATATACCACCGAATTCCCTTGCGAGAGTTTATTGACGAGGCGAAGCGCCAACAACTCTCACGACAGCTATATCTCGACATCAACGAAATATGCAATTCGACGGACCCGGTGACCAGTTGCCGGGAAAAACTCGCGGCCACGATGCTCGATTTCGCACGATACCAGGTTCTGGTTATTCCGCCGATCCCGGAAGACGACGCCAGTGGACTCCGGGGTCAACCCGGCATTTCGGGAGAACTGGGGGAGCATATTTTTTCACTGGCCGAAAAAAACGAAAGTTTAAGCGCAGAACTGCGGGATTTCGCGGAGCCAAGAACACCGGACACGGTCTGGAATTTCGTGCAGCAATCCTACTGGATGACCTACTGGTTTCTCGAAACAATCAACGCGGCACGCATTGAGCTGGGCGACCGGGACGAAGAAGACTGGTACCGGTCATTCATGCACGCGGCCTGCGCCAATCGCGAGCATATTTACCGCAGGGACCTGGCCTTGCCATCCTGTTTCGAGCCGCACGTGGCGGATATTGCACCGACCGCCTATTCGATCTTTACCGATATTGTGTTGTCCGGCGCTGGCAATCCAGGTCGGGAATGGCGCGAATACTACCGCGACAGCGAAATCCCGTATCCTCAGTTCGAGATCTGAACGACCCGGAGACATGCGATCTTTCGCCTGAGATTTCGTACGCTCTCCCGTCCGCGACCCTGACCGTCCGAGCTATAGCTCTAACAAGCTGTGTTTAAACAACTTATTGGCAAACGACGTGTGGGTCCCGGTATATCGTGGATAGTCGCATTCTCCCCCGGTCAGGACTAAAGAAATATGCCAATCCGCCGATTATTACAGTAAGTAAGTCCTTGATTTCGATGAAAGACCACTTATGGCCAGCCGAGCATTCAAAAATTCGCTTGCACTGCTGCTGTTGGGCGTGTTGTCCACGGCAGGTGCACTTGCAGCTGAGGGATCGGCTGAGCCGCCGTTTCGATTCTATTCGACCGTCGACGGCTTGACGCAATCCGATGTCTACGGCATCAAACAGGACGATACGGGCTATCTTTGGTTTACCACCGCGCGTGGTCTGAATCGCTATGACGGCAAGGATTTCGATCACTATACGATCAAGGATGGCCTGCGGAGCAATAGCCTGACAGCCTTCGCGATCGGCGAAGACAACACCGTTTGGGTGGGCGATACCGGTGGTGGGATTTCCGTTATTCGTTCCGCGCTGGTCGACCAGGTTATTCAACCGTTCGGTGACGAAGACACGCCGATCATTAACATCGAAATTGTCGGTGAGCGCGTACTGGTCATCGCCGAGGGAGCGGGCATTCTCGAAGTCGTCATGGACGACGGGAATTATCGGCTTGAACCCTTGATCGGAGAGTCCATCGGCGCCACCAACATCGCGATCTCGGGCAACGACCTGTGGGTCGCGTCGCGGTCCGGACTGTACCGACTCCTGCTCAATCCCGAACCCGAACTGCAGCTAATATCGGAAGAGATCGTGCATATTTACCCTGCCGCGAACGGTGCTGTCTGGGCCGCGGATCGGCAAAAGCGTATCGGTATCTGGAAAGACGGGGTTCTGGATGTTCGGGCGATCATAGAGACTGCGGATGATTTAGTGTGTATCACGATCGGCGCGTATGGCACGGTCTGGGCGGCGACAGCCGGGGAATTGTTCAGTTTCGACGGCCGCCAGGCAAATACCGTGCATACGGCGGATACGATTCGCAAATACGACGGCATCGACAATATTTCATCGCAATTCGTCGATCGTGAAAATACACTCTGGATCGCCAGCGAGTCACGCCTGATCCGATTCATGGGTGACCGGTTTAGACATTTTCGCCTTAAGACAGAGTCTGACTCTGAAACTGTGTGGTCCATCAGTGAAGACGATGAAGGTCGTATCTGGTTCGGGACACAGAGCAGGCTGATCCGACGGGAAGCGGACGAAACGCTCACACTGGTCGGTCCTGATCAGGGAATCCCGCGCGGCGCTGTGCGGGATATTGTGCGTGATGACTCCGGAACAATGTGGGCCGGTATTCGTGGCGAGGGGCTGTACCGCGTGAATACGAGCAGTTTGCAGGCCCAACGAGTCGCGGGTACCGAAGGTCTCGAAATTCTCGATGTCGCTGTGGCAAACGATACTTCGATCTGGTTTTCGACCTTCGCGTCCGGGGTGTTTCGTTATTCGCCGAACACCGATGTCATTGAGCGGTTTCCATCGCCCGGGAACACGTCTGTCTACACACTCGATCTTTGGGATGACAATAGCGTTTACTACGGCGCCGACAAAGTTGGTTTGGTGCACCTGATCCCACAAGCAAACGGAGAATATAAACAGGATATTTTCGGAGCTACGAACGAATTGTTAAGCGTAGCGTTCAATCAAATACGCATGATCTCGAAAAACGAACTGTGGGTCGCGACGGAAGAGGGCGGCGTATACCGATTCGATACCGACCATTTCGTCACACTGCAAGAGCCGGTGCCCTGGGCCGATCAGACAATTTACCTGCTCGAAGCGCTCGGGGACGGTTCGCTAATCGTCGGCGGAGAGCAGGGCCTGTACCAGTTTCTTCCCGGTTCTTCGCGGATAGTGCACTACAACCAGTTGTCTGGATTTACAGGCACGGAAACGAACGTTCATGCGACCTTTGTCGACTCGCGGAATTTTCTCTGGATCGGAACGGTGGATGGTGCCACAAGAATGGATACCTCCCTGCCGTTGCCGGACTATGTAGAGCCGATTCCCCGAATCGTTCATATGGATACCGCGATGGACGGGTTACCGATCGGCGAAAACGCCGAGATAGACCCGGGCCAGCACGGTGTGCATGTCGAATTCACCGCGGTGTCACTGTTGTTCCCGAGCGCTGCGGAATACAGCTACAGACTTATCGGCGTGCAAAATCAGTGGAGCGCCGCGACCTCAAACCAGACCGTCAACTATCGGAGTATCCCGCCCGGCTCTCACGAATTTTTCGTCAAAGCGCGCTATGCAGGTGGAGAATGGAGTGACGAAGTTGCAAGTCGCCGCTTCACGATCAAACCCTTTTTCTGGCAACAGCTATGGTTCCAGCTGTTTGCCATCCTTGTTTTTCTGCTCGTTTTGCGTGCCGTAATGAATCATCGGACGGGAAATATGGAACGCCTGAACAAGTTTCTTCGTCGACAGGTGGCAGAACGTACTCGATCGATTGAACAGGCCAGGGAGAATCTCGAACTTAGCAATCAGCAATTGTCGAGCGAGATAAACGAACGGCGAAAGGCGGACAAGGCTCGCGAGGACATCGAATTGCGCTTCAGTCGCGCTTTCGACAACGCACCGATCGGTATGGGATTGCTCGATATCGATGGTCGGATGTTCGATGCCAATCCGGTCATGCGAAATATGTTCTGGCCGGCAACGGGTTCAGAGACCAGCATTTGTTTCCTCGACCAGATGGACAGCGACGATCGCGTGCGTTTTCTGCTGCAACTGGAAAAGCTGCTCAGCAACGAAGTCGATAGTCTCGAAGAAAGGCTGAGCTGCACGACGTCCACGGGTGAAGTCTTGCAAATTGTTGTGCATCTGTCGGCGGTGCGTGCGGATAACGACGAATTTCAGTACGCCGTCATGCAGGTGCAGGATATTACCGAGTCGCTCAAGCTGACGGGTTTGCTGGAGTATCAGGCTAGCTACGATGAACTGACGGGCCTGCTGAACCGGCGATCGTTCGAAGCGAAACTGAAGCAGGCGTGGGACAAAGGAAACACAGGCGGACAGCCCAACTACCTCATATTCATGGACCTGGATCAATTCAAGGTCGTCAACGACACATCGGGACATCAGGCCGGTGACCAGTTACTTCGCGATGTGAGTGAAATTCTGAAAGATATTGTGCGCGCCAACGATTCGGTCTGCCGACTTGGGGGCGATGAATTCGGCATCATTCTCTGGAATTGCCCAACGACTGTCGCCAAGAGAATAGCCGAGTCGATTCGCGCCAAAATTGAAGATTTGCGCTTTCGCTGGCAATCCGAGGTTTACCGTATCGGCGTGAGCATAGGCGGTCTGCCGATAGACCCTGCCGTAGGTGATACGGGCGAGTTGCAGCAACTTGCCGATGCAGCGTGCTACGCCGCCAAGGAAGCGGGCCGCAATCGAGTCCATATGGTTTCGGGAGAGACGGATTCCGCGCGCGAAAGGCGCGGCCAGGTACGTTGGGTACAGCGCCTGAGAGAGGCGATGGACAGCCGTCGTTTCGCAATGTACGGCCAGGTCATCAAGCCGATAAAAGAAAATACCGATGAGCTGGAACACGTCGAGATTCTGCTGCGTTTACGCGACCCGGAGACACGTAAGCTGGTTCCTCCGGGCGCATTTCTGCCTGCGGCCGAACGCTATGGCATGAGTATCGAACTGGATCAATGGGTTGTAAAAACGCTGCTCGATACGCTGTTTATTCACCAGTCGTTCCAGAGCGACCGCCGCAAGTACTGGATCAATCTTTCGGGCACCAGCATCGGTGACACAAGATTCGCCCGCTTCCTGGTGGAGGCCGTCCAACGAGCACCGTTGCCACCCGGTACGATCAATTTCGAGATTACCGAGACAGCCGTGATTCGAAGTGTAGTGGAGGCTCGTAAACTGATGACCGAACTAGGCGAAATGGGTTGTCAGTTTGCGCTCGATGATTTCGGCAGCGGGCTATCGTCGTTCGGCTACCTGAAAAAATTGCCAATCGATATTCTCAAAATCGATGGTATGTTTATTCGCGATATCCTGCACGACGAAACGGACCGCATATTCGTCAAATCAATCATCGATATCGCACACGCGTTGAATATCAAGACGGTGGCAGAGTTCGTTGAAAACCACGGGCAATATGAGCTCATGCGTGAACTCGGCACCGACTATGTCCAGGGCTTCGCGGTTGGCAGGCCGTTTGCGCTCGCTCCGCATTTTCCCAGTTTCACTGAAGCCGATCAGGCGGCAGTGATAGAACTTCAGCAAGCAGGTTGAGAAAGGTTATGAACGAATCAATGGACACAACGGCATCGGCGAAGAAGATCGCGGAGGCCATCGCAGCATTGCCACCGCTTCCGGCGACAGCTCAGGAGATACTCACCTGCTTCGGTGACGAGTTTATCGATGCAGAGAAAGTCGCGAACGTCGTTGAGGGCGATCCGGGTATCTGCGCAAAATTGCTGGGTCTCGCGAATTCTGCCTATTTTTGTCTGTCTGAACCGGTGCACAGCATTCGTGAGGCCATTTCCCGGGTTTTGGGTGTCGATACGGTGCGTTCACTGGTGCTGGCCATGGCGATTCAGCAGTCGTTTAATACACGAAAATGTCCTGCGTTTAATGCCCGCCGTTTCTGGATGCAATCCTTGTTGACGGCTGAATGCTGCAAGAAAATAGTCATGGCCGACGAAAAGGCATCCGATGCCACTCGTGATCTGGCCTATACGACGGGCTTGTGTCACAACCTTGGGTTGATGGCGCTCGCACACATGGACGCCGGGAACACACAGCTTGTTCTGCACGCTCACCATGAGTCGGCCGAGGCCGAAAACCTTGGTGACCTGTTCGTCGCAAAGTTGGGAACGAACCATAAAATCATGACAGCAGAACTGGCGAGATTCTGGTCATTGCCAGGTCCGATGATCGCCGCTTACGAACACTGCGCCTTTCCCCAATCGACTTGCGATGAGAGACTGGGCCTGATCGTTGTGAGTGCGGCGACGGCCGTCGGTAACACCGAGGTTGAGGATGAGCATCGAGTGGACCTTCGCCATTGGGCGGATGATTTCGGACTCAATCCCGACGAATTGCAACAGATGGCCGTGTTCGGGGAAAAACAAAAAGAAAAGGTACAATCACTCGTTGGTAATATGAGCGGTTAGCGTATCGGTACGCACATCAGCGCAGAGCGCCGTGCGGATTCGGCGCCGACGCCAGTCCCCTAAGCGCTTGATGGGCATGACAAATGCGAAAGCAAACCCTGTTGACCGATCGACAAATCGATGCGTTCATCTCGAAGCACCGGCTGCCCGGCCGTTGCCGCCACCTGATTGATGCTCACTACTCGCCGCTTACTGCCTGGATTATAAAAAAACGGCCTGCCGGTCGTACGCTAGTGGTCGGCATCAGCGGCGCGCAGGGTACTGGAAAATCCACGTTGGCAGCATTCTTTCGCGAGGCACTGCGGTGCGGTAAGGGATGGAACGTCGCAGTGTTATCGATTGATGACTTCTATCTGACTCGCCAGGAACGCGAACAGCTGGCCGCTGACATTCACCCGCTGCTCGAAATCCGCGGTGTCCCGGGGACCCATGATGTAAAGCTGTTGTCCACATGCATCGACAATCTCAGGCATCTGGTGGCGGGAGACGAATTGCGAACACCCGTTTTCGACAAAGCGCGAGATGATCGGGCCGACACAGAAGTATGGCCTGCTGTGTCCGGGCCGGTTGACGTGATTGTTCTCGAAGGCTGGTGTGTCGCCAGTACGCCGCAAGAAAACGATGCTTTGGTGCAAGCGGTCAACGCTCTGGAAGCGCAGCAAGATGCAACGGGCGAATGGCGACAATTCGTAAACGATCAACTCGCTGGTGGCTACGCCGATGTTTTTTCACAGCTCGACGCGCTGGTGTATCTCAAGGCGCCCGATTTTGAAGCCGTGTACCGGTGGCGACTCGAACAGGAGGAGAAACTTGCCGCAGTCACATTGGGTGACCGTACTGGTATCATGAACAAAGAACAAATCGCGGACTTCATTCAGCACTACGAGCGAATTACCCGAGCGAATTTTTCCCTGTTGCCCGGGCTGGCCGATGTCGTGCTCGAACTGGACGCTCATCATGATTGCGTGCGAAGTTATTACTCTACACGGTCCGAATAAGCGGACGAGTTGCACCAAAGGAACGCCATGAACCTCATCATATCCGTTTTCCTCCTGGCCCTTTTTTCATCAAACACTGTTACTGCACAGGAACCGATGACCCTTCTTAAGGCCGGCCGAGTTTTTGACGGGGAACGCATGCACGCCGACTGGGTGGTTGCGGTGAAGGGCCGCCAAATAGTCTACGCTGGCAGCTTGAACGACATGCCGGGTCTCGATTTTGACACTGTGGTCGATTTTCCCGGCCAGACACTCATGCCGGGACTCATCGAGGGTCATTCGCACATCCTGCTGCATCCTTATAACGAGACTTCATGGAATGATCAGGTCCTGAAGGAGCCGGAGTCCGAACGCGTGATCCGTGCCACAAACCACGTTCGTGCCTCATTGCTGGCGGGCATCACAACAATGCGCGATCTCGGCTCTGAAGGAGCAGCGTACGCCGATGTCGGCATACGCGACTCGATCAACAAGGGACTGATCCCCGGACCGCGATTGCTCGTCGCCGGCCGAGCGATTGTAGCCACTGGCAGCTACGGTCCGAAGGGGTTTCATGAGCGGGTCGAAGTACCGCTCGGAGCAGAAACCGCCGACGGTTACGACGATCTCATCAGGGTGGTGAGAAGCCAGATTGGTCGAAACGTGGACTTTATCAAGGTCTATGCCGATTATCGCTGGGGCGTCGACAACACGGCGGCGGCGACCTTTACGCAGGCCGAGCTGGAAACCATCGTTGCGATTACGACGAGCAGCGGCAGACCCGTTGTCGCTCACGCGTCTTCTGCGGAAGGTATGAAGAGGGCCATTCTCGCCGGCGTCGAAACGATCGAACATGGTGATGCAGCGACGCAAGAGGTGTACGCGCTTATGCGCAAACGAAACGTCGCGCTTTGCCCGACGCTTGCAGCGGGAGATGCCGTTGCCCGGTACGGCGGATGGAAGAAAGGTATTGATCCGGATCCGGAGCGAATTGCAGCGAAGAAAAAGAGTTTCAAAGCCGCACTGGATGCCGGCGTGACGATCTGCTTCGGTGGCGACGTCGGCGTTTATCCACATGGCGACAATGTTCGTGAGCTGGAATTGATGGTGAGCTACGGGATGAAGAACCTCGCCGCCTTGCAGTCGGCGACTTCCGTCAATGCCGCATTGTTTCACATTGACGATAAGGTAGGCCGGATACAGGCGGGGCTTCGTGCTGACATCATCGTCGTCGATGGTGATCCCGCCGAAGACATTTCGGTGTTGCGAGAGATACGCCTGGTGATGAAGGACGGCGTAACGTACTAGCAGCCTGTTGAAAAACACCGTTTTTCGGCGGGTTGCGAACGGTACAGGGAGGTACCGTCATTTTCGATGGCTGCAAGCCATTGACATTGAAAATGTGAGCAATTCGAAAACGACGTTTTTCGAATTGCGGTGTTGAAAATACCATGGATGGTTTTTTCAACAGACTGCTAGGGAATTCCCGGTCTGTTCTATTTTCCCAGCGCGTGTCGCAGCGATCTGATCTGCTGATCGGATGCCTGCAGCGTCGGCATGATATCCGCGGACGTCAAGCGAAGATGTTTGCTCGCGGGAATGTTGTCGAGTTGTACTTCCATGTCCGACTCGCTGCGCACGAATTCCGAGAGAATGCAGGCGATCGTCAGAATATCGGTGTAGTCCGCAGCGCTATCGCCATTGTCCCGATCAAGGTCCTTGTAATTGGCGACCGCGGAGGCAACGTAGTCGGCGAAACCCCATTTCTCGATGATCGCGCTGCCAATGCCGGTATGCCAGTCGTTCATGATGCTGACGAGTTCTTCCTCGTCGTTGAACAGAGTGGGGTGTTCTTCGGCGCGACCGAGAATATACAGTTTCCCGACGCCGTGCATCAGGCCAACGAGTAGCGCTTCGTCCGGGTTGAGCGGCGTGTACTTCTTGGTCAGCACATAGCACAGCGCCGCAACATGGGCGCATTCGTCCCATAATTCGTCGAGTCGGGCCTTGGCCTCTTTCAGGCTATAGCCTTTTTCCGTTTGCACCATCGCGAACGACATTGCCGTATTTCGGACCATGTTTCGGCCAATGCGATTAACGGCCATGGGCAGGTCGGTAATCGGGTCGGTGGACGGCCGCAGTGCGGCCGAGTTGGAAATCGACAGAATCTTGGCGGCGAGTACCGGCTCGGCCCCCAGAATCTGCACAATCTGCTCTGTCGTGCACATATCGTCGTTCAGGGCCTTGCGAATCCGCAGCGCGATATCCGGGAACGAACTCAGCTCCAGATCGCCTCCGGACAGGTCTTTGGCGAGCTGCTGGACGAGGCTGAATTTGTCATTAGGTTCTGTGCTGTCCGGTTCCATGTGTTGTCCCTTCGTACGCCTGAAATATTGCTGGAGAATCTATCCGGCATATCGGCAGACAGGGACAAAACTTTAGCTCAGGCGGCTGGCGATATAATCGTCGGAGGCCTGTCTCGCCTCCGCGTCCTGCAGCGATGAGAGCAGCGCCCCGGCGTCGTTTCGCGCGTCGAAATTGCCGTTACGAATAGCAATCAGCTGTTGTTTCGATATGCGCAATGCGAGGCCGGGTTTGCTGGCGATCGTTCTAGTGAGCTCGGTCACCGCGTCGTCGAATTTGTCAGCGGCCACAACCTGACTCACGAATCCAGAGCGAATCGCGTCATCCGCATCAAAACGTCGACAGGTCAGCACCAGATCAGCCGCCAGGGACTCCCCGACCAGGCGGACCATGTGCGCCATACCGCCCCAGGCCAGCGGAATGCCCGCGTCGAGTTCCGGAATGAAATACCGGCTGTCGTCTGCGGCGATGCGTACGTCACAGGCGGCGGCGAGGACGAGAGCCCCGCCAACGCAGTGGCCGCGAATGGCCGCAACGGCTATTTGTGGCAGTGCGGCAATGGCTTCGGTCGCTCGGCGACCGAGGTCGGCAGTTGCTTGCGGATTGGAGATCAGGTCTTTGTGAAACGCCGGCAGGTCTGCACCGGCTGAAAAATGTTTGCCCGATCCTTCGAGGAGCACAACGCGTATCGAATCATCCTTGCCGACGTTGGTGCAGGTATCGATGATCGCGTTTAACAGATCCGGCGACAGCGCATTCAAAACGGAGGGGCGATTGAATTGCAGTCGAACCACCCCGTTCGAGGAAATAACATTGAGTTCTGACATACGCGCCTCTTGTTTTTTCGAAGAGCTCAGTTTACTGGATTAACACGCTTACATGGTCGATCGAAAACGACTCATCAGGTAAGGTCCGGCGTCGATCGGCTCGTACTTTTCAACGGCATCGTCCGTAACGCAGGTAGGGATGCAGCGAATGACCGCATCGAAATCCGGGACTTGAAAATAGGCGATTGAAAGTCGATGTTGATCGCTGGTTTCCGGATCCACAACGCGGTGCAGCGTCGAGACCCAACGATCGTTGGTCCATCGCGCCAGCATATCTCCAATATTGACAATGAAGGCATCTTTGGTCAACGGGGCAGCAAGCCACTCGCCTGACGGCAATTTGATCTCAAGCCCGCCGACGTTCGGGTCCGGTCGCAGGAGGGTGACACTGCCGTAATCGGAATGTGCGCCGGCGCGATTTTGACCGGGTAGTGAGTCTTGGGTGACTCGCGGATAATGATTCGCACGCAAAGCACTGATGTGGTGCGAGTGAAATCGGGCGAAATAGTTGTCGGCCAGACCCAGTGCTGCCGCGAACAACCGCATGATGTTGGCTCCGAGTTGCTCCATTGAACGGTAGTAAGCGATCCAGGCATCGCGGAATCCAGCGGGTTCGTCGGGCCAGTTATTCGCGCCGTAAAAAAACGCGAAATTTTCGTCAGCACCAGCGCCCTCCGGCACAACAAGCGCACCGCTGCTGAAAGTCTCTTTACGATCGGGCGGCGTCTCAATACCGCGTGATTTGGCCAGGGTTTCCGTCTGCGGTGGAAAATAGCCTCGAGGACATGCGGAGTCGGCAGGGAAAACCCGCAGTTTCTTGTCCAGCGGCAGATCGAAAAATGCCTCGGCCATCGACCAGGCGCGAGCGATTATCGCGCTGTCGACGCCATGATTATCGACGATCAGGAAACCAATCGAGCGGCACACCTGGTCGACCTGTTCGGCGATGACGTTGCGCTCCTCATCGTTTCCGGAGAGAAATGCAGAAAGGTCGATAGTGGGGATGGCTACGCTCACCTCGAGTACCTTTCCCGGCAGAATTCAACCGCAATCTGTGCGGCAAGCCTGGCGTTGTTGTAGACAAGCTCAATATTGGCTGCAAGGCTTCGTCCGCCGGTCTTTTCAGCAATGCTTGCGAGTAGATATGGGGTCGTATTCTTTCCCGTGATGCCGCTGCTCTTCATAGTCTGCAGCGCGGCACTGATTACCGCATCGATTTCCGCGGGATCCAGCGCATGTTCGCTCGGTACCGGGTTAGCGATCACCGCGCCGCCGCCAACGCCCATGTCCCATTTGACGCATAACATGCGGGCGACATCGCGCGCGTTGTCCAGCCTGCAATCAACCGGGAAACGGCTGCTGTGGGAGTAAAAGGCCGGCAATGTATCCGTTCGATAGCCGACCACGGGAACACCGTGAGTTTCCAGATATTCCAGGGTCAGGCCGATGTCGAGAATAGACTTGACGCCGGCACAGACAACCGCAACGTTGGTTTGTGCAAGTTCCTGAAGATCCGCCGAGATATCCATGCTCTGTTCTGCACCGCGGTGCACACCACCAATACCACCCGTCGCGAACAGGTCAATGCCGGCCATGTTCGCGATAATCATTGTCGATGCGACCGTTGTTGCAGCATCCTGCCGTCGGGACACGATGATCGGCAGATCGCGTCGGCTCGCTTTCGTTACGCGCTTGCCCTTCTGGCCGAGATAGTCGATCTCGTCCTCGGTGAGGCCCGCTTTCAAACGGCCATCGAGAACGGCAACGGTCGCGGGCGTCGCGCCATTTTCTCGTACAATATTCTCGACCTGCAGCGCAGTTTCCACATTCTGTGGGTAGGGCATTCCATGGCAGATAATCGTTGACTCAAGTGCTACAACGGCTTGCTTGTCGGTCAGCGCAGCCTCGACATCCGGCTGAATATCGAGGAACGAATTGACGGCGTCAGGCGGCATAGTCCTGCTCGTAAATACGCTGGACCGCCGCATTCGACAAATCCGGATTGTTGGTTTCTGCATGTGCCAGCGTCAGTTTCGCGACGGACAACGCGAAGCGCACGGACTTTAGCAGTGGCCATTGATGCAGCCAGGCGCGCACCAGCCCGGCGACGAATGCGTCACCGGCGCCGCCCGCGTTGACTGGCTGAGCGGACGCATCCGGCGTTTTTTCGATGCCTTGTTCCTGACCCGTGCTGTAAAAAACGCCGCGAGGCCCAAGCGTAATAAACAGGCGTTTCACGCCGTGATCGTGAAACCAGTTCGCCAGTGCGGGCAATTGATCGTCTGTCGGAGCTTTGATGCCCGCTATTGCTTCCGCTTCGATAAGACCGGGCTTCAGCGTGTGCACGGCCGACAGGTAGGGTTTGATCCTGATCGCTTTCGCCGTTGAAACGGTATCGACAAACAGCGTGTGATCGGTAAACGTGCGGGTGAGATAGGCGAGCGCATCGTCCGTCAGATTCGTATCCGCAACAATCATTGAGGCCTGTCGCAGCATCTTTTCACGGGCGCGCAGTTGCTCTGCGCCGAGTCTGTCGAGAATCGCCATATCTGAAATGGCCACCGACATGTCGCCACGATCATCGAGAACTGACAAGTAGGTTGAAGTGTTTACCGCGTCGAATTGCAGCATGTTACGCATGTCGATACCGGCCGCCCGCCCCTGTTGCATGAGCAATTCGCCGTGATGATCGTTACCCACCGGCGCGATCAGGCGGCAATCGACGCCGAGTCGCGCCAGGTTTTCGGCGATGTTGCGGGCCACGCCACCGGGTGAACTTTGTACACGGCCGGGATTGGAGTCGTGCGCTCGAAGTGCCGCATTCGGGGTGCCGTGAATGTCCATGTTGGCACCACCAACGACAACGACAAAGGGATCCTCGCTGATGACATAGCCCCGTCCCTTTATGATCCCCTTGGCCGTCAGGTTCATGACGTGCCCGGCGGCGGCGGAACGGCTGATGCCCAACTGTTCCGCAATGGCGCGCTGGGAAATCAGGCGGTTGCCGCGAATCAGTGCCAGCACTTGCTGTTCTCGATCAGTTAACATCAAACTTATGTTTGCTTTATAAAGATATGTTTGCAACAGTACGCGCAGAACCCCGAAAATTCAATGGTTGAGAGGTTGGATCGTGACGCCCGAACAAAAAGCAAAGCTTCATTTCGATAGCAAAACCGTCTATTACCCACCGGATGAGGGGACGAGCTCGATCAATGCGCCCCTGTTTATGTCATCGAGTTTTCAGTATGGCGCGGAGGTCTACAACCGCGTGGTCGATGGCGAGCGCAAAGACGTCAACATTTACGGCCGCTGCGGCAATCCGACCGAGTATCAGCTTGAAGAACAGATGTGCATGGTCGAGGGTGCGGAGGCCTGTCTTGCGACGGCGTCTGGCATGGCGGCTATTTCGGTCTCCTTGTTCGGTCTGCTCAAAAGCGGCGACCATATCGTTTGTGACTGGACCACCTACAGCTCAACGCACGAAATGCTGGATCATCGCCTGACCGACTACGGCATCACGACCACGTTCGTCGACACGGCCGATCTCGACAGCGTGCGTGCCGCAATTCAGGACAATACCCGGGTTCTGTATTTTGAAACGATTGCGAACCCAACCATGAAAGTGGCTACCATCCAGGCGCTGGCCGATATCGCGCACGAGCGCGGTGTCGTCGCGGTTTGCGACAATACGTTTGCGAGCCCGTACGTCATGCGGCCGCTGGATCTCGGCGTCGATATTGTCGTGGAGAGTGCGACCAAGTTTATCGGTGGGCATAGCGATGCGATCGGTGGCGTGATTTGCCTGAAGTCCGACCTGTTGCCGAAAGATTTCATGGAACAGATTCGCTGGAACACGATGGTGAAATGGGGTTCACCCCTGTCACCGTTCAATGCGTGGCTGTTGCTGCGAAGTTTGCAAACGCTTTCCGTGCGTGTGGAACGACAGTGCCAGACGGCCATGACCCTCGCGCGGCATTTCGAGCAACACCCGAAAGTGAATAAAGTCTGGTACCCGGGTTTGCCGTCGCATCCGCAACACGCGCTTGCCAAGGAACAGATGCCAAAATTCGGTGGCATGCTGACCTTCGATGTGGGTGACGTGGATTCGGCACTCAAGGTACTCGACAACCTGCAGCTCGCCTGCTTTGCGGCCAGTCTTGGCGGCGTTCGAACGACGACACAAATTCCCGCATCGATGGCGTTTCTGGATATACCTGACGAAGAACGCCTGCAAATGGGAATTACGCAGGGCATGATCCGCGTGTCGAGCGGACTTGAGGATCCGCAGGACTTGATGTCAGACTTCGATGCTGCGCTTGCGCTGATCTGATTCTTTCCACAGCCCGCCGGGACTTTGAGCGATGAAACTCAAGCGATCACTAAGTTTCTGGGACGTCTTCGCAATCGCGCTGGGCCAGGTGATCGGCTCCGGTATCATGGTGTTGATCGGCATCGGTATCGAGTTCACGGCATATGCGATCCCACTGGCCTTCGTATTGTCGGCATCTCTTTCGGTCATCAAGCAGTTGCCGGTCGCTTTCATGGGCTCAGCCATGCCGGCTACCGGTGGTCTTTACGTCTATTGCAAACGGATTCTTGGTCCTAAGATCGGTTTTTTCTACCTCGCCATTCTGCTGGTGACGCACGTACTGATCTCACTGTTCGCACTGGGTTTCGCGCAGTACGCTGTCGCCCTGGTGCCGGGTCTGGATATTCGGGTGATCGCCCTGGGTATTCTCTTCCTGTTCTACCTGGTGAATTTATTCGGCGTTAAACAGGCGGCCGTCGTACAGAAAATCATGATTGTCCTGCTCTTGATCGGTTTGTCGTCGTTGATTTTCTTCGGTCTCGGTGAGGTTGAATACAGCAATTTCACCACTGCGGAGAAACTGTTCCCGAACGGCTGGTACGGTTTCGGACTGGCTTGCGTCGTGCTGTCGTTCTCGACGGGTGGCGCGCAGTACATTTCGGAGCTGGGCGGCGAGATGAAAAACCCGCAACACGATCTCCCCCGCGCAATTATTTACAGCACACTCCTGGCGGCCGTGTTCTTTGCGCTGGTATCGATTGTCGCTGTCGGTGTATTGCCGGTTGAGCAAACAGCGGGAAAATCGCTGGCGGAGGTGGCGCAATCGATTCTGCCCGCGCCGATCTACACCGCGTTCATTATCGGCGCCGGCCTGTTCGCGCTGGCTACCAGTATTAACTCGACTTTCACCTGGGCGACGAAATCCGTGATGATCGCCTGCGAAGATGGCTGGCTGCCGAAAGGTATCGCGGTCGTCAACCGGCGATTCAATACACCGCACATTCTGCTTACGTTTCTCTTGATCTTCGGCTCAATACCCATTCTCGCCGGTAAAGATCTTCGCTACATCATCATGCTCGGCGGCGGGCTTGTCTTTGTCTATGACCTTATCCCATTGGTGGCCGCTTTCCTGTTCGCGCAACGCCTGCCACAGGCATTCGCACAAGCCACGATGAAATTCAGCGAGCGGACGGTTCGAACGATCAGTGTGATCGGGATGGGCGTGCTGCTGGTCCAGGGCGCGCTGTCATTCTCGGACATCGACCGTGGTGGCTGGGTATTGGTGACCCTCTATATCCTGCTGGTGATTGCCTATATTCACTTTCGCTCTCCACACAATCGGCGGGCAACGGCGCTGCTTCAGGCGCGCCAGCCACTCTGACGTGCGTCTGTCGAATTGATACTATCGATCGCGCCATAACCTCTGTAACAGCAATCAAGGCTTCGCTCTCATGAATCAAAAATATCGGCTCATCCTGTTCTCCGCGATACTGATGCTGTTGGCGGCTTGTTCACCAAAGACCGAGGTGGCGATCGACCCGGAATTCGAACGACTGGTCGCACAGGCGCAGAATATCACCATTATTCGGGACGATTTTGGTGTGCCGCATATCTACGGCAAGACGGATGCGGATGCCGTGTTTGGTCTGCTGTACGCACAGGCGGAAGATGACTTCAATCGCGTCGAACGCAACTACATCTGGGCCACGGGCCGTTTGGCCGAAGTCGATGGAGAAGACGCTATTTTCAGTGATCTGCGAGCGCGTCTTTACATGACCGTCGATGAGGCGAAAGCGGCGTACGCCGCTGCGCCGGACTGGCTCAAAGCACTTTGCGACGCCTACGCCGATGGCTTGAACTATTATCTCGCGACCCACCCGGATGTGAAGCCGGCCTTGCTCACACGCTTCGAGCCCTGGATGCCCATGTTCTTCAGTGAAGGGTCGATTGGTGGTGATATTGAGCAAATCGATATCGACGGTATTATCGCCTTCTATGGATCGGGTAAATCGGTGCAAGCGCCGGGCGAGGCACAGGCGAGGCTGGTTGAATTCGCGGAACCCAAGGGTTCGAACGGCTTCGCAATCTCGGGCGATTTGACGGAATCGGGGAACACGTTGTTGCTCATCAATCCTCATACGTCTTTCTATTTTCGTGGTGAAGTCCACATGGTCAGCGAAGAGGGCCTGAATGCCTACGGTGCCGTAACGTGGGGTCAGTTCTTCGTATACCAGGGATTCAATGAAAACACCGGTTGGATGCACACCTCGACCCGCCTGGACTTTATGGATGAATTCGTCGAAGACGTCTTTGAGCAGGACGGCAAGCTGGTATATCGCTATGGCGATGAAATTCGACCGGTTGAGGTTTCTGAAGTAACGCTCAAATATAAAGATGGCGCGACAATGTCGGAGCGGACATTCCCGATGTATCACACGCATCACGGCCCGGTAACGCACATGCTGGACGGAAAATGGGTGGTGACTAAAATTAACTGGGATCCGGTCAATGCACTGCGACAATCCTATACACGTACCAAGCTCAGTGGTCACGATGAGTTTCGTAAAATGATGGATATCCGCACGAACTCGTCGAACAATACGGTGTACGCCGATTCTCAGGGCAACATAGCCTACTACCACGGCAATTTTGTACCGCGCCGGGATACTCGTTTCGATTTCTCAAAGCCGGTCGATGGCAGCAATCCCGACACCGATTGGCAGGGAATTCACTCGGTTGACGAAACCATAACGCTGCTCAATCCGGCGAACGGCTGGCTGCAGAACTGCAACTCGACGCCCTTTACCGCCGCCGCAGAGTTCAGTCCGAAGCGTGAAGACTACCCGGTGTACATGGCCCCGGATCCGGAAACATTTCGAGGAATCCATGCGGTGCGAGTTCTAAGCCGTCAATCCGGACTGACGCTCGATAAGTTGCTTGATCTTGCCTATGACTCCTACCTGCCGGGCTTCGAGCGTCTTATTCCCGGCTTGGTCAAGGCCTTCGATGAGTCGGGGGAAGACTACCCGGAACTTGCCGACGCGGTGGCCGTACTTAGACACTGGGACCTCAGGACTGCGTCCGATTCTGTCGCTATGTCACTGGCGCACTTCTATGGTTTGCGCTACGGAGTCGATGGAGAGAATCCCCAAGGATTGCGCGGCATTGAACTGGTCGACTATTTTGGCAATGGCTCGCCGCACGCAGAGCGACTACGGATATTCGCGGCGACGCTGGTTGCGCTTGAGGCGGATTTCGGCCAGTGGGACACACCCTGGGGTGAGATCAACCGTTTCCAGAGACTGACGGGTGATATCGTTCAACCGCATGACGACAAGGCTCCAAGTCTACCGGTTGGGTTTGGCTCAGGCCGCTGGGGAGCACTGGCGTCGTTCGGCGCGAAACGGTATCCGGGCACCAAACGCATTTACGGGTCCAACGGCAATAGTTTCGTCGCCGTGGTTGAGTTCGGTGACAAAGTAAAAGCGAAAACGATGCTCGCGGGTGGTCAAAGCGGTGATCCGGATTCGCCACACTTCGACGATCAGGCGCAACGCTACGTCGATCGGCAATTCAAGGACGTGGCTTTCTATCGCGAAGATGTCGAGAAGCGCGCTGAGCGCCGCTATCACCCTGGCGAGATCTGAAGAAGTCGGTAGAAACTGCAGGCCAACAAAGGGATTCTCTGATGCACGTCGCCGTTCTTGGTGCAGGCGTTGCCGGGGTCACCACGGCGTACTACCTGGCGGAGTCCGGCCATCGTGTGACCGTCATCGAGCGCGCATCGGCGGTCGCGATGGCGACGTCTCACGCGAATGGTGGTCAATTGTCCTATAGCTATACGGACTCGCTCGCCAACCCGGAATTCCTGCCGAAAATTCCGTCGTTGCTGCTCGGCCTCGATCCAGCAATTCGAGTCCGGATTATAAGAAATTTCTCGATGTTTCCCTGGGGACTACGGTTCCTCACGCAGTGCACCCGGGCCAGGGCGAGAGAAAACACGCTGGCCGTTCTGAAAATCGCCCTGCGTTCTGCAACATTGATGGAAGAACTTCGGCGAAAGACCCCACTCGATTTCGCGCACAAAGAAGTTGGCAAGCTCGTGCTGCTTGCTACGTCAAACGACGTACGGACGGCAGAAGCGACCTCATCGCTAAAACGCGAGTACGGCTGTGAGACTCAGGTTCTTGCACCGGATGATGCTATTGGCAAGGAACCGGCGCTTGCGTTCATGCGGCAGGATTTTGCGGGCGCCATGTACGCCGAACACGATCACGTGGGTGACGCGCTCGCATTCACCCGGAGCCTAAGCGACTGGCTGCGAACCAATCGACCGGTAAGGTTTCACTTTGACCGGAAGATTCTCGGCCTCGACGTTCAAAAGAGCCGGTTTCTGGGTGTGAAGACGCCCGTGGGGAGCATTCGCGCGGACGCAGCCGTCGTCTGCCTGGGTCCCTGGAGTGAGCCGTTGCTGACGCCGTACGGTGTCAGATCGAATCTGTATCCGGTACGCGGTTACAGCGTTACCCTGCCGCCGGGGCGTTACGCGCCGACGGTCAGTATTACCAACCTGCGCAATCGAATTGTATACAGTCAGTTCGACAACAAGATTCGCATAGCCGGTTTCGCGGATTTCGCCGGTTTCGATGAAAGCCGGGACGCACAACGGATTTCGTTGATGTGCGAAATTGCGAAGCGGGCGGCGCCTGATGCGGCGGACTATACTGTGCAGGACATCCAGCCGTGGGGCGGTTTTCGACCGGTAACACCGACCGGTCAGCCCAACGTAGGCGCAACCGGCATCGCCGGCTTGTTCGTCAATACCGGTCACGGGTCCCTGGGGTGGACGGTGGCCTGCGCAACGGCAGAAGCCGCGGCGAGCGCGGTAACGCATTCGGAGTAAGCAATGTTAGTGACAAAGAAGAGTCAGACCTTTCGCCAGCGAATTCGAGTACGGTTCCTCGTCGTTTGTTCAGGCGCTGTTGTCTTGGCCGCTTGCTCGAAACCGGATGCATCGATCGTGCCTCACTACGATGTACTGATCACCGGTGGGATTGTCTATGACGGTGGTCTGCAACCGGGGCGCCGTACGATCATCGGCATTTCCGGCGATCGAATTGTTTCGATGAACGCGCCTCTGCAATCGACGGCAGACAGAATCATTGACGCATCGGATCGACTTGTGGTTCCCGGCTTCATTGATCCGCATACCCATGCCGGTGTCGACCTGATCGACGTAAAGCGAAATACGAATGCCAACTACCTGACGCAGGGTGTGACCACCGTTTTCATCGGCAATGACGGTGATGGCGTTCCCGACCTGAACGAGACACTGCAACTTTTCAGTCAGCAGGGCACCGGGACCAATGTGGCCTTTTTCGCCGGTCACGGCGATATTCGCGAGCAGGTGATGGGGTTGGAGAATCGCGCGCCGACGGAAGACGAACTCCGGCAAATGCTGGCGCTGACCGAAGAACAAATGCAGGCGGGTGCGGTAGGGTTATCGACGGGGCTCTATTACACGCCCGGGAGCTTTTCTTCGACGGACGAAGTGGTGGCTCTTGCCAGGGTAGCAGCCGATTTCGGCGGCGTGTATGA
This sequence comes from Gammaproteobacteria bacterium, assembly GCA_013151645.1. Classification (GTDB taxonomy): domain Bacteria; phylum Pseudomonadota; class Gammaproteobacteria; order Steroidobacterales; family Woeseiaceae; genus JAADHU01. Next base: position 6,863 of record JAADHU010000060.1, on the reverse strand, counting down.
CACACACATGCGTGACGAAAGTGCTTACACAATCGGCTTGCTGGCCTCCGTGAAAGAAACGATTACGATCGCCGAGGACGCAGACATCCCCGTGCATATATCGCACCTGAAAGCCCTGGGGCGAGAAGTCTGGGGCCAAAGCGGCGACGTGATTTCGATGGTGAATGCGGCGCGCGAACGAGGTCTGAAAGTGACCGCCAATCAATACCCGTACCGCGCATCGGGTACCCGATTCAGTGCAGCGCTGATTCCGGGCTGGGTACGGGCGGACTCGAAAGAAGCGATGTTCGAGCGCCTGGACAATGCGGACCTGAAAGATCGCATCCGCGAAGAGATGGAAACCAACCTGTGGCGTCGTGGTGGTCCGGATGCGATGCTTGTTACGGGTACCGACAGCCCGTGGCGTGGCATGACGCTGACCGAGATTGCCGAAAACATGCAACGTGATTCACTGGATGCGGCGCTCGAAGTAGTAAGAGCCGGTGATCCGTCCATTGCGTCCTTCGTGATGAAATTGCCGGACATTTACGCCATTGCTTTACAGGAATGGGTAATGACCGGATCCGATGGTTCGGAGGGGCACCCGCGTAAATACGCAAGTTATCCGAAGGCTTTCCAGGATATGGTGGTGACGGAGAAACTCTTTCCGGTAGAACGTTTTGTGCATCGCAGCTCGGGGCTGGTCGCAGACACTTTTCATCTTTGTGATCGAGGCTACCTCGAAGAAGGAAGGAAAGCCGACGTCGTCGTTCTGGACGTCAACAACTATTTGCCGCTGGCAGACTTCGAAAACCCCGGCCGATTATCGAGCGGCGTAGTACACGCGCTGGTAAACGGTATTGCGGTAATTAGTGACGGTAAACAAACGGGGAAGTTGCCCGGCGTTGTAATTCATCGTCAGCACCTGGAGTGTGAGACGTAAGTCGGTAGTGTAGCGAGAACCTGACCCGACAGGAGACGCTCCTGCATTTGTTCTATCGGCACTGCTGTAGGAGCGTCTCCTGAGGCGCGACCGCTATTGCCCGCAGCACCACCGTCGCCCATCACATCGATCAGTGTGCCGCTGCAGCTCCCTCGCTCTCGTCATACAACGCCAGCGCCGTTAACTTCGGCCCGGTTTGCAACACGATGTACTGCTTGCCCTGGTGCATGTACGTCATCATGCCGTAGTTCGAGCGATTCTCAACCTCGACACCGCCCAATGGCTCACCGGTCTTCTTGTTAACGAAAAACAGCATGGGCGTGCCATCGGCGGCCGTGCTGGCATACATGAGCACGGTCTTGGTGACCGCCATGACTGCGTTCCGGCCGGTACCGGTCGTCGCCGGCAGCTTGACGCCTTTCAGTTTCGGGTTGTCGGTATAGCGCTCCGGCGTCTCACCAACCGGCAGCTTCCACAAGATGTCGCCCGTGTTCATGTCGATTGCGGTGATGTGGCTGTAAGGCGGCTTGAACAGGGGCAGGTCGAATGGACCCCGGACCTGGTCCGAGCGAAGCGATGCGTAATCGGCGAACGTGATTCCCGTCGGTGCTTCGATATTCTTGTCTCGCTCCGCACCGGATACGATGATTCGCGAGGAACACGCTTTCTTCGTGGAAACATAAAGAATGCCGGTTTCCGGATCCGCGACCGTGGGACCGTCAATATTGGTGCCGCCGCCATCGCCGGGGCACCAGTACGCCGCGCGGTAGCCCTGGTCGTTGTCACGATGCAATGGCGGGTTGAAAAGCGGGCCGATCTTATGATTCTTGAGCGCCTCGATCGCGGCTGCGCGCAATTCCGGTGTGTAGTCGATCAGGTCATCTTCAACCAGACCCTGCATGCCGTAAGCGGCCGGTCGGGTCGGGAAGGGCTGCGTGTCGGAAAGTTTTTCACCGGGAATATCGGAGGCCGGCACCGGCTTTTCCTCGATTGGCCAGATGGGTTCGCCGGTTTCACGATTGAATGTGTAGGCGAAGTTTTGTTTGGCCGTTTGCACGACAATGGGCGTTTTTTTGCCGTCGATGGTGACATCGAGCAACACCGGTGCCGTTGGCGTGTCGTAATTCCAGATATCGTGATGCACGAGCTGGTAGTGCCAGACGCGTTTGCCGGTTTTGGCATCCAATGCGATCAGGCTTGTGCTGAACAAATTGTCTCCGGGGCTGAAGCCGCCGTAGTAGTCGATCGTGACGCCATTGGTGGGAATGTAAACGATGCCACGCTCAAGATCGGCCGACATGGGCGCCCATGAAGATATGTCACCCGTTGTCTTCCAGGCGTCGTTTTCCCAGGTGTCGTGACCAAACTCACCGGGTTGCGGAATGACATTAAACTTCCACAAGAATTTACCCGTGCGAGCGTCATAAGCGAGTATGTCACCGGGCACATTTTCAATTCGCGACTGGTAGTAACCCTGCTCATGTGAATTGCTAACGATGATGACACCGTTAACCACAATGGGCGGCGAAGACGTCGTGATGTACCCCGTTTCCAGGGGAAGGCCATCGTAAGGATCGTATTCGTGGCCGAGATCCGCCAGCATGTCGACAACGCCACTCTCGGGGAAGCCATCGATCGGTACCGGTGTGCCCCAGTTCTCCAGAGGTTGTCCGGTCTTCGCGTCGAGTGCCGTCAGGAAGAACGCCGGCGATGAGATGTAGATGACACCGCGTCCATCTACGTTCGCGTAGGCGACACCCTTGCCGTAGTCCTTGCGCATTGAGTATTCATAGCGGCCGGTTTTCGGTTCGCCATAGGACCACAGAAGCTCGCCCGTGGCGGGATCGATTGCCGTGACATAGCGACGCGCACCGGCGACGGTATACAAAGTGCCATCGATATAACTCGGTGTTGATCGGCCGCTCTGAGCATTGAAGCTCGCACCATCCCAGACCCAGGCCTCTTCGAGGTCCTCAAAGTTGTCGGCATTGATTTGCTCGGCGGGCGAATAACGAGTGTGCGCGGCATCGCCGCCCAGGAATTCCCATTGACCACCAGTTGTACCGGGCCCGGGTGCGATGACATGTTGCCCTGCCGCTGCTTCGTCGGTGCCGCTGGTTGATGTGCTATCGGGCGAACACGCTGCGACGCCGAGCGCCAGTGTTATCACGCCGAGTAGATTCATCGATCGACGAATTGTTGCCACTGTGATTTTCTTCATTAGCCTCGATCCCCATCAATGGCATCGCAGGTACGCTCGATAATCTAAGTGGTACTGCGATGTTACTAAAATGTTGCCACGCATCGGTGCGTGCGGTCGGTTCGAGTGTACGCCAATTATCGTAGCGCGGACGCCGGAAACGCGGCATTGCGCGGGTTGCTGGCCAACCGTTTCGCATAGCGAATCTGGCGTGGAGTTGGCGTACTTACAGTATCCCCAAAGCCCGCAGTGAACGCACAGTCAGTTCCTTTCTCAAAGCCGCCTGTTCTGCTCTGTCCATACGCATATTCATTGCAAACAACCAGGTATCTTCTTTTGTCTCAACATAGCCGACGTACCATCCGACATGAAGATTTGCGCCTGTCCAGCCGGTCTTTGCATGGATGATATAGTCGGTTGATTGTTCGTCCAACATGATGTTCTTCACGATATCGACGTATTCACGGCGATAAGGAATTGAAGCGTCGACCAGCCTGCTGAGAAAATCTATTTGTTCAATCGCGGAAATCTGCAATACGTCGTTAAGCCAGAACTGATCCACCTCGAGGCCAACCTGTTGATTGCCATAATCAGCATGCGCCAGCGCGGAAACGTACCGAGTTTTGCCAATGCGCCTGGCCAGTTCCTGGTAACACCAAACACACGATACCCGGAACGCCGTTTGCAGCGTCTGGTCTCTGTTCCAGGCCGGCACCCCCCGATCGATGCCATCCCACTCGAATATCGAATCTTGCGATGAAATGACCGCGCTCTCCAGCGCAACCAGAGTATTCATAATCTTGAAAGTCGAGGCGGGCGAGAATCGCCGCTTCGATCTCTCATCGTTATACACATGAAGGATTTCTCCACTGGAAGATGCAACAACCAGTGTTCCATCGAGTCCCTCGGCTTCGAATAGGTCGGCAACCACGGCAGTGCTTCGATCGTTCCGCGAGTAAGCCATGTCACCGAATGCCAGAGACACGATCAGGCAAGCCACTAACCCACCAACAACGCTCGTCTGGTTAAGCGCGTTTCGCTCCGGTCGTTTTTCTGACAATGCCTCGGTCGAAATAGGTTTCCTGCGAATATCCTGCAGATACGTCATCGTTTACATCCCGTTTCCGCGTACGGTCAGCCTTGATTGCGGGAACAGTTTACCCAAACAGATGAGTGTCCGCACAATCGCATGACCGGGAAATCACCGTGGCGTCCCCACAGGGGTGTGGCGACATTCTTCGCTGCACGAATGGCACGTTATCCATATCCCTGACAAGTATTCGTAGTGCCCGGGCTGTGATCAATCACTGGTCAATATCGATAAACCGCTTCAATTGAACGACTGATTTCCGGTACTAAGCCGTCCATCCCGAACGCGGCCTCCCGATCGTACGTTTCAGACCAAAGATGCCCGGTAGAGTTGACATCAAGGACTTGCACCGTCACTCGAACCGCAAGAAGTATCTACGGCGAAACAACGATTTCAAGATCGAAAATCAGATCGTTAAGTTCGGACTTGGTGCTATTCAAGACTTCGATTGCGTCGTAGTGATCCCAGAGCATGTTGACCAGAATACCTTTGAACTCCTGATTATCGAGGAGAGCGGCATGGTTTCGTTCAGGCCCGACCGGAATCGGCGGATAGGCGCGTGTGGAACTACCTGGCATCCCGGGTTGCGCGTTAGTGAGTTGAGCAAGATCAGCTTGCTTGAAGAGAAGCGGCCCGAGCCAGTTTCGGCCCGTACCAGCGCTGTACGACTGTATCCGCGAAAGACGTTCATAAATTGCAGTCAATGAAGAAATTCTTGAGCGAAGCTCTATATTTGCTATTCGCCCTAAATCTCCACCTCGCACCAGGCTTTGAAAGACGCCGGTTGAAGGATAAGCATTGCTACCCCATGTCAGGCTACCCAATAGCTGATCCAGTTCAGCCTGATCCAACGTTGAATTATTGGCGGATGCCCGTAGCAATTTCTCTATCGGAATAATGAGCCCCTTGCGAATTTCAAGAGACGATTCGATCGACTGGATATTGTTCTTAAGCTCTCCGATCAATGCAGACAGAGCCTCAAACTCATCGGCCCGCTCAGACCGGTTTTCCCACCAGGCCTGAATCGCAAATGCAAAGAGTATGCTGGCCACAATTGCAGTGCCTTCCGCAAATATTCTTGGCCACGGAATTATTTTTGTATTTTCCATTTCGCGATCACTCTTGCAATGCCCTGTTTGGGACGGGAAAGTTACCGTTCGAGCTTTTGTAAGCGCTCTAGCTCAGCAAGCACTCGATTCGCCGCATCGACAGTGTGCGTCAATCCATCCAGGGTATTTACATAGGCGAGCAACACAATGTCAGCCGCAATAGCGACGGTCGGATTAGCAAGAATTTCTCTTAATTCCCGCTCATCTTTTCGGAAGCGCGCCTCTTGCAGTTCGTCAAAGGTTCTCCACAAAGGGAGTCCAACCGTCTGGCTGGTATCGTACATGGCATTCAGAAAAATAAGTTCTGCAGTCATTCGGTCGTGAAGCTCATAATTGTCAAAAGTCTGCATTATCTCAGCGATCGCCTGGCTCAATTCGGGGCTTCTCAACAAGTAAATCTGGCCCGTATCTACAGCCCCGCGATAACCAGAGAGCGCCGGTTCAAATTCGATCTTTTCGAACGCGCCCTGGAATTGTTTCCACAAATCCCTGACCGGCTTCGATTCGTCTGTTGGGTCGGTGTCCAGATACGTTCTTGTGCGCTCTATGGCTTCCTCTGCCATACCAATTCCTGCAATCGCTCGTTCTCTTGTCGTTTCGAAATCAGAAATTAGCGCGTGTAATATTTGTTGCCGCTGCTGAACTTCCTTTCTTCCGTCCCACCAGGCATCGATGGCAAAAGCCAGAAGAATACTCATGACTATCGCAACAGCCTCTCTAAAGAAAGACGTCGCCACGGAATATTCTCGGTCAAGTTCACCTTGGGAAACTCTCCTGTACAGTTTGCGGGGTAGTTTACCCGTCTTCCCTTAACGGCGGCAGCAGTTCTTCTATCTATTTTTCTAAACGGAGTGCCCCCACGATCTGGCCTAAGTAACGGGAACTTCTTCGTAGTAGGAGCGGCTGCCGATGTGAATCAGCAGCACAATCAAAAAGCCTGGTGATACCGCTTTGAAGATCCAGGATTCCATCCCGACGTAAACAGGAATCTGGTAGTTCACGTTGATGTTCACGTGTGTTTCGATCGTGCCGCGATTCTCGTTGTCCCACCGAACGTATTAGCTAACTTGTGCCCAGTATCTGGCGCGGAACCTGCCAATGCAAGGCGTTGATCTTTACGAGGCGTACAGATACGGCCCGGCGGCAAGTTCGACGATTGTTAGACCGCAATACACCGAAAATGGTAGCGAATGAGCTACTCGTTCGGTTCGGTTCCCGACCGAAGCCCTGCCTTAATCGACGCCCAGTCACAATGCTCTTCAACGTAGTTGGCGAAAGTGCCTGTCAGCGTGCCGCGAACGCCTTGTCCTAAAACGACTGAACTGTTTGGTTCCCAGATTATTGCTCCGTTGCGCATGTTTCGACACACCGCAGCATCGAAACGGCTCCATTCTGATTCGTCCAGAATGCCCTTTTGTCTGGCGTAGTAGGCGCTCTCGTAAATTGCGAATGCGGCCTCAAAGAGTTGTCCGAAGATTAACTGATCTGCTGGCGATGCCAGGGATTCCCGGTTGAGCATTCCTTTCGTAAATACGCTTGCTA
>JAADHU010000076.1 GCA_013151645.1 Gammaproteobacteria bacterium | reverse complement strand
CGGTCGCGCGTCAGGACACGCTCCTACAGGAGTGCCAATAGAATAATTGTAGGAGCGTCACCTGAGGCGCGACCCTCTTAGCCTCGGTCGCGCGTCAGGACACGCTCCTACAGGGGTGCCAATAGAATAATAGTAGGAGCGTCTCCTGAGGCGCGATCCTCTTGAGTTCGGTCGCGTGTCAGGTCACGCTCCTACAGGGGTGCCAATAGAATAATAGTAGGAGCGTCTCCTGAGGCGCGACCTCCTGAGCCCCGGTCGCGCGTCAGGTCACGCTCCTGCAGGAATGCCAATAAATGGGTGCGGCGCGGGTTTTTCACGGTCATGGCGCCGGTCTTGTCGTGCACTATGCCCGCTAGCGGCTTAATTTCCCGTCGCAGCGAAGAATGAAGGATTACATAGGGGTAAAAACAGTGGATACTTGAGTTCAGCGAGTCACCGGTGGTCCGAATGGCCCAACGCTACCTAACCGCGATACCAACGGGAGAAGAAAATGACTGACAGCTCATATTCTGTATTTAATGCGATGGTGGATATCGTTGCCGCACCTGGCAAAGCTCTGGACGAAGTCAAACTACACACATCCTGGTTATGGTGGCCTCTGTTGACCATCATTCTGCTGGCCTCGGGAATGATGATTTACTACTACAACTGGGTAGATTTTCCATGGCTGATTGAAGAAACCATCCGCCAGGTGCCCGCCGAAAACCGCGCGGAAAGCGCGGACGCTATTCGCAGTTTCATGTCGGTCGGTACCAGTACCTGGACGACGGTGGCGGCCATTGCGATTATGTCGCTGATTATCTACGCTATCCAGGCAACCTATTTGCACCTCGCCAACAAGCTCACCACTGGCGCAGAAATAGGCTTTGGCGCGTGGTTTTCTTTTAGCGTCTGGACAGCGTTTGTGGGTGTGTTTGGCCCGCTGGCGGCGTTGGTTGTCATTTTCATGGCGGACTCAAATCAGTTAGCAACACAGGATCTGCAAGTGTTGTCGCTCAATTCGCTGCTGGTTCATGCCAGTGCCGATGAGCCGCTGTTCACCTGGGCAAATTCCCTCACGCTGACCACCTTCTGGACACTCTTCCTGATGAGTATTGGTTATGCCCGATGGACCGGTGCCGGGGTAGCGAAATCAACCACGATTGTCGTGCTTCCATGGCTATTGATATTCGGTGGTTGGGGCCTTGTGGCCTGACGGGACTATTCAATGAAAAAAATCCTGATTTTTGCCGGACTGGCAGTACTGCTGGTCGGATTGCCGTTGATTTCTAAATTCACCGGGGGCTCCGACGCCAAACAGGTTGAAACGGAAAAGGTCGAACGCAAACTGATCCAGAGCTCGATTCTGGCGACCGGTACACTCGCGTTCCGCGAACAAGTGCAACTACGCTCCGAAGTCATCGGGCAGGTTATTGAGTTGCACGTCAAAGAAGCGGACAAGGTCGTCAAGGGCGACGCTGTTATTACGCTGGATCCCAAGACCTATCAGGCCCAGGTGGAGCAGGCGGAGGCACGGGTTCGTATTCAACAGATTGCCATTGAACGACAACGCCTGTTGATCAAAACGCTTGCCGACCGCTTTGAACGCCAGAAAACCATGTTTGGCCGAAATCTGGTCGATGAGGACAGTTACGACGCGCTGGAAAGTGAGCTTGCGCTGGCAAGAGTGGATATCCGCTCGTTGCAGGAATCCCTGGCACAAGCCCGTGCCGCGCTCGATCAATCTGAAGATTTGCTGTCCAAGACGCGTATCAAGTCACCGATTGACGGTGTTGTTATCCAGGTCGATATCAAGGTTGGTGAAACGGTCATTGCCGGCACCACGAATATTCCGGGCTCCACGATGATGGTGATTGCCGATCCCTCGGAAACGCTGACGGAAGTCCAGGTAGACGAGGCCGATATCGCCCAGGTTCATGAAGGCCAGAACGCGGATATCTTTACAGCCGCTTATCCCGATACCCCGCTTTCCGGCACTATTCAGTCTATTGCATCCGTCGCTCGGCAGACCCCGGGTCAGGCGAGTTTATCCTTCCTGGTAAAAATTCTGCTGGATGAGCAGAACCGTATGACCATACGCCCCGGCATGAGTGTACGTGCCGATATCTACACTGAGAGCAGCGAAGAAACGCTGGCGATTCCGGTACAGGCGTTGCTTTACGACGACGATACGGATGAAAATAAAGTGGCCCGGGAAGAACAAACCTACGTCTTTGTCATGCAGGATGGAAAGGCAATTCGCAAGGATATCGAAGTCGGTATTTCGAGCGACAGCGACCAGGAAATTGTCGACGGCCTGGAGGAAGGCGATGTCGTCGTTACCGGTCCATTCAGAATCTTGCGGCACCTGAACGATGGTGAGGATATCGAGGAAGCACAACGGCCTGAAGGTAATGACGAAGACAACGACGTGACCGTGGAAATCAGCGGCTGATGCAATCGGCTGACAAGAATACACCGGTTATCCAGCTACAGAATGTCCACCGGACTTACACGATGGGCGACCAGGTCATCAATGCACTCGATGGCGTGGACCTGGAGATTGCGCGGAATGAGTACATCGCCATTATTGGTGCTTCCGGCTCCGGCAAATCCACGATGATGAATATCATTGGTTGTCTGGATCGTGTGACCAGCGGCAACTACCTGCTCAATGGGACCCGCGTGGGAGACATGAGTGAGGCCGAGCTGGCAAAAGTCCGCAATCGCGAGATTGGATTCGTTTTCCAGAGCTTCAATCTCCTGCCACGCGCATCCGCATTAAAAAACGTGATGCAACCACTAATCTATCGGCAGATACCTTTCGCGGAGCGCAAACGCATTGCCGGCGAAGCCCTTGAGCACGTTGGCCTTGGTGATCGTCTTGAGTCCCGGCCCAACCAGATGTCGGGCGGGCAACGCCAACGCGTTGCGATTGCACGGGCGTTGGTGGGCCACCCGGCCATATTGCTGGCAGATGAACCTACCGGCAATCTGGACAGTAAAACCAGCCGGGAGATCATGGCGCTGATAGACGATCTGCACCAGCAGGGTCAGACGATTATTATGGTGACACATGAACCGGAAATAGCCGCACATTGCGACCGGGTTATTCGTCTTGGGGACGGCAAAATAGAGTCCGATACCCAGGCTATGCACTGATGTTCATGTTACTTGAAAGTATCCGTTCAGCGTTTGAATCCATCTGGGCCCATGGTTTCCGTTCCTTGCTGACCTCGCTGGGCATCATTATCGGTGTGACCTCGGTCATCGCGGTGGTCTCTGTCGTTCAGGGCCTGTCCTACACCATCAACGAACAGTTCGCCGGCCTGGGTGGCAACTCCCTGACCATCCGCTCCTACACACCCTTCAAGAAACAACTGCAGGGCCGCCTGGCGAAGCTGCGGGACAGCGATATGCAGATCATTATCCGGCGTGTGGACGGGATTTCCGATATAACGCCGGTTTTGTTCACGCAGTCCGGCGCCCAGGGCAAGCTTAGTTATCGTTCGCAGGTATCGTTCTCCCGTGTTGTCGGTATTGGTCCCAGTTATCCCGAGGTCAACGGCATGTATCTGCAGGAGGGGCGTTTCTTTACAACCAATGACGACGCGCGGCGACGGTTGGTGTGCACGGTTGGCGTCGATGTCCTGGAAGACCTTGAGATGCCGGACGATTCGATTGGTGAGTATTTCCATGTCGGCAACGAATGGTGCAAGGTCGTTGGCGTTCTGGAAAAACGCGGGGAACTGCTGGGTTTTTCGCAGGATAATATCGTGTTACTTCCCTATGGTACGGCCAAGCGCATCATGGGTGCGTCAAAAGATCTGGATATACAGATTCAGGTACTGGTGGATGACATAAACCGCCAGGATGAGGTGAAAGAGCGGATACGTCGGGTTTTGCGGCAGGAACACGGACTCAAAGCCGGTGAGCCGGACGATTTCAAGGTGCAGACAGCGGAACAGCTGACCGAATCATTTAACACGGTCATTAATATGGTGACCGCCGTATCGGGCGGCATCGTCGGCATATCACTTCTGGTCGGTGGCATCGGCATCATGAACATCATGCTGGTTTCGGTGACCGAACGAACACGCGAAATCGGAATTCTCAAAGCGTTGGGCGCAACGCGGCAGGATATTCTCTTGCAATTTCTGATCGAAGCACTGACGTTAACCATGATCGGCGGCTTCGTCGGTGTCGCCGTCGGTTACGGATTGGGTGCATTGGTCGCGGCATTGTTACCCGGCTTTCCGGCCGCCCATGTACCCCTTTGGGCGGTGACCTTGAGCTTCGGCTTTTGTGCCGCAGTGGGTATCGTCTTCGGAATCGTGCCGGCCGCCAAGGCTGCAAACCTCGATCCGATTGACGCCTTGCGTTACGAGTAAGCTTGACCCGGCTAGTCGCCGGGATCGAACGACTCGAGGGATTCCTCGCCTTCGCTGTCATGAAGCAGGATTTTGACTTTTTGCTCGGCTTCTTTGAGTGCCGCCTGGCACTCACGGGTCAGCTTCACGCCTTCTTCAAATTTCTGCATGGCTTTGTCCAGCGGCAACTCACCGCCTTCCAGCTCCTCGACCAGTGTTTCCAGACCGGACAGTGATTTCTCAAGATTCAGCGGTTTCTTGGCAGTCATATTCATTTCAAATTCAGTGAGCCCAGTCCGCATAGTGCAACAGTTTCCTGCTTCGGCTCAAGCCTGTGTGCCACGCCTGCCTGTTGTACCAGAACCCGTAACAACCTCCGTTGACAACGCTTCTGTCCGGGCATAAAGTTCAGTACACCTTAGACTAAGTCTAAACCCCGTCATCGAACCATTGAGAGGAAGTACCATGTCACTGAAAGGCAGCAAGACCGAACAAAATCTCAAAGACGCATTTGCAGGCGAATCGCAGGCGAATCGTCGCTATCTGTATTTCGCGGCAAAAGCGGACGTCGAAGGGTACAACGATGTCGCGGCGGTGTTTCGTTCCACCGCGGAAGGCGAAACCGGGCATGCGCATGGGCATCTCGAGTACCTGGAAGAGACCGGTGATCCGGCAACGGGTTTGCCGATCGGTCCGACCAGCGCGAACCTGGCCGCCGCCATAGCGGGCGAGACACACGAATACACGGATATGTATCCGGGCATGGCAAAATCAGCGCGTGAAGAAGACTTCGAGGAAATCGCGGACTGGTTTGAAACGCTGGCAAAAGCAGAGCGTTCTCATGCCAACCGTTTCCAGAAAGCGCTGGATACGCTGGACGACTAAGCCGGTTTCGCAGACCGCGGCGAGCAATCGCTGCGGTCTGTTGATTGATGAGCGAGCCTACGAACAAACGCGAGGGCAGTCTCGGTGCCCCGACGCGACACCCGCTGGATTGGAAAAGCGAGGACTTCTATGACGAGTCCTCGCTAAACCGGGAACTGGAGCGTGTGTTTGACATCTGCCATGGATGTCGGCGCTGTTTTAATTTGTGCCACGCGTTTCCGACCCTTTTCGATGCGGTCGATGAATCGGAGAGCATGGAAGTCGATACGGTCCCTAAAGAAGTCTACTGGGATATCGTCGATCACTGCTACCTGTGCGACATGTGTTACATGTCGAAATGTCCGTATGTGCCGCCGCACGAATGGAACGTCGATTTCCCGCATCTGATGTTGCGCGCCAAGGCGAAACGGTTCCGGGATCACGGCGCAAGTCGGCGAGACCGCATGCTGAGCGCGACCGATAGAACGGGAAAGCTGGCGAGCATCCCGGTGGTGGTTCAGGCTGTCAATGCGGGCAACCGAAGCAAGATGGGGCGTAAACTTATTGAAAAGACGCTCGGTGTGCATCGCGATGCACCGATTCCCGAATACTATTCAAGGTCGGCACGAAAACGATTGCGGGATCATCGGGACACCGCGGGTGACGATGCGGTCGCTACCGACACGACTCGCGGCAAAGTCGTGCTGTATACGACGTGCTACGGCAATCGCAATATGCCGTCGCTGGCTGAAGATCTGGTGGCAGTGTACGAGCACAACGGTATTCCGGTCGCTATCACCGAAAAGGAAGTGTGTTGCGGCATGCCCAAACTCGAGTTGGGTGATCTACAGGCTGTTGAACGGGCCAGAAACGTCAATATTCCGGTTCTCCTGGCGTGGATCGAAAAGGGCTGGGATATCGTGACGCCGATACCGTCGTGCACGTTGATGTACAAGCAGGAATTGCCCCTCATGTTTCCGCACGATCCGGACGTTGCCAGGGTGCGTGATGCGATGTTCGATCCCTTTGAGTACCTGATGTTGCGTCACAAGGACGGCAAGATGAAAACGGACTTCGAAAATGCATTGGGAAAAATTGCATACCAGGTGCCTTGCCATCTTCGGGTGCAGAATATCGGCCTCAAGACACGCGATTTGTTGTCGTTGGTGCCGGACACGGAAGTGGAGGCCATCGAACGTTGTTCCGGCCACGACGGCACCTACGCTGTGAAAAAGGAGTTTCACGCGATCGCGAAGAAAATCGCCCGGCCGGTTGTTAACAGGGTCAGGAAAAGCGCAGCGCAGCACTTTATCAGTGATTGTCCGATGGCTGCCGAACAGATCGCGCAGGGCCTCGATCAGCAGGTGGCGGAACATCCCATGCAATTGCTACGCAACGCCTACGGCATTTGAGTAAAGACCAATGGAAAAACTAAGCAGCGACGACCTGCTCAGTCTTGAGGAATATTCCCGGCAGCGCGAACAGTTTCGCCGCGACGTGATGCGGCACAAACGCGATCGGCGGCTTGAACTGGGCGCGAACGCCACGCTGTACTTTGAAGACAGACTGACGATGCAGTACCAGGTTCAGGAGATGTTGCGTATTGAGCGAATCTTCGAGCAAGAGGGAATCGCCGAAGAGCTGGCGGCCTACAACCCGCTCATTCCTGACGGCAGCAACTGGAAAGCGACGTTCATGATCGAATTCACTGACGCTGACGAGCGGCAGGTAATGCTGAAACAGCTCGTTGGCATCGAAAATCATGTCTGGATGCGGGTGGGCGATTTCAGACCGATACGGTCAATTGCAGACGAAGATCTTGAACGATCCGATGACGATAAGACCTCCGCAGTTCATTTTCTGCGTTTCGAACTTGCTGCGGAGCAGGTTTCCGCCTTGCAGGCAGGTGCCGAACTCACCGCCGGTATCGATCATGAAAATTATCGGATTGAGATTGGTCCCATTCCGGAAAATGTTCGGGCGTCACTCGTCGCGGACCTGGATTAAGCGCGTACTCTCAAGAAATATGTCTCAAGCGAACGAGTGTTCTTCCTGCTAGAATCTCGCCGGGCTCAAATCGCTTGGCTGAAAGATAAATGAGTAAACGATACGACGCGGCTGATATCGAGGTCTTGACAGGTCTCGAGCCGGTACGGCGGCGCCCCGGTATGTACACGGATACGTCGCGGCCGAATCATCTGGCACACGAAGTGGTGGACAACAGCGTCGACGAGGCGCTGGCGGGACACTGTAAGAAAATTGAAGTAACGCTGTACAAAGACGGTTCTGTCGAAGTCAGCGATGACGGTCGTGGTATGCCGGTCGACATTCATCCGAAGGAAAAAATTCCCGGCGTCGAACTCATCCTGACTCGTCTGCACGCCGGCGGGAAGTTTAACAAGGACAATTATCAGTATTCCGGTGGCTTGCACGGCGTTGGTGTTTCCGTGGTCAATGCGCTATCGAAGAATCTGGAGGTCTGGATCCGGCGCAATGGCAAGGAATACAACCTGAGCTTTGCCGGCGGCAAAAAGCGCGGCAAGCTCGAGGTCGTTGGCAAGGTGGGCAAGGCCAATACGGGTACGACCATTCGTTTCTGGCCCGACGCCCAATATTTCGATTCCGTTAACCTTTCGATTCCGCGGCTCAAGCATGCGCTCAAAGCGAAGGCTGTCCTGTGCCCGGGCCTGACGGTCAAACTGGTCGTCGAGAAGCCGGCGGAAAAAATCGAGTGGTGCTATTCCGGCGGACTGGAAGAGTATTTGCTGGAGGCGATCGGCAAGACCGAGTATCTGCCAGAGGAACCATTTAGCGGCAGTATGGCGGGCAACAACGAGGCGATCGAATGGGCGCTGGTCTGGCATACCGTCGATAGCCAGGTCGTCATGGAAAGCTACGTCAACCTGGTGCCGACGCCTCAGGGTGGCACGCACGTTAACGGACTGCGGACCGGACTGACCAACGCGATACGGGAATTTTGCGATTTCCGCAGCTTGTTGCCACGCGGTGTCCAGCTTGCGCCCGAAGACGTCTGGGACGGCTTGAGTTTTGTGTTGAGTGCCAAGCTCGAGGACCCGCAGTTCTCCGGGCAAACCAAGGAGCGCTTGTCGTCACGCGAGTCCGCTGCATTCGTTTCCGGCATTATTAAGGACAGTTTTTCGTTGTGGTTGAACCAGCACCCGGAAACGGGTGATCTGATCGCGCAACAAGCGATCAGTAAGGCACAAAAGCGTATGAAGGCGGCAAAAAAGGTCGTGCGCAAGAAAATTGTGTCCGGCCCCGCGCTGCCCGGGAAATTGGCCGACTGTACGTCTCAGGAGCCCGAGTTTTGTGAGATTTTCCTGGTCGAAGGGGACTCTGCCGGTGGTTCGGCGAAGCAGGCGCGCGACCGCAATACACAGGCGATCATGCCGTTGCGGGGCAAGATTCTGAATACCTGGGAGGTCGACAGCGGCGAGATACTGGCATCACAGGAGGTACACGACATCAGCGTTGCCCTGGGTGTCGATCCAGGTAGCGCCAACATCGGCGACCTTCGTTATCACAAGGTCTGTATTCTCGCGGATGCCGATTCCGATGGTGCTCATATCGCCACGTTGCTGTGTGCTTTGTTCCTGCGTCATTTTCGTGAGCTGGTGCTGGCGGGACACATATACATTGCGATGCCGCCGCTGTACCGCATTGACGTTGGCAAGACGGTTTATTATGCGCTGGATGAAAGCGAACGGCAGGGCGTGCTGGATCGAATCGACGCCGAAAAATTACGGGGTAAATTATTGGTGACCCGCTTCAAGGGTCTCGGCGAAATGAATCCCGCGCAATTGCGGGAAACGACCATGAATCGTGATACACGCCGACTGGTACAGCTCACCGTCAATGCCAGCGACAACACGGATCAGCTGATGGACATGTTGCTGGCCAAGAAGCGATCCGCGGATCGCCGCAGCTGGTTGGAGAAGAAAGGGAACCTGGCGGAAATATGACCATGCAAAACCAACTGAACCTTGAGGGTGTCGAGCAGCTGCCGCTGAAGGAATACACCGAGAAAGCGTATCTCGACTACTCGATGTACGTCATTCTCGATCGCGCGTTGCCGCAAATCGGCGATGGCCTGAAACCGGTGCAACGACGCATTATTTACGCGATGAGTGAGCTCGGACTATCCGCCGGGCAAAAACCGAAGAAATCGGCACGCACCGTGGGCGATGTGATTGGCAAGTTTCACCCGCACGGGGATTCGGCGTGCTACGAAGCCATGGTGCTTATGGCACAGGATTTTTCCTACCGATATTCCCTGGTTGACGGTCAGG
Organism: Gammaproteobacteria bacterium; assembly: GCA_013151645.1. Classification (GTDB taxonomy): domain Bacteria; phylum Pseudomonadota; class Gammaproteobacteria; order Steroidobacterales; family Woeseiaceae; genus JAADHU01. The sequence goes on along the minus strand of JAADHU010000076.1, from coordinate 28,340 downwards.
GTAACTGGGGCTCAACCGACGATCCGAAATCGTTCGCCGCGATGCGTTACACCGAGTCGCGGCTCAAGCCGTACGCTCGCAGCCTGTTGCAGGAACTGGGGCAGGGCACGGTGGACTGGGTGCCAAATTTCGACGGCACGATGGACGAACCGGTGGTATTGCCCGCTCGACTACCCAACCTGTTGCTCAACGGCACGATGGGTATTGCTGTCGGTCTCTCGACGGATCTGCCGCCGCACAACTTGCGCGAAGTGGCGAGTGCCGTGATTCATCTCATCGACAAGCCGAAAGCGACTGTCGCGGACATCATGAAACACATTAAGGGTCCGGATTTTCCAACGGGTGGTGAGCTGGTTTCTCCCACCAGCGATATTCGGGCGATTTACGAGACCGGCAATGGCACGCTGCGACTGCGAGCATCGTATACGGTAGACGATGGCGATATCGTGATCAATTCGCTGCCGTACCAGATTTCGGGCAACAAGATTCTCGAGCAAATCGCGGCGCAAATGCGCAACAAGAAATTGCCCATGGTTGAGGACTTGCGTGACGAGTCCGATCACGAAGATCCAATACGTCTTGTCATTACACCGAAGTCGAAACGAGTGAATGTTGAGGAGTTGATGTCACACCTGTTTTCGACGACGTCGCTCGAACGTACCGTACGGGTCAATATGAATATTATCGCGCTGGACGGCCGACCGCGTACGTTTAATCTGCTCGGACTATTGAGTGAATGGCTCAGATTTCGCAAAGACACGGTGACGCGACGACTTCAGCATCGATTGCAGATTGTCACCGACCGCTTGCAGATCCTTGAGGGTTTGCTGGTCGCTTACCTGAATATTGATGAAGTTATTGCGATCATTCGTCACGAGGACAAGCCGAAACCTGTATTGATGAAACGCTTCGAGCTGGTCGACATTCAGGCCGAAGCGATCCTGAATCTACGTTTGCGCAACCTTGCCAAGCTGGAGGAAATGAAAATACGCGGCGAGCAGGATGAACTGAATGAAGAACGAGACGGGCTGCAAAAAACGCTGAAGAGCACGGCGCGGCTAAAGACCCTGATCAAGAAAGAAATCCTGGAAGACACCGAGAGTTACGGTGATGAGCGGCGTACAACAATCGTCGAACGAGAGGCTGCTCAGGCTCTGGACGAAACTCAGCTGGTTGCCAGTGAGCCGGTAACGGTGGTGTTGTCGCAACGCGGCTGGGCACGTGCGGCCAAAGGCCACGAAATAGATTCGCTCACGCTGAATTATAAATCCGGCGATGGTTTTCTCGCCTCGGCTCCCGGTCGCAGCAATCAACTGGCGATGTTCGTGGACAGTACCGGTCGTGTTTACAGTGTCCTGGCACAATTGTTACCGTCTGCGCGCGGGCAGGGTGAGCCACTGTCCGGTCGCTTCAAACCACCGGATGGTGCCGTCTTTTGTGGCACGATGATTGGAGAACCAACGGATCGCTGGCTGCTGGCGAGCGATTCAGGCTATGGCTTCGTCGCTACGCTACAGGACCTGGTATCCCGCAACAAAGCCGGAAAAGCGATTCTTCGCGTGCCCGCCGGAGGCAAGGCCGTGGTGCCGATGCGAGTGCCCGCCGATACCGAGTGTCTGGTTGCTGCGGCGACTTCACTCGGGCGACTGTTATTGTTTGAGATGGATGAACTGCCGTTGCTCGCGAAAGGCAAGGGTCTGAAGTTGATGAATATCCCGTCGAAAAAGTACAAGGCAGGCGAAGAGTATCTTGCGGCGGTTGCCGTGGTTGCGGAGGACGGTCACCTGCAGGTGCACACCGATACTCGTACGATGACCATCAAGTGGGACGATCTCGATCACTACTACGGTGACCGCGCAATGCGCGGAAGATTCCTGCCGAAAGGCTGGCGCAAGGTCGTGCGCTTGTCGGCGGAAGGCTAGCCGGTCGATTTTCGGGTATTCACGATCGCTGATTCAACCACCATCTCTGTGGTTGCGTCGCCTTCGGTGGCGGGCATTTGCGCCGTGAGTTCGTCATTGAACCCGGTATCATCCAGTTTCGAGAACTCTTCGTTTTCGGCAGCCGCCGTCCCGGGCATCTGGACCGTTACCTCGGAAGTGATTTCGGCGGTAATCTCTGCAGTGGGCATCTCGGCGGTAAGCTCGGCCGTGGACATTTCGGCAGTAAGGTCCCCGCTCGGCATCTCGGTGGTCTTGTCATCGGCTGCATCGGTCAATCGGAGCGTAAGCTCGGCGGCCGCTTTTTCGATTTCCAGATTAGCTGCGTGGGTGGCCGTCAACTCGTCCTCGTAGTCCTGTTCCAGCGTATCCAGGCTGAATTGGTTGTCCAGCGTGCAGTCAACATCGAAATCTTCGTCGGATGCCATGTCGAACGGAACGGCTTGCAGGTCTTTTTCGGTTGACGCGTCATCGCCCGGATATTGCTTGGTTGCGTCAACGATCATTGACAAGTCATAGTCATCGTCGGCGCCAGGCAGCTTTTCTTCGACAAGAATCGAGGCTTCCTCTACACGTCGTGGCGGAATGATATCGGTCGACTGCGTGTCAGCTTCCTGGCCGGATTCCTCCGGCAGAACCATGTCCAGCTCACTCTCGGCCTCACCGTTGGAGGAGAAACCGAAGTCCTCGGCAACGTCGATATCGGCGCTGTCATTCAAGCCGGTTCCAGCGCCGAGGTCGGCGTCCAGTATGTAGTCATCCTGTGCCGAATTCGTATCCTGAATCGGGAAATCGACCTCGCTGAGCGCTTCGTTGCGCGCCGTTTCATCATCGTCCCGGATGAGCGGCTCAGCAGCCGCACCAACGGCAACAGAGCCGAACCTGGCGCGCAGGCTGCGGCCGAACAGTAGAAGTCCAAGTATGAGGGCTACGCCCGAACCGGCGAGCCAGAACATCCATGACCAATTGTCGTTTGTGCCCAGGTCTCTTGTCGAAACCGGTGTCGGCAGTTGTGGTTCGGCGGATGCAGCGAGAGGCTCGATGGTCGACTCCGCGGAATTCGTTTCAACGGGTGAGACAAATGCAGCGTCGGCACCCACTGATATGTCGCCTGGCTGTATGGAGGTTACGAAGGATGTATCCGTGATTTCGGTGAGCGTTGTCTCATTGGAGGGGATTTCATTGATCAGCTCCACCGACGGCTGCGTCGCCGATTGTGCGGCCGTTGCTGTTGCCGTCGCTTCGGCAACGTAGCCTGGATATACGCCGGATGTCGCCGACGTTGTTTCGGCAATCGCGGCGACAGGCTCGGGTACAATTTCGTTGCTGCTCAAAACCGGTGCGGTGACGTTGTCCAGGCTGGGAATTGCAATTTGACTGCCGGCTTTCATCAGGTTGATGTCGCCGTTAATGAAGGCATGCGGGTTCGCTATGAATATGGCGTTGACGGCAGGCCACAATCCAATCGGGCGATTCTCGATGCGGGTGGCAATGCCGGACAAGGTATCGCCGACTCGTACGGTGTATGTGGTACTCAATTGAATTGGCACTGTTTCGCCACTCGGCACGACACTCGCCCGGTCACGGTTGATCAGCGGCGTCGCAGAGACGGGTACCGCAACAGGTTCATCGACTACCGTCTTGGCGGCATGACGAGCCGGATCGAGCATCACTGTGTAGGAACGCGTCAGGTTGGCCGTATAGGAACAATTGACTGTTATCTGCACAGCAAGCATAGGCTCGCGCAAAGGCGAGGTACCGGTGAGCATGATGGTACCGTTCGCAACTGACAACGATGTGTTGTTCAGCCTCGGCAGGCCGTCGGGTGATTTTCCCGACCCGAGGCGAATGCAGTGATCGAAAAGCTGTTCGTTCGGGTTCAATGCGAATGCGATACTGGCCCGCAACGGCTGCCCCAGGGTCGATTGAACCTCGAGGTCGCCAAGCTGGAGCGCCGATACCGGACCGGCTATCAGCCCACAGGCGCTGCCTGCGATAAGCGCTGGCAGTAGCCGCCTGTTGTTCCTGCCGGAAGTCTTCCCGGATCGCCGGGGGTTTTCGTGGCGCCTGTTTATGCCTGATGTCGCTGTCACAATCCTGATCTCCGCATCCGTTCTTCCGAACTCTCGCCGTGCGTGTCGCGGCGGCAATTCGCCGCTGGCACGCCAGGTTGAGTTTCGATATCTTGACGACTGTAGCGAATACCGCTAACGCTGTATGTGTGCCTATTCTATGTTTAGCGGATCGCCGCGGACAGGAAGTCGTAGGCGAAATGAAATGTGATACCACTCACAGTTTGCCGGTCACCGGGTTTTACTTAATCCTCCCAATCGACCGCAGGCGCGTCCTGCTGCGGTGTTTGTGAGTGCGGTGACTCTACCGTCGGGCGATCGCCTCAAGGCTTGTCTGCACGACATCGACGTGTTCCTGCAGGACAACTTCCGGTTCGTGCACGTAATGACCCTGCATGTAATGAATGCCAATCTGGAAAAGCACGGCCATTTCATTGGCATTTTCTACTCGTTCGGCAATGGTCTGGATCTGCCGCTGATTGGCGGCGGCTACGACGTTGCGGACGCTGTCCTGAACGGCTGTGTCCGTCATTAACGAATGCATCAGCTCGCCATCGATCTTGATGTAATCCGGCTTGAGGATGTCGAGGATCTGGAATCGACCCTGGTCCGCTGCAAAATGCTCGAGCGCAAGCCCGACACCCAACTGGCGGAATTGTTCGGCCATTTTTGTCAACGGTTTGATAAATCGTGCAGCCGTTCTTTCGGCCACCTGCACACATAGTTTGTCTGGTTTGACCGACCGTTTCTCGAATTCCGATTTCATCCAGTCGACCAGCGTAAGGTCCTGAAGCGATTGCTGTGACAATCGCACAAACACTCGCTCCGAATTTTGAGTCGCACAAAACTCAATGGAGGCCGTGATAATCCAGCGATCGATGGTTTTCATGAGATTGTTACGCTCGGCAGCAGGCAGGAACTCGGACGGGATGATGGCATCACCTTGTTCGTCTACCATGCGCACCAGCATGTCACACATGCCTGACGACTCGCTACGCAGGCCGGCGATTGGCAACTGTGCGAGCCGGAATCGATCGTCTTTGAGTGCCGAATTAATGCGCTTGATCCAAAGCGCATCGTGTCGCCGGAGTTTCGTGTCTTCGTCTTTCGCTTCACTCATAGCGGTGGTATTGCCGCCAGCCTTCCTGCCCTGCTTGTGCGCAGCGGCGACGGCTGAGATGAGTTCATCCATGTTCTCGAATATACCGTTTGCGGCACAGACACCGATCGTGCAAGTCAGACGGATTTCCTTGCCATCGATTTCGAAATCACAGTCATGAATGTGCTCGACCAACTGGCGGGCCCATGCCTCTGCATCGCGTTCGTTGCCGCGTTCAAGCAAGGCCATAATGGTTGTGCCCTCAAATCGACCCGCGACATCGCGCGGATGCAGTCGTTTGCGCACTTCCTCGGCCAATACAGCGAGGACTTCTTCCGAAGCAATCAGACCAACCTTGTCGGCGATCCGGGAAAAGTCATCCGGCTTGATATACACCAGAACGTGAAGTCCCGAGGCCGGTTTTCGGGATAGCCGTTTGGTTATCCTTTCAACAAATTGTGCACGGTGGAAGAAGAGCGTCGTCGGATCCCGCTTTAGCGCCTCATGGACGAGCTTGGTCGGTTCTTCGGGCGGTTTTTCCGGTGGCGCGATGCGGATCTGTACGTGCGGTCCGTCGTCGAATTCAGCCAGCTGAAAATCCAATTCAAGGGTGGTCGGTTCCGCTGCACTCAGTCTGGATTTCGCGACCAGCTTTTCGCCGAGCTGCCATTTCCTTTTCAAAGTGGCGATAATCGCACCTTTTACAGCAGCCTGACTTTCCGTCAGGAAATTATCCATCAATGGCAGGCCGATGACATCATCGCGGCTGGCCGACTCGAACAACTCGAGCCAGGCACGATTGGCACTGGTAATGATACCCTCCTGAACGTAAGCGATAGCGCTGCTGGATCCCTCCATGTAGTCGAAGAGCTGCTTGCGATAGGTGGTTGCGGATTGCAACGTCGAATTGAGCGCGCATTCAATTCTAAACGAACGCAATTCGCGTGTTACGACAGTGTGTAGTCGCTCCCTGTTGCTGCTTGAAACCAGGTCGCAGGCACCCTGTTTCATCGCATCCAGAATGTGTGACTCGTCGACACTTTGTTGCATTGCCAACACCGGTACTTCAGGCTGGTAGGCGTCTTTTTGTTTGATGACCTGACGTATGGTTTCTTTGTAGGTGTCGCAATTGTGGATAATCAGCTCGATCCGGTTGTCGTGTAACAGCCGGCCAAGAGCTTCAGTTGTTTCGATCCAGTGACAATGCGCCGCATGACCCGCATCGCGCAAAGTGCCGTTGACGAGTTCCACATCGTCCTGATCTTTCGTCAGAACTGCAATTGATACCTTTTGATGTTCCTGCAATTTAGAAACCTGGATGGACCGGGCGGGTCATCTGATTGAGCATTTGGCCAGTCTAACCAACCGTACCAACGGCGTCCCTGTTGCATGTTCAAAAGCGTGACAGGATTCAAGTTATTAGCGCATCTTGTTGCAGTGTGTTCATTGTGACGCCGTCCGGTGAGATTCCCGACAGTATTTTGGCGGTATGTTCCGTGCGACAGCGGGAACGGGTATGATATCGCCGCTTTTTGAAGATACTTCACATAACACAAAAGCTAACCATTACGGAAAGCGAATCGGGAAAAATCTATGGCCAGTTACAACACAAATGAATTTCGCTCCGGTTTGCGGATAATCCTTGATGGTGATCCTTTTATCATTGTCGACAACGAATTTGTAAAGCCGGGCAAAGGTCAGGCATTCAACCGTACGCGCATCAAGAATCTGAAAACAGGGCGGACGGTTGACAAGACATTCAAGTCCGGCGAGAGCGTAGAGGCGGCGGATGTCGTCGATACAGACATGCAGTATTTGTATGCGGATGGAGAATTCTGGCATTTCATGATGCCCGATACGTTCGAGCAGTACGCGGCCGATGAGAAAGCGGTGAGCGATGCGAAAAACTGGCTCAAGGAGCAGGATGTTTGCCAGATAACGCTCTGGAATGGTTCTCCGCTCCTTGTTGCGCCGCCCAATTTCGTTGAGCTTGAGATTGTTGAGACGGATCCCGGCGTTCGCGGGGATACGGCGAGCGGTGGCGTCAAGCCGGCGACGCTTGTGACCGGTGCGGTGGTGCGGGTACCACTTTTTGTAGAGCAGGGCGAAACGATACGTGTGGATACGAGATCCGGTGATTATGTATCTCGTGTTAAATAAAGTCGGGTAGACGCAACTCGTTGCGTTCAAGCGCGCAAACAAAAGTAGCGCAGAAATTCTCAATTCCCTGCTGGTCGGCCTCGCTGAATCGATCAGTGTGGGGACTGTCAATGTCAAGCACGCCCAACAGTCGACCGTCGGCGATGAACGGTACAACGATTTCCGATCTGGATGCGGCGTCGCAAGCAATATGGCCCTCGAACGCATGCACGTCCGCGACGCGGAGCGTTTGCTGTTTTTCAGCAGCCGTGCCGCAAACGCCACGGCCAATTGGAATTCTTACGCAGGCAGGACGACCCTGGAACGGGCCGAGCACCAATTCGCCGCCGCGCAAGACGTAAATACCGAGCCAGTTGATCGCAGTTATCTCGCTAAAAAGAAAGCCGACGAAATTGGCAGCGTTGGCAAGCGGATCGGATTCGCCGGCCAGTAGTGCAACCAGTTGTTCATTCAGGGCGCGGTAGTTGATGGAAACGGGTTTCATCATTTACGAGATCTCGATCGGGAAATGCCGTACGTCTCGAATATCGTTGGTATCGGCGTGGATCATCAGCAGCCGGTCGAATCCGACCGCAACGCCGGCGCAGGCGGGCAATCCGGACTCAAGCGATGCCATAAATTTTTCGTCCAGCGGTCGAACGGGCGCATTGTTCGTTCTGCGCTCGTTCTGATCGACGGTGCACCGACGGCGCTGTTCAGCAACGTCGGTTAGTTCGACATAGCCATTGGCAAGTTCGAGGGAACCGAAAAACACTTCGAAGCGGTCTGCTACTGCAGCGTTGTCCGGGCAGAGTCGGGCCAGCGCCGCCTGACTGGCCGGGTAATGCTGTACGACGGTTAGCCGATCCTTGTTGAACTGCGGCGCAACTTGCGTTGCCATTATCAGGTCAAGACAAGCATCGACAGAGCCTCCCATCGAGGTCCGCAGATTCCGGTCGGCATCAAGGTGATCAAGCAACTGCTCCATGCTGGTCGACATCGGATCAATGTCAGTAAAGTGTCGAAACGCGTCGCGGTAGCTGAAGCGATCGACCGTGCCCACACTTATCGATGAATCAACCAGTGCGCCGATAAAGTCCACGGCCTCCTGAATGATTGCTTCGAGTTCGACATCCAGCCTATACCATTCGACCAGCGTAAATTCCGGCTGGTGAACACGACCAAGCTCAGCATCGCGGAAGACTTTACCGATCTCGAATATATCGGGAAACCCGGCGGCCAGGAGCCGCTTCATGTAAAACTCCGGCGAGGTCTGGAGATAAAAGTCCCTGGCCGGCGCGACGGCAAGTTTCGTCGTTATGCTTTCAATACCCGGATCGGATACGGCCGCCTCGCCCAATATCGGTGTGTCAATCTCAAGCACGTTTCTCTGTGCAAAAAAATCCCGTGCGCGTTGCAGCAGGAGTGCGCGTTGCTGCGCCGCCGCGACGCCTGCGACGGGTTTCCACGACACGTCTTCAGTCAAACTCATTTGCTGGCGACAAGTTCGCCCATCGCCTCTCCCATGCGGAGTCGTTGTCCCTGCTCGAGTTGCTCTGTCCAGGCACCGCTTCCGGGTGACAAAAGCACAATAACGGTCGATCCCATGTTGAACCAACCGAGGAGATCGCCCTTGCGGACAGTTTTGGAAACAGACGGTGGTGACACAATTTCTTCGACCATACCCGTTTTTCTCGGGCGAATTTCGCCACTCCAGGGCGTGGTGATGCTGCCGACATTCAATGCGCCAACAAAGATCACCACCATTGGTCCGAACGCCGTTTTAAAGTGACAGACCAGGCGTTCGTTGCGGGCGAATAGTCGCGGCACGCGCGAGGCGGTCATCGCATTAACACTGAAGAGATCACCCGGTACATAGCGCGCCGTTATCAATTCCCCGGCGACCGGGGCGTGGACGCGATGGTAGTGGTACGGCGCCAGGTACACGGTGGCGAACGAGCCGTCAATAAACCGATCGGCCTCGTCAGTATTTGTCGCCAGCAGGTCGCGTAACGAATAAGTCCTGCCCTTGGCCTGGAATATTTCGCCGCGGTGAATGGTGCCGGCCGCGCTCAATATCCCATCGGCGGGTGACACCAGCACTGAGGGCGATGTATCGAGCGCGCGACTGCCTGTCGCGAGCTTTCGCGTAAAGAACTCGTTGAACGAAACGTATCCGTCGGGCACGTCTTTTTCCGCTTCTTCGATGTCAACGTTGTAAAGCCAGACGAACTTTCGGATCAAAAAATTCTTAACCGATTGTTGTCGAACCCGGGCGAGTCGATAAATCAGTGCGGTCAGCCAATACTTGGGCAGCAGGTATTGTAAAGCCACGAAGGCGGGTGCCCAGAAGGGCAATTCGCCCTGCGCGTTGTCAGCCTGTTGTGTCATGGTCGAATCTTGACTGTACGGTGGTGCTGACAATGACGAGCCCGGCAACGTCGTAGTTAAAATGCAGCGAGACCGGCTGATCCGGTCCTACCGCACGCAGCGGATCCATCAGCATGATGTGCAGGCCACCGTCGCCCAGAACTAACGCGGAACGCGCGGGAACCAATAGTGACCTGAGCATCGTCATTCGCGCGACGCCATCGGTGATCTTCGTCTCGTGTACGCTGATCGATGCGAACTGCGGACTGCTAATGGACGTGATGACAATATCGGTACGGGAATTATTCCTGATCGTCATGTAGCCGACTGCGGCACGGGTGCCGGGCAATGCGGCGAACACCGCGGCGTCACTGATTTCAAGCGCCGGGCCGACACTCTCGTCACAGCCGGCAATCGCGAGCGAAAAAAACACCGTCAGTACGAGGGACTTCATTTTGCCGCGATAATGAGTGACATGTCATGAACGAAGGCGTCAACATCGTGCGGTGCACTGAACACCGCCTGAAATTCTGCGCGGTCATTGACCACAACAACGGCAGCGGAATGTTCGACCGCGTACGCCTCTCCCTCGGCAGGGGTGACATTAAAGTACACGCCGAACGTTCGGGCGAGCTTCGAAAGTTCGGCGGGATCGCCGCTGATTCCGATGACATTGTCGCCGAAAGCCTGTACGTATTGAGCGATCGTTGCTAGCGTATCGCGGCCCGGGTCAACACTGACAAAAACGATATCAGGCAAGACGGCATTCGGATCGGCCTCGGCCATGCGGCGACGAGCCGACGCCATTTTCTGCAGCGTAACGGGACAAATGTCCGGGCAATTCGTAAAGCCGAAAAACACCATGCTCCAGCGACCCCGAAACGAGCTCTTATCGAATATTTCGCCGTCCTGGTCCATCATTTCGAAGTCGGACAAGGGAGCCGCTGACGGCAAAACGGTGGCGTGCGTCGTCGTCTCAGGCTCGGCAAAAAAAGAACGCAGCACAAAAATGCCGACGGCGGCAATGAGCAACAGAACAGGAATGGCAACAAGATGCTTGCCAGCATTGGAATGGTTTTTCATAGGGCCGGTATGTTAACCCAGCAGGCTGACATTATTCGCTTTTTTAACCTCCCGCCCGAGGGGCATGTTAAATTCACACCCATCGAGAACGTGCAAACCGCAGCCCGCCAATGAACAACATCAACCCACCCACGGTCGAAGATTGCATTCGCCATATCGCGCTTCGATTCGAATCGGCAGGCCTGGTCTATGGGCACGGTACCGACAATGCGCTTGACGAGGCCGCCTACCTGGTATTTGCCCACCTTCGGCTGCGCCACGAAGATGCTGAAAATGCATACGGACAGCCGGTGAGCGATCAGCAATTCGCTGATATAGACGCTCTGGCAAGGCGGCGAATCGACGCCAGAATGCCAGTCGCCTATCTGCTGAATGAAGCCTGGTTTGCAGGTTACAAATTTTACGTGGATGAACGAGTGTTGGTGCCCCGGTCACCGATCGCAGAACTGATTGATCAGGGCTTTGCGCCGTGGGTGAAACGCGAGGGGCTGCGCCGAGCCGTCGATCTCGGGACGGGCAGCGGCTGCATCGCTATCGCCATTGCGCTGGCATTTCCGGAAGCGCAGGTAGACGCGATCGACATTTCTGCGGATGCGCTTGAAGTAGCCGCTGTGAATGTCGCGCAGTTCGGTCTGGAAAACCGCGTCAATCTGATCCGCTCAAGTTTTTTCGCCGAGCTGGATCAGGCGGGAAAGGCACCGAAATACGATCTGATTGTGAGCAATCCGCCGTATGTCGATCAGCAGGATATGGAGGCGCTGGCATCCGAATTCCGGCATGAACCCGAACTGGGTCTGACGGCGGGCGCCGATGGTCTGGATTCAGTGTTAACGATACTGCATGATGCAGGCCGATTCCTTAGTGACGATGGTGTGTTGATCGTCGAGGTCGGCAACAGCCAGCAGGCGCTTGAAGAAAAGTTTCCGCAAGTGCCCTTTGTATGGCTTGAATTTGAGCAGGGCGGTGCGGGCGTGTTTTTGTTGTTGCAGGAAGATCTGCGACGGCATCAAAAAACATTTGAATTGACGAAAGGGCGAGGCGATGTCGGGTAACAGTTTTGGACGGGCGTTTTCCGTGACGACCTTTGGTGAAAGCCACGGTCCGGCACTTGGCTGCATTATCGATGGTTGTCCTCCCGGCATGGCATTGACTGAAGACGATATCCAAAAGGACCTGGAACGGCGTCGTCCGGGGAAATCCCGTCATACGACCGGCAGAAATGAGCCGGATGTTGTGAAGATTCTGTCGGGCGTGTTCGCAGGCGTGACCACCGGGACACCTATCGGATTGTTGATTGAAAACAAGGATCAACGTTCGAAAGACTACGGCGATATCAAGGACAAGTTTCGGCCGGGTCATGCCGACTATACGTATATGCAGAAATACGGTATTCGCGACTATCGCGGTGGCGGTCGTTCATCAGCGCGCGAGACCAGTATGCGTGTTGCCGCCGGTGCAGTTGCTCGAAAATATCTTTTCGAGCAATTGGGCATCGAAGTAAGAGGGTATTTATCGCAGCTCGGACCTGTTCGGCTCGACTGTGTCGATATTTCTGCGGTGGACAGCAATCCTTTCTTTTGCGCCGATCCGCAACGGCTTGAGGAGCTTGCGGAATTCATGGACCAATTGCGCCGCGAGGGAGACTCTATTGGCGCGAAAATAAGCGTATTGGCGACCAATGTTCCACCCGGTCTCGGTGAGCCGGTATTCGACAAACTCGAGGCAGATCTGGCGCACGGACTGATGAGTATTAATGCCGTCAAGGGCGTCGAACTGGGTGCCGGGTTTGCGGCTGTCACGCAAAAAGGCAGCGAGCATCGGGATGAAATGGGACCGGATGGATTCAGCAAGAACGATGCCGGTGGTACCTTGGGAGGGATTTCCTCGGGGCAGGATATTCTTGCCAGCATTGCACTGAAACCCACGTCGAGTATTTCCGTGCGCGGCAAGACGATCGATACGGCGGGCAAAGCGACCGAGATAGTGACTACGGGGAGGCACGATCCCTGCGTGGGGTTGCGCGCCACGCCAATTGCCGAGGCAATGGTCGCGCTGGTGCTGATGGATCACTATCTGCGCCATCGTGCTCAAAACGCCGACGTTTCGTCGACTACGCCAGTCATTTAATTCATGCAGGAATGAGCAACATGTCAGACGCCATCAATGTCGCAGTCGTCGGTGCTACCGGTGCCGTCGGCGAGGCAATTCTCGAAATCCTGGCCGAGCGTAAGTTTAACGCGGCGAAAATCTATGCCCTGGCGAGCGAACGGTCGGTTGGCAAGGATGTTCGCTGTGGCAATAAGCAGCTTCCGGTCGATGACCTCGCGAATTTCGATTTTTCGAAGGTGCAGATCGCGCTATTTTCCGCTGGCGGTTCGGTGTCTGCGGAATACGCACCAAAAGCGGCCGCCGCAGGTTGCGTGGTTATCGACAACACCTCGCAATTTCGTTACGAGGACGACGTACCACTGGTGGTGCCGGAGGTGAATCCGCAGCGGATCGCGGACTACAAGAACACCGGCATTATCGCCAACCCGAATTGTTCGACCATTCAAATGGTGGTCGCGTTGAAGCCAATTTATGACGCGGTCGGCATAAAACGCGTCAATGTTGCGACTTATCAGGCCGTTTCCGGTGCCGGCAAGAAGGCCGTTGAAGAGCTGGTGCGGCAAATGACTCAGCTCCTGAACGGCCGGCCAGTGGAGCTCGAAGCTGATCAAAAGCAAATTGCCTTCAATGCCTTGCCGCATATTGACGTGTTTGAGGACAACGGCTACACCCGTGAAGAAATGAAAATGGTGTGGGAAACGCGGAAAATTCTGGACGACGAGGACATTGCCGTTAATCCCACAGCCGTTCGTGTGCCTGTGTTTTACGGGCATTCCGAAGCCGTTCACATCGAGACAGGCCGCAAGATCACCGCAGCGCAAGTCTGTGAGTTGCTGCGGGATGCCCCGGGAATCACGCTGTTTGATGGCGGTGATAACGGCCGATATCCAACGGCGGTTACCGAGGCCTCCGGAACGGATGCGGTTTTTGTGGGCCGCGTGCGGGAGGATATTAGCCACTCGATGGGTATCAATATGTGGGTGGTGTCCGATAACCTACGTAAGGGCGCCGCTCTAAATAGCGTCCAAATAGCTGAAATATTGGCGAAAAACTATTTATAAGCTATAGTTCACACCCATACGCATTGGGCGTTTCAAATCCAAATTCATGGTTCCGGACAAGGGCGATTTGCAGCACTTCGGGGAGCCGGAGAAACAAATTATGTCGCGACGACTGAACCGTGTATGGCTTTTGCTTGTGTGTCTTCTCACCGGTGAAGTCTGGGCTCTGGGTTTGGGTGACATACGGCTGGATTCAGCGCTGAATGAGCCTTTGCGGGCCGAAATTCAGCTCCTGTCCGCGACCCCGGAAGAAATGGCTAATCTCACCGTCGCCATTGCCTCGGCGGATACGTTTGAACGCTACGGTATTGACCGACCGCTGTTCATGAGCAGCCTGGAATTTGTCGTCATACCGTCGGGTCGTACTGACGGCAACGTGCTTCGTGTCAGGTCGAGGAGTCCTGTCACGGAACCGTTTCTGACCTTCCTGGTTGAAGCTTCCTGGTCGCGCGGCCGCTTGTTGCGTGAGTACACGTTGTTGCTGGATCCACCCACTTTCGCGCCGCCACCGACCGTGCAGGCACCGCAAGCGGTGACCGCGCCGACGCGCTCGACACCTGCGGACAGCGGTCGCATCATGCGTTCGCCGCCGCCGGCTGCGCCAGCACCCGCCGTGGCCTCACAACCACGGGTTGCGCCGTCTGTACAAGCCGATCCGTACGTCGAAGCCGATGCACCTGCCGCGACGGAGTCACAAGCGGCCCCTGTATACGACGATGCGCCCGGGGGCGATCTCTATGTACAACGCGGCGATACGCTGTGGGGCATTGCCAGCCGGACGCGAGACGATAACCGGCTGAGCATCAATCAAATGATGCTGGCGATCTATGAGGCGAACCCGCAGGCGTTTGCCGGCAACATCAATCGTTTATCGGCGGGTGCGACGTTGCGCATTCCGAGTTCAGACAATGTCTACCGAATAAGCCGCGGCGATGCGCTGTCTGAAGTACAACGACAGAATGAGTCGTGGAGCGGCGAGCCTGCTGTGGCCACAAGTCAGCCAGCCGAGCCCAGCCTGATACTGGTGCCGGCCGACGAGGATAGCCTGACCTCGGATACCAGCAATTCGTATGCCGCGGATGATTTGGCCGTCACACAGGACGCGGCCCAGGCGGCCGCCGATGCTCGCATCGTCGATGTTCGGGGTCTGCTCGAGGATCACAAGGACGGACTGATCGTTATCGGCGATAACGAATTGGCCGCATTGCGTGAAGAGCTGGTTGCAATGACGGGAGAAGCGTTGCCGCCTGAATTGATGGCGGACGACATTGATGCTGTGGCCGATATTGCGGTAGACGACGCGCCCGACGACAGTGAGATATTTGTGGACGATACGGTCGACGCGGCCGCTGACGACGCGGTTGCGGATGACATGAGCGGCGCTGATGACGCTGAATCGGCTGATACTGACAGTGACACAGCAACGGCTGTTCCGCCGGCACCGACCGTCGCGCCGGTCGTCAGCAGGGATGAGCCGGGACTTGTCGACACTATTATTGAAGCATTGACCGGCATATGGGGCTTGATTGGCGCTGCATTGCTGGTTGTCGCGGGTGTCCTGGTCTGGTTTGCACGCCGCGCATCGCGCAGCGACGATGAAGAAACGGGTATGTGGGAAGCACTGGATGCTGACGACCGGGACGACGGGCCGCTCGATTCGACCGAAAGCATCAGTGCCCTGGCACAGGAAGACGATTCCACGATGGTGGTCGTCGAAGAGGGGGCATTGCCGGAGTCCGAGCCGGAGTATGCGACGACGGAAATGCCGGCCGTTGAAGCGGAGGTTGCGCCGAGCGGAGATGTCCTGGTTGATACGGGCACCAACAAATCGCTGGACGACACTTTCTCAAGTGATACCGCGATTAACCTCGATCAGTCCGATCCGGTTGCCGAGGCCGATTTCCACATGGCGTATGGGCTTTACGACCAGGCCGCCGACCTTATTAACGGTGCGCTGGAGGTTGAGCCGCAACGGCGGGACCTGCTGACCAAACTGTGCGAAATCTATTTCGTGTGGGGCAATCGGGATGCGTTTGTCGATGCTGCAACGCGTCTCAGGGACGTAGGCTCCGACGATGCGGGCTCCGAATGGGACAAGATAATTATCATGGGCCAGCAGATTGCGGCCGATCACGCGATGTTCGCCGATGCGACCCCGGGCGTTGCGACCGAGGTGGTCGATTTGTCGTTCGATGATGGCGGCGAAGGTGCCGGTGAGCTGGACATGGATTTTGCCGCCGAATCAGAGTCGGCCAGCGACGACATTATTGATTTGGGCGCGGCCGACGATGGTCAGGATGCGGGTGACGCAAGCTCGATCGACTTTGCATTCGATGAGGAACCGGATATAGAGGCATCAGTGACCCAGCAAATGCCGAAGACGGATACCGGCGTGACCGAAGAAATTCCAGCCGCTGATTCACTGGATGATGTATTTGGCGAAGCGACGGTTGCGCTGGACGCGGACGACAGCACGCTGGAGACGCCGACCATCGAGACGCCCGCGCCGGAAGTGACCCAGGAATCACCGACATTGGAACAACCGCTGGACGAAACCGGGGAAATGCCGTCATTGGGTGCCGATGATGCGACGGAAATTGCCAGCCTGGATGATCTGTTGACCAGCGATGCGACGGCCGAGATTGATCTGGATGACCTGGGCCTCGATCTCGACTCGCTGCAACAAAGCAATATCGTGGATGTTTCAGGTGAGGACGGTGATTTCCTGTCCGACCTGGATGACACGGCCGAAAGTCAGGTATTGCAGATTGATGACAGCCTGATCGCGACCGGCCGGAATCAAATGCTGGAAACAGAGGATCTCGATGCAACGGGTCAGAATCCGGAGCTTCCGGCGGACGTTGCTTCGACCGGCATGCACGATCTTGCTGACCTCGAGAAGGAACTGGCCGCCACGGGCGAAATGCCGACCATTGAAGAGGTCACGGGGAGTATTCCGGCCATATCTGAGACCGACCTGGACGACACCGACTTCGGTCTTGATACGAGTTTGCTGGATGCGACCGGACAGACGCAGGTGCTGCCCGAGGATTTCGTGGTGGAGACGGGCACCGGCACAAATATTGAGCGGGCCCTGGCCGATGATGAAGTCACCATGCTGGCATCGCTGGACGATGACGATGAACAAGCCGGTGATTTCGATTATGCGAAGACGGAAGCATTGCCGGCCGATGTGTTTGCGGGCGATACGTCAGCGGATGAGACCGGTGTCATGCCGGCGATCGCGGCCGGCAGTACGGACATGGATCTGGATCTGGATGACCTGACGGCGGCGCTCCAGGTGAGTGCCGCGGGTGACACGGTCGATCAGAAGAGAGACGATGCGACGGTCGAGCAACCACGTCCCAATGCCGCTGCGGGCAAGGATAACTCTCCCACGGCTGCCATCGCGCCGGAGGATTTAACCGGTGATCTGCACGATGCACGCACGATGACCGAGGTTGGCACAAAGCTGGATCTTGCGCGTGCTTATGTCGATATGGGTGATCCGGGGGGGGCTCGCAGCATTCTTGAAGAAGTACTTGACGAAGGCGATGAGGCGCAGCGGCAACAGGCACAACAATTGCTGGATTCGTTGCCGGGGTAGCGTGCGGTACAGACGCCCCGGGATGCGCCAAAAACCATTCTGAGCCGCTCCTGCGGATGCGGCTCGCGGGGCGTGACCACTGACCTGTCGGAATTTTAGGTACACATGCGCATCGCACTCGGCATAGAGTATGACGGTACCGCGTACAATGGCTGGCAGCGCCAGAAAATTGGCCGGGGTGTCCAGGCACGCGTGGAGAAAGCGCTCAGCGAGGTTGCCAACCACGAGGTGGTCGTTATCTGTTCGGGACGAACGGATACGGGCGTGCACGCAAGTGGGCAAGTCATTCATTTTGATACGAATTCCAAACGTACAGAGCAAAACTGGATCCTTGGCGCGAACAGCAATTTACCCGACGATATCAATGTGCAATGGGCCGCGGGCGTGGCCGATGCGTTCAACGCCCGCTACTGTGCAAGCGCAAGAACGTATCGCTACCTCATCCTGAACAGTCGTGTACGTTCCGCACTTTTCCGCCATCGGGTCTGGTGCGTACACGATCCGCTGGACGAAAAGCGCATGCAGGCGGGAGCAGATTACCTGCTGGGCAAGCATGATTTTTCTGCGTTTCGGGCGGCCGGTTGCCAGGCATCGACGCCGGTACGTGATATGAGCCGCCTGGACGTCGAACGGCACGGCAGCTGGCTAAGCATTACGGTTACCGCCAACGCATTCCTGCAACACATGGTGCGCAACATCACGGGAACGCTGGTTGCCATTGGAAACGGCGAACGCGAGCCGGAGTGGGCCCAGGTAATACTGGCCGGCCGGGACAGGACAGCCGGCGGCATTGCCGCACCCGCGCAGGGTCTGACACTGGTGAAAGTCGACTATCCCGCCGATTTTGAAATACCAATCTCTCCAATACCCGATTTACTCCCCGGCAAAGTATAATCGCGGACGTGAACGGGGCTGGCAGCGCTACGCGTGTCGTTAATACGCACAATCTCTACCGCCCCCATCCCACATTTTTCGTTTATGATGCGACCCATGAGCTGGTTTGAAAAATTAATGCCCTCGAGGATCAGTACCGAAAAGCGTACGCGATCGGTACCTGAGGGTGTCTGGATAAAATGCACGAAGTGCGATGCGCAGTTGTATCGCACTGAGTTGGAGCGCAACCTGAATGTCTGCCCGAAGTGTGATTATCACATGCGCATCGGCGCACGAACGCGACTCGATTATTTCCTCGATGCGGATTCACAGCAGGAAATAGCGGCGAACCTGGAACCGATGGATCCACTGCGCTTTCGCGATAGCAAGAAATACCGCGAGCGCATTTCACTGGCGCAGAAGAAGACCGGCGAAAAGGATGCAATGATTGCGTGCAGTGGCACATTGCTGGGTCAGGCGGTCGTGGCGTGTGCGTTCGAATTTGGTTTCATGGGTGGTTCGATGGGCTCCGTTGTCGGCGAGCGATTTGCGCGCGCGGCACGTCATTGCGCAGACAACAAGGTACCGTTGATTCTGTTTTCGGCCAGCGGTGGGGCGCGCATGCAGGAGGCACTGTTTTCGTTGCTGCAAATGGCCAAGACATCGGCGGTCCTCGCGATGCTGGGTAATTTGAAAATTCCGTTCGTTTCAGTACTGACGGATCCGACGACGGGTGGCGTGTCTGCCAGTCTGGCGATGCTGGGTGATGTCAACATCGCAGAGCCGCAAGCATTGATTGGCTTCGCCGGTCCGCGCGTCATCGAACAGACGGTGGGGCAAAAGTTGCCGCCGGGATTTCAACGCAGCGAGTTCTTGCTGGATCATGGTGCCATCGACATGATCGTCGATCGCCGCAAGATGCGTGACGTAGTGGCCGACGTGATCGCGAAATTCGAGCACCGTCCGAAACCTTCTGCGTAGCAGTCAGCACCCGTTGTCGTGAGCCAGCCGTGTTCATTTGATGGCCTGGATGAATGGCTCGCATGGCTGGAAACACTCTCGCCACACGAAATAGACCTGGGGCTTGAACGCGTCCGGGAGGTTCTTGCCCGACTGAACCTTGCCAAAGCGGCACGCGTGAGCATCGTCGCCGGAACCAATGGCAAGGGCTCCTCGGTTGCCATGCTTGAAGCCTTGCTCGCCAGTACGGGAGAAAGCGTTGCCACCTATACCTCACCACATGTGCACGCGTTCAATGAACGTATTCGCGTTAACGGTCAGGCGGTCACCGATCAGGAAATCGTCGCGGCGTTTGAACGTATTGAGACCGTCCGTAATGGCGTGGCGTTGACCTACTTCGAATTTGGCACACTGGCGGCGCTGGTCATTTTTGATCGATTGCGACCCGCTGACGTTATTCTGGAGGTGGGTCTTGGCGGGCGGCTCGATGCCGTGAACGCGGTCGTACCGAATGCCTGTCTGATCACTAACGTAACGCTCGATCATTGCGATTGGCTGGGTGACGACGTTGAGTCCATCGCGGCAGAGAAAGCGGGCATCATGCGTTCAAACACGCCCGTCGTCTTCGGGTCGACCTCGATGCCTGACGCGATTACGGCAGCGGCGGCGAGCACAGGTGCGGACTTGATTGCCGCAGGGCGGGACTTTGGTTTCACCGTAGCCGGTGAAGACGAATGGTGCTGGACGGGACGTGACCGGACCATCGGCGGACTGAAAATGCCGTCACTGGAGGGCCGCCATCAGCTATCCAACGCGGCGGCGGTGCTGGCGCTGGTCGAATCTCTCGGCTTGACGAATATCCTGCGGACGCGAACGATCAACGAGGCCCTGGCGGCACTGGAGCTGCCGGGTCGGTTACAACGAATTTGCGTCGCGGACAGGACTTTTGTACTTGATGTCGCCCACAACGCCGACAGCGCGATGGTCTTGTCCGACTATATGGGCGCAACGTACGCCACGAATCGCGTCATCGCCGTGATCGGCGTGCTGGCCGGAAAAGATCTGGGGGCGATAATCCGGGCGCTTCAGCCTGTTGTGGATCGCTGGATCGCGTGCCCGGCGGACGCGGCAAACGCGGTGACGGCCGACCATCTTGCGCGCCAGATTGTGCATTGTACGGGCAAGCCGTGCACGATTGGCAACTCGGTGGAGGAGGCGCTTGCCGTGGCCCGCAATGGTGCGACAAGCGCTGATTCGATCCTGGTCACGGGGTCTTTTCATACCGTTGGGCCGGCACTTCGCTGGCTGGATGATTTCCAATGCGCGCGATAGCGTACGTTGTTATACTCGCGCCGCGACCTGCTCGCACAAACACCCTCGATAAATTCAGGCTGGCGACTGCATAACAGGATATGGATCGAGCTCTCAAAGAACGTATTATTGGCGCCACCGTTTTGGTGATTCTTGCGGTGCTGATCGTACCGGTATTTCTCGATGGTCCCTCGACCGACACCGGGATGACCCGTGAGCGGGTCGCGTTGCCCGGGCAAAGTGAGCAAAATACCCGCCAGCAGACGATCGTGCTTACGCGAGATCGAACGGAGCCCGTGCCGCAGGCATCCCGGCCGAAAGTACAGGCAGAGCCGCCGCCCAAGGCGGTGAAAGAACCGTCCGTGCCGGCACCGAATCGTGCCGTTGCGACGAACAAACCCGCAGCGAGCAAGCCGACCGCAACCCGGACGGAGGTTGCGTCGTCGAATAAAGCTCCGGATAAATCGCCGACCAAGCCGCCGATCAAATCACCTGCTGAATCAGCGACAGGAATGTGGGCCGTGCAAATGGGCAGTTTTTCCAATAAGGCGAATGCCGAACGCCTGGCGACCGATCTGCGCAAGGAAGGTTTTGCGGCATTTCTGAGCCAGCTCAAGACTTCCTCCGGCGAGCTCCATCGCGTGCGCATCGGGCCGCAGAAAGATCGCAACAGCGCCGAGTCCATCGCGATGCAACTGAATCGGGCTGGCCACAAAGGCCAGGTTGTACCGCACCCGTGAGTTTCGATTTCGCCAACAGAGTGATTGACTGATGCCGATTGTCGACATCGCGATTGCCGTCGTTGTCATTGTCTCGATCGGCGTGGGCTTCGCTCGCGGGCTGGTGAAAGAGGCAATGTCGATCGCCTCGCTGCTGATCGCCGTCTGGACCGCTTTTCATTTTGGTGCTGAGGCCGGCACGCTGAGCAAGAGTTGGCTGAGTTCCCCCGAGCTGCAAGCATGGTTTGGGCGGGTGTTGCTCTTTATCGTTGTGCTGATGCTCGGCGGTTTGCTCAGTTGGGCCGTCGCAAAGCTGGTGCGTTTGTCCGTGTTGAGCGGTACGGACCGGGTATTGGGCATGATTTTCGGTTTAGGTCGAGGCGCGGTCCTGGTTGCGCTCGTCGTCATCGCCGGCCAATACACGGAACTCGACGACCGGCGATGGTGGCAGGATTCCGTGCTCATGCCGTACGCCGAGTTCGTGGCCGACTGGTTGCGAGTTATGGCGCCCAGAGGGCTCGAGCTGATTCAGCCTGGTCTTGAGGCGATGCCGCCCGTCGACGTGCCTTTGCCCGATATCGCGCTGCGGGACCAGTAGGGATGTGCGGCGTCGTCGGAATTGTCGCGCATCAACCCGTCAATCAGGCGATCTACGATGCCCTGACCGTGCTGCAGCACCGCGGCCAGGACGCGGCCGGGATCGTGACGTCGGACAATCAGGGACTGCACGTGCGCAAAGGGAACGGGCTTGTCCGCGACGTTTTCCATCAACGACATATGCTGCGTCTTGCGGGTAACGTCGGCATGGGCCATGTCCGTTATCCCACAGCCGGTGGCGCACGATCATCCGAAGCGCAGCCTTTTTACGTCAATTCGCCGTACGGAATTTGTCTTGCGCATAACGGTAATCTGACCAACTACGAAGAGCTTGCGGAACATCTGATGGTGGAGGATCGACGCCATTTGAGCACCAATTCGGATTCCGAAGTGTTGCTCAACGTTTTTGCCCACGAGTTGCATACGCGCGCCAATGGAAGACCGACGCCAGAGCAGGTCTTCGATGCAGTAGCGGCCGTTCACCGGCGTTGTTCCGGCGGTTACGCGGTGGTTGCGATGATCATCGGGCACGGTATCGTTGCGTTTCGCGATCCGAACGGTATTCGACCACTCATCATGGGGAAACGCAGCACCGTTGAAGGCGACGAGTACATGATCGCCTCCGAGAGCGTCGCGCTCGATATTTTACAGTTCGATATATTGCGGGATATCCAGCCGGGCGAGACCGTCTTTATCGAAAATGACAGCGTCATGCACAGCCGGGAGTATGCGGGTGAAACCCGCCATTCGCCGTGTATTTTCGAGTTCGTCTATTTCGCCCGACCGGATTCAATCATCGATAATCTGTCCGTATACAAAGCCCGCCTGCGTATGGGCGAACAGCTTGCCGGGCAAATAGTGCGTGAATGGCCCGATCATGACATTGATGTC
Organism: Gammaproteobacteria bacterium; assembly: GCA_013151645.1. Taxonomy (GTDB): domain Bacteria; phylum Pseudomonadota; class Gammaproteobacteria; order Steroidobacterales; family Woeseiaceae; genus JAADHU01. Next base: position 5,509 of record JAADHU010000076.1, on the reverse strand, counting down.
GTTATCCCCATTCCGGATACCAGTCGCACGGCCGCCGTACAGGTAGCCCATCATCTGGGCGTCAAGTATCGTGAAGGCTTCATCAAGAATCGTTACATCGGTCGCACATTCATCATGCCCGGCCAGGAAGAACGTGCTAAATCGGTGCGCCGCAAGCTGAACGCAATCGCTCTTGAGTTTCGTGGCAAGAATGTTTTGCTGGTTGACGATTCAATTGTCCGCGGCACAACGTCGCGACAGATCATCAAGCTGGCTCGCGAGGCCGGGGCAAGACGGGTGTATTTCGCCTCGGCGGCACCGCCGGTGCGGCACCCTAACGTGTATGGAATCGATATGCCCGCATCCAGCGAACTCATCGCGAACGGTCGCACAGTGGAGGAGATTCAGGCGCTCATTGGCGCGGATCGGTTGATATACCAGGATCTTCCTGGCCTGATTCGTTCGGTTCGCCACAACAATTCCGATACGCGGGAATTCGATACGTCCTGTTTCTCGGGTGAATACGTGACCAATGACGTGACCGACGAATATCTTCGTGTGCTCGAATCCAGGCGCAACGATCTGGCCAAGGCACGGCGTGAATCGGATGAATTTTCAGAGGACGATCAGTCCAGCGGCTCATACCATGCGGACGCAGCGATTGCCGTCTAGCCGACGCGTATTTCACTGCCCCCGCAACCCAGTATGAGTATCAAAGTCATGATCATCGACGGGCAAGCGGAATTCAGAACGCTGTTGATGCATCACGTTACCACGCACTGGAACGATGCGATTATTTCGGTTTACGACCCGATCACGGCCGGAGACCTGCCGGATGAGTTTTCGGGTGCCGGCAATGACATCGTACTGCTGGGTGATGACCAGGGTGAGCGCGACGGCTTGCACACACTCAAGCTGTTCGTAAAGACGCCCGGTTTCCCGGGCGTGATCTATTTCGGCTCCGGCGAGCGCAGCCAGGCGGAGCATGCCCGCAAGATCGGTGCGGATGGCTACTTGCAGCGCGATCAAATACACCACGATGCGTTCACCATTATGTTGAGCGATATCTTGCGGGCACGGCGCAGGATTGCCACGACGGATTCACTCTTTGTGGGTGACGTTGGCACCGGCATTTACCCGCTGATTAAAGGCTATCGTCTTATTCGCAAGCTTTCGGCGGGCGAGCATTCCGCCGTCTACCTGGCAGAAAGAGAGTCCACCAAGATCAATATTGTCCTCAAGGTGTTGCGCCAGGATCCCGAGGTGGCTGACAGTATTGGCACCTTCGATCGCTTCCTGCAGGAGTACGAGATGATCGCCGATCTCGATCATCCGAACATCGTCAAAATCTACGCTCTGGGAGTCGCCGACGACCATGCACACATCGCGATGGAATACATGCCCGGTGGTGACCTGAAACGGCGTATAGAGAAGGGAATATCGGCAACGGACGCCGTGTCGTACGTCAAACAGATTGCGAGTGCGTTGGCGAAGATTCACTCGGTCAGCATTCTGCATCGCGACCTGAAGCCCGGCAACATCATGCTGCGGGAAGACGGCACCATTGCGCTGATCGACTTTGGTCTCGCCAAGCGCATGCGTCTCGAGCAGGCGATCACCGGCAGCGGCGAGATATTCGGGACACCGTACTACATGAGCCCGGAGCAGGGGCATGCTGACGAAGTGGATGAGCGCGGTGATATATACAGTCTTGGCATTCTGTTTTTTGAAATGCTGACCGGGGAGAAGCCGTTTCGGGCGAGCAATGCGATGGGCATCATTTATAAACACCTGCACGCGCCCGTACCGGTGTTGCCGGTGGAGCATGCCGAGTACCAGGCGGTTATCAATCTGATGCTGGCCAAAAAACCGGCCGACCGTTTCCAGAGTGCGGACGAGATCGCCGGATGGTTCTAAAGGTCGAGACACCAGCGCCCATTGCGGCATTTCTCGATACGCCAACGCCGCCGTCCTGGGTCGCAGCGGCTTGCGAACGTCTGCCGGAGCTGTTGCTGGATCACGCGAATTGCGAACTAAAAGCAGCCTCTACGGCGCTCTCGTTTATCTACCGCTACCCGCAACGAACCGCGCTTTGCACGAGCATGTCGCGCTTGGCACGCGAGGAGTTGCGTCATTTTGAGCAAGCCAGAAAGATCATGGACGAGATGGATATTCCGTTTTCGCGATTGACGGCCTCGCGCTACGCCGGCGCGTTGCGCGAGGCCGTGCGCCGCGAAGAACCGCACCGATTACTGGACCTGCTATTGATTGGTGCAATTATCGAAGCGCGATCCTGTGAGCGATTTGCAATACTGGCGCCGCACTTACCGGACAAGTTGGGCCGTTTCTATGCGGGCCTGTTGGCGTCAGAGGCACGACATTTCGAAAGTTACCTGGCGTTTGCGAAAAAAGAGTGCGGAGTCAGTGAGCAGGAGCACGCAACACGACTGGCTGAGTTGATAGCCATTGAAGCGCAGCTCATCAACGAACCGGACGAACAATTCCGCTTTCACAGCGGACCACCCCGGTAGGAGCGTCTCCTGAGGCGGACCATCAAGCTCAACAGGGTCGCTCGGTAGGAGCGTCTCCTGAGGCGCGACCATCAAGCTCAACAGAGTCGCTTGGTAGGAGCGTCTCCTGATGCGGACCATCAAGCTCAACAGGGTCGCTCGGTAGGAGCGTCTCCTGAGGCGCGACCATCAAGCTCAAAAGGGTCGCGCCTCAGGAGACGCTCCTACGGTTTGCTATTGGCTCGTCCGCAGCGCGTGACCTGACAGGGCTCAGGATCGCAGCAACACTCCCAGTTGCGGACCCCGCTGATCCCAGCGCAATACACTGCCGTGTTCGTGCCAGTCGCCCAACACGATGCGCCTGGCTGACATTCCATTGATCGTTTGTGCGTGTACCGCCGGGCGATGCGTATGCCCGTGCACCATCAAGCGCACATTGTGCGCGCGCATCGCCGCCTCAATCGCCGCGATATTGACATCGGATATTTCATTGTCAATCGAATTGCCGTGAGCCTCGCTGTCGGCGCGGGACTGGTCGGCGAAGGCGCGCCGTTCGGCTAGCGATTTCTGCAGCATCATCGCCTGCCATTGAGGGTCTCGCGTCATGCTTCGCACGGCCTGGTATTCAACATCGTCTGTGCAATAGGCATCGCCGTGGCTCAACAAGATATCCTTCCCGTACATGTCCACGACGAACGGATCGGGCAGGAGCTGCACGCCGGTCTTAATCGAGAATCTCTTGCCAATCATGAAGTCCCGATTACCGTGCATGAAAAAAACCGGCGTACCGGTTTTGACCACTGATCCCAGTGCGGTCTGAATGGTTGCGTGGTACGGATCCGGGTCGTCATCGCCGATCCAGGTTTCAAACAGGTCACCCAGAATAAACAGTGCATCGGCTCGCGGAGCTTCATTGTCCAGGAACTCGATTAGCTGCTCACCGATCTCAGGTCGTGTGGCCTCCAGGTGCAGATCCGAAATAAATAACGTAGTCACTAATTCGATTCGCTTTTCCGTGGGGGCCTAATCGGCGATTCGGTAGGCGCGTGTGATAATCACGGGCACCACCGGTACGTCCTGCGCGAACTGACCGCCGGGTCCTGTGCGCACGTTCGAGATCTTGTCCACGACATCCATGCCTTCGGTGACGTAGCCAAAGACTGCGTAGCCCCAGCGATCGGCTTTCGGATTGAGCAACTTGTTGTCCACGACGTTGATGAAAAACTGTGCCATTGCGGTGTGCGGCTCTGACTCGCGCGCCATGACGACCGTGCCGCGCAGATTGGTCAGTCCATTGCCGGATTCGTTGACGATCGTGCTCTCAGGCTCTTTCGAATCCAGATCGCGGTCATAACCACCGCCCTGAATCATGAAGTCCGGGATCACGCGGTGAAAAATAGTGCCGTCGTAATAGCCTGATTTAACGAGGCTCAGGAAATTTTTCACCGTAATGGGCGCGCGGCGACCGTCGAGACCAATGATAAAGGTGCCCTCGGTGGTTTCAACGGCGATGCGCGCATAACTGGGCACGTCGCTGTCGGCAGCGCCTGACTGCCAAAGCGCGAGCAGCAGCAACAGGATAATGGGTTTTCTCATGCCGACTCCAGGTTCGGTTGACGCAGATGCGGGCACGATAGCAAAGCTGCGGGCAACGCTAAAGGGGTGGCTATCCTGGCAAGGCGTATTTGGACGGCATAAAGTTGCTGCATGAAATTGACCTGCCTGTAGGCCGTACGTATGATCGTGCCCCCGCCAGGCCCAGCTGGTCGAGTACTCGCGCGTTTCAGGATATTGCGAGCCGCTCGCAGGCCCGGGTGAGGTGCTGGAAACGGGGCATGGCGCAGCCTGGTAGCGCATCTGCTTTGGGAGCAGAGGGTCGGGAGTTCGAATCTCTCTGCCCCGACCACAGACACTGAAAGAAAGATCGGCCAGGGGGGTAGACGAGAATTGGAAGCGCCCGTAGCTCAACCGGATAGAGCACCGGCCTTCTAAGCCGGGGGTTGCAGGTTCGAGTCCTGCCGGGCGCGCCAATCCGCCTAAGATGCCAATCGAGTGGCGGTTGCGGGTTGATCTTAAGTAATTGAATAGTTAGAACCAGAAAACAAGCGGTACTGAACGAAGACCGAATTTATGTTTGGCAAAGAAGGATCTATTGCTGGCAAGATTTAGGTTAAAGCGCATAGAATACCGCCGGATACAGGCAGAAATTATGGTGGGCGTAGCTCAGTTGGTAGAGCCCCGGATTGTGATTCCGGCCGTCGCGGGTTCGAGTCCCGTCGTCCACCCCAAATCCGCCCCACGACTCCGACCAAGCACCAATGCGGACCGCGGATTTATCTTTAGTCCGCCCCCAAGTGGTACGCCAAGCCAAGTCACATCTAAAATTGGGACCCCGAATGACCAAGCACCAATGCGGACCGCGGATTTATCTTTAGTATTTAGCGTTTTAGATCCACATCATGAACAATGCCGAACGACGCGCCGAATAAGCCGGCCACTTGCCCGGCGCTGTTCGGTTTCGACCTGCTAAAAGCTTCGTTAAGGGTTCGCTCTTGCGTATTGGAAGTTTGATTGTATAGTGCCGATCTGAATGGATCGTGGTAGCTGATTCAGGAAAGATTATAAAAGATCAATTTGCACCTGATTGGTGCGCTCGTATGGATATTGCGGGCAAATTGGGCCTCTAGCTCAGTTGGTAGAGCAGGAGACTCTTAATCTCTTGGTCCGGGGTTCGAGTCCCCGGGGGCCCACCAATTTCCTCTCTTCGTGCCGCCTGGCAATGGACACTTAGGACGTGCTTTGCGCGCGATCAGGCTCAAGAGGGTCGCGCCTCAGGTGACGCTCCTACATTTTTTCTATTGGCACTCCTGTAGGAGCGTGTCCTGACGCGCGACCGGGGCTTAGAGGATCGCGCCTCGGGAGACGCTCCTACAATTGTTCTATTGGCACTCCTGTAGGAGCGTGTCCTGACGCGCGACCGGGGCTTAGAGGATCGCGCCTCGGGAGACGCTCCTACAATT
>JAADHU010000005.1 GCA_013151645.1 Gammaproteobacteria bacterium | reverse complement strand
GGCCTCGCCAATATCAGTCGCACCCATGATGGAGCAGGAACGCCGTTTTAAAATTGGGCATTAAAAGCAACAGGTTATTGATAACCATTTTCCTATGTCGCAGCGGTTGAGTGCGACATGGTGCGTTCAATTCGTGCCATTGGCCGCTCTTTATCCTTGTAAATAGGGATTGGCGATCCATTGTTGCAAGGATGATTTAGCGTCATCTACAGCCTCAACTTGTATCACTGCTCGCGGACTACCCGGAGGTCGCATTGCTAGGTCTGCGTCAGGTCGGAAAAACGACCTTGGCACTTGAAGTAGCAGACTCGGTTAGTTCGATCTACCTGGATCTTGAGTCTGCAGCAGACAGGGCCAAACTGGCGGATCCGGAACTTTATCTCGCCGACCACGAGGACAAGCTTGTAATTTTCGACGAGGTGCATCGGGTTCCAGAACTGTTTCAAAGTTTGCGTGGTCTCATGGATCGAGGTCGACGCAAGGGAAATAGAGTGGGGCGGTTTTCGTTGCTCGGCTCTGCTTCAATCGACTTGTTGAAGCAGTCTGGTGAGACGCTGGCGGGTCGAATCGCCTACCTTGAGTTGCCGGCTTTAGGTGTGCTGGAAACCGAAGTAGACAAACAAGACGCCCTGTGGATTCGGGGTGGATTCCCGGAAAGCTACCTCGCGGCCAAAGATGCGACCAGCGCTAGTTGGAGGCAGAACTTTATTCGCACCTGCCTGGAGCGAGATGTGCCGCAACTCGGACCGAGAATGGCGGCGGAAACTTTACGTCGCTTTTGGGCGATGCTTGCCCTTATGCAAGGTAGCTCGCATAACGCAGCGTCGCTCGCGCGGGGGTTGGGTGTCAATGGCAAGATGATTGCCAAATGCCTGGACCTGATGGTCGATCTCTTGTTAGTGAGGCGTCTCAGACCCTGGCATCGAAACGTCGGCAAGCGACTTGTCAAATCACCGAAGGTGTTCGTTCGGGATAGTGGCGTAGTACACGCTTTGCTGGGACTTGGCAGCAAGGAAGACGTGCTCGGGCATCCGGTAGTTAGGTCATAGCTGGGAGGGCTTCGTGATTGAAAACCTGATCTCTGTTTCGCCATCGGGTACCGAGGCGAGTTTCTATCGCGCATCCGGAGGCGCGGAGATCGATTTGATCCTGGCATTGCCGGGTCGCAAACCTTGGGCGATAGAAATCAAACGGAGTTTGGAGCCGAGGCTATCGAAAGGGTTCCGTCACGCCTGTGCAGACATCAAGCCAGAAGCCAGATTTGTCGTTTACCCCGGTAGTGAGCGATTCAAAATGTCCAACGGCGTTGACGCGATTAACGTGGCGGAGTTGGCTCGCTTGCTGGCATAGCTATTGAATGCTCCAGATGAAAAGCTCGACAAAAAACGGCAAGTTATCAGTCACCCCAATGACGGAGCAGGGACGCCGTTTTCGAAAAGTAGGCCTTAATTCAATTACCTACAGATAGTGAATTTCTCATGTCGGACCGCTCAGAGTGCGGCATTGTGTGTCCAATTTGTGCACATCGTCGATAGGAAGCATGGGTTAGTACTGATTGCAGCCAGTAGAATAGCTAACCTATAAAATAGGTTGAAGTATAGTATATAATAGGTAGAATAATCCTATCCAACAGGTAAGTTATCCTCTATGGCGACGCAAACCACACTCGAGGCCCTGTTCGGTGGCCAGGCTGCCGCTAAAGTACTTCTGTTCATCGAGAACTATGGAGAGGGTTATGCGAGTTCGATCGCAAGGACGTTCGAGATGCCCGTGAGCGAAATCCAGAAGCAGCTCAAGAAATTCGAGGACGCGGGTATTCTGGTCGGCCGACAGGTTGGTACGAGTCGCGTGTTCAGCTGGAACCCGCGTGATCCCGCCCTCGACGGCTTAAGAGAATTGCTGAAAAGTACACTCGAATACGGTATTCCCAGCGACCGATTGAAAAAATACTATCGGCAGCGCCGGCGACCCAGGCGCAAAGGGAAGCCGCTGTAAATGTCAGAAATCAAACCAAAGTCAACGCTGCAGGATGTCGCGGCAATAGTCTCAAGTTCGCTTGAACAAGCCGGTATTGCAGCAACGCTGTCCGGTGGTGCAGCAGTTTCTATTTATTCGGACAATCAATATCAATCCAAAGATCTTAATTTTGTCACCGCTGCAATGCTCGCGGATGTATCGCCGGTACTCGGTGCACTCGGGTTTGTGCATACGGGTGTGCCACGCATCGCACAGTTTTCTCATCCGTTGGTCGAGTGGTACGTCGAGTTTCCTGCAACTCCAATCTCATTTGGTCACCTGTATGTCACTCACGAACAATGCGCAATCATCGAATTGCCGGCCGGCAGGCTGAGAATCGTGACGCCCACACAGTCAGTAATGGATCGACTCGCAGCTGCAATTTCCTGGAACGATGCCCAATCGCGCGAACAAGCTGTTCTCGTCGCTGCCAACCAGGAAATCGACTGGAAGGAACTGCGAAGGTGGTATGAAAATGAAGGCGAAACTGACGAGGACTTCAAGCGTTTCCATACAGCAGTAGAATTGGCTCGACCTGAGAGAAATGAAGCGAATCCGGTGATGTCAAAATGAAAAACTCAACAAACTACTCAAGAATAGCCGTCGCGCCTATGATGGACTGGACCGACCGTCATTGTCGCTATTTCATGCGACTGCTGAGTCCGGGTGTTCGCCTCTATACTGAAATGGTGACCACGGCGGCGCTTTGCCATGGTGACGCTGCAACCTTGTTGCAATTCGATCCCAGCGAACATCCGCTTGCGCTGCAACTGGGCGGCTCCGATCCTGCGACGATGGCGCGCGCGGCAAAAATGGGAGCCGATGCCGGCTACGACGAAATCAACATCAATATCGGCTGTCCCAGCGATCGAGTACAAAGCGGTGCATTCGGTGCGTGTCTGATGGCGAAGCCGAAGCTCGTCGGCGATTGCGTTGCGGCGGCGCGCGACGCTGTGGACATTCCGGTGACCGTCAAGACCCGAATCGGAATCGACGATCATGACAGCTTTGAATTCTTGCAGGATTTCGTCGCCACCGTTGCCGCGTCAGGTTGTGAGTTGTTTGTAGTACATGCCCGCAAGGCGATCCTGAGTGGTTTGAGCCCGAAGGACAACCGTCGTATCCCGCCACTGAATTACGACCGTGTCTACGAAATCAAACGGGCGTTTCCGGATCTGACGATCGTTCTCAACGGAGGGATCACGACCATTGAGCAGTGTCGGCGACAACTTGAAATGCTTGACGGCGTTATGATTGGTCGCAAGGCCTATCAGCAACCGTGGTTTCTGTTTGAGCTTGAGCAGGCAATGCGGGAGAAGGATACGGTCAGGCAAGTCGAACGTGAGCAGATCATCGAACAGATGTATCCCTACATCGAGCAACAATTGTGCGCCGGTGTGCCGCTCAAGCGAATTACGCGTCATTTGTTTGGCCTGTTCGCGGGACAAGCCGGTGCCCGGGCATGGCGTCGCTATTTGAGTGAACACGCGCATCAGTCCGGCGCCGGGATCGAAGTATTGCAGCGCGCACTTGAGCAACTGCCGCGAGCAGCTTGAGTCGGGCGGGGCGCTAGCCAGCTTCGATGGCTAAAGCTACAATGCCCGTCCCGAAATTCCCGCAATTGAGTGACAACATGAGCAGCAACGAGGCAACCGCCGGCGCGGCGCAAAAGACGATGGCCGAGCAGGCCGATATTCATGAGCTCTACGAAGAGTCCGTGCAGAACGTCGAGCATGAAACAGAGTTCCTGCAAACGACGTTCAAAGCCTTGCGGGGTCGGACTGCCTATTTGTTGCGCGAGGACTTTTGCGGCACGGCGAGTGCCTCGTGCCAATGGGTTCGGCAGGGAGACGAATACCAGGCAATTGGTGTCGATATTGATTCATCGGTGCTGGACTGGGGGCGAAAGCATCGGCTTGGCGCGTTGCCCGTTGCGGATCAGACACGCGTCAGCCTGATCGAGTCCGACGTATTGACGGTTGAGACACCACCGGCGGACGTGCTGGTGGCCTTTAATTTCAGCTACTTCATTTTCGACACGCGTGAAAAACTTCGCCGTTATTTCGAACGAGCTCGTCAAGGGCTGAAAGACGACGGTGTGTTCTTTGTTGACCTGTTTGGTGGCCCGGAAGCGCAGGAAGAGATGCGCGAAAAAACCAAGCACAAGGGGTTTACCTACGTTTGGCATCAAGCCAGGTTCAATCCGGTGAGCCATTTTATTCGTTGTCATATCCACTTCAAATTTCCTGACGGTTCCAAGATCAAAAAGGCGTTTACGTACGAATGGCGACTGTGGTCTGCACCGGAGATACGCGAAGTGTTACTTGAGGCGGGCTTCAGTAAAGCAACCGTATACTGGGAAGGTGAAGACGAGGACGGCGAGGGTAACGGCGTCTTTACGCCGGAGGAAAACGGCGAAGCGGATCTGGCCTGGATTGCGTTTATTGTTGCTGAAAAATAGTCGGCAATTGAGGCACTTGGTGCCGATACCGGCCAAGCCACATAAATAGTCCTAAATTGGACATAATGTTCGCGACCTGCGATGGTAAGCGTTTATAATCGCGGGTTCCGGTGACAGATACGTCGTCGGATCTGGAAGAGAACTGGGTACCGCCTGGATGGCAAAAGATTTGGAAGTCGCAATACTGTTCGCTGATGTCGTTGGCAGTACACAGTTGTACGACAAGTTCGGTGATACCACCGCGAGCGAGACTGTATCGCGTTGCCTCGATATCATGAAAGACGCAACGCATCAGTTCAACGGTACGGTCATCAAGACCATTGGCGATGAGGTCATGTCGACGTTTCCGACCGTCGACGACGCCATGGGTGCCGCCAGCCAGATGCAAAAGCGCATCAGCAACGATAAAGACAAGAGTGACGGACACATTCCCGTTTCGATTCGTATCGGCTGTCACTTCGGTCCGGTTGTGCAGGAACGCAACGATATTTTCGGTGCCGCGGTGCATACGGCTAATCGCATGACGTCGCAGGCTAAATCCCGGCAAGTGGTCATGTCAGGTACCTCCGTGGATCACATGAGTGATGAGTGGCGAGCGCAAACGCGACAGATTGACCTGGCGACTGTCCGCGGGCGTCTCGACGAGGTTGCGTTGTTCGAACTTCTCTGGCAACCGGAAGAAGCGACCAGCATGTTGCCGACCATCGAATGGGAGAACAAGGGGCGGAGTGCCACGAAGCTTACGCTCAGTTTTCGCGATTCTGTTGTCGTTGTCGATGATCGCAACAAAAGCGCCAATCTTGGCCGCGCTGACGATAACGATCTGGTCATCAAGGGCAATCTCATCTCCCGTATTCATGCCAAGGTCGAGATGCGGCGCGGCAAGTTCATACTGGTTGATCAAAGTACCAACGGCACCTTCCTGCAAAATGCCCAGGGCGAGGAGATTTTCATTCGGCGTGACACCAGCACGCTCTCCGGTGAAGGCATCATTGGCCTCGGTCGTGTGGCTCAACCGGGTACGCCGCTGGCCATTCACTACATGTGCGAAGAATAGGAAACGGATGACAAAAAAGGGCATGAACCGAATTTCGGTTCATGCCCTTTTTTTTCTGGTTCCGTGGGAGGGTCGCGCCTCAGAGCCGATTGTTAGTCCGGGACATTCAGTGCCGCAACCACGTCTGCTTGTATAGCGAGCAATTCGCTCGGTAAACGATCGCCATAACTTTGCAAATACTCACCAACCGATGCCATTTCAGCTTTCCATTGATCTTTGTCCACAGACAGCAGCGCCGCCATGGTTTCAGCACTAATATCCAGATCGCGAGTATCGATATCGTCTGCTGTGGGCAGGAAGCCGATCGCCGTCTCATTGGCACCGACACGATTCTCGCACCGATCAATGATCCAGCGAAGCACGCGGAGATTCTCACCGAATCCCGGCCAGAGGAATTTACCATCAGCATCCTGGCGGAACCAGTTAACGTGGAAAACCCGCGGCAGTTTGTCCGAGCGTTCCGCGAATGAAAGCCAGTGTGCCCAGTAGTCGGCGAAGTTGTAACCGCAAAACGGCTTCATTGCCATCGGGTCACGCCGCACGACACCGATTTCGCCCGTTGCGGCCGCCGTGGTTTCAGAAGCAACGCCGGCACCAACCAGTACGCCATGTTTCCAGTCTTTCGCTTCGTAAACCAACGGTGCCAGTTCTTTTCGGCGGCCGCCGAAAACCAGCGCTGAAATTGGTACGCCCTCAGGTGCATCGGCCAACTCGGAATACGCCGCATTTCGCTTCGCCGATACCGTGAAGCGTGAATTGGGGTGAGCGGCCGGCCCGGCGCCCTCCACATACGGATCGCCCTTCCAGTCTGTGACCGGTGTGCCGGTTTTCTTGTCTTCCCACCAGGGCTGATTGTCCGCTGTAACGCCGACATTGGTAAATATCGCGTCGCTTTGAATCATATCGAACGCGTTCTTGTTGGTTTTCGCGTTCGTGCCGGGTACGACGCCGAAATATCCGGCCTCCGGATTAATAGCGCGCAGTTGTCCGCCTTCATCCAGGTGCAGCCAGGCGATATCGTCGCCCAGCGTCCAGATTTTCCAGCCCGGTTGAGAATCGGGTGGAATCAGCATCGCCAGGTTGGTCTTCCCGCAGGCCGAGGGGAACGCGCACGCAATATAATGCGTTTCGCCCTGCGGACTTTCAACGCCGACGATCAGCATGTGCTCTGCAAGCCAGCCTTCCTGGCGTGCCTGCCAGCTCGCGATGCGCAGCGCATGACATTTCTTGCCCAGTAACGCATTGCCCCCGTAGCCGGAGCCAATACTCTTGATCGCCAGTTCTTCGGGGAAGTGCATGATGAAGCGTCGATCGGGATCGAGATCGCCGGTGGAATGCAGTCCCTTTACAAAGGTGCCTTCGCGCTCAATGCGCGCCAGCGCATCCGCGCCCATACGGGTCATGAGCTTCATGTTGGCGACAACGTACGGACTGTCCGTGATTTCGACACCCAGGCGCGAATAGGGCGATTCGATCGGTCCCATGCAATAGGGAATCACGTACATTGTCCGGCCTTGCATGGCGCCTTCAAACAGCGCATCGATTTTCGCATGCGCGTCAGCGGGCTTCATCCAGTGATTGTTCGGTCCCGCATCTTCTTCGTCTTGCGTGCAAATGAAGGTCAGGTGTTCGACACGCGCCACGTCCGTAGGATCGGATCGGTGCAGATAGCAATTCGGATAACTTGCCGCGTCCAGTTCAATGAGATCGCCGGATCGGTTCATCTGCCTGATCAGTCGCTTGTATTCGGCGTCGCTGCCATTGCACCAATGAATGTCTTCGGGTTGGGTCAGTTTCGCAACGGAATCTACCCAATCCTGCAGGGCGGATAAACGGGTTGTCATAGTCGGGTCTCTGAGTGGTCGTTGGGCCGCACGAGGGTTTGCATGCCAGCAAGGGGCGGCAATTATACATAGACAGGGTGGAAAAAGGAGGGCCTGTACCGTGGAAGGCACGATCGGCTCGTGGTGCCGATGGAAAGCCGTGCGGCGGCGAGGCCGCTTGCGCGCCCTGGAAGGGAGGCCGGCCGTTCGGAAATGGGGGCGGAGGTCGCCTTTTCGGCGACCTCCGGGGTGGGGTCAGGCCGCTTTTGACTGCTCTGTCGCGGCGCTGGTTTGAACTTTCTGTGCTTCAACCGCGGCCGCTACGGTCTTTTTCCGGGTGGTTTTCTTGCGGGGCCTGGCGGCTTTTTTGGCCGTTGTTTTCTTCGTTTTCTTCGCTGTGGCTTTCTTCGTGCCACGGAATTCCTGCACAGTGCCCTTGAGCAGGTCGCGGACTTCAGCGCCGGCGCCAGCCACGATGCCAAGCGCGCTGCGTGCGTCGTTGACGAATAACGCGGCGTTTTCCGGGATCAAGCGAAATTGGGTTTTGAGCAGGTTGCGAACATCCGTTGCTTCCGCCGCGGCGGACAGACGGCCGGCGAAGGCATCGATTTGATGCTCAAGCATTTTTGCCTGTTGTTTCAATACCTTGTCGGCAGTCCGGTGGGTAACTGCGGTCAGCTTCAGACTCAGTTTGGACAAGGTCTTAACGGGTTTCTTGCCGTCAGCAACCCGATCAGCCGCTTTTTCGGTGCGTTTGCGAGCGTTCTTGAGGGCGATGGTGTAGCGGTCGCGTGCCTGCTCGGCAATACGACTTATGGAATTTTCAACTTGCGAGTTCATGTTCATGCTCCTATTGTGCGGTGCAACATATGTTGCAGCGCACAATAGGGGCATCATGGCTTTATGTCAAGGGCCGCGGACACAAAAGAGGTCGTAAAAAGGGCTTGGGCCGAATGGACTCAAAAAAAGCAGCCCCTTTTCGAGTTCATTCGGCCCAAGCCCTTTTTCTGAGCGCCTCGTTGGCCGTTTTTCGGCTTAAGCAGCAGCGGGACTCTTGCGCCAGATGGCCAGTTGTTCCGGGGCCTGCACACCCATTTTTACGCGGTTCGCGCCCGCTGAGAATATGGTGATCTCTATGGGGCCGCCGCGGAACAGGTCCGCCAGCGTCATATTTGGATCGATGTCAGTTCCCGGGCGAATCACGATCGATTCTGCGTCGCGTCGGCTTACAATTAACATGGTTTCGACTCCCTACTGTCAGTAGTCCGTCAGGCTTCGGTGAGTTCCCGGCCCGCAAAGGAATTCACTGCCGCGCCGGTTGGGGTATAGGTGCTGGTGCTGTTCTGGTTGCCACGTAAAAGAGACAAACCATCGAGAATCTGTTGGCGTCGCAGGAGAATAATGGCACCGTTGGTCTTGTTAAGAAGATCGCACTCGCTCGCGATTTCGCGGAAACGGCGCCAGCAATTGCTGACCAGCGAATCCTCGTCACACCATGCGGCCAGGTCTTCCATCGTTTCCGTGCCGCGGCCGAATCCTGCCTGTTCGCTGATCTTGCCGCGGCTTTCGTTCAAACCGGCGAGTTTGCGAATCAGAGCGGCTTTGGACACCGCAGCCGTGTTCAGGGAAATTGTATCGCGACGTTCCAGCGCATCCCGTTCATCGACCAGTGTTTCTTTCAGACCGAGGGCGCAATCGACACTTTCAGTCAGTATCCTGACGATCCGGTCGCGAGTCTCGTGGGTAGATTCGTCGCTCATTCACTGAGCTCCAGATCCGTGCGCAACAATGCATCGGCTATCTTGTCGGCATTGATGGCATAGTTTCCACTCTCAATGTCGGCACGAACGGCGTCGATTCTCGCGCTGTCGATAGCCGGTGTTTCAGCCAGGGTTTTCTCCAGGCGTTCCAGCAACTTAGCGCTATCGGTCAGCTGCACCGTGTCACTGGCGCCGGCCTTGCCTTGTGCGCCTTCGCTCGCAGCAGGTGACGCAGCGTCCAGCTTGCGCGTGGTCGCGGTTTCACCGATCTTGTCGCCAATCTTTCCGTGCATGCCCTGATCCACCGGGTTTATACTGTTAGACATAATCTCCAACCTCAACAATCATTGTTGCCAGACCCTCATATCGGCCAAGATGGCCGCAACTTTAGTGCTGGCGTTAAAATAGTACGGCCTCAATAGACCAGTACCTCCACTTGCTCGGGTGAGCGGACAATGCCTTCGACCACCCGTTTTGAATTCGTGTTTTCGACCCGAATTCGCTGGTTTTCAGTTCCATCCGTCAGCGCCTTGCCCATCATGCGGATATTCAAACTGTCATTTCGCACGATAATGGTGACCGTCTGACCGCGCCGGACCATGATATCGGCCTTCAGCATCGACGGTGTGATGACTCGGCCTGCGATTAATGCGTGCTTTAGCTTCTTGCCAATCAGGTTTTGCGGTCGTGACAGGTAGCCACTGACCAGGCGTGACACATCTCGTTGTGCTGTGGTGACATCATCCGATGCGAAAATGTGCCCGGAAGGCAGCGTTCGCCGAGTGACAAGCACCGTTTCAGTGACGACGACGTCCACCGGTACATAAATTTTCCATGGGTTGACGCCATCGCAACGCACGCCGACGACCGTTCGGCTGGTGATCTTGCTGCCTCGTTGCTGAAACGCCTCCAAAACCTCTGAACATCGCGGCAGCTGTAGTCGCGGGTCGAGTCGGCCGGCCTGTGGGCTGATGCGTTGATCGGTTTCGCCGACGACGCGGCGTACATAGTTTTCGGCGGCTTCGGCAATGTCAGCAATCGAATGCCATCGCGAAGCCGGAACGGATTCGGCCAGAGAAGCGCTGACTAACAAGACAGCCAGGCTGGCAACGCCGCCGGTGAATCTTGCTGAACCGTCAAACAAACGGCGGATCCGGCCGCTGCGCGTCAAAAACCTGACTGTATTCGATAACCGGAAACCGGCCATGGTCCGTGAGACCGGGCCGGACATCGCATTCCTGCTGTCGATTGGCGTTGAATTTCTGGCGTGCATTTTCGCTTCCTTTTAGTAGTACCGAATGCTTATGCAAGACGTGTGCCAGTGTTTGCGCGGTTGTTGAGGGCGGTGGTCGTTGCTTGCCGCCGGGGCGGCAAGGGTTTGCCACGATTGCCGGTTTCGGGTGGCAAGTCCTTCGCAGATGAGTCTTGGTCAACTTGGCACACCCTTTGCATGGAGAGGATCAGGAAGTAACACGGATATATGACGACAATGAAAATCAGTCCTTTCGCCCAGCATGAGAATGCAGTGATGTTTCGCGCGCAGCGCAACGAGGTGCTGTCGTCGAACATTGCCAACGCGGATACGCCGAACTACAAGGCTCGCGACATTGATTTCAAGAGCGTGCTGAAGGGTGCTCAGGGTGCGCCGTTGCAAATGAGCAAAACCAGCGAAATGCACCGCGACGCCTGGAACACGAACAAACTGGGTGCGACGGTCCAATACCGCATACCCACACAACCCACGCTCGACGGCAACACCGTCGAGACTGACGTAGAGCAAGCGGAATTCGCAGAGAATGCGGTGATGTACCGCGCCAGCCTTGCCTTCCTTAACGGAGAGATCAATGGCCTGCGTTACGCCCTCAGAGGGAGCGACTAATGTCACTTTTTAACGTGTTTGATGTTGCGGGCAGTGCGATGAATGCACAGTCCGTACGTTTGAATGTCACCGCCAGTAACATGGCAAACGCCGGTAGCACCAGCGGTGATCCGGACAAGGTTTATCGGGCACGACAACCGGTGTTTTCCAGCTTTGGCGATGCACTGAGCAACCAGACGGGAGTTAGCGGTGTGCGCCTGGAAGGTGTGATCGAAAGTTCCGCGCCGCTCAATAAGTTGTATCAGCCCAGTCATCCCGAAGCCGATGAGGATGGCAACGTCTACGTTTCCAACGTCAACTCCGTCGAAGAGATGGTCAACATGATGTCCGCATCACGTTCCTATCAGAACGGCGTCGAATTAATCAATACGACCAAGGATCTGTTGTTGCAGACCTTGTCACTCGGTCGCTAGTACGTGACTGACCAGCAGAACAGGGAAAAACAATGAATGACATAGCGCCTTTAGATGACTCACGACTGTTTGCACCGCCACCGCCACAGGAGTCCCGTACCGATCTTGGTCAGCAGGATTTTCTGACCCTGATGATCACGCAGTTTCGTAATCAGGATCCTTTCAAGCCGATGGAAAATGGCGAATTTCTGGGTCAATTGGCGCAATTCAGCACGGTGAGCGGTATTTCGTCGTTGAATGAAGGTTTTAACGGCTTGTCGGCATCCCTGGTAAACGATCAGGCCTTGCAGGCGGCGAATCTGGTTGGGCGTCGTGTTCTGGCCAGCGCAGACGTTGGCTACCTGGCCGACGGTGGCAGTATTTCCGGTGCCGTGCAGCTGGGGTCCAGTGCCAGCAGCGTACAAGTTGAAATTGCCGATAGCAGTGGAGAGCTGATTCGACGTATTGATCTGGGCGCGCAACCGTCGGGCCAGGTGCGATTTACCTGGGATGGTCGCGATAGCAGGGGGGACGTAGTCGACAGCGGCGACTACTCGATCGTCACCCGGGTTAGTCGTGGCGCCAATGTGGAAAACGCTGAAACATTACTGGAGGCAACTATAGAAAGTGTCTCCCTGGGCCGCTTCGGCCAGGGCATTACGCTCAATTTACCGGGCGGTGCGCAATTGCCGCTGAGCCAGATTCGACAAATCACTTAAGAAACTATTCGTAGTCAGGAGATAAAACCATGCCATTTGCAATTGCACTCAGCGGACTTAACGCCGCATCCGCGGATCTGGGCGTCACCGCGAACAACGTTGCCAACGTCAATACGACCGGCTTCAAAATGTCGCGCGCACAGTTCGCGGAAGTATTCGCAGTGGGAACTCAAAGCGTCAGTTCGAGCGCTTCGGGCAGCGGCGTTCGACTGTCCACTATTTCGCAGCAGTTTACGCAGGGCAATATCGATTTTACGGACAACGCGCTGGATCTGGCAATTGCCGGCGAAGGATTTTTTGTCTTGAGCGATAACGGCTCAAGGTCGTACACGCGAGCGGGTGCTTTCGGTGTCGACAACCAGGGCAATGTAGTGAACGCACAGGGACTACGCCTGCAAGCCTATCCGTTTGCGGGTAACGGACTTTTTAATACCGGTACGCCACAGGACTTGCAGCTGGAAACCGGCGCGAATCCACCACAGGCAACGACCCGCGCTTCACTGGGGCTGAACTTGCCCGCGAACGCGCCGGTGCCTGCGAACCCGGTCTTCGATCCTTTGGATCCAAGCAGCTTCAATCACACGACATCGGTCACCGTTTACGATTCGTTGGGTGCCGCACACACAGCGACGACGTATTTCATCAAGGATGCGGCGGCCAATACCTGGAATACCCAGGTCGAGATTGACGGAACGTCGGTCGCCGGTGCCACCCAGGTCGTTTTCAATAATGATGGCTCGTTGCAATCGCCGGCAGGCGGTTTGATGGCCCTGGGGGCCTACACGCCCTCAACCGGTGCCGCCGATATCACCATGTCGCTCGATTTCGGAGCGGCGACCCAATTCGGTAATGCCTTCGGTGTGAATTCCCTGTCTCAGGACGGTTTCACGACAGGTCGTCTGACCGGTGTCAGCGTGGATGCGGAGGGTGTGGTGTTCGCGCGCTTCACCAACGGCCAGTCGACGTCGCTTGGCAAGCTCGCCCTCGCCAATTTCGTTAATCCACAGGGCCTGCAACAACTGGGAAATACAAGCTGGGGTGAATCGTTCACTTCCGGTGACGCGTTGCTTGGTGAGGCGGGTACCGCCTCGTTTGGTGACATTCAGTCCGGTGCGCTGGAAGCATCCAATGTCGATCTGACGGCACAACTTGTGCAGATGATTACGGCGCAAAGAAATTTCCAGGCTAACGCTCAGATGATATCGACGGCCGACACAGTGACACAGACGGTGATCAATATTCGCTAGCGCGAATTGATCAGGGAACGCTAATGGACGAAATGATCTACCTGGCGATGACCGGCGCGAAGCAGACTGAATATGCGCAGGCTATCAACAGCAACAATCTCGCCAATATTTCGACGACCGGGTTTCGCGCGGATCTGCATGCATTCAGTTCGGTGCCGATCGAGGGCCCGGGCGTGGAATCTCGCGTCAACGCGGTGGTGGATTCCTATGGCACGGACTTTTCACAGGGAGCGGTCTTAAGTACCGGCCGCGATCTGGATGTCGCGATTCAGGGCTCTGGGTTTCTGACGGTCCAGGCCGATGACGGCAGTGAGGCGTATACCCGTGCCGGAGATTTACGCATCGGTTCCGGCGGCCTTCTTGAAACCGGTTCCGGAAGACTGGTTATTGGTAACGGCGGCCCGGTTGCCGTTCCGCCGAACAGCAGTCTGCTGATCGGTACCGATGGCACTGTTTCAGTGCAGCCGATCGGTCAGGGCCCGGAGACGCTGGCGACCGTTGATCGACTGAAGCTGGTGGACCCGGATACGCGTTTGCTTGCAAAAGGCAGTGACGGTCTTTTCCGCCTGCCGGAGGGCGAAATCGCGGGTGCCGACGCCAGCGTGCGTCTGATCTCAGGCGTGCTGGAACAAAGCAACGTCAACGTGGCGAAGACACTGGTCAATATGATTCAGCTGTCTCGCCAGTACGAAATGCAAGTCAACGTGATCAGGACATCGAAAGAAGATGCTGATGCGGCGGCTCAGCTGATGCGAATTGGCTAATCAGGACCGCTGAACGGAATAAGTGAGGGTTAGGAGAAGAAAATGAACCAGGCATTGTGGATAGCGAAAACCGGACTGGACGCACAACAAACGCGTATGGCGGTTGTGTCAAATAATCTGGCCAACGTGAACACGACGGGCTTCAAGCAGGGCAGAGCCGTTTTTGAGGATCTGCTCTATCAGACCGTCCGTCAATCCGGCGGCCAGACGTCGCAGAATACGGTGTTGCCGTCCGGTCTGAATCTGGGTACGGGCGTGCGCATAGTCGCCACCGAAAAACTGTTTACCCAGGGAAGCATGCTGCAAACCGGCAATGCGCTGGACGTGGCGGTAAAAGGGCGCGGCTTTTTCCAGATTCTGTTACCCGACGGCAATCTCGCCTATACGCGTGACGGTACCTTCCAGCGAAGTTCGCAAGGCGAACTGGTTACCGCCAGCGGTTATACCGTACAACCGTCCATCACGATTCCGGACGGAGCCCAGAGCATCACCATCGGTACCGATGGCGTGGTATCGGTACAACTGTCGGGTCAGGCAGCGCCTTCGCAAGTGGGCATCCTGGAAACGGTTGACTTCATTAACCCTGTCGGTCTGCAGCCTATTGGTGAAAATCTCTACATCGAGACAGCATCGAGCGGGACGGTACAAAGTGGTACGCCGGGACTCAATGGTTTCGGACCGCTGGTACAGGGTGCCCTGGAAGGCTCGAACGTCAACGTGGTCTCCGAACTGGTGAATATGATCGAAACGCAACGTGCGTACGAGATGAATTCCAAAGCGATCTCGACGAACGACCAGATGATGCAGTACCTGAACAATAATATTTAGCGGATAAAAAATATGACGTACAACTCATTTGAGAAAATGCAGTTCCCGGTTCTTGCAATCGTGGTGCTATCCCTGGGTGCCTGTAGCTCGTTGCCCCACTTACCGGAGAGTTTCGATCCGCCGGCGCCGACGCAACCGGCCTACGAGCCACCCAGTGGCGGCTCGATATACCAGTCGGGCGCGGAAGTGCGACTATTTGAAGACCTGAAGGCCGGACGTGTCGGTGACATCCTGACAGTACGTCTGGTCGAGCGAACAGACGCGACGAAGAACTCCAACACCAAGACCGCGAAATCAACCGCCGCGACGTTGGTCAACCCGACGTTCCTGGGTCGACCAGTAACCAGGGGTGGCACGCCGTTGTTCGATGGAAGCTTAAGCGGAGAATCGGAGTTCGACGGCAGCGGTGAAAGCAGTCAAAGCAATAGTCTGCAAGGCGATATCGCGGTTACTGTCGTGGAACGGATGCCAAATGGCAATCTGCGGATACGCGGCGAAAAGTGGGTGATGCTCAATCAAGGCAAAGAATTCATACAATTATCCGGGATCATTCGTCCCTACGACATCGGACCGGATAACTCCGTGTTGTCCGGCAAAATCGCGGACGCACGCATTACCTATAGCAGTAAGGGTGTGCTGGCCGCAGCGAATAAAATGGGCCTGATATCACGATTCTTCAATTCCGTATTTCACCCGTACTGAGGTTGCATCCATGAGGCCTGACAGAAAAAACAGTCATTTACCGCGTTGGTTTTCCCTGCTTGTCGTTGTGCTAATGAGTATGACGGCGCAGGCGGACCGTGTTAAAGATCTTGCCAGTGTGGCCGGTGTGCGCAACAACCAATTGACCGGCTACGGCATCGTTGTGGGTCTCGCCGGTACGGGAGATCAGACCAGCCAGACGCCGTTTACCGTGCAGAGCATCGTTAACATGTTAACGCAGTTCGGTATTACGGTACCGCCGGGAACGAATATGCAACTCAAGAACGTTGCGGCGGTGTCGATTTACGCCACGTTGCCGCCGTTCAGTAAACCGGGGCAGATGATTGATGTCACGGTTGCCTCGATTGGCAATGCGAAAAGCATCCGCGGCGGAAGCCTGCTGATGGCGCCCTTGCGCGGTGCAGACGGTAATGTTTACGCGATGGCGCAGGGCAATCTGATCGTCGGCGGCTTCGGCGCCGAGGGCAATGACGGCTCGCGAGTCACCGTCAACATACCGAGTACCGGCAGGATTCCTAACGGCGCAACGGTCGAGCGCACGGTCGCGAGTGACTTTCATACCCGTGAGTCCATAGTGCTAAATCTGCACAGCCCTGATTTTACGACATCAAATCGTCTTGCTACCTTAATTAACGAGACGCTGGGTGCGGGTACCGCACTGGCAGTCGACGCCGTGTCGGTCAGTATCCGACCTCCTGCGGATCCGATGAATCGCACCTCATTTCTCGCTCACCTTGAAAACCTCGAGATCGTGCCGGGTAGCGCGTCAGCGCGAGTCATTATCAATTCGAGAACCGGTACCGTCGTGATTGGCTCTAATGTGCGCGTGTCCGCGGCCGCGGTTTCGCACGGCTCTCTCGTGGTGACGATCAGCGAGCAGCCCTTTGCCAGTCAGCCGGCCGCGCCATTTTCAAATGCGGGCGAAACCGTCGTTTTACCCAATTCCAGTGTGACGATCGAAGAGGAGGAGTCGAGCATGTTCCTGTTCGAGCCCGGTGCGAGCCTGAATGAAATCGTACAGGCCGTAAATCGCGTCGGTGCGGCACCCGGTGATCTGGTGGCAATTCTCGAGGCACTGAAACAGGCGGGTGCTTTGCGCGCCGAGCTTATTGTGATTTAGGGCAATGCGATGACCGCAGCGATTACGGATTTCAACCAGTTCTCAGGCCTGCGGGCAGGAGCCGAGAACAATGATCCGGAGGTGTTGCGCGAGGTAGCGGGACAGTTCGAAGCGCTGTTTCTGCAGACGATTCTGAAAAACATGCGCGCCGGTGAGCTTGCCGACCCGCTGTTCGGCAACAGTGATCAACACGAAATGATGCAAGGCATGCTCGATCAACAGCTCGCGCTTGAAATGTCCAGCGGCCCCGGCATCGGACTGGCCGACATGCTCGTGAAGCAATTGGGCGGTGAGTCCCGGCAAGTACAGGCAACGACCGAGGTTTTCTCGCTGTCCGCGCCGTCGCGGCCGGTTGCGACGACCCAGGATCCAACGTGGTCCGATCCACAGGAATTCGTTCGTGACGTATGGCCGCACGCTGAACGTGTGGCTGAGAAACTGAATGTCGCGCCCGAAGCGCTGTTGGCGCAAGCGGCCCTTGAGACCGGCTGGGGCAAGCACGTTATGGAGCGTGCTAACGGCGTCAGCAGTTTCAACCTGTTCGGCATTAAGGCCGGCAAGGACTGGTCGGGCGGCAGTGTCGCTCGCTCGACTCTGGAGTACACGGAGGGCGTGGCGCAACGCAAGGTGGAACGTTTCAGGGCGTATCCGGATATTGCGGCGACTTTCGATGACTATGCGGCACTGATTGAAGACAATCCACGCTATGAGGCAGTGCGCGACAGCGGTGCGAACGGCGACGCTTTCGCGACGGCGTTGCAGGATGCCGGGTACGCCACGGATCCTTCATACGCCAGCAAGATCGGTAACATTTTGCGCGGCGAAACGATGCAGTCCGCGCTCAAAGGCCTAAAGATCGGCCCACTGGGGCCGATAAACACAGATCGTACACCGACGGTTTTTAGATGAACTGCGGTGACGCCAGGGGAATTCGATGTCAGATTTACTAGGAACCAGCCTGTCCGGGATGCAAGCGTTTCAGCGTGCGATGGAAGTGACCGCGAACAACATTTCCAATGCCAATACCCCGGGCTATAGCCGCCAGATTTCCGAGTTTACGGCTCGTCCGGGGGTGGGCGGGAGCGGCGGTTACGTCGGCAGCGGTACACAAATTTCGTCCGTCAAGCGCATCTACGATGTGATGCTCGGCGAGCAATTGCGTACAGCAACGACCGGATTCTCACGATTTAGTACCCTGAATACCTTGTCCAGTCGGCTGGATTCGTTGCTCGCGGACCCGAATACGGGTTTGAGTTCCGGTTTGCAATCCTTTTTCAGCTCCGTTCAGGACGTTGCCAACGATCCCGGCTCGATTCCCGCGCGGCAGGCATTGCTGGGCGAGGCTAACGGTGTTGTGCAGCGATTTCTCTCACTGGATCAGCGTTTCGCGGAGACGGAATCCGAGGTTAACCAACGCATCTCGCGATCGGTCGAGGACATTAACTTTCTGGCCGGCGCGATCGCGAATATTAACGACAAAATCGCACTGGCCGGTGGCCGTGGGGGCCAGCAGCCTAACGATCTTCTGGATCAGAGGGATATGCTGGTGCGGCAGCTCGCGGAGCAGGTGTCCGTTACGACGACGAAACAGGATGACGGTACGCTCAGTGTTTTCATCGGTTCGGGACAGACGCTGGTTATCGGCACTGATGCGAGAGAACTTGCCGTGCAGGGAAGTCGTTTTGACCCGACGCGACTGGAGGTTGTCTACAAGGGCATCGCCGGGAGTACGCCCCTCGATACCAGTCTGGCCGGCGGTACACTCGGCGGTTTGCTGGAATTTCGCAGCCAGACACTGGATCAGACGCGGCAGTCGCTCGGGCAAACTGCAGTGGCTTTCGCTCAGAGTTTTAACGAACAGCACGCGTCCGGGATGGATTTGCGCGGCGCCCTGGGAGGTGACTTCTTTAGTATTGCGCCGCCAAGCGTTTTGGCGTCAGGATTGAATACCGGCAGCGGCACCGCGATTGCCGCCGTTACCGATCTGTCGGCTCTGACCGGCGAAGACTATATTCTCGATTTCGACGGCGCGAGCTACCGTCTGGCGCGTGCCGGTACCGGTGAGGCGGTCCCGATGACCGGCAGCGGTACGGCGGCGGACCCGTTTCTCGCCGAGGGTTTGAGCATTGAAGTCGGCGGAGCCCCGGCAGCGGGCGATCAAATGATGATTCGTACCGGTCGAGACGCTGCGGCGTCGATCGGCGTATTGATTTCGGACCCGCAGGCGATCGCTATGGCGGCACCGACCAGGACGCGAAGTTCGGTCAACAATCTGGGCGATGCAACGATCAGTGCGACAACGACCGTGGATTCAGGAGATCCTGCACTGCTCACCACCTCGGTCATCGAGTTTACCGGTCCGTCCACTTATAGTATCGATGGCGCCGGCGCGTTCGCCTATACGAACGGTGCACCGATAACCGTTAACGGGGCGGAATTTACGATCAGTGGCGTGCCGCAGGTCGGCGATCAGTTTACGCTGGAACCGAATTTCGGGGCATCCGGCGATAACGGCAATGGTCTGCTGCTGGGCGATGTTCAGTCTGTCGGGATTCTGGATGGTGGCAGCATCAGCATTACCGGGAACTACGGTCAGCTGGTCGCGGACGTGGGTGGTACAACACGCCAGGTGCGGGCTAATCTCGACGCACAAAACGTCGTGCTCACCAATGTTGAAGACGCACAGCTGTCACGTTCGGGTGTCAATATTGACGAGGAAGCCGCGAACCTGATTCGTTTTCAACAGGCCTATCAAGCCTCCGCTCAGGTCATCTCCGTTGCCAGCACCTTGTTTGACACACTCCTGAACGCGACCAGGAGGTAGGTATGAGAGTTTCTACCTTTGGTTCGTATCAACGAGGCCTGAGTATGATGCAGGATCTGCAGGCGGCCGTGGGCAGGACACAACGACAAATCTCCAGCGGGCAGCGCATACTGACGCCCTCCGACGATCCCATTGCAGCTTCGCGCGCACTCGAGTTGCGAGAGTCGTTATCGCGCCTGGAGCAGTTCGACCGCAACAGCAATATCGCGACAAACCGTTTGCAGGATGAAGAGGTGGCGCTGCAGGGCGTCAATGATGTGCTGCAACGGGTTCGGGAGCTTGCGTTGCAGGCGAACAACGCGACGCAGAGCAATGAGACGCGCGGCCTCATTGCGATCGAATTGCGTGAGCGCCTCGATCAACTGGTGCAATTCGCCAACCAGAAGGACGGTAGCGGGCGCTTTCTTTTTTCGGGCAACCTCGATAATACGACGCCTGTGACGGTCAATGGCACCAGCTTCAGCTATAACGGCGATCAGGGACAACGGCAAATTCAGATCAGTGAGAGCAGAACGATAGCGGATGGCGATTCCGGTGCGGACGTGTTTTTCCGCATCCGGGCGGGCAACGGGACCTTCGTTGTTACGGCAGGCACCACTAACACCGGCGCGGGTGTTGCGGGCAGCAGCAGTGTGGTTGACCCGACGCAATATGACAGCGCGCCGTATACGGTGCGGTTTATCGACCCGGGGAACTACGAGGTCCTGGATTCATCGAACGCGGTTATTTCCACCGGCGCCTACCAGCCTGGCGACTCGATTGCATTTCGCGGTATCGAATTCACTGTCGACGGTCAGCCAGCGGCGGGAGACGAATTCCTGACGGCACCCAGCCCCAATCAGGATGTCTTTAGCAGTATTCAAAATTTGATCGCGGCTGTCGAAACGCCGGTGGTCAGCAATACTTCGCGAGCCTCTTTAAACAACGGAATCAATAGCGGGCTGCAGAACATCGACCAGGCAATTGGCAAGATTCTTGAGGTGCGCACACAAGTAGGATCACGGCTTGCCGCGATAGAGAGCCAGGGTGATGCAAACGGCGCTTTCGCGCTCACTTTACAGCAGACCATTGGTGAACTCGAAGATCTCGACTACGCGGAAGCACTGTCGAGACTGAGTTTCGAGCTGTCGGTTCTTGAGGCTGCGCAACAAACGTATGTACGGACTCAAAGCTTGTCATTGTTCAACTTCCTGTAGCAATCGCCTGGTTTCTACACCATGCAGAGGGGGGAAACCTCCGATTCGAGTCACAGTTCACATATTTTCACTCGCAGGCTAAAGAATCTCCAGGCATTGCCGGTGCCGCCGAACAGCCGGGTCGCACTTCTGAAAAAAAATCCTCAAGGTTTCCTGAAGTTCACCGATAACTTCCATGTACGGTGGTCTTGAATGGATTTCGCGACCCCAGACTAAAGACTTCCGGCGGCTAGAGCAGACCGGTTATTTTTAATTAGGAGATTAACAATGGCACTTTCGATCAATACCAACGTTGCTTCGCTTAACGCACAACGTAACTTGAATCGTTCGCAAGGTTTGCTAAACCAGTCACTTGAAAGACTGTCTACCGGCCTGCGAATTAATAGCGCAAAGGATGATGCGGCAGGTCTCGCAATTTCCGAGCGTTTCACTACACAGATCCGTGGTTTGAACCAGGCTTCACGAAACGCCAGTGATGGCATTTCACTGGCACAGACGGCTGAAAGCGCGTTGGGTGAGTTGACCAACAACCTGCAGCGGATTCGTGAACTGGCCGTACAATCGGTTAACGCAACGAACTCTGCGTCTGACCGTGCTGCGCTGAACGCAGAAGTAACAGAACGTATCGCAGAGGTTGATCGTATTGCGAAACAGACTAACTTCAACGGCGTTAAGGTCCTTGACGGCTCGTTCGGTACCGCAACGTTCCAGGTGGGCGCCAACGTTGGCGAGACCATTTCTGTGAGCCTGACGACGAATGTTACCGCGGCCGCTATCGGCACGGTCAACACCGTGACGGGCGCAGCGTTCGATTTGGCAACCGATACGGATTTCGTGAACGTCGCGTTCACGAATGCGGGCGGCGCACTGGGTAACGTTGACGTTGCGGCCGGTTCGTCTGTACAGCAGGCGGCCGATACGATTAACACCGCCAATATCAGCGGTGTATCGGCGTTCGTAAATGCCAGCGATCAGCTGCAAATCCTGTCCAGTGTAGGCGCTGTTACGGCGGCTGAAACGACCGCAGGTGCAGCCAATACGCTGGGCCTCGACACGTTGGTCACGGCTGAAGAAACCGCTGCCACAGCAACCACGCTCGCTGGAGTTGGTGTTGACACGGTCTCTGGCGCGAACTTCGCCATTGCTCGAATCGACTCGGCGCTAACCGACGTGAACAGTCTGCGCGGTAACCTGGGTGCTATCCAGAACCGTTTCGAGTCAACGATCATCAACCTGCAAACCGTCAGTGAGAATCTCTCGGCTTCACGGGGTCGAATCCTGGATGCGGATTTCGCTTCTGAAACCGCGGCATTGACCAAGGCTCAGATCCTGCAGCAGGCCGGCATATCAGTTCTGTCGCAGGCGAATACTCAGCCGCAGTTGGCGCTGAGTCTGTTGCAGTAAGCAACCGGTAAGTAACGAGTAATACCCCCGAAAAAGGACGGCATGGATGCCGTCCGATCGGGGTACGGGAAACACGCAATGTCGGCGCAATCAGGCAACAATATTTCCACCGCTACCGGTACGTTTACCACGCTCACGAGTGATGCTTTGGGCCAGGTGGCGGGTAGTGGCGGTGAGAGTACGCGCAGGGGCGGCAAAGTATTGCCGCCGCCGGCAAATGACGAGAAGCCCGATATGCAAGCGATCGCGCGCAGCCTGAACAAGGCACCGACAAACATCGGGCGCGATCTCAGATTTGAAGTGAATCTCGACAGCGGACGCTCGGTTATCCAGGTGCTTGACCGGGACACAGGCGAGATAATTCGCCAGATTCCGCCTGAAAAATTGTCGACCTATGTCCTGATGGAAGGTGGTGTCGCAATCCGGCTATTCGATGAATTGGTTTGACGCAACGCATGATTGGATCGCTGCCATTGTGGCACGGTTCTTGTAACTCAGGATTGAACCCTCGAACACAGAGATTGAGAGACAGGAATGGCTAACATCACATCGCCAGGAATTGGCTCTGGACTGGACGTCGCCGGCATCGTGCAACAGCTAGTGGCTGCGGAGGCCCGACCAGTGGAGACAAGACTCGGACTACAGGAGGCACGGGCGCAGTTCAAACTGTCCGCCTATGGCAACCTGACAGCGTCGCTCTCCGAATTTCGCGACACGCTTGATGTCATGCGGGACATCGACAAGTTCCTGGTACGCCAGGGTGTGTCCGGTGACGAAAGCCTGTTCACCGCGAGCGTTTCCGGTAGCGCTGTGCCGGCCAGCTATTCGATCGAAATCCTGCAGGTCGCACAGGCACAAAAACTGACTTCCGGTTCATTCGTCGATCAGGATACGGCAATCGGCACCGGCACTCTGCAAATCGGCGTAGGCGCCAACTCATTCGATATTGATGTCACGGCGGGCAACAATACGCTGGCCGGCATTCGCGATGCGATCAATGCGGCGACCGATAATCAGGGCGTGTTGGCATCCATTGTCAACGCCGATGCCGGGAGTTACCTGATTCTTTCAGGCGATAAAACGGGTCTCGCTAACACCATAACGATCACCCAGACGGGTGGCGATGGTGGTCTTGCCAGCCTTGAGTACGATCCTGGTAATGGGCTCAATGCGCTAACGGAATCCATTGCGGCGCAAGATGCGCTCATTCGCATAGACGGCCTTGATGTCGCGAGTGACACGAATACGATTGCGGGCGCGATACAGGGAATCACGATTAGCCTGGCCGGGTCCGCTCCCGGACAAACGACTTCGCTTAGTGTGGTGAACGATACCGCGGCGGCGAGCACTACGGTGACGAAATTCGTCGAAAGCTACAATCAACTGATTGAAACATTCGATCAGTTAAGCAACTTCGACGCGGAAACGAAAGTGGCGGGGCCGCTGCTTGGCGACACTACGCTGCGCAATATTCGCGACCAGATTCGGCGGGAATTCAGCACCACTGTGACCGACCTTGATGCGAATTTTTCAACCCTGTCCGAGATTGGTATCGAATTGCAGCTCGATGGCACGCTGTCCGTCGACGAGCCTCAACTAGCGACGGTATTGGCGGATGATTTCTCCAAGTTTGGACAACTGTTTGCGACCACCGATGGTTTCGCAGTACGCGCTTTCGACCTGGTCGAGCGGTACCTCGATACCGATGGCGTGCTGGAAGCCAGGACGAAAGGACTGAATGATCAGGTCAAAGGGTTTGGCGAGCAACGGGAGGCCCTTAGCGAGCGATTGGCTTCGCTTGAGACACGCTTGTTACGACGCTTCAATGCGCTTGATTCGCTGCTTGGGCAGCTGTCATCGACCAGCAATTTTCTGGCGCAACAACTGGATAACCTGCCCGGTGTTACCCGGCCAGGCCGATAAGACAACGATTTTGAAGGATTTTTCATGATGAGCACGGGCAGCCCGGTTGCGATGCAGGCCTACAAACGGATCGGCATTACAACGGAAATAGAAACCGCGACACCGCATCGCCTTATTCAACTAATGATGGCGCGAGTACTGACGAAAATCTCGCTTGCACGTAACTATATGGAGCGTAAAGCGATCGCCGAGAAAGGCGCTCACATCGGCGATGCGATCAGCATCATCGACGGCTTGCAAGCCAGTTTGAACCACAAACCGGACAAGCGACTCGCCGGCAATTTTGATGCGCTGTACGACTATATGAAGCGACAACTGGTGCAGGCTAACTTGAAAAACGAGCCGAGTTTGCTGGATGAGGTCGCGGGATTGATGCGCGAACTTAAAGAGGCCTGGGACGCGATCGGCGCCGAGGTTGACGGTGAGCCCGGACAAGCAGACTAATCGACCTACCTGGAGAAACCCCTATGGCAGCGACCCTCTCAACAGTCTATGAATCGCGTGATTTTGGCGAGCAGATCGAGGCGCGAATGCAGGAAATGGAACGGTTTGCCGATGCCGGTGAGTGGGACGAAATTGCCCGGATTCTGCAGAGTTTGCCAGGCCTTATCAGCAGAATCCCCGAGCAGGCGCGCCGTGATATCTTGCTGGCGGCCCGAAATCGGGTGGATCGGGTTCATACTCGGGCCATTGAACAAAGTGAAGAAATAGGTTCGCAGCTGGCCAGTTTGAAAACCGGACAGCGGGCCACAGCGAGCTATCGGGCGACCGGCGCGCTGGCTACGAACCGCTGAGCAACTTAATTCGCTCTCTACCTGCTGCAGCCAAGACATTGATATTTGTGATGTCCGTCACAAAACCGCTGTCGTGACCCCGCTATGCTACGCGCCACTTGATAGTGCTTTTACATAACGCCAATGAAGGCCTGAAGCATGCTGGCAACGACACAAACGATGCACAAAGTACTGGTTCTGGATGCAAATCCGCAGCGAGTTGCCGAATTGAGCCACCGGCTGAAGTTCATGAATTATGAACCCGTCGTTGCCGATACGGACTCTGCGCTGGACGCATTCGCCGCTGAGTCAGCGATAGCCCTGGTGGTGGGTGACACGGCGTCCGACAAGAATTTCAGTCGGGCACTGCACTTATTCTCTGAAAAACAACCGCATTTACCGTTCCTGATGCTCGGCGATGAGTCGGCCACCGGTGAGGATTCGCAGGATTCTGCGAATCGCCCGACCTGGAAGGTCGACCTGCCGTTGCGACGATCGCAGGTCAGCCGGCTACTGCGCCGCGCGGAACGCCACCGCGGTGAAGAACGTCGACATCGTCTTACGGGAAACTCTCATTCCATTAAAC
The DNA here is from genome assembly GCA_013151645.1 of Gammaproteobacteria bacterium. GTDB lineage: Bacteria > Pseudomonadota > Gammaproteobacteria > Steroidobacterales > Woeseiaceae > JAADHU01. The sequence continues at coordinate 102,361 of JAADHU010000005.1, read as the reverse complement.
ACATTCGCGAGTTGATTGAGCAGGTTGCCGATTTCGACACAACAGTTCTCGTGACCGGAGAATCCGGTACCGGAAAAGAACTGGTCGCGAGAACGATTCACGATCTTTCCGAGCGGGCCGACATGCCGTTCGTGCCCATTAACTGTGGCGCAATACCGGCCGAACTGCTTGAAAGCGAGTTATTCGGTCACGAGAAGGGTGCGTTTACCGGAGCGCTGAGTGCCCGGGCAGGGCGTTTCGAACTCGCGGAAGGCGGCACGCTCTTTCTGGACGAGATCGGCGATATGAGTTTGCCGATGCAGGTCAAACTGTTGCGGGTATTGCAGGAAAGCTGCTACCAGCGTGTTGGCAGCAATAAAATGCAAACTGCCAATGTTCGCATCATCGCGGCAACCCACCGCGATCTGCCGGCAGCCGCGGAGAGCGGAGATTTTCGCGAAGATCTTTTCTATCGCCTGAATGTTTTCCCGATTGAAATGCCGTGTCTGAAAAAGCGCGCGAGCGATTTACCGGACTTGCTGGACGAATTGCTGGTTCAACACCAGGGTCAGGAAGGTGATCGTCTGCGAGTCAGCCCGGCGGCACTGCGGGCGTTGGCCAACTACGCCTGGCCCGGAAATATTCGCGAATTGTCCAATCTGGTCGAACGACTGGCGATTCTCTACCCCAGCGGCGAAATAGCGCTGGAAGATTTGCCCGCGAAGTACCGTGAGGCTTCAGCGGTTGTCGAGGCCGATGTGACGCACGGCGAACCGGTCGAAGTGCAGGCACTGGCCAGCGCAAACCTGAAAGCTCATCTGCAAGCTGTCGAACAAGAACTCATTCAAAAAGCGATGTCGGCCTCCAACGGTGTCGTCGCCAAGGCTGCGCGCCTCCTGTCCATGCAGCGCACGACGCTGGTTGAGAAACTCGCGCGCTACCAGATTCACTAGCAGGCGAACGTCCAACGCGATCACTGTACGGGGCATCGCGTGTCAGGTCACGCCTGCCGCTTCGTTCTGGAAACTGCCTCGAATTCGCGTCTGCGTAACTTAGCACTGCTCGGCTCTTCGCCACGGCAATTCAAAAAGCCGCCAGATTCCCGGCGGCAATAACAGGCCAACGCCCCTCAAAACCTTGCCGTCGTCAGATTCTTGACGGTTTTTCCGGAGCATAGGCCACCTAAGCAATTGATTATTCAGTAAAAATCGTTTTGGCATGTATCTTGCTTATTCATTGCCACTAAACGCAAATACTTACTGGAGAGTCATTTTGGCAGCAACCAACACCGAGATCCTGCGGCAATCATTCGATCTGTTCAATCGGCAATCGTGCCTGTTGGACGCGTCGTATGCGGAGCTGCAGGATAAAGTCGATTTGCTGACGCAGGAGCTCAAGCTTTCGCAACTGGCCCGACATCGGGAGTTCGTTGAAAAAGAACGGCTCGGCATTCGAATGACCTGCGCGTTGGATGCTGTACCGGGTGCGGTGCTGGTGCTGGACGGTGGCGGCATCATTCGCGAGAAAAATACCCAGGCATCGGAATTGCTGAATCAGCCGTTACTGGGCTGTGCCTGGTCCGAGATTGCGAAGCGCGAATTTTCTCCGGCGGGTGCGGCGGACGGAGATTTGCGCCTCAGGGATGGCCGCTGGTTTAACCTGTCGCGGCAGCCGTTCGGATCCGAGCCCGGTGAGTTGTTACTGCTCGCGGATGTCACAGAGAGTCGTCGAATGGCCGAGCTGCTGCAACGACGGGAGCGGCTGTCGAGCATGGGTGAAATGACCGCAACACTGGCCCACCAGATCCGAACGCCACTGACTTCAGCGCTGCTTTATGTCGGCCAATTCGGCAAGGGCACGCAAGATGAGACGGTTCTCGCCGGCAAGGTAAGCGATCGACTGCTCGAACTGGTGCGCATGGTGGACGACATGCTTTGCTACGCAGGGGGTGCACGCCGCAGCGGTGAATCATTCAGCGTCGACGAACTGTTTCAGGAAATTCTCGATTCAGTCAAGCCGTGTATGGACAGTGGTGTTTTCAGCGTCGCGACGCTACGCAAGGCATTGACCGTTGAGGGAAACCGGGATGCGATCCGCGGAGCACTGATCAATCTTATCGACAATGCGCAGCAGGCCTGCGGTGATACGGGCCGGGTCGAACTCGGTGCCGAGGAAGTAAACGACTCAATCTGCCTGACCGTCAGTGATAACGGACACGGCATAGCGGCAGACATCAAGGAACGGCTGTTTGAACCGTTTTTTACGACCCGCCCACAAGGTACCGGGCTTGGTCTCGCCGTGGTCCGTGCGGTGGCAGACGCGCACGACGGAGAAATCCTCATTGATTCAGGTGCCCACGGATCCACGTTCGCGCTGTGCCTGCCTTCGAAAGGAGAACAGGTATGACAAGCCAGGCGGTACTCATCGTTGAAGACGATGCGAATTTACGCGAGGCATTGCTGTCGACGCTCGGGGACGGGAATCATCCGGTCTTCGCGGTCGGCAGCGGTTCGGAAGCGCTCAACCTCCTCCAAAGCGAGGACATCGGTCTGGTCGTTAGTGACCTGCAAATGAAACCGATGGATGGCAATGAACTATTGGGGAAAATCCGTGAGCAGCACCCGGCGTTGCCTGCTGTGCTGATGACGGCCTACGGTACCATTGAGAGCGCCGTCGACGTTATGCGCAAAGGCGCGGTCGACTTTCTGGTCAAACCATTTGCCGTGGAAGATCTTCAAGCGATCGTTGATCGCCATCTGCAGGAACGTCCGCAAGTCGGGCAGCCGGTTGCCGCCGATCCAAAAACGGTGGAACTGCTGCGCGTTGCTCAACGGGTCGCCAGGAGCAATGCCACGATAACGCTCAGCGGCGAAAGCGGCTGTGGCAAGGAAGTCATCGCGCGCTACATCCATCGCTGCTCGAATCGTGCAGAGGGCCCGTTCGTCGCAATAAATTGTGCGGCGATACCGGAAAACATGCTGGAGGCGGTGCTGTTTGGCTATGAAAAAGGCGCGTTTACCGGCGCCAGCACCGCGCACCCTGGAAAATTCGAGCAGGCTCAGGGCGGCACGTTGCTGCTTGACGAGATATCGGAAATGGACCTTGGCTTGCAGGCCAAACTGCTGCGAGTGATTCAGGAAAAGGAAGTCGAACGTATCGGCGGACGCAACGTCATCGAACTCGATGTGCGCGTCCTGGCGACAACCAACCGGGATCTGCGGCAAAACGTAGCAGACGGTAAGTTTCGCGAGGACCTGTACTATCGGCTCAACGTTTTCCCGTTGGTTATACCGCCATTACGAATTCGTAAAGGCGATATCCTGCCGCTCGCACAGCTTGCCATAAACAAACACTCGCGCGCGGACGCGAGCCCAGCCACTATTTCTGCGGACGCCGAGCGACGATTGCTGGCCTATCACTGGCCGGGGAACGTGCGCGAGCTTGAGAACGTCATCCAGCGCACCTTAATCATGTTGCAAGGCAAGGTGATCGATGCGGCGGACCTGGTTCTCGAGGGAGAGGAGTCCGGCGAAGTGGCCGCGCAGGACGTACCCAGCGGGCTGCAGGATGAGCTCAAGGTTCGGGAGTACCAGCTGATTGTCGATGCGCTGGATGCCGAAAACGGCAATCGCCTCGCGGTTGCAAAAATACTGGGCATCAGCCCGCGGACGCTGCGTTACAAACTGGCGCGTATGCGCGAGGACGGATTCATAGGCGCAGGGGATCACGTTGGCACAGCAGCTCATGCAGGAGGAAATCACTGATGAATACGATCGGCACCGACCAAATCCTGAGTCAGATACGTGCGCTCAATGCTGAATTGCAGTCGCCAGGAACCAGTGCTACCAGTGCGACGGCACCCACCGACAGTCCGAGTTTTGGCGATCTGCTGAAAAATACGATGGACTCGGTCAATGACGTACAGAAGACCGCAAAACACATGAAAACCGGATTCGAAAACGGCAGCAGCGATGCCAGCCTGGTCGAAGTGATGGTGGCCACGCAAGAAGCGGACCTGTCCTTCCGGGCGATGACTGAAGTACGCAACAAGCTGGTTACCGCTTACCAGGAAATCATGAATATGCCTGTGTAAGGCAGAAAATAAGATTAAGGACTGGAATTAAATCATGGAAAATAACGCAGTCATTGAATCGCCGGTTGTGCCGGTGAGCAATTTGAATCTGAGCGGCGTGCTGGCGATTCCGGCCGTGCGCCAGCTCCTGTTGCTCGTCGGCGTAGCAGCAAGTGTTGCAGTCGGGTTCGCGGTAGTGTTGTGGTCACAATCACCGGTGTTTACGCAGCTTTACAGCGATCTCGATACAGCTGATGCAGCACAGGTCGCTGAAGCGCTACGCGGCGCCGGCATTGAGTACAAGCTCGATACCGGATCGGGCATTGTTTTAGTGGCCGAATCCCGATTGCACGACGCACGACTGGAACTTGCGACGCAGGGTTTACCGCAGGGCGGCAGTGCCGGCATGGACATGCTGCAGGATATGTCGAGTTTCGGTGTCAGCCAGTTCATGGAAGGCGCGCGTTACCAGCACGCGCTGGAAGCCGAACTCGCCGAGACGATTTCGCATATCGGTGCTATCCGCAGTGCGCGAGTTCACCTGGCGACGCCGAAACAATCGGCATTCATACGTGACAAAAACAGCGGCAGCGCGTCGGTGTTGCTGGAACTCTATCGCGGTCGTGAACTCGAGCCCGACCAGGCGTCGGCCATAGTGCATCTGATCGCCGCGAGTGTTTCCAATGTATCGGCGAGTGACGTTACTTTGATCGATCAAAACGGGCGCATGCTCAGCGCGGCAGGCAGCCAGATGGCCGATGCACAGGTAAGCAGTCAGTTCAAACATGCCGAGCGGCTTGAAGAATCGTACAAGCGACGCATTGAGGATCTGTTAACTCCATTGCTCGGGCCGGGCAGAGTCAAAGCCGAAGTAGCCGCGAAACTCGATTTTACGGTTACTGAAGAAACGCGCGAGTCGTTCGATCCAACCCGATCCGTCGTGCGCAGTGAACAGATAAATGAACAGGAACGACAGGGTGGTGGTGCGGCGTCACAGGGAGTGCCCGGCGCGCTTAGCAATCAGCCACCGGAGGCTGGCGCAGATTCGCAAGCGGGCACGACCGAGACAAAAACAGTGTCGAATTCAACCAGGAGCAGCACGCGCAATTTCGAAATCGATCGCACCATCAGTCGGGTACAGCCGCAGCAGGGGAGAATCGAAAAACTGTCGGTAGCCGTCCTGGTGGACGACAGCCCGCTTGATGGAACCGTGGATGGGCCACCGGCGCTGACCGATGCGGATATTGAACAATATACCGCGCTGGTGAAGGAGGCCGTCGGTTTCGATGAACTCCGTGGCGATAGTGTCGTCGTAATGAAGGCGGCGTTCATGGCATTGCCGGAAGGTCCCGCAGCTGAAGAGCCAAAAATCTGGGAAAAACCCATGTTGCAAAATGCGTTCAAGCAGGTTCTTGGCGTCGCTCTGGTGCTCGCACTGGCCTTTGGACTGGTACGCCCGATGTTGCGCGGTTTGTTATCCGGCAACGCGGTGGGCGGTGGATATGTGGAGGGCGGGCGTGCGTTGCTCGGTGCCGGTGCGGCGGCGGCAGCCGGTGGGCAACTGGCTATTTCCGCGCCCAGTTTCGACGACAAGGTGAATGCCGCGAAGAACATAACGGGACATGATCCGGCTCGTGTGGCACAGATCGTGAGCAAGTGGGTAACCGCCGATGAGTGATGGAATGACAGGCACGCAAAATGCCGCATTGCTCCTGATGACCCTGGGCGAGGATGAGGCATCAGAGGTGCTGAAGTTTATGGGTGCCAAAGAAGTGCAGCTGCTTGGCACAGCCATGGCGACACTGGAGAACGTCTCGAAAGACCACGCCGAGCAAGTGCTTAGCAGCTTCATCAGTGATTTCGAAGATCCGCAAAATTTTGCGGTTGGTACGGAAGCCTACGTCAGAAAGGTCCTGAGTAACGCGTTCGGTGCGGGCAAAGCTAACGCCTTCATCGATCGTATTATGACCGGTGCGGATGCCAAGGGCCTTGATGCCCTGAAGTGGATGAGTTCTGCGGAAGTGGTTGAAATCGTGGACGACGAACATCCGCAAATCGTTGCCATTATCATCGCCTACCTGGAAAGCGAGCAGGCAGCGCAGGTCATTCGGCAGCTACCGGAGGAAATTCGTTCGGACGTCATCATGCGCATCGCACGTCTTAGCGATATCCAGCAGAGTGCACTGGCTGAAATTGAAAACCTTATTGCCAACAAATCCAAGAACGTAGATCACAGCGGTTCGTCGAGAGTCGGTGGTGACAAAGTCGCGGCCGACATAATCAATGCGCTCGGTTCGGAGCAAGGTGACGTCGTACTGGAGGAGATAAAAGAGAGAAACGAAGAGCTTTCCATACGCATTGAAGAAAAGATGTTTGTCTTCGATACTTTGCTTAAGGTTGATGATCGCGGTATTCAAACACTTCTGCGCGAAATCTCGAACGATCTCCTGGTGGTGGCACTTAAAGGTTGCGATCCGGAAATCAGTGAGAAGATTCTTGGCAACATGTCGAAACGCGCCGGTACTCTGATGCGGGAAGATATGGAGGCACGGGGGCCCATCCGGCTCAGTGAGGTTGAAGAAGCGCAAAAAGAAATCCTTGCAGCTCTGAAACGACTGTCAGACGCTGGCGACATCCAGCTGGGCCAGGGAGGCGAGGAGTTTGTCTGACGAAGCGCAATCCTCCGCACCACAAAAATGGGATGCACCGTCGATTGACGGCGCCGCGGACCAGGGTTTCCTGACCGCGAGTCGTTTACAGGATTTGCAGAAGCAGGCCTACGACGAAGCGTGGCAGTCAGGGCATGCGGACGGCATGAAGGCGGGTGCCGAAGAAATCCGGCAACGGGCGGAACGCTTCGACGAACTATTGCGCGCGCTTGCACGACCCTTCGATCTGCTCGACGAGACAGTGGAAAAGCAACTCGTTGAGCTTTCGATGACCGTGGTTAAACAACTGTTTCGTCGTGAGTTGAAAATTGATCCAGGCCACGTCGTGGGCGTGGTACGGGAAGCCATTCAGGTTCTGCCCGGTTCCAGTCGCGACATTCGCGTTCATTTGCACCCGGACGATGCTCACCTGGTTGACGAATTGTTGTCGCCGGCCGATGGCGAACGCGCCTGGTCAATCGTCGAGGATCCGCTCATCGATCGAGGAGGCTGTAACGTGATTGCCGAGAATTCGAAAGTCGATGCACAGTCGGAGACGCGACTCAGGGAAATCATTAGTAAGATCACCGGGGACGAGCGGCAATAATGGCGGAACAGACACAAACTTTCACCGGGCCGGATCCCGATCGAAACCTGGAGCGTTCGCTGCGAATAGGGGCCTACGTGGATCGAGCACTTGACGGTCCCGATAAACTGATCGTCGAGGGCGTTTTGCGACGATCAGTCGGTCTGGCGATGGAGGCAGAGGGTTGCTCTGCGCCGGTTGGTGGTCGTTGCGATGTGGTCGCTGAGGACGGCCGGCATATCGAAACCGAGGTGGTTGGATTTGCGGGTGAGCGCCTCTACCTGATGCCTGCCGGTGACATGCGCGGCCTGTTGCCCAATGCGCGGGTCATCCCGGTGGCCGGTATCCCGGAAGTCAGCGTCGGTGACGATTTGCTGGGGCGCGTTCTCGACGGGCGTGGCAATCCGCTGGATGACGGAAAACCGCTGAGTCGGCGACAAAGTGTACCGTTGTTCGGGACATCCATTAATCCTCTAAAAAGACAGCCGATCCGTGAACCGCTGGACGTCGGCGTTCGCTCGATCAATTCGCTGCTGAGTATCGGTCGCGGCCAGCGCATGGGATTGTTTGCCGGCAGTGGTGTCGGCAAGAGCATGTTACTTGGCATGATGACGCGCAATACGAATGCCGACGTCGTCGTGGTTGGCCTGATCGGCGAACGCGGCAGAGAGGTCCGTGAGTTTATCGACAGCTCGCTCGGGCCCGAGGGCTTAAGAAAAGCCGTGGTCGTCGCGACGCCGGCGGATGACACACCACTGATGCGCATGCATGGGGCATGGCTGTCGGCCGCGATTGCGGAATATTTTCGTGACCAGGGTTTGCACGTATTGTTGTTGATGGATTCGCTTACGCGTTTCGCACAAGCGCAGCGCGAAATTGCTCTTGCCATTGGTGAACCACCAGCCACTAAGGGATATCCTCCCTCAGTATTCGCGAAACTGCCGCAACTCGTCGAGCGCGCCGGTAACGGTGCCGATGGCAAAGGATCGATTACCGGTATCTACACGGTGCTGGCGGAAGGTGACGATCTGAACGATCCGATCGTGGACGCGTCAAGGGCGATTCTCGATGGACATATCAGTTTGACGCGACAACTGGCAGACGCCGGTATATACCCGGCGATTGACATCGAGTCATCCGTCAGTCGCGCGTTGACACAAATCGTCAGCAGTGAGCACCAGGAACTGATTTCCCGGTTTCGACAAATCTATTCCGTATATCAGGAGCACAGAGACCTGATCGCCGTCGGGGCCTATCGTCGTGGTTCCGATCCCAGAGTGGACGACGCTATTGCCCGCTGGCCTGCCGTTCTGCGTTTTCTACGTCAGCATATGAATGAGCGCGTTGACACCGAAACCAGTATTCGTGACTTACGCGCGGTACTCGAAGATCAAAACACAGCGGCGGATGCGAAGAACGTGGCAGCGGTCAATTGACATGAAGACCCGCTCCAACAGGATGAAGAAAATTGTCGCGCTGGCTGAGATGGAAGAGCGGCGCGAATGCATTGAAATGGGGAAATCCCAACAGGAACTGGATCAGGCCGTTAATCGTCTCGAAGAACTGACAACCTATCGACTGAACTATGGAGTGTCACCCCGAGCGGGCGACAGTTTCAGTGCGATTCGTTGGCATGATTATCAGAATTTTCTTTCGCGCCTGGATCAGGCCGTCACTACGCAAAAGCAATTCGTCCTCGATGGCGAACAAAACGTCGATGCTCATCGGCACCGATGGATGGCCAAGCGTCAACGGCTCCAGTCGCTGGAGCGAGTTCTGGAACGATATCGAAGCGCCGAGGTTTCGCAAGCGGAACGGGCCCTGCAGAAAACACTGGATGACTTGCCAGGACAAGGCAACGTTTTCGACAGTCCCGGCGCATAACCGACGTAGGGCGGGTCCGCCGCGGTTAGTCGATATCGACTGGCATGCTTCTTGCTTTTATATACCTACCGACGCGTAAGTAGCAAGAACACACCGCCACGAAAGGACAACGCATGCTTCCCTCTATTAATCTCCAATCGACAGATTTCACTGCTTTTACCGGCGACCCAGCCGGCGACGCACAGGCTCCGCCTGATGCCGATACGCCGGTGGGTGGCTTCGCGGAACTGCTCAACCAGCCGCTTCCTGCCGATGACTCCGCCGTTGACCTTGAAACCGATTCTGTTGTGGCGTATGAGGCAGGCGAGGAATTGCCGAGCGACGGCAATATGTTGCCGGCTGATACGGTCGAATCGTTGCTGATGCCGGAGCAGCCTGGCGGACAGACGACAAGGGGCGATGGCACACCACTTGGGGCATTCCCGGGTGAGTTACCCATCGTGCGCATGGCGCCACCGGCCGCGTTAACGAATCAGGCGGCATCGCCGGCGAACCCCGAGGTTCAGGTAGTGGCTGCCTCGCTCATGACGAGACCCGGGCAGGGCCAACTGGCCGGCGCGCAAACAGGGGCCGCGTCAGTAGCGGCTGAACTGGAATCATTGACTGGCAGGCCGGCAAGTGCCAATTCGTTGTTGAGCAATAACCCGGGCGTGGCGAACCGTCCTGGTGAAACGGTGGCTGGTACGCGGCAGGTAACGGGGCTGAACAGCATCGATAATACGATCCTGCCAGCATCAGCGCTCGATGCGGATGCGAGCCTGGAGAGTCTGCGGACGATAGCGGGTTCGTCTCAGGATCCTCTGGCCGGATTGATCGAACGATGGCAAGGCTCAGCGTCGACTCAATCTTTGGCGACCTCGCCTCCACCCATCGCTGTCGCACCAGGCCTGACGGCAGTTACGCAGGCGCCATTGGCGTTAGCCTCGCAAGCCGCACTACCGCTTGCGGTGCCGATCGATACTCCGTTGCAGAGTGCGGCCTGGGGTGATGCGCTGAGTGATCGTGTACTTTTCATGACGAACCAGAAAATCAGCAGCGCCGAAATTCGACTGAATCCCGCGGAACTGGGCCCCATCACCATCACGGTGGCTGTTGATGGTAAAGCCGCCGACGTGACGTTTCATGCGCAGCACGCTGCGGCGCGCGACGCCATTGAACTCGCCATGCCCAGGTTGCGGGAACTGTTGAGCGAGAACGGCTTACAGCTGGGCAATGCCAGCGTCGCCGAGAGGGGTGTGGATCAGGATGCCCAGGGTGATCAGGCACAAGAAGCGCGAGGCTGGAATGATACAGCGGACGATGGATTGCCGCATGACGAGGCAGGGCAAATAGTTCCACTACGTCTGTCGCAGGGGCTGGTAGATACGTTCGTTTGAGCGCACCGATCCCGGTCTCGGGGAGAGCGTCAAAAATCCGCCGCAGGGGCGTATCCGGCGACGATATCGAATCGCCAGATTTCTGACGCTGGCTTTCCTGATGAATGACGAAATAATATAACCATTTGATAATTAACAATAAAAATTCTTCAGTAAAATTGGCATGAGCCTTGCATAACCAGTGTTGAGAGAACATTGGAGCAACTCATGGCCGACGAAGAGACAAACGAAACCGAGGAAGTCGCCGAAAAATCTGGCGGCGGACTGATGAAAAAACTGATGATGGGCGGACTCGCTCTCGCGCTGGTTGGCGGTGGAGTTTTCGCCGGCCCCGCGGTGATGAAAATGATTTCGCCGCCGGCCGAGGAAGAGGAAGTTGCTGGCGAGGGTGGTGAAGACGGCGAAGAGGTTGCGGAGGTATCCAGCAAACCTGCTTTGTACGTTAATCTGCATCCGCCGCTGGTGGTCAATATCCGTGACTCGGTGGGCGATACGCACTTCATGCAGATTACGATGGAAGTGATGGCGCGCGATCAGGAATTGCTCAATTCAGTTCGTGAACATACCGCCGTTATACGCAACAACCTGATTCTGCTTTACGGAACGGCGTCCTACGATGAAGTGACTACCCGTGCGGGCAAGGAAAAACTGCTTGCTGACGGCCTGGCAGAAATCCAGGCAATCATGTTGGAACAGGTTGGGGACGATAGCGTCGAAGCGCTCTATTTTACCAGTCTGATCATCCAGTAACCGGGACGGCAGCCAGTCATGTCAGAACCCGTACTTACCGACGACGAAAAGAACGCACTCCTGGACGGTGTGTCATCCGGTGCTATTGAGGTTCATTCCGGGGATGGCCAGAAGTATGCCGATGTGCAGGCTTTCGAGGTTGGACCGCACGCGCGTATTCGCAAAAACAGTTATCCACGTCTGCAGGTTCTTAATCAGCAACTCGCAACCCGAGTATCAAACTATTGCGGGACGGTCCTGAACTGTGAAGTGACGATCGTTCCCGACCCTGTTTCCATTCGGTCTTACGGCGATCATTGCGGTCGCTTCCCGGATCTATCGGCCGTGTCCGTTTTTGAGGCGGCACCGCTGGAAGGACCCGGGCTGATCGTTCTGGAGGCAAGCGCGATCAATGAACTGGTCGAGGCCTTCTTCGGTGGTACGGGAAATGAGTCGGCGACGAAGAGCGGCGACACTTTTTCGGCCGGGGAGCTCGCCGTTTGCCGTCTCTTTAGCAACGCCATCCTGTCGATGATTCAGGAAGTCTGGGAACCCATTGTCGAAATTGCGGCGGACCGCAAGAGTACCGAGATCGGTACAGACCTGGTGGAAGGGATCGGCGATACCGATACGGTTATTGGCAGTCGATTCGAAATGAATTTCGGAGAAACACACACTGCGTTTTCACTGCTCTTGCCGCTGGCCATGATTGGGCCGCTGGTGCCGGTATTTGACGGACAAAAACGCGAGCGTGATGCCGCTGAAGATGCACGCTGGGAAAAATCGATCAAGCACAGCCTCCCCGATGCGGTTGTGAAAATGGACGCTGTCGTTGGCAAGGCCCGGCTACCGTTGGGCTCGATAGCCGGTCTGCAACCTGGAGATGTCATTCGAATTGAAGATCCTCGAAATGCCATTGTGCTCGCGGGCAGCGTGCCGGTACTACAAGGCCGATTCGGCGTCCTCGCCGACCACAATGCAGTCGAAGCGACCGGCTGGATCGATACACCGACATCCATTAATTGAGCAAAGGAAGATCCCGATATGGCAACCGATACACCGAACCCGGACGCAGAGCAGCCGGCAGAAGAAACTCCACAAGAGGCAGAAAATTACGCGCCGGACGAGTTGGAAAGCAACAAGGTAGCGGGCGATACACCCGGTGCCGACGTCAATCTAGATCTGGTACTCGAAGTACCCGTCAACGTGGCACTCCAGGTTGGCTCGACAGATTTGCCGATTCGCGAACTGGTCAAACTGGTTGAGGGATCTGTCATCGCCCTTGATCGCGAATCCACCGAGGCGATGGATGTGCTGGTAAACGGCAAACTCATCGCCCACGGTGAAATTGTCATCGTTGATGAGCAGTTCGGTGTGCGACTGACCGATGTCGTCAGCCCCGTCGAACGAATTGAAAAAATCGGCTGAAGCGCGACTGAATTATGAAAAAACTCACTAACAGTTTCGGGGTTGCAGCGTTCCTGCTCATACCATTGAGGGCAGTTGCTACCTCGGCGACAGAAGTTACTCCTGAGCTTTCCTCGCCGGTAAGCGTGCCTGGGATTCTGGGGTTCGGTGCCAGCCTGACATTAGTCATCGCATCCATCGTGATCGTTGGTTGGCTCTATGCGCGCATGCAAGGTGGACATGGCGGTAATAGCAGCGTTATTAACATTCTTGCATCGCAGTCACTTGGATCCAAAGAAAAAATCGTTCTGGTCGAGGTTGGCGACAAGCAAATCGTCGTCGGCATGACGGCCGCCAATGTGCAGACTCTGCATGTATTTGACGAGCCGGTAATCGGCACTGCTGAGCGCCCCCCTCAATCCGCATTCGCCGAGCGGCTACTCGCGGCTGTCAAGGGAGCCAGGAAATGAAGCGAGCATTTATCTTCGTTCTCCTGCTGCTTCTTGCACCGCTTGTGCAAGCACAGTCCGAGATGCCGGTATTGAAGATAGCGGGCGACGCAGCGCAGGGCGAGTCGTATTCGCTGAGCATTCAGATCATGGTGATGATGACGCTGCTGACGCTTTTGCCAGCCGCGATCCTGTCTACAACATCATTCGTACGCATCATTATCGTCCTGTCCATATTACGTCAGGCACTCGGTACGGCCCAGACGCCGCCCAACCAGGTGTTATTGGGCGTTGCCTTGTTTCTGACCTTCTTCGTCATGTCACCGGTCATCGATAATATCTATGAGGCCGCGGCTAAACCGTATATCGACGGGGAAATTACTCCGCAGGACGCCTTCGAAAAAGGTATTGCGCCGCTGCGTGAATTCATGCTTGCGCAGACGCGCGAGAGTGATTTGAAATTATTTGCGGACATCGCGAGGAGAACCGATATTGAAACGCCGGCCGATGCGCCGATGTCAATTATTGTCCCCGGATTTATGGTCAGCGAGCTCAAGACGGCCTTTCAAATCGGCTTTTTGGTTTTTATCCCATTTCTGGTCATCGACCTCGTTGTCTCAAGTGTCCTGATGTCGATGGGCATGATGATGTTGTCGCCGATGCTGATCTCCCTGCCGTTCAAGATCATGCTTTTCGTTCTCGTGGATGGCTGGGCTTTGGTTCTTGGCACTCTGGCCAAAAGTTTTTTCACCTGAAAAGGATTTCGATATGACACCGGAAACAGTTACCACTATTGGACAACAGGCGCTTTGGGTGACGATGGTTATTGCGGCCCCCATGCTGCTGTCGGCGTTGGCGGTCGGCCTGTTGGTCGGCATGTTTCAGGCGGCGACGCAGATCAACGAATTAACGATGAGTTTTATTCCGAAGCTACTGGTCCTGGTCGTCGCTCTGGTGTTCGCCGGACCCTGGATGCTCAGCGTGATTTCCAACTACACGGTTGAGTTATTCGGACAAATCCCGTCTCTCATTTCCTAATACAAATGCAGGTACAGATATGCAAGCGAGACAACTAAGTGAACGTAACGATCGATATAGCGGCTTTAGTGGATCACCTGATCCAGTATTTATGGCCGTTCGTGAGAATCGGCGCCTTCGTCATGGTAATGCCGGTGATCGGCAGCTCGTTTGTGCCGACGACAGTAAGGTTGTTGCTCGGGATGGCGTTGACCACCGTCATCATGCCAGTACTACCGAACTACGCAGCGCCGGAGATTCTCAGTTTGTCGGGGGTGATCACGATATTCCAGGAAATCGCGATCGGCATCGCGATGGGATTCGCCGTGCAACTGGTATTCGACGCAGTAACCCTGGGTGGTCAGGTCATCGCGATGAGCATGGGTCTGGGTTTCGCCGTATTCCTGGACCGGACGCGTGGCGTGAATGTTCCTGTCCTGGGACAGCTTTTCTTGATGTTGGCGATGCTCACGTTTCTTTCCATGAACGGGCATCTGGCGTTGATCAAGCTGGTCGCGGAGAGCTTCTACCTGTTGCCCATCGCGAGCGGTGGACTGAGCGGTCCGGCGATCGTTGCGATGATCGAATGGTCATCGCAGGTATTCGAGGTGGCGTTGAAAATTGCGTTGCCGGCGATCGCAGCCCTTATCGTCGTGAACCTGTCGTTCGGGGTGATGAGCCGGGCAGCCCCGACCCTGAATCTTTTCGCGGTTGGCTTTCCGGTTTCCATGTTGTTGGGCTTCGTGGTCATTTTTCTGAATATGGCCGGTCTGCAGGAAAACGTAGCACTTTCATTGGGCGCGGCTTTGGCGAAATTGCCAGTCTTGCTTGGCCGATGACTGTGACGACGCAGTGAATAACTGAGCATGGCTGACGAGCAACAACAGGATCGCACAGAACAAGCGACACCCAAGCGCCGGGAAGACGCTCGCAAGAAGGGCGATGTTCCCCGGTCGCGCGAACTGACCATGACCGGCGTCATGCTGACGGGTGCCATGACGCTGTTGTTCAATGTCGATCCAATTTTGCAAAAAGTCCGGGGTACGCTTAGCAGCGCATTTCGGATCGAACGCGCTGACATATTCAACCCTCGCTATATGGGTGAGTCGTTCGCGGCGTTTACGAATAACGCTTTCGCAGGACTGGTGCCGTTTGCGATTATTTTGCTGGCGGCCGTCTTCCTGGGAGCCATGGCGATTGGTGGCTGGTCGTTCAGCATGACCGCTGTCGCACCAAAGGGAGAACGCCTCAATCCCGTCAAAGGGCTGAAACGGGTTTTTAGCGCCAATAGCCTCAATGAGCTCGTCAAAGCGATGGCCAAATTTTTCCTGGTCGCCATTATTGGTCTCGCCTGGCTCTGGTGGTCAGTAGAGGAACTCCTCTCCCTGGGCCGGGAAGATGTCGATATCGCAGTTCCGCATGTGATGAAAATTGCCAGCATGTCACTTCTTGTTGTCAGTTCAGGGTTGGTGCTTATTGCGCTTGCAGACGTTCCATTTCAGTTATGGAATTTTCAGAAGAAATTGAGAATGACCCGGCAACAGGTTCGTGATGAATTCAAGGAAACCGAAGGTCGACCGGAAGTTAAGTCGAAGATTCGCGCCTTACAACAACAGATTGCGACGCGACGCATGATGGAAGACATGCCCAACGCAGATGTCGTCATTACGAACCCGACGCATTTCGCTGTCGCACTCAAATACGACGAGAACGCGATGGGTGCTCCGACGGTGATCGCCAAGGGCAAGGACCTCATTGCGAAACGAATTCGCGAAATTGCTGCGGAGCACGACGTGCCCCTGTTTTCCGCGCCCCCACTGGCGCGCGCACTTTTTCGCAGTAGCAAGATCGGGCAGGAAATATCACCGGGACTTTATGCAGCGGTGGCTCAAGTGCTCGCCTATCTGATGCAGCTCAACGCGGCATTGAAAAATGGTGCGCGCTGGCCCGAGTTGCCGACACCCAAAATCGACGAAAGTCAGTTTTAGCAGTATGCACCGAATAACCAGGAAATAGACGTATGGCGGCGATAGCAAAAAATGGATTCATGACGGAGATTAGCCGTGGTTTGGGTGTGCCGATATTGTTGCTGATCATGCTCGCCATGATGATGGTGCCGTTGCCACCGTTGGCACTTGACACGTTATTCACGTTCAACATTGCCTTGTCGATTGCGATTCTGCTGACCGCCGTGTACGTGGGCAGGCCGTTGGATTTCGGTGTATTTCCAACAATTCTTCTGGTGGTTACGTTATTGCGGCTCGCGCTGAATATTGCGTCGACACGCGTTGTGTTGATGTACGGGCATACCGGTACGGGCGCCGCCGGTAAGGTTATTGAAGCGTTTGGCGATTTCGTCGTCGGTGGCAACTACGCCGTCGGTCTGGTCATATTCTCGATCCTCGTCATTATCAATTTCGTCGTCGTGACGAAAGGTGCAGGTCGAGTGTCCGAAGTGACAGCGAGATTTACCCTGGACGCTATGCCGGGCAAGCAAATGGCCATCGACGCGGATCTGAATGCCGGCGTTATCGATCAGGATGAGGCGCGCAAGAGACGTCGGGAAATCGGTGAAGAGGCGGACTTTTACGGTTCGATGGACGGTGCCAGCAAGTTTGTGCGTGGTGATGCAATCGCCGGTATTCTCATTTTGTTCATCAATATCATTGGTGGCTTGATTATTGGCACCTCCCAACACGACCTGACGTTCGCCGTGGCAGTACGCAACTACACGTTGCTGACGATCGGAGACGGTCTGGTCGCACAGGTTCCGTCGCTTTTGTTATCAAGCGCCGTTGCGATCGTCGTTACGCGGGTATCGCGCGCTCAGGATATGGGCAAGCAGGTATATCTGCAGTTGTTCAGTGACCATCGCACACTCTATGTGACAGCGGCTGTCCTGACGATCATGGGTGTTATCCCGGGCATGCCCAATGTTGCTTTTCTTTCGTTTGCAGCGGTCACCGGATTTGCGGCACATCGGATGTCCAGGAAGCCGCCTGAGGACGACGCGGAAGACGCAGCAGCTCCGGCGCCCGCCGCGGCCGCCGCCGATATCGGTTGGCACGACGTGGATCCGCTGGACATGATCGGGCTCGAAGTCGGTTACCGGTTGATTCCGCTCGTCGACAAACAACGTGACGGTGCCATGGTCGCGCGTATCAAGGGCGTGCGTAAGAAACTGACGGAAGAACTTGGCTTCCTGATTCCGGCGGTACACATTCGCGACAACCTGGATCTGGCACCAAACGCGTACAGGATTTCCCTGGCGGGAGTACCGATCGGCGAAGGCGAAACGCATATTGACAAAGAACTTGCGATCAATCCCGGACAAGTATTCGGCACAATCAAGGGTATTGAAACGACGGATCCGGCATTCGGCCTGGAGGCCTACTGGATCGAAGAGTCGCAGCGGGAAGAAGCCCAGATGCTGGGCTTTACCGTGGTCGACCCGGCAACGGTGGTTGCGACGCACCTGAGTCAGCTGCTGCAAACCAATGCCCATGAGCTCTTCGGTCACGAGGAGACGCAGCAGTTACTGGAACGCCTCGCCACGACAGCACCCAAGCTGGTCGAGGACCTTACGCCCAAAGTTCTGCCAACCAGTGTTATTGCACGCGTATTGCAAAATCTGCTCGAAGAAGGGGTGCCGATCCGCAATATTCGGAAAATCGCCGAAACTTTGGCGGAGCACGGCACGAAGAGTCAGGATCCCGCCGTTTTATCGGCCAGTGTACGCGTCGCGCTGGGTCGGACGATCGTGCAAAACGTAGCAGGAATGCGGCCTGACCTGCCTGTTTTGACGTTAGAGCCAGAGTTGGAACGAATCTTGAATGAATCTACTCAGGATGGCGCCTGTCAGGGCCTGGAACCGGGGTTGGTAGAGAGACTGCATGAGACGCTCAGCGAGAAAGCACAGAAACAGGAGATTGCCGGCGAACCGGCCGTGCTCCTCGTGGCGCCTAATTTGCGCCCCTGGCTGGCACGCATGATGCGTGGCATTCGCAATTTATCGGTGTTGGCCTACAACGAGATACCGGATGAGAAACGCATTCAGATGGTTGCAGCGGTGAGCTAGCCGAATGAACAAGGATTTAAGGACGATGCAGCAAGTGGTTGGAAAAAGTAACGAGCGACAGCAAAAGATCCGATGGTGGAGGATGGACCGTGAAAATTAAAAGGTATTTGGATACAGACATGCGCAAGGTCTTGCGTCGTGTTCGAGAGGAGCAGGGGCCTGATGCGGTCATTTTATCCAATCGACGTGTCGATGAGGGGATCGAGGTCGTCGCAGCCGTCGACTACGATGAGGCCCTTATCCGGCACGCGATCGGATCGCAACCGACCGCGGCGGCGTTCAGTCGTATTGCCGAACCCGCCGATACGGTCACCAACGCACCAGACGAGATCAACTTCCGCAATGAAACGGATGTTGACGTCATCGCATCCGACCTGAGAGAAGTTGAACCCACTACTGTGCGCAAGCATGAAAGTGTTGAACCCATTACTGTGCGCAAGCACAAAAGTGTTGGACCCGCTATTGCGAGCGAGCATGAAAGTGTTGAACCCGCTACTGCGCGCGGACCTGAAAACCCGGTCGTTCTGGCGGATGAGACTCAGGCCTCGTTAACCACCGTACAATCAGAAATAGCATCGGTTCGGGAATTGTTGGAGTCGCAATTGTCCGGGCTTGTCTGGAAAGACGGTGCCAAACACGCACCCGAACGTGCTCAGGTACTACGCAACCTGGCACGCATCGGTGTCGCGCCCGATATCGCCAATATCATCGTCAATCGACTGGAGCCTCTTCGGGATATAAAACAGATCTGGCGCTCACCGCTTGCGGAGCTCGCTCAGCTGGTACCGGTTAAGGAAGACAACTTGCTTACCCAGGGTGGAATCGTCGCCTTGATCGGGCCGACGGGCGTTGGCAAGACAACGACTATTGCCAAAATTGCAACCCGCTACGCGATGGCGCACGGCAGCGAAGACATCGCTTTGATATGTGCAGACGCCTATCGAATCGGTGCGAAAGAGCATCTTACGGCATTCGGCCACATCATAGGTGTCAAGGTGCACGCAGCCAGTACGACA
Organism: Gammaproteobacteria bacterium; assembly: GCA_013151645.1. GTDB lineage: Bacteria > Pseudomonadota > Gammaproteobacteria > Steroidobacterales > Woeseiaceae > JAADHU01. Next base: position 83,120 of record JAADHU010000005.1, on the reverse strand, counting down.
GTCGAACTCAATGATCTTCTCGATCGATTGCAATCGAAGAAATTAATTCTGATTGATACCGAGGGCATGAGTCAGCGGGATATGGATCTGGCGAATCGGCTGGCCGCCTATGGCAGTAATATGAACAGAGTACATTTCTACCTGACGCTCTCGGCCGCGAGCCAGGAAGCCGGATTGGACGAAACGATTCGACAGTTTAGCAAGGTGCCGCTGGCAGGTGCCGTCGTCTCGAAAATTGACGAGGCGGGCCAGCTTGGCTGCGTAATCAGCGCCTTAATACGAAACGATTTGCCAGCTTTGTGGTTTTCTGATGGACAGCGAATTCCCGATGATTTACACACCGCAGCGCGCAAGAGGCTGTGGCTTATCAATCAGGCAGTAGAGTGTATGGAAGCCAGTGAGCCGCGCGTTGATGAACGCACGATGGCGGAAAATTACGCTATCGCGAGTATCGCTCATGGCTAATGCATCTCAATCCGTCGGGCTACGCAAAGTAATTAATCGATCCCCGGTTAAAGTGATCGCGGTCACCAGCGGCAAGGGCGGCGTTGGCAAAACCAACGTTGCGGCAAACATCGCAGTTTCGCTGGGCGCGCTCGATACAAATGTCATGCTGCTGGACGCGGACCTCGGGTTAGCGAATGTCGATGTTCTACTCGGCCTGCAACCGCGCTTTAACCTGTCTCACGTTTTGAGTGGCGAGGTCGACCTCGAAAGTACGATACTTAGGGGCCCCAAAAACATTCGCATCGTTCCCGCTTCGTCCGGCAACAAATCACTCATCGACGTTCCTGTCGTTTCGCAGGCCGCGATTATTCAGGCGTTCGCGAACATTGCGGATCAACCGGACGTGCTGCTGATTGACACTGCTGCGGGAATCTCCGAAAGCGTGGCGAGATTCGTCAGTGCGGCGCAACAGGCTATCATCGTCGTCTGTGATGAGCCTGCATCGATTACGGATGCATATGCACTTATCAAGGTGTTCAGTCGAGACTACGGCATAGACCGTTTCGAAATCGTTACCAATCAAACATGCGACGATTGGCAAGGCCGGATGTTGTTTAGAAAACTCAGGAAAGTAACTGATCAGTTCCTTGATGTCGTCCTTCGTCATATTGGCAACGTGCCACACGACAGCTGGTTGAGAAAGGCCGTTCAGGAGCAACGATCGGTCGTTGATATCTACCCGAACAGTTCATCGGGTAAGGCGTTTCAAAAAATCGCTCGGGCCATTCAAACAGATCGATCATCAGGCACTACGAGCGGCAATATACAATTCTTTCTTGAGCGTCTCCTGTATGCCGATACGATGCAAGTGGGGGAGTTGACATGATCGCCTATACCAGTGTTGCGCCGGTTAACTATGAATCCAACGATGAGCTGGTGACCCGAAACATCGGTTTGGTAAAGCGTATCGCCTACCATCTCATTGCACGATTGCCGGCGAATATCGAACTTAACGACCTGATGCAAACCGGCATGATCGGACTCCTGGAAGCGGCAAACAATTTCGATTCATCGAGGGGCGCGAGTTTCGAGACTTACGCTGGAATCAGGATTCGCGGCGCGATGCTCGATGAAGTGCGCAAGCACGACTGGACGCCGCGCTCCGTTCACCAGAAACATCGGCAGGTCGCGGAGATGGTACGGACGATCGAGGTTGAAACCGGTCGCGTCGCAGAAGGTCATGAAGTGGCCGCCCGTTTGGGGCTGTCACTGCAGGAGTACCACGACATCCTGCGAGATACGGCCGGGTGTCGCTTGTTCAGTCTTGACGAAACACTCGACGACCCCGGATATGGGCGCGAATTGCCGACATCGGATCTGGATACGCCGGACCAGGCGTTCGATCAGGACGAGCTGCGAACCGAAGTGGCAGACGCTATTCGCAAGTTGCCCGAGCGTGAGCAAATGGTGATGTCCCTCTACTACGAGCGTGAACTTAATCTGAAAGAGATTGGCGAAATTCTCGGCGTAAGCGAGTCGCGGGTTTGCCAGATTCACGGCCAGGCGCTAATACGCGTGCGGGCCGCCTTTGGCAGTTGATGAAGGAGAAAGCGTTGTGTCTGAGCCTATTTCCGGTGTTAATAATGTGACGCCGACGTACCCGGTTAAACCGGTTCAACCGTCCAATAGGGATCGTAAGTCGGGAAAACGAAATCAGGATCGATCGCCACCGGATACCGGGGCCAAGGACGATGACGACGATCAAAAATCACAAATAGATGAGTATGTATGATGATTGAAACCAGCTATTCACTGTACGGGTTGCTCTTCGCGAACGCTGCATTGCTTGCAGCCGCGGCTTTGGCCGTGTTGCGTTTTCAACGTATCGTGCGGGAGTCCAGGACCTTTTGGGAGAGCCCGACGGGCGCGGCGATGAAGACAGAGGAGCCAGCGCGGATCGATCAGAGCAAGTTGCTGGCGCACCAGATTTCTGTGCTGCAAGAGACTGTCAGCAAGCTCTGTCAATGGCAACAATCGAGCGCTGCAGTGCCGCCCAGCCAGATGCCGCTTGAACATGCGGCCCGCATGGCCAGGCGCGGCGCCAGTGTCGAAGACCTGACGCAAAATTGTGGCCTCAATATCGGTGAGGCCAGGCTTATGCATACACTGCATGGTCAACGTCCACTCTCGATTGCAGCCTCGTCGACGTAGGAGATATTGAAATGCCGGACCAGGAGAAATTTCGCTTTATCAGCTTGCTTGCCAGCGAGCTGGCGGCCAACGAGATTCGTCTGCCATCGCTCCCGGATGTGGTCACCCGGATTCGCAGTCAGCTCGAAAAGAAACACTGTGATTTCGAGCAGGTCAGCAAACTGGTGCGCGTCGATCCGGTTCTCGTATCGCGGTTGTTTGTATTCGCGAATTCGGCCTACCACAATCAGACGGGTGATCGTATCGACTCTCTGGACGCAGCGATCGCTCGGCTTGGTTTCGAGCTGGTCCGCAATACAGCAGTTTCGCTGGCGATCAAGCAATTGTTTCTGGGCGAAAAGCACAAGGCGATTGCGCCGCAACTGCGCAAGATATGGGCGCGCAGCATGAAGTTGTCAGCGATGGCTTTTGCACTCGCCCAGCGACATAAAGAGGTCAACGAAGAGACGGCCTTCATGTGTGGTCTTTTTCACGAAGTCGGCAAGTTGTATATCCTGACCAAGGCAAAGGACTTTCCTTCTTTCCTCGGAGATACAAAATCGCTAAACAATGCGCTGGATGAGTGGCATCCGCAAATAGGCAAGAATATTGTCGAGGCGTGGAAATTCCCGGCTGACGTCTGCGAATCACTGGATGCCGAGGAATACCTTGTTGAGTTAACCCACGATGCGCCGTCGATGGTCGATGTTATTTATGTGGCACGCCTGTTACTTGACGCAAGCGGGGATGAAGCGGTGGATCTGGAGGCGATTCCATCCTGTGTGAAACTCGCCGTCACTGAAGAAGTGATGCCCGCAATCGTTAGTGCTTACGAGGAAAAGTTACAATCGGTGCAACAGTCTCTTGCGGCTGCGGCCTGAGAAAAACAGAAAAGCCCGGCCCTACTGCATGGCATCCAGATTCAAACGTCGCATGCGCAGGGTTTCAGACTCACGTTCGAAAAGGTGCTGGATGAGAATCTCTTTCTGGGAAGTTTTCATACCCTGAAATTCCACGGCAATTCCGAACGGTCGCTCAACATCGATATCCCCCGGTGGATCGATGTGGCGGACCACGTGACAGAATGTTTCGATGTACCGATTATCGGATTCGAGCAGGAAACGCAACGCGAGCTTGGTGCCGATATCGTAGTTTTTGTCGCTGGAAAAGGCCATGCCATCTGCGCCGACTTCACAGGTTAGCGGTTTCGATCGGGCCAGGGAGGACTGGGATTCCCGCATTTCCGGAAGTTGTTGAATGACGGTATTCACCTTGTCGTTCAATAAAGCGAGGCACTCGCCGATCGGATTGGATTCCGCACGCAACAAGTACAGCTTCTGATCGAGGCGTGTGTCAAGATCGAGAATGACGGAACGCAGTCCATCGCTAACACCCAGGCGAAGTTTTCGACGATCAAGGCCTTCATGGAATTCACGATCGTTGATGACATCGTATTTCAGGTAAACCGTTTCCGATACCCGGAAGGAGCGGCGACCGTCGTCGGTATTTCCGTTGTTGTTTCCATTCCCATTCATGTTAATCATCGTATTTCAGCCTTTGCGGTGCTCGAGCCTGTTAGTTCGTTACCGACGCTTATTTTCTGTGCCTGATCGATATCGCCGCCGCGCACGATGCTTATGTCTACACGCCGATTCTTCGCGCGATTTTCAACGGTGTAATTATCGGCTACCGGTTGCGTATCGGCATGTCCCGTTACTACAAATCGATTGTCGTTCAGAGTTGAGGTTTTCAATAGTTCGTGTGCAACGGAGACGGCACGAGATGTCGATAGCTCCCAGTTAGAGCGAAAGCGTTTCGTCGATATGGGGACATCGTCGGTATGCCCGGATACTTTCACCGAGCCGCTGTTCTCGTCAATAAGTCCCGCGATTTTTCGTAGTACAGGCAGGAAGGTTGGCCTTACTTCCGCCTGGCCGGATCGAAAAGACGCGTTTTCGAGAATGTGAATGATGATTTTCTTGCCCTCGGTTTGAACGGAGATGTCGCCGTCGCTTATTTCCGTGCTCAGGGCGGCACGAAGGCGGCGAGCATGTTCTTCTGTGTCATCCAGATCGCGTTTGTCTCTGTTCATTGCATCGAGCGTATTCTGATTCGAATCGATCGTGAATTGCTTGACCGTATTAACGGGCGTTGGGTCCGGTTTTCCCGGGCTGAACTCCTGCGCGATTATGCTGGTGCCTTTCGGAATGGTGCGAACTTCGACGTCCGCCTGCACACCGAAGGCATCCTTCATAGAACCGGAGAGTTGCTTGAATTTGGCGGCGTCCATTTCGGAAAAGGCGAGCAGCAGTACGAAGAAACACATGAGCAAGGTCATGAGATCGGCGAAGGTCATGACCCAGGCTGGAATGCCGCGCTCTGCTGGTGGTGCTGGCGCTTCATCGGACATCTGACGCTCCCGGAATGTTCACGCTATTCCTCGGTATCTTCGTTTTGTCGTTTGGATTTCGGCAGATAGGTTTCCAGCATGCTCTCGATAACACGCGGGTTTTGGCCTCCCTGTATGCCGAGTAGGGCGTCGATAACCAGTGACTTGGTGATGTTCTCCTCGCGACTTCGTAGCCCCAGCTTGTCGGCAATCGGCAGCGCGAACATGGTCGCAAGAATCGCACCGTAAAGTGTTGTTAGAAGGGCGACGGCCATTGCCGGGCCAATTTGTTTCGGGTCGTCCATGTTGGATAGCATTTGAACCAGTCCGATGAGCGTGCCGATCATGCCCATGGCGGGCCCGACATCGCCGATCGCCTTGAATATGCTTTGACCGTCGTTGTGCCTTTGCAGGGTTAGATTCTTGTCTTTTGTGAGCATGGAGCGGACGACATCGGCCGGATGGCCGTCAATGAGCAGGCCAAGGCCGTTTTTCATGAATTCGTCGGGAACCTCGGCGTCCTCAAGAGCGAGAAGTCCGCCCTGGCGTGCCGTTTTTGCAAGCTCGACCGCTTTCTCGATGAGTGCCTCGGGAGCTGAGGGCTTGTGCAGGAAGGCTTTCACGGCGATGGATGCGGCACCCAGAAACTCGCCGAGACTGAATTTCATCATGGTAACGAGTATCGTGCCGCCAAATACGACCGCCAACGACGGGACGTTTATGAAGGTGCTGGCTGAGCCGCCAAGCATGATGGACGTGAGGACAACGGCAAATCCACCGATGAGGCCAATAAGTGTCGCCAGATCCAAGTTCGTCTCCCGTATTCATTCGGACGCCCGTCGTCGCCGGGCGTGGTCCGGAAGAGCGACGGGTGTGCAGTAGTGCTATGCAGGTTATCGGCAGTTTTCGGTCGTGCTTTAGGCGCTGGCCCATGCCAGAACGATATATGGGGTTATTCTTCCTCTGGTGGTGAGTATCGCGCGCATTGGCGGCCTGCGGCTTTGGCTCGATAGAGAGCTTTGTCGGCGCGCACCAACAGCGACTCAACCGTATCGGATGGCGTGATTTCGGTGTATCCAGCGGAACAACTGACGTGGGCATCGGGCGGCGCATAGGGCACGACGATGCTCTCGACGTGTTGAAAAAATCGATCAATGAGCGGTTTCGAATGGCGGCCCGTGGTGTCATTGAGAATGACGGCGAATTCGTCACCGCCGTAGCGGGCGACCAGGTCTCTTTTGCGAATAAACGAACGTTCGAGGCATTCCCCGATTGACCGAAGTACCTGGTCGCCGGCCGCGTGTCCCCACGAATCGTTGATCGTTTTGAAGTGGTCGATATCAATCAGAACCAGCGTGACCGGCTGATTCAGAATGAACTGTGTATTCAGACATTGCGCAATGGCCTTGTCAAACGCACCGCGGTTGAATACTTCCGTCAGGTTATCGCGTTTCATTTCCTCCTGGACGGTTACCAGGTCCTGACGCAGATTCGACATGCGGTCATTGAGGTCATTGATCTGATCCTCGTAGTCCTGTTTTTGTTGTGCGAAAGTTTCGCTGACTGTCTCTATGGATTGGTCCAGCGCAGCCTTGATCTCCGGCAGGGCACCCGTGACGATGGCGTGCTCAATCGTATCGAGGCTTTCCCGGACTGATTGTTCGGTTTCCTGGTTACGGGGTCCAATCTGCCGCAAACCGGACACCAGGTCGTCGACAAAGCCGCGATAGTCTTCCAGCCGATTGGTGACAAACTCTTTTTCGTTTTGTCTGCGATCGATGAAAAAACGCCTGACCTGGGACCATTCCCGACCGCCATCCGCAGACTGACCTATGTTTGCCGACGGTACGGCCGCGCCGTTTTCTACGTGGCAGGCGAAGTCATCGCATTGTGCCGCAAAAGCGCTCGGATCCGCCTCATTGGCGAGCGGAAAAGACGCACTTCCCATAGTTCGAATGATGCAGCCCAATGTGTCCAGGGCTCCATCCGCGAGATCGGTGTGTCGGTCATTGCCGTTCTCGCTGTGCGCAGTGTCGAGTTTCGCGTCGCCGATAAATTTTTGTACGAATCCCATTGAGTTGCATTTCCACCTGTGCGTTTCCACCGTGATCAGTGACGTATCTGACGATGATCGATACCGAGGATATCGGCGCATCCGGTGAATTCTTTAGTGGGGGAGTTGCGTTGGCGCTCCCGGGCCACCGCCCGACGGCGGCCAAATTTTCGCAGGAAATCGATAAATTTCGTCTAGTTAGCTAAGAAATACTGAATATAGGTCAGAAAGAACAAATAAGTGAATAGATTTTATAAAGTTTGCTTGAATGGGTTAGTCCGCATATATTAGGTATTCAGTTAATAAAAGTGCCAAAAACAGATCGATTGATGGGGTCGCTATGGGTGATCCGCGATTGACCGTGTCGTTTAAAACGTCTGGAACCCTATTTGTATATCAGGGAAAACGTATACAAAACAGCGCTGGCGATTGATATTGCGAACCATCCACGAGGCGTGGCAGACCGCTTTCGGCGCCGAAATGATTGATTTCGACAAGTTCGATTAAGATAAGAAGATGGTTACATATGTGACAAAAATAAGTATATGGGTTCAATCGACCAAATATCGTTTTTTGTGGCAAGGCGATTCGGAGGAAATGCAGCCATGATCGGAGAACGCCTCATTATGGTCATTGAAGGCCGTGAAGCCCGTGGGCAAAACCTCAAGGAATTGATCGAATTCATGGATGCGCCGCGAGTGCGCATCGCAGCGCCGGACAACTGGCTCAAGCGACTCGGCGATTGCCGTCTGGCGGCCATCTTCCTGGGCGACGATCTCGAGCCGGATGTGATCGATGGCCTGATTACGGACGTTGGTGAGATTGACCCCAATACACCGATCGTTATGGTGTCTGCGGATGGCGTGGGTCACTAAGGATATGCCGGGCAGGGAACAATTCGCCTGGGCACGATTCCACGAATTGAATTATCCGATTCGGTTCGACGAGCTGGGTGACGTTCTGGACGAAATATGGGCGTCACACAGTCACCATCGAAATGAAACGACGCTTGAGAACGGCAATAGCCGATTGATTGGCGAGAGCGTTGAATCAATACAGATTCGCTCACTCATTGACCGGGTAGCGCCTTCCGGGGCGACCGTTTTAATAAGCGGAGAATCCGGAACCGGCAAGGAGGTTGTTGCAAGACGCATACACGAACAATCCGCTCGTAAAGGAATGTTCGTTGCGATCAATTGTGGTGCGATTCCCGACAACCTGCTGGAGAGCGAATTGTTCGGGCACGAACGGGGCGCATTCACCGGAGCCGTTTCGGCACGGGCGGGACGCTTCGAACTGGCAAATGGCGGCACGCTTTTTCTCGATGAAATCGGTGATATGCCGAAAGCCATGCAGGTCAAATTGCTGCGCGTATTGCAGGAGCGAGTGATTGAACGACTCGGTGGCACGAAGAGCATACCGGTTGACATCAGATTGATCGCCGCGACTCATCGTGATTTGCCGAAACACATCGAGGACGGAAATTTTCGGGAAGACCTCTACTATCGGTTGAGCGTATTTCCGATTGAGATCCCGGCTTTGCGCGATCGGCCTGACGATATTGAACCGTTGGTCGATGAAATGATTGATCGTGTACGCCGGCGTAACGGCGTTGGCATCACTTTGACCAACAACGCTTTGAGTTTTCTAACGGGCTACGCATGGCCGGGTAATGTGCGCGAGCTGGCGAACCTGATCGAACGTCTCGCGGTTATTAACCCTAACGGTCTGATTGACGAATCCGATTTACCGTGGCCATTGAAACCAGCGATAGAGTCAACGAACCCGACCATCTTGAGCGAATCCCTTGTTGTGACGACCCGTCCCGATGCGACATCGTTGGTGGATCTTCCGCAAGAGGGACTCAATCTGAAAAAATACCTGTCAAGAGTAGAGCAGGGCGCGATCGAAACGGCACTCCGGGACAGTCAGGGCGTCGTGCAAAGGGCGGCGGACAAGCTGGGGATGGGACGTACGACGCTGGTAGAAAAAATTCGTCGCTATGAGATCTCGCACTAAGCGACACGGCTATACGTCTCGGGAACGTGAAACCGGTGAGCCACAGTGTGGACAATACTTCTCATGTTCGGATTCCAGCATTTTTTGCACTTTCTGTACGTCGAGAATCTGACTCGCGGTATTCTTGCCTAAACCAAGCTGCAACCGAAGTGTTTCAAGATCGGAGATCTCGGTATCGGTAAGTACGCCGTCGTCGAGCGCCAGGTCCGCCTTGGATTGGTATTGATCGGAACGAAGCCTGAGTTGTTGTGCGAAGCCTGAAGCGAGAATACCGGTTGGCAGCGCCACCATGCCCACGCCAACAACCGTGATCAATGCACCGAAAACTTTGCCGCCCGCTGTTATCGGTGTGACGTCGCCGTAACCCACCGTTGTCAATGTCGCGAATGCCCACCACATTGCGGCTGGAATATTGCCGAAATCAACCGGCTGAGATTCCCGTTCAAAATAGTAAATGCCGGACGAGGCCAGCAACATGACGGTCATCAAGATGAAAAAGGATGCGCCGAGCGACCGGCCGTTTTCGCTGATTGTTGTAAACAGCATGTTGAGGGCACTGGAGTAGCGCGTAAGTTTCAGTACCCGCAGAAGACGGACTGCTCTGAGGAAGCGCATATCGAACCCGCCGGTAAGGCCGAACGTCAACAGGTAAAACGGCAGGATGGCAATTACATCGATCATCGCATGGAACGAAAAAACGAATCGAAGTCTGACGATGAACGAACTATCAGAATGGTTGCGGTTCTCCTTTTCGACGCTGCTCCATACCCGGCAAAAGTATTCCACCGAAAAGACCGATACGGTGACGACCTCGAACCAGTAGAACCAATCGGCGTATTCAGTTTCGAGTGTGGCGATTGATTCGAGTACGACGGCAACGACGCTGGCGCAAATCAGCGCGACGATCGAAATATCGACCGCACGACTCAGGCGATCGTTCCCATTCGCGGTTTCCAGCACCCGAAAAACCGTATGCCGGAGAGAGTTTTCGCTACTCGGCCGGTGTTGTCTGGAGATAGTCGGGGTACTGTTCAATTCGCGGTCACTTTTTAAGGTTGCGGTTGCATTGCCGGTCGTCGTCCGCTCACAAACGGGCGATGAGCGCACGGCAGTCTCTCTTTCATAACGGCGTTCGTCGCATAATCTTTAGCAAAGAATGTCGAAGATTCGACGCGCATTCAGGTTGTATCGTCGCTCTTGCCATGCAACTCGTGTACCAGCCCGTGGTGCCTGCGTGAAGAAACCGGCCGGGTACGGATACTAAAGTTTATCGTCAAATTGACGAATAAGTGGGGGTAGCTGTATTAAAACTAAAAGGGCCCCACGAGATGACGCAGAAACTTCGCTTCGGTCGCTCACTACGGATTCCGGCGCGTCGCGTTGGCGTCGACGTTTGCGGCACGCCATTGAGAATTGCGCTGTTGTCTGCCGTACTGATCGCGCTCGCGTCTTGCGCTGGCAATCGAACGGTGAGCGATTCGGTGGGTCACCTGCTCGATAGCGAACCATCGCCCTCGCAAGCGCCTCCGTTGGTAGTGCCTCCGCCGGTGGTGGAAGCGCCGTTGCCATTGCCGCCCGAACCGGCCTATAGCGTCGTGGTAAAGGACGTACCGGTTAACGACTTGCTGTTTTCGCTTGCGTTGGATGCGGGTCTCGAACTGGATCTTCAGTCCTCCAGCGAAGATACCATTACTCTCAATGCCGTTGACCAGCCGCTGGAGAATGTACTGGGCCGAATCTGTGCGCAGTCCGGACTGCGTTATCAGCTGCATGGGAGAAACCTGTTGATTCGGGACGATCAACCGTATTGGCACAACTACCCGGTCGACTACGTCAACATCAGCCGGGTTAGCGAAGGCGCAGTTGGAGTTGCAACTCAGATATCAACGGCAGGCGGTACCGTTAGAGGCAATGGCGGTGGACAGCAGGGCGGTGGACAGCAAAGCGGCGGACAGCAGGGTGGCGGCCGGGGCAACATCTCCACAACGACGGTCACGAATAAATCGGAGAATAATTTCTGGAATGCGATGGAAAGCGGTTTGCTGTCTGTCATTGGCGCACGCACGGTTCAGGAGGGTGAGTCCTCGGTGCCGGAATCGAGCAATCCGGTGATCAGTAATCCGATGGCAGGGGTCGTTACGGTATTTGCCACGCAGCGGGCGCACGCGCAAGTTCAGTCCTACCTGGATACAATTCTCGCCAATGCCCGGCGTCAGGTCCTGATCGAAATGACCATCGTCGAAGTCGAACTCAGTGACAACTACCAGGCGGGCGTCGACTGGCAGCGGCTATCCGATCAGGCCGGTCTGGGAAGCAACGGCGGATCTTTTGAGTCCAGCCTGTTAGGACCGGCGTTATCGGCACCGCCGTTCTTCCGCTTTGGCTACAACAAAGACAACGCCGACGGCAGCAGCGTATCGGCAACTGTACGGATGTTGCAACAGTTCGGCGACACTAAAGTGCTTTCCAGCCCGAAGATTATGGCACTGAACAATCAGACCGCATTGCTCAAAGTCGTGAATGAGAAGGTGTATTTCTCGATCGAGCTCGATATACGCGATGCGACTGCAAATATTCCCGAACGACGTACCTTTACCAGCGAGATTCATACCGTTCCGGTCGGACTCATCCTGAGTGTGACGCCTCAGATCAGCGAGGACGGGTACGTGAGTCTGAATATCCGGCCGACGATCAGTCGTATCACCGGTTTCGTAATCGATCCTGCGCCGAGGCTTGCCGCTTCAAATTTCGATAACCTGATTCCGGAAATCCAGGTGCGTGAAATCGAATCTCTATTGCAAGTCGTTGACGGGCACACGATCGTTCTCGGCGGATTGATGCAAAATGAACAGGTCAAGTCAGTCGACGGCATTCCCGGTTTGTCAAAAATCCCGAAAATCGGCGGTCTGTTTTCCTATACCCGGGATGAGCTGAAAAAGACGGAACTTGTTATTTTCCTTCGCCCAACCATTATCAGGAACGGTACCTCACCTGCTGGTTCGCCGGGTATTCGGGACTATTACACGGAATCCGGACGAAACGGATTCGGCGGTTAGGCACATCGTGAATCGGCGGGCGCAACAATGAAAAGTCCACTGGCAGACTTGCTGCGACAAGCGAGCGCTGATGCGGAAACAGATCCTGTTTCGCACGGCTTGCCAGCGGAGCGCCACGAGGGCGGCGACATCGTGGCTCACGCCGCGACGGTCGACGTGCGGCCGGAGACCTTGTACATCGAGGACGAAAAAGACCTCGAGCTTGCCACCGATCCCGATGCGACAGTGACGGAGGGCGATAACGAGGCAGATCGCTCAATGGACGACGAAGCGTGTTTATTGCCGGTACTCAGCGACGCGGATGTAGCATCGTCGGGCTATTCCGCCGAAAGTAACGATGGCAGAGCATTGTGCAGGCGTCACTGGATTGTGCGCGTTGGCGTATGGTCGCCCGCGATAGCACTGCTGGCGCTATCGACAGCGGCGGGTGCCTATGCTCTCTACCAATACGCGACGGTGCAAAACCTGAATTACGATCTGGGCGACCTGTCGTTTCCGCCTGGACGCGATACCCGGGAGAATATCGACGTCAGCGAATGGACTCAATTGCGCGAGAATAGTGTGCCGGGTGGTAGTCGGGACGACAGTCAGCCGGAGGTAGTAGCCGCAGCGGAGCGGATTCGTGCCCGATCCCATTCGGAGCCGGATCTGCGAGGATCGTCCACGGCCGAGCGCGCGTCACCGGCCGAGGTCAAGCAGCTTCTGCCCGGCTTCCGTACACCCGCTTTTGCAGACGAACGCGCGGCGTTCGAAGCCTATCAGACAGGTGATTATCGGCGAGCTGAAATTCACTATCGTGCGGCACTCGGCATCGATCCGCGCAATTCAAATGCGCTGGCCGGATTAGCCGCTGTATTGCGAAAAACGGCCGGCCCGGATAAATGGATTCCGGTATACGAAAAATTGCTTGAGCAGGAACCCCGGAATACCGCCGCGGCGTCCGTGCTCCTGATGCATTCGTCGAGCGGTGATCGAGCGACCAGAACCACCCGCTTGAAGGTCTTGTTGCAGCGGCATCCGCAGGCCGCTGAGCTGCATTTTGCGTTGGGTTTGCTGGCGGCCGAGGTTGAATCATGGGCGGAGGCGCGTCTGGCCTTTCTCAATGCCCACCGCCTGGAACCTGCCAATGCGGATTACAGTTTCAACGCAGCTGTATGCATGCACCATCTCGGACAATACAGGCAGGCGAGATCGTACTATCGAATCGCGTCCACCACCGCAGACCGGAGCTCTTCGGTTGATCGCAACCTAATTGCGGAACAGCTGCATAAACTGACTTCGGATTCGGGTGTGCCGCTGTGAGCACAACGACCATTCGAAAGCTGCAGAATGTCGCGCCGGGCCTGCCTCTGGGCGAACGGCTCATCAATTCCGGCCTGATTACGCAGGACCAATTGCAGGTTGCGCTGACCGAACAGAGCCGGCATGACGAACCCCTTGGACGCATCCTGGTCAAGCTTGGCCTCGTTAGCGAAGGCGTCATTCGGGATACGCTGGGTGAGTCGTTCGGGCACGAGAGTATCGATCTGGCCAGCGTGATTCCCGATCCGGACGCGCTGCAAATGATCCCGAAAGACGTTGCGCGACGCTATTCCCTCCTGCCGATCAATTTTGACAAGAACGACAAGGTGCTCACAATTGCAATGTCGGACACCTTCAATCTTGTTGCGCTTGACCAGATAGCCGCATTGCTCGGCGGCGACATCGGTATGGAAACCCTGGTTGCCGGGGAGGAGGAGATCGAGGCCGCGATCGAACAGTTCTACCAGTTCGAATTGTCGTTGCAGGGCATCTTGAGAGAAATCGATACCGGCGAGGTAGACAAACTGGAACTCGCTGTTGAAAACGACGAGTACAGTCATCCCCTTGTTCGTCTTGTTGACGCGATCCTGGCCGATGCGGTGAAACGAGACGCATCGGACATTCACCTGGAGCCGGAGGCCGGATTCCTGCGTGTTCGTTACCGTATCGATGGCGTCTTGCGGCAGGTTATGGCGTTGCACCGTTCTTACTGGCCCGGCATGATTGTACGCCTCAAGGTAATGTCCAGAATGAATATCGCCGAATCGCGGGCACCTCAGGACGGCCGAATTTCACTGAGTCTCGCGGGTCGAAAAATCGACTTTCGCGTCGCCTGCCAGCAAACAACGCACGGTGAGAATTTCGTCTTGCGTATTCTTGACAGGAAAAAGGGCATTGTGCCGCTCGAGAATCTGAATCTTGCGCGAGAAACGCTGACCGCTTTGCAGGTCATGATGGCCAGGCCGGAGGGCATTATCCTGGTTACCGGCCCGACCGGTAGCGGTAAGACGACGACACTTTACTCCATGCTCAATTATCGAAATGACGAATCGATAAACATCATGACGCTCGAAGATCCTGTCGAGTATCCGATGGCGATGATTCGACAAACGTCAGTCAACGAATCCGCCAAACTCGATTTCGCGAACGGTATCCGCTCAATGATGCGTCAGGACCCGGACGTTATCCTCGTTGGTGAAATACGTGACGAGGGCACCGCGGACATGGCCTTTCGTGCGGCCATGACCGGTCACCAGGTATTCTCCACGTTGCATACTAATTCGGCATTGGGGGCGATTCCACGACTCGTCGACATCGGTGTAAAACCGCGCATTATGGCCGGCAATATAATCGGCATAGTGGCGCAACGACTGGTACGCAAGCTGTGTCGACATTGCAAGCAGGCTTATGCGCCGGACGAGACCGAACGTCGATTGCTGGATACTCACACGACGAAACCCCTGTTGTTATATCGAGAGTCCGGTTGCGAAGCCTGTAACAATATTGGCTACAAAGGCCGTGTCGCGGTGATTGAGGTCTTGAAATTCAATTCGAGCATGGACGAACTGATCGCGCGTGGTGCGACGCAACAGGAAATGTTAACGCTGGCGCAACAAAACGGCTTTCGTGACCTCGCGACAGATGCGGCCCGCATCGTTCTTTCCGGCATGACCAGTCTTTCAGAAATCTCTCGCGTCGTGGATCTGACCACGAGAGTGAGTTAACCGAGATGCCCACTTACACGTATCGCGCCGTCGACCCGCAGGGAAATATCGTTCAGGGGAGTCTCGATGCACCGAACGAACGCGCGCTCGAATCGCGTTTGTGGCAGGCCGATAGTGAGCTGGTTAGTTTCGGTGCACAACGCAGTCGTCGATTCGGTCGAACCAACAAGGTCAGTCGCAAAGACCTGATCGGTTTTTGCTTTCACATGGAACAGGTGTCCAAGGCCGGCTTGCCGATGTTGGAAGCGCTCACGGATCTGCGCGATAGCACGACGCTGCCTGAATTCAGGAGTGTCATCGCGAATCTGATTATCTCGGTGGAAGCAGGTCAGACGTTGTCGCAGGCAATGGAAGATTTTCCTGATGCATTCGATACAGTGTTTGTGAGTCTTGTCGCGGTCGGCGAGGAAACCGGCGAACTGCCAAAAGTGATGCAGAAGCTAACCGAATCACTCAAGTGGCAGGACGAGTTGATCGCGAAGTCGAAATCCATCGCCATGTATCCGGCGTTCGTCGGTGTCGTGGTGCTTTCGGTACTGGTGTTCATGATGCTCTACGTCGTGCCGGAGATGGTGGGCTTTATTGAAGATATGGGACAGGAACTCCCTCTCCATACTATTGCGCTGATCGCTTTATCAGATTTTATGGTCGGTAACTGGTACTGGGTGATTCCATCGCCTTTCATCATATTACTGGGCATTCGCTTCCAGGCGCGACGAAGTCAGGAGATGCGCCTTGTCGTAGACGGCTGGAAACTGCGACTTTGGTACATCGGTCCGATCATTAACAAGCTGATATTAAATCGCTTTGCGAGCTATTTCGGGCTTCTGTACGGTGCGGGCCTCGACGTTCTCTCCGCCTTGAAGCTTAGCGAGGAAATCGCAGGCAATGCCGTCATCAAGCGTGCGTTACAACACATATCGGCGTCCATCGCGGACGGCGCTTCCCTCAGTGGAGGTGTAGAAGCGACCGGTCTGTTTCCGCCGCTGGTCGTGCGGATGATCAAGATGGGCGAGGTGACCGGCGAGTTGGATGTTGCACTGGAGAACGTCAGCTATTTCTACGATCGGGAAGTCAGCGAATCGATCGATAAGCTGCAGGCGGTGATCGAACCGGCGATGACCGTTGTGCTCGGAGCCATCATGGGCTGGATCATGCTATCGGT
Organism: Gammaproteobacteria bacterium; assembly: GCA_013151645.1. Classification (GTDB taxonomy): domain Bacteria; phylum Pseudomonadota; class Gammaproteobacteria; order Steroidobacterales; family Woeseiaceae; genus JAADHU01. The sequence goes on along the minus strand of JAADHU010000005.1, from coordinate 66,775 downwards.
GCTGGGTCCGATCTATGACACGCTCGGACAACTCGGACTCTGACATGGCCGAACGACGAATATTCTACGTTACGCAGCAGGAGTTGGTGGTCTACCTTCGTCGACGCGGACGTTTTGAGGAATGCGCACGATTTCACCGTGATGACGGTGGCCTGAGCGAATTTTCATCTTATATGAAAAGTGCTTCGCAGCAGCCAAGTGCGATGCTGGTAGACGTCATCGAAGAAGAACTCTATGCAGATTCCATTCCCCGGCTGGGCATTCGTGACCGGAAAGCGCTGATTGAACGCCGTCTGATGCGCAAGTTTCCGCGGACCTCCTATCGACTTGGGCATTATCAGGTTGGCAAACATCGCAAGAAAAATACGCACGAAGTAATGTACAGCGCCGTCTCGAACCCGGAATTGCTTGATGCCTGGTTGCAAGTTCTGATGACCTACAAAACGCCGCTGAGTGAAATTCGTTCAGTGCCAATGCTGGGTGCCGAACTTTTTGCAAAACTGTTCAATCCGGGGCACAACGCTCTATTCATGACACTTCACCAGGGAAACATGTTGCGGCAGGTTTTCGTGCGTGACGGCTTCGCCAAGAGCGCGCGACTGTCGAAAAGTCCTGACATCGTCGACCCCGCATTCGGCGATTTCGTCTTCGCGGAGGTTTCGCGAAGTCGTCGCTATCTTGAACGTAGCCGATTGTTGAGCGTTTACGAAAATATCGACGTCTACTTACTTGCCGACCGGGAAACTTCCGACCTGGTTATGGCCGGCGATCAGGGGACGATGCCTATAAAGATACACTTTATGGACCCCGTGAAGGCGGCAAATGCAGTTGGATTGAACGCTGGCCTCGAAAGCAATCATCAGGAATTTCTCTACCTGGCAATGATGTCACGCAGCAGGAAGCGTTCCTGCTACGCATTGCGATCTGAGTCGAGATATTTTCGACTGCAGAAGTTACGCCACGCCATGGTCGGTGCTGCATTGGCGGCAAGCGTCGGATTTTGTGCGGCCGCCGGTATTAACGTTGTTGACGGGCTGTTTCTTCGGTCCGCCTCGGCCGCCACGGACCGGCAGATTCAGCGAATAGCAGAAACATTGCAGCGCGAAAACGAAAATTTCGCGCCCGTTCGGGCGAACTCGAATGAAATGAAGCTGGCTGTGGATACGGGTGACTATATCCTGCACAACCGCCTTCCTGTCGCGTGGGTGATGGGTGAGATTGCCAGTGTTCTCGGTGCTTTTCCGCAGATTCGGATTGAGCAGTTGAATTGGTCGACACGACCGCCGGATAACGGCCAGAGTGTTCCGTCGCGGCAGCGGCCAGGCGAACAACCGCTGCCGGTGAGTATCTCGGCACTGACCTCGATCAGTGTCGAGCTATCCGCACAGATAACGCCTTTTGGCGGCGACATGCGGGTCGCTTTTGCATCAATCAATCGTTTCGTGGCGGCGCTGCAGGAAAATACCGCATTCGATCAAGTGACGACAACGCAGTACCCGCTCGACGCGAGTCCTCAGTCTTCCATTAGTGGCGAAGTGGTTCGCGGCGGTGCGACTCGTAGTGCGCAATTTCGTTTGCGGCTCGAATGGGGCACGATGACAGGAGAAAGTAGCGGTGAAAATGGTTGATGTCGACTGGAGGTACCTCCTTAAAGACACATTGTGGCCGGCGTCCACAGCCCTGGTGGCGATCGTTGTGCTCGCGGCGAGCTTTTGGTTCGTCGACACCGAGCAGCAGCGCTATGCGCAGTTTTCGAGCAATCGTGCGGCGGTGAACAATGACTACGATGAACTGATTTATCGTCAGCGGTTGGTGAACCGCTACTTGCGCCGCTACGAATATTTCCAGAAGCAAGGGTTCGTCGGTTCGGAAAGCCGACTGGACTGGATCGAATCCTTACGCATCATTGCGAAAGAGCTGGGGTTGCCGCACGTGACCTATGCGCTGCAACCACAGCGCGGTGTAATCGCTCCGGTTGGCGGGCCTGGCCATGTCGACGACATAAAGATCAGCCAAAGTACGTTAGAACTTGAAATCGGCCTGATACATGAGCTGGACTTACTCCGCTTCGTCGACAAACTGCAGTCAGAAGTTCCCGGCCTCATCAAGGTTGAACGGTGCACAATGACGCGTGAATCGGAATTGGCTGAACTGTCCACAATACATCCCAATATTGTCGCGAGTTGCTCGATCGTCGTGTTTAGCGTGACAACACCGGACGTCACGGACAATGAAGTCATTATATGAAGACATTCGCCAAAGTCATGATCGTCATCGGGCTGTGCGGTCATCTCTCGACCGCTCAGGCGGACGATACCGTCACAACGGAGGCTCAGCCGCTTGGCGGGCTTTTCCTGAGCGTGGACGAGCGGCGGCGACTCGATGCCAGGAGGGTGGCGGTCCCGCCTGAGGTGGTCCCCGCTTCGCGACCAGTGGGCGAGAATATTGACAGGCCGAGTGCCAAGCGGCGACAGGCGGTCGGTTACATCGTCGGTCCCTCGGGCAGGCGCTCGACCTGGGCGAACGGCGATTTCCGACCGACGAACAGTACGTCTTCGTCGCGGCGTTTGCGGCTTTCCGGCAGCATCGTAATCGGGGTGCGAAAGACGCCAACCGCCGGCGGGCCCCATTCTCCTGCGGCCGTCAGCGTCTCTGAGGGCAGTCCTCCCGAAACGTCGTCTGCTGCGAGCGATTCTACCGATGATGCCGGCGAACACTAAGTACCCGCGACGCGAACGCGGCGCGGCATTGCTGCTGATGCTGATGGTCGTGGTTGTCGCGGCATCCGCGCTGCTTGTCGGCAAGTTGCGATCCGGGCTCGCGCGCAATGAACGAAATGCGGACACGCAGCGCGTACTCGCGATGGCAAAGCAGGCGTTGATCGAATACGCGACAACGTATTCAGAGTTTTCACCGGGTGCTGCGGCGCGACTGCCGTGCCCGGATATCGATGCGACCGGCCCCTGGCAGGATGGTGAAGCACATACCGCAGCGTGCGGAAATTCAGGCGTCGCGGTTATGGGGCGATTTCCGTGGAAAACACTGGCTACGCGCCCGTATCACGATAGTAGCGGTACCTGTCTCTGGTACGTTGTTTCCGGCAGTTACAAAAATGCGGCAGCATCGACATCGACAATGATCAATCCGGATTCAAACGGACAACTGCAGTTGTACTCCATCGATAGCGGACAGATGATTGCCGGAATCGCACCGGAAGATCGACCGGTTGCGATGATTATCGCGCCGATGGAAGCAGTGGCCGGGCAGTCGAGAGCGGCCGCCGGCTCCCCCGGCGGAAATTGTAGTGATGATTTTACAGCGACCGATTTTCTGGAGGCTGACGCGACTGTTGGTGTTTCCAATGCGGCCTTGTCGGCCAGTCCGTACGTCATTGAAACATTCGCTGTGGCCACCGGCGCCAATGCCTCTCACAACGATCGCATTATTAGCCTCGGTCGTGACGAACTGGCGAAAGCCATCTATCGGCGGCACGACTTCGCCGCCAGGATGACGGCACTTACACAAGGCGTTGCGGCATGCATCGCTGCGTATGGGCGATCAAATGCCGCCGGCCTCGCCGATAGCAGACTGCCCTGGCCGGCACAGATGTCGATGGCAAACTACGCGGACGACAATTCTTACGACGATGTGAATACGGGCCTGTATTCCGGGCGGCTCCCGGATTCAGTGGATGACAGCGCCGGGGTAACCGGTAGCAGCGTCTTGCGAGTACTCGGCGACTGCGATCCAGCAAAGGTTCCGGAATGGAACAACACGTCGCTGGCATTGTGGCGGACCTGGAAAGATCATTTCTTCTACGTTGTCGCAGATGCCTTTCAGCCATCGGCCGTGGTGCCGGTTCAGTGCGGAAATTGTCTGTCGATAAACGGCGGCGGACAGTATGCCGCGATGGTATTTTTTTCCGGTGAGCGTTTGAGCGCGTCCGCCCAGACGAGAAACGCGCCGCCGATTGACGCAGACACCAGAGGCCGGATCGGCAACTATCTGGAGGGTGCGAACGCGCTCAATCATCCGTACCGCGGTGGCGCGGCCGATTACCAATCCATGCCGGCGACGGACTCCTTCAATGACATTGTCATTTGTATCGATCCGACGCTCGCGGTGACTTCGTGTTAGGAGGCATAAAGATGCGTGCGGAAAAAGGCTTCACGCTGGTTGAGTTATCGATCGTGATACTGATTATGGGGCTGATTCTGGGTGGTATTGCCATGCCGCTGTCGGCCCAGAGAGAAAATCTTCGCGTCCGGGACGTACGTGAGGTTCTGGAATACATTGAAGAGGCCTTGCAGGGATATGCGCTCGCCAACGGCTATTTGCCGTGTCCGGCGACGCCCGCAAGCGCCGGGCTGGCAGCGACGGCCGGCGGCGGTTGCGCGGTGCAGCACGGCTTCGTACCGGCATCGACGCTGGGTCTGCCGGGTTCCCGCAACGACGACAATCTGTTGCTGGACCCCTGGGGATCACCGTTTCGTTACAGCGTTTCGGCGGCGGACGTTGACGGCGATGGATACTGGGATTTTACCACCGGCGGGGAATTGCGTGACGTTGGCATGCCCGATCTCGCTCCCGATCTGTCTGTTTGCAGCACGGCGGCCGGTACGACGGCGTCGGCCTGTGGCAGTACGACGACAACTTTGTCATCCCGGGCGCCGATGATCGTTTATTCAATGGGCAAAGACTGGGCATCGTTCGGCGGTGCCGATCAACTCGAAAATGCCGGCGCGACGCTCGGTGGTGGACCGTCCGGCACAAACTATCCGGTCGCCGCCGATCTGGTCTTTGTCAGTCGTTCGCGGTCGGGGCAAAGCGGTAGTGAATTCGACGACGTGGTGGTGTGGATGTCGCCACTGAGCCTCTATCACGAATTAGTTATCAGCGGACAGCTGCCGTAGCGCTCTGCTGAGCGCGTTGCGCACTGTGACGCAGTACCTAAAGTATCCCGACAGAAGGTCGATAAGCCTATCAGGAATGATCGAAACCCGGACAGACGGCCCGTAAGAGTGCAGCTGATTTATCGAAAACAAGGATACTGTCGTGAATAAAAATAGGATGGATTTACGTAAGCAATCGGGCTTTACGCTCGTGGAAATTGCAATCGTGCTGGTTATTATCGGCCTGTTGATCGGTGGCGTCCTGAAGGGCCGGGAAATGATTACCAACGCGAAGGTCGGTCGCATCGAAAAAGACTTTTCCGGTGTCTCTGCCGCGATCTTTGCCTACCAGGATCGTTACGGCGCGCTGCCGGGCGACGACCCCTCTGCCTCAACCCGCTTTTCCGGCACCTGGGCTGCGGCCGACAACGGCAACGGCAACGGCTCAATTTCAGGTTCGTGGGCCAGTTCCACGGATACCGACGAGTCTCGCAAGCTGTGGAAGCACCTGCGGGGTTCCGGATTGATCGCAGGTCCGGTGGACAATACGACTGCCAGCTATCAACAGCCATCCAATGCCTTTGGCGGCCTCATCGGCGTTCAGCTTCGCGGCTATAATCTTAGCGGACACACCATCATCTTCGGCGCTATCCCGGGCGATATCGCAATGATTCTCGAGTCGCGTGGCGATGACGGTGTGCCAAGTACCGGCAGCATTCAGTCGCACAGCACACTAACCAGCTATGCGGTCGCCACCCAGTACAACGTCGCGTTTCGTCAATAGATACCACGCAGACGTACGGCTTCACGTATAGGCGCGGCACAGCGACTGTTGCTGGAGTTCCGCCGTCTGCTGGATTCGCGGCAGAATTCCTGCACGATATTGACGGCTACGGGATCGCATTTCGACACGAAGTTCAACACGCCGCTAGATGGAATGGCGCATCGACTGAGCGTGCAGTTCCGCGGCTTCGCTGATTTCGGTAAACGAGTCGCCGGTTACGCCAAGGCGCTGCATCGACGGATGCAGCGGTATTTTGGTGAGCGTCTCTTCGGGCGCATCAAGCAGTGCGATTGCGGCGTAAACCACATCGACCAGTGCAGCTCCGCGACTCGACGCCGTATCCAGATTTTCGTCAATGTCGATCGATTGAACGACTTCCCCGGCGAAACCCCAGGCGCCGACAATGGAACAGCCAACGCTTGGGTGCCAGTCGCGCAATACCGTATTCAATGAATCTTCGTCACCGAGAAAACCGGGATACTCTTTCGCCTGCGTCAAAATATACAATTTACCTACATCGTGCAGAAGACCGGCAAGGAACGCGTGGTCCGCGTTGAGGGGCGCAGCGGAACGGGCGATCACGTAACACATTGATGACAGGGACATGCTTCTGGCCCACAGCACCTGTAGTCGTTCTCGCAATGCTTCGTGCTGCGACGCATTGAAGATCTGTTCGATGGCCAAGGTGATTGCGGTATTGCGCACAACCTCGAAGCCCAACCGGCTGATGGCAAGATTCAGGTCAACAATTTCAATTCCGGCACGATTGTGAAAAGCCGAATTAGCCGCCATTAGCAATCGAGAGACCAGAACGGGATCAAGTTTGGCGACTTCTGCAAGCCGACCGGAGCTGCAGGTCGGGTCTTCAAGCGCCGTGCGAATCTTGATGACAACGTCCGGAAAGGACGGCAATACAATGTTCCTGGTGTTTAAGTCTTCTGCGAGTTTTTGCAAAAACTGTGCTTGTTCATCTGCGGACATACCGGTCCCCTGGATCGTGTTAGCCGATATCCTAACATTCCATCGGGGGTGCGGGGCAGTGCGAGCCACTCCGCCTGCTCGCCTGACTACATAGCGACTGCCGCTGGCGCCGGCCGGTGATCCAGCAGCGGTTTTGCATCAACGGGGATGCGTGGCATCCGCACGAGAACATACCCGAAATTCTCCAGCAGCGTGACAGCATGCATGAATCGATCGGGTTTGAAAGAATTCAATGCCTTGATAAAACTGTCGAGATCGACCGGGGAGAACGCATTGTCCTGGCCGCGTTTGCTGACGAGTTTGACGACCTTGTCTTCGGAACCCTCGTTGATCAGCAACACCATGGGCAGTGAGTGGCACCGGTTGTCGGCTTTGATAGCCTTGACCACTTCAATCGAGGCGGGAGCGGCATCGCTTAAATCAAACAGCACCAGGTCCGGAGTCGGTGCATCCGCATAGGGTTCCTCCCGCCGCAGGTAATTCAGGGTGGCGGGACCGATCCCGACCATATGCAGCTGGCAACGTGTCTTGTTTAATTCCAGCGTTCGCTGAACGGTGCGCAGCGTACTTTCCTGATTTTGAATCAGCAGGATGCGGACGCGATTTTCATCATTTTTCATGTGTTTCCCCGTACTTATCCAAGCTTTATGGCTATATTGGGTGCGCAGCACACAACGAAAAGAGCTAATGTCATAGGTACAGTGCAGAAACTGTGCCAACTACGAGCGATGGCTGGGGAATACCGGTTAATAGTGTAGAAACAATCGGTTAGCAGTTTTCCCGAGATTGACGAGAGCGTCGACGCGCTGTGCAGCTCGTGAAATCTCGCGCCCGATACGTTTTGACGCGATATTTCGTGACCCGGGCCCGGTCTGGTGTTATGAATACGCCATCGACCCGAGTGCGTAGTATGTCGGGGTGCCGTTGACGTAGTTACTTCTTTTTTTCGTCGGGTCGTCTGAGTCGAAGCTGAAATGATCTGGAGTACATTCTCATCATTGGTGCTGGTGGACCTGATCATCGTCGGGCTTGCGGTGGTTCTGCTGGCAGTGTCTATCCCTAAAGGTATCTTTCAAAAAGGCCGGGTACCGCTTACCGGTCGGGTATTGATCGCCGCCGGTATCGTCACAACCGCGCTTTACTATCTCGCGGACCTGGTTGTTTTAACGGTTCTGCCCGAACTCGTCGAACCGGCAGCGTCACATGCTGCGATGGAATTCCTGCAGCAGCATCTTCGAGTGCCGGTTACCTTGCTTTCATTCGCGCTCATCGTGGCCGGCGGGATTGCATCAGCCAGGTACTTTGCCGAGTCGGAGCAGTCGATGCGCCGATCAGAAAAAAATGCAGCAAAGGCCGTCGAGAGAATCGTCGACTCGGAGAACCGGTTTCGTTCGTTGGTCGAGCAATATACGGATTCAGTCTATTGTTTCGAATTCTCGCCACCGATTGACACGACGCTGCCATTGGACGAACAGGCATGCCAAACCTACGATGGCGTCCTGGTCGAATGCAACTCGGCGTACGCTAGGGCAGTCGGTGCGAGCAGTCCCGCCCAGATCATTGGCAAGCGTTACCGACACATGAATTCGGCATTTGGTGCGGAGGCGCATGAACAGTTGTTTCGCGACTTCGTTGCGGGTGGCTATCGGCTGGTTGATCGTGAGGACCATTCCACCAGTACTGAGGGAATAGAAAGAGCGCTGCTTCTGAACATTACGGGTGTCATCAAGAACGGCGGTCTATTCCGGGTCTGGGGCTCGGAGAAAGATATTCTGGCGACTCGTAAGGCGGAATCCGGGCTACGGGATCGCGCGCGCTTTCAACAGACGGTGGCTGACATATCGTCACGCCTCATCACGACGCCGGATGAACATTTGGGTGAGGTTCTGCAAGGTAGCCTTAAACTGGCTTGCCGGTACGCGATGGCTGATCGCGTCAGTCTGATCTGGTTTGACCGTACGACCAATCGCGCGGAACTTCTGTTTTCATGGAATGAGCATGGAGGACCACCCTGGGTCGAGCTTTCGATTGATGCCTTTTCGTGGTCGGCTGCACAACTTCTGCGAGGTGAAACCGTTGCAATCGATGTTGTCGCAAACATGCCGGATGTCGTCAAAGACAAGCTGCTTATGACCAGACTCGGTGTGAAGTCAATTGCCGTAGTTCCGGTAGTCATCGGTGGTGACGTCGTCGGTGTTTGTGGCTTTGCGTCGATACACGAAGAGATACAGTGGTCTGAACAGCTGTTGAAGGATATCGAGTTGCTGTCCAGCCTGCTGTCGAACGTTGTCAACCGCATGAATGTCAAAAAGTCGCTGGACGACGCTCTCGATGAGCTGCGCCTGGCCAGAGATCGACTGCAGGCGGAGAACGTCTATCTTCGCCAGGAGATACGATCGACGCACGGTTTCAATGAACTGGTGGGTGAAAGTAAAGTCCTGATCAAATGTTTACAGCAAGTCGCACAGGTGGCGGAAACTGACACGACGGTACTGGTGCTTGGCGAAACGGGTACGGGTAAGGAGTTGGTGGCAAGGGCGGTACACGAACGCAGCAATCGAAGCGATCGGGCGTTGGTGAAAGTGAATTGCGCCGCACTCCCCGCGAACCTTATTGAAAGCGAGTTGTTCGGGCATGAGAAAGGTGCGTTTACCGGCGCCGACTCGCGCAAGCGTGGCAGATTTGATCTTGCCGACGGTGGCACGATGTTTCTTGATGAGATTGGTGATTTGCCAATTGATTTGCAGGGCAAGCTGTTGCGCGTCTTGCAAGAAGGCGAATTCGAGCGGTTGGGTGGCAGTCGAACGATTCAAGTCGACGTCCGCATTATTGCTGCAACCAACAGGATGCTGCAGGAGGCCGTCGACCATGGGGATTTTCGCGCCGATCTTTTTTATCGAATCAATACTTTTCCTATCATGTTGCCACCACTACGTGAGCGCAAGGAAGATATTCCGATACTTGTTGAACACTTCATCGCGAAGCATGCCCCGGCGTTGGGCCGGGAAGTGACGGGCGTATCCGGGATAATGATGGAACAGTTGGACGCGTTCTCGTGGCCTGGCAACGTGCGTGAACTCGAAAGTATCGTTCAACGGGCATTAATTTCGGCCGGCGGACCGGTGCTTGGTCTTGCTGAAGCGCTCGACAAGAAACGGCTGGTTTCTCCTGCCCCTGTTTCGACGATCATCGGCACCGTCGAAAGCCCGCTTGACTTACGCTCTGCCGAAAGGGAGCACATCTCCACTATCCTGGCGCAAACCGAATGGCAAATAGCGGGCCCGGGCGGAGCGGCGGCCAAGCTCGGCATCCCGCCAAGCACCCTGCGCTCAAAAATGAAGAAACTGGGTATTCAACGCAATACCGAACACTAGCCCGGACCAGCAATGCCAATCCCGCCATTTCTTCCTCGATAGGCTGACAGGAAAATTCGCAGCGCTACTGTTGCCGAAATGCCTGGCAATGACGCCCGGTCCACGTCCTTTTGACGACATAACACGCATCCGGAATCCATCCAGCCCTTCGAAACGTCAACGTTTCGCTGGCATCGCGACTGTGAGCGGCATCACGGGCAAAGCGTGAGGCCGATCACAGATTGACGACAAATCGCTGCGATTCCGTGCAGCCCTTTCGCAATTACTCAACAGTCGCCGGACTCGCAATGATGCGATGCCCGATAAGGGATTAATAGCGGACGATTGCCGGCCATGGCCGGTCTTGATCGCACCGCTGCTGCGATTAAGGAATGAACCTTGATATCAGAGCTATTTGAACAGCGATTCGCTGTCGCGCGGCCGCCTGCATGGATGCCAGCGTTGCTGTTGTGCGCAACAATTCTGTTTCAGGTTCAACCCGCATGGGCCGCCGGCACAGCCGCCGGCACTGTCATCGACAATACGGCGCAGGTCGATTTCGATATCAGCGGGACCAATGTAACGCTTATTTCCAATACCGTCAGTATCACAGTCGATGAGCGCATTGACGTGGTTGTGACGCTGCAGAGCCCGCAACTTCTCGTCAATGCGGGTGCGGTCGATCGAAGCCTGCTTTTCACGGTCAGCAATACCGGCAATGGCAACGAGGTATTTCGATTGGCGCTGGACAGTAACCTGGGTGGCGACGATTTCGATCCTGTGCCATCGGTGCCGGCAATCTATTTCGATTCCGATGCCAGTGGCGACTTTAGTCTTGGCGATGTTGCCTATACGCCGGGAACGAATGATCCACAGCTCGCGGCGGATGAGTCGATAGGCATCCTGCTGGTGAACGGGATTCCTGCGTCTGCGGTCAATGGCGATATCGGGCGTAGTGAACTTGCCGCGACATCGGTAAGCGGTACCGGTGCGCCGGGAGATGTATTCGCGAACCAGGGCGACGGTGGAGTTGATGCCGTTATTGGTACCACCGGTGGTAGCGCGGCTAACACGGGTGCGTATGTGATTGGTGACGTCGTCATCAATATTGTCAAAACCGTTGCCGTCGCGGATCCATTCGGAGGTACTGAATCGGTACCCGGCGCCACGCTTACCTACACAGTCACCGTCGAGGTGACCAATACCGGCACTGCGGTGGGGAGTGTCTTCACCGACCCGGTACCAACGAACACCAGCTACGTGACAGCAAGCATTTCACTGAATGGCGGCGGACTGACGGACGCGACCGATGCCGATTCGGGTGAACTCGATGTCAGTGGTGTGCCGACGGTTGTTATTCGCCTGGGTGATCTAACTCAGGCGGACGGCGTCCAGACGGTGTCTTTCCAAGTCACGATCGATTGAGCAAACCAACTTACAGCCATAAGGGGGCCGTAATGAAAAATGTAATGCAAGCAGGAATATTCTTTCTCGTCCTGGCCAGTGCCGGCAATGCCGGTGCACAGACCAGCGGGCACCTCAATGTCACTACGACAGTGCAAAAAGAGGAAGTCACGATTGATGAAGCGGGCAAACGCAGCACGCAGCTGGTGGAGGCGGCGAAAGTCGTTCCCGGTGACGAAGTCATCTATACCGTGACATTCGCCAATATCGGTGACCAGCCAGCTGAGAACGTCGTCATCACCAATCCGTTGCCGGAACAACTGACCTACGTAGACGGTTCGGCTTTCGGCCCAGGTGCCGAGATCGTGTTTTCGGTGGATGGCGGCAAGACCTTTGCCAAAGCGGGTGAGTTGACAGTGAACGATACGGGCGTGCCGCGATCGGCAACCGTCAAGGACTTTACGCACATCCGCTGGGTGATGGTCGGTGAAATTCCGGCCGGATCGCAGGGTATGTCGCAATTTCGAGCGCGACTCGACTAGCAGATTTTGAAATCGGCGATCCCCCGGACGGGGGATAGCTGCAGTCTGGTGCAGGGAAGGCTGCAGGTGCTCAGAGCCCCTGTCCGGCAATGAATGCCGGCGAATATCTTTTTTGCAATGAAGCAAGGAGTACCGTAATGAAACGTTTAATAACAGGCTTTGGTCGCTTTGCGCGGCTGAGTTCAATCGTGCTTGTGCTGTTTTTCTCGCAGCAGGCTTTCGCCGTCGGCACCGACGCCGGTGTGTCGATCTCCAATCAGGCACAGGTGGATTATGCTGTGGGTGGCAATACGCAAGAGCCCATTTTATCCGATCCGAATGGTAACAGCGCGCCGGGCCTCGCCAGTGGTGCGTTGGCGACGACATTCTTGGTCGACAACCGAGTTGACTTCACACTGGTTGAATTCGGTCTGATTGGTGCGACGCAAGTCAATCCTGGACAGCCGGACGCCGTTACGACATTCGAGTTGACCAACACAGGTAACTCGCCGCAAGACTATAACCTCGCGGTGGTCAATCTGGTTGGCGGTGCGGTAAACGGAAATACCGATACGGTGGACATGAGCAACCTGCGTGTCTTTGCGGATACCGATGGCAGTGCCACCTGGACTCCCGCCGATCTAATATTTGTCGATGAACTACTGGCAGACGCATCCACTCTCGTCTTTGTCGTTGTCGACGCAAACGTCGCTTTGGTCAATGCGGATGTTGGTAACATCGAAGTAACGGCAACAACCCACGACGCCGGTGTTGCCACCGCGCTGGGTGCGCTTACGACGGATGACGCGGCTTCGGTCGATAGCACAACCACGGTCGAGGTTGTGTTTGCCGATGATGGCGCCGGTAGTATCGGTGACGGCCTTGAAGTGTCCGCGGACGGCTATCAAGTGTCATCAGCTGCACTCACGATCACCAAATCATCGTCGGTTATCAGCGATCCGTTCAATCTCGGCGTCAATCCGAAAGCGATTCCGGGTGCGACGGTGGAGTTCGAAATTACCGTCGAGAATACCGGCGCGGTCAATGCTGATCAGGTTCGTATTGCAGATGTGCTGAGCAGTGACCTGACACTCGTTCTGGGCGGCTACGGTGCCCCGGGGCAGGATGCCAGGATCGATCTGGGTGCGGGTACGACCGTAAGCACTTGCAGTCTGGATGCGGGAGATGGTGATGGCGACGGTTGTGGTACAGCTGGCGCAACGATCACTATTGATCCTGGCCTGACGGTAGGTACCACAGGGACAGATAACCCTGCGGTAATAAGTTTCAGAGTGACCATTAACTAAACCACTCCGTTACGGTGCTCAATAGTTTGTTCAGGCAATGCCGGTTCTGGGCTGCCCGTTTGGGGAGCCCCGGCCCCCTTGCGACCGGTATTTCTCCTCCGGGAGACAGGCTCCACGGCCTGCTACAAGCTAGCCCTCGGGGGGAACGCAAGTTCCCCCCGAGGTGCATTCAGCGTATTCACAAACGGCCGAAAGGTCGCCTGATCTGGCTGTCGTTTGCTGCCTTTTTACTGACCGTACCGGCACTTGCAGCACCCCCGGGGACCATCATTTCCAATCAGGCGTTCGTCGCCTATGAAAATGCGGCCGGACTTCCGACACAGGTCACAAGCAATGAGGTACAACTGGTAACGGCGGTCATCCGGTCTCCGGCATCGTTGGCCTTCACCCGGGTCGTCGCAGCCGGAACGTTACAGGAAAGCGTGGGGCCCGCCGCCTGCTTGCAGTCGGGAGCTTTCATCGATATTGCGGACCCTACAATCAGTGGCGGACTGACGATCGATCCTGCATTAACGCAGGATGTCAGCGTGACATCGAGCTACAACCTCGGTGAGCCGTTTATGCTGCGACTTGACGACTTCGATCAGAACGTGGACGCCACAATTCGCGATACCGCCACGGTGATCGTCAGCCACCCTTCCAGTGGTGACACAGAAACAATCCGACTCACAGAAACCGGCATCGACTCCGGTATTTTCGCCGGTTATGTGCCGAGCGCGAACGCACCGGTATCGCTTGGCGATTGCGTCGTGCAGGGCGGTATGGATTCCAGCGTACGCGTGCGCTATACGGACCCAGCCGATGCTGCCGATTCCGCCGAGGCGCTGGCGATTCTGGATCCTGTCAGTGTCGTATTCGATTCACGCAGCGGTGCATTGATCGACGGTGCGAGTGTACAGATTACGGATACGTCGAGCGGCTTGCCCGCAACCGTCTACGGCAATGACGGTGTAAGCATTTTCCCCTCGACAATTGTAACCGGCGAAGTCACGGTAGATAGCGGGGGTACCAGCTATTCATTCGCTAACGGTCAATACCGTTTTCCGTCCGTACCAGCGGGTGACTACCGAATCGATGTAACGCCACCTGACGCCTACTCTTCGCCCTCGAGTGTCGCAGCGGCCGATCTGCAACTGTTGCCGAATGCGCCATACAACCTCGGCCCGGAGTCGTTCGGCAATTCATTCACATTCGCGGGTGGCGGTCCTTTCAGTTTCGACTACCCGGTTGATCCCGCCGCATCTTCGCTGTTCTTGCGCAAGTCGACGACGACAACGGTAGCGGCACCCGGCGACTTCGTCCGTTACGAACTGGTGGTCGAGAATACATCGACGACCGATACGGCACAGGCCGTGCAGCTCATAGACCAATTGCCGCCCGGTGTACGTTACGTGCCCGGTTCTGCGACGCTGGACGGTGTTGCGTTGATGGATCCGGACATCGATGCAGCGACCATGGAGCTTGTATTTACAACTGGAAACCTCGCCGGCGGTCAACGGTCGGTGGTTGCCTACGTCGTCGAAATCGTGGCCGGGGTGAAGAATGACGAACTTGTCAATACAGCAATCGCGCTCGCCGACGGCGGGGTTGTGTCGAACGCTTCCGAGGCGCGAATCCGCCTGGCCGAAGACCTTTTCCGTTCGAGCAGTACCCTGATCGGGCGCGTCGTTGATGGAAGTTGTGCGTTGACGAGCTTTGAGGAAGACCGCGGTGTCGCGAATGTGCGCGTTTACCTCGAGGACGGACGCTATGCTGTCACGGATGCGGGCGGTCGATTCCATTTCGAAGGATTGCGTCCAGGCGGTCACATTGCCCAACTGGATACAGCAACGATCCCGGACTATTTCGAGGTGGTCGGCTGTACTGACCAGGGACGATTTGCCGGTCGAGGTGATTCGCAGTTCGTCGACCTGTCGCGCGGTAGTTTGCAACGTGCCGATTTCTATCTACGTCGTAAACTTGCGCCGGATGGCAAAATCGATATCGAACTAATGAATACCGGTTCCGCCAATAGTGACGAAGTACATTACGAACTCAAGCTGGACGGAACCGGTAGCATCACCGTAACCGACCTCAGCGTGATGGTATTGCTGCCGGATGGCATCAGCTACGTTCCCGGGTCGATGTCGCTCGATGGCGAAACCGCGCCGGTTCCCCGCATTGCCGGTCAGTCACTAACACTGCCATTGCCAGACCAGAGTGGTGACTGGCGCAAAGTCATCCGTTTTGGCGGCGTTATTGTTGCCGATGTATCCGGAGAACTTCGGACCCGCGCACTCGCCCGTTTCAATTCGCCGGCTAAAGACGACGAACAAACACCCATTGCAGAAACACTGATTCGCCGTGAAGCGGCGACATTCGAAAATGAGGACTATGTGCTCAATCTGCAATTCGGCGTGTTATCCGACCAGCTGTCAGTCGTCGATCGGGAGGCACTTGATTCGCTGATACAAGAATGGTCCGGTGTACAGGATATTCGGATTTCGGCGTTGGGCCACAGTGACAGCACGGGAATTGCGGTCAGGAATCGGCACAGGTTCGCGGACAACTACGTGCTGTCAGAAGCACGCGCTCTGGCGGCCGCCCGCTATGTTGCGCAAGCGCTAAACGTAGCGCAAGGAAACGTACAGGTCCTGGGTCGCGGTCCCGATGAGCCCGTGGCCAGCAATGACACGGTCAATGGGCGGCAGGAAAATCGCCGTGTCGAGATGGCGCTCACTGGCAGGCGTCCGGGCAAACAATCATTTCTTCGCGTTGAACAGGCATCAAGCGGCACACTGATCACGAAAACCCGCGGCTTGCCGCCGAGCATTGCAGAAGCAACGCAGCAAATGCTCAACGAGCAGGCACTCGCGGATCACCTGACGGCACCCAAACAACTGGAGCCGCATATCAATTCGCACGCGCCGGGCATCGGCTGGGTGCTGCCTGCTGCTGAATTCCGACCGGCCATACCGGCGCTGAAAATCTCCATCAAACACGGACTGGACCAGTCCGTCGCGCTTTTTATTAACGGCCTCGAAGTCAACCCGTTGAATTTCGATGGCACGGAAGTCAATACATCGCGTAACGTTGCCGTCAGTCGTTGGGTCGGCGTTGATTTGCTGACCGGAGCCAATCAACTGGTCGCCGACATCATCGGTGCCGACGGGCGGGTCGCCGATCGACTCCTGCGCACGGTCCACTATGCAGGCGCGCCGGTTCGCGGCGAACTGCTGGGAGAATCGTCGCTGCTCGTTGCCGATGGCAGGACACGACCGGTTATTGCCGTACGCCTGTACGATCGTTTCGGACAGCCGGCGCGACACTCCAGCGTCGGCGCTTTTGCAGTCGATCAACCGTATCGTTCCTGGTGGTCGGTCGAGAACGATCGCAAGAACAAGATCGTGAATATTGGCAATCGCGAACCGCTTTACACGGTCGGACGCGATGGCATCGCCCTCATTGAACTTGAGCCAACGACCACCAGCGGCATGGCGACGCTGCGACTGAAATTCGATCAGCAGCGCGAACAGGAGCTGACGACCTGGCTCAAGCCAGAGCCGCGAGACTGGATTCTGGTCGGCTTTGGTGAGGGTACGGTCGGCTACAACACGCTAAAGAAGAATACGCTTGCCGCGACCCAGGCGGGAGAGAATAGCGGCTATTACGACGATGGACGGTTGGCGTTTTTCGCGAAAGGAAGGATCAAGGGAGAGTACCTGCTCACACTGGCTTACGATTCCGCTCGCGATAGAAACGACGCCAGACGTCAATTCCAGACGGAGATCAACCCAAATGCGTACTACACGCTTTATGCGGATAATTCAGAGCAACGATTCGAGGCGCCCAGTCAGCGAAAACTGTATGTGAAGCTTGAACGCAATCAGTTTGTTGCCCTGTTCGGGGACTACAGCACGGCCTTGTCCACGACTGAACTCAGTCGCTACGAACGTCGCTTTAACGGTTTCAAGACCGAATATCATGGCCAGAACCTGCTGCTTTCCGCCTTTGCGAGCGAGACCGAGCAGTCGTTTGTGCGCGACGAATTGCAAGGCGACGGTACGTCCGGGTTGTACCGCCTTAGCAGTGCTCCTATCATCGGCAATAGCGAGACCATTCGCATTGAGGTTCGAGATCGCTTCGATACAGCGGTTGTCCTGTCCAGCACGACGTTGAGCCGTTTTCTCGACTACAATCTCGATCCGTTCAACGGCACACTCTATTTCAAGAAACCTGTCCCAAGCCGCGACAACGAGTTTAACCTCCTCTATATCGTCGCCGAATACGAGACTTCGTCGGGCGCCAGCAGCGATATCGTGGCCGGCGGGAGAGTGGCGGTACGAGACAGTGAGAAAACGATCGAGGTCGGTTTAACCTACATAAACGAAGGTCAACAGGGCGCTGAGGGCGACCTGACCGGTGTCGATCTGCGTTGGCGGGCAAACGAGGAGACACTGGTCAGAGCCGAAGTCGCACAAAGCAACCGTGAAGCCGGTGGTATCGCAAGCGATGGTCGCGCGCAGATGCTGAGCGTCGAGCACCGTAGCGACAAGCTCGATTTGAGAGCCCAGTACAAAGAGGTCGATCAGGCGTTCGGTCTCGAACAACAGTCCGCCGCCGAACGGGGGATCCGCAAGTTCGGACTTGACGGCCGGTATAACTTTTCGTCTGAAGTCTCTCTGAACGCCCGGGCTACCCAGCAGAAAAATCTGCAGACCGGCGCGGAGAGACTTGCCGCGGAGGCCGACCTCCGATATCAGGGTGATCGATCCTCGGCGTCCCTCGGCCTGGTGCACGCACAAGATGACTTTACCGACGGCGTTTCCCGCACAAGCAATGTAGTTCAAGGCGGTGTTAGTCGTCGATTGTTTAACAGTGCTCTGAAAATTCGTGCGAACGGCAGTCTCGGAATCAACAATGTAACGGAAAATTCGGATTATCTTTCCAGCTACGTGCTCGGTTTCGACTATGAAGTATTGACCGACGTCAATATGTTCTTCGAGCTGGAAAATGCGCAAGGTACTGATCTCAAGACTCAAATGACTCGTGTCGGTGTGCGCGCTTCTCCCTGGAGTCGTGCACAAATAAACAGTTCGTTCGTCAATGAGAGCAGCGAATTCGGGCCAAGATTGTTTGCCAATCTGGGCATTATTCAGGGTTTTCAGGTCAATGAATCCTGGAGTGTCGATGTTGGACTGGATCGAACGCGAACCCTGGCCGATCCGGGTTTGCGGCGATTTGACGACGAACGCGAGCTGACTTTCGGTTCCCAACGAGATGATTTTACGGCTGCATTTCTCGGTACTCTTTATCAGTCAGAGTTCTGGAGCGTGAACAGTCGCATTGAGTTCCGCGATTCCGACAATGAGACGCGCACGTCACTGATTTCCGGCTGGTATCGAGAGCCGAGTCTCGGTCACGGCATGTCTGCCGGATTGACGGTCTATCGCAGTAAGCTGAGTGACGCTTCCGATTCGCTGACCGTCAATGCTCGTATGGGGTGGGCGTTTCGACCGGCGGCAAGCTCGTGGTCTGTCCTCGATCGTGTCGACCTGATCTACGAAAATGCTTCCTCCGTCCTCAGTCAGCGACGTAGCTGGCGTTTGATCAATAATCTCAATACCAACAAACGGATTAGTGCCACCACTCAGATCGCGCTGCAATATGCCTTCAAATACGTCCGCAGCGAATTCGGCGCCACCGATGTTACCGGCTATACCGACCTCACCGGTCTCGATTTCAGCAAAGGCTTTGCACAAAAGTGGGAAGCTGGCATTCATGCCAGTGCGTATCATTCCTATGCGTCCAATGTCGTCGACTACGGCGTGGGTATCGATCTGGGACTTAACGTTCGCGACAACGTGTGGATTACGCTGGGCTACAACGTCAATGGTTTTTACGATGACGATTTTGCCGCGGCTCGCTACACGGCGCAGGGGCCTTACTTCCGGGTGTCGATCAAGGCTGACCAGGCTACATTGAAGCGGATAGCCGGGCGGTAGCCGAGAACAGTCAGCGGATTTCAGTGCTACGGAGACGCGTGGTGAGATCAGTCTCTGAGACCCGCTGCAAGTACGTCCCTGTAAGCTCGGGCCCCGCATCCCTGCGGGGCACGGTCTCAGAGACTGATCTCACCACGCGTATCCTTGATCGTGGTACACAGCATCGAGTCTGTTGGGGCATTTTGTCGGGGGTTTGCGGTATTTATTCCGGGCAACTTGGTTGAGGGATTCTGTATAGTTCGGCTGTGCAATCTCTGACCGAATTTTTTGGGCCGTCGAGTCCGTTGATTGATCTATTGCCCGGGTTTCAGCCGCGTGCCGGACAGGCGTGGATGGCCGAAGCCGTGGCCGAGGCGATTAGTGGTCACCAGCACCTGGTGGTCGAGGCCGGTACGGGTACCGGCAAAACCTTTGCTTATTTGCTGCCGGCGATGATGAGCGGCAAGAAGACCATCATTTCGACCGGTACCAAGGCGCTGCAGGACCAGTTGTATCATCGCGATCTGCCCTTGCTGGCGAAAGCCGTGGGGCGCCCGATTACGACGGCCCTTCTAAAGGGGCGTGCCAATTATCTTTGTGTCCAGCGGCTTGAGGCGACGACTGTTCAGGACGCCGGTCTTGCCGATGATTTGAAGGCGGTGCACCAGTGGCGGTACCGGACTGGCAGTGGCGATCGCGCTGAGTTAACCGAGGTCGCGGAAGATTCCACTATCTGGCCCCTGGTGACATCGACCGCCGACAACTGTCTGGGACAGAAATGCCCTGAATATAAAGAGTGTCACGTCGTGCGTGCGCGCCGGGCAGCGCAAGAGGCCGATCTCGTGGTCGTCAATCACCATTTGCTGCTTGCCGATCTGGCCATGAAAGAGAACGGTTTCGTCGAATTCCTGCCCGGGGCCGAGGCGATCATACTGGATGAGGCTCACCAGATTCCGGATCTGGCGGCACAGTTTTTCGGTATTAGTCTCGGCAGTCGTGAACTCGAACGTCTGTTCACTGAATTACGTGCGGCCACCTTGCCCATGAATCAGCCGGAGTTACAGCGGCGCCTCGACCGGGCGCAGACTGCGCTGCGCCAGCTTTGTGCCAGTGCACCGCGCAAGGAAGGTCGCCACGAAATGGCCACCGTCTTCGATGATATATCGGCGCCGATCAGCGAACTGCGAGCCGCACTTCAGCCGCTGCAAGAGGCCATTGGCGGGTTCGTCGAGGTGTCTGCCGAAATCGATAAGTTACATCAGCAGCTGGGCGTAGCCGGCGAGCGTCTTGCTCACCTGGTGAGCGAGGATTCCTGGGACGGTTTGCGTTGGCTGGACGTGAATCCGCGCAGTCTTCGGCTGCATCTGACACCGCTCGACGTCGCCGGGACCCTGCACGGACTTTTTAACGTTGGGGACCAGGCCTGGATATTTACCTCCGCGACACTCGCGGTCGGCGACGATTTCAGTCATTTTACTGAACGCATGGGATTGCCGGACGTCACCGGCATCACTTTTCCCAGCCCATTTGCGTTGGAAGACAACGGCTTGATTTATCTGCCCGCCGATCTGCCAGCGCCGGCCGACCCTGAGCATACCGCCAGGATGCTGGAAGCGGTGATGCCGCTTACCCGTATGACAAACGGCGGCGTGTTTTGTCTGTTTACGAGTCACCGCGCGCTCA
Organism: Gammaproteobacteria bacterium; assembly: GCA_013151645.1. GTDB lineage: Bacteria > Pseudomonadota > Gammaproteobacteria > Steroidobacterales > Woeseiaceae > JAADHU01. The sequence continues at coordinate 45,887 of JAADHU010000005.1, read as the reverse complement.
ATGCGGCGCGAAAATGGTTCAAAGGCCGGCGCAAACTTTTACGTGGCCGGCCGTTACTGATTCAGGGCGATTCTCCCCGTGACGACTTGCTGCGAAAATTTCGTGAGCACGGAAATGCCGTCTTGCTGGGTACCGGAAGTTTTTGGGAAGGCGTTGATGTGCGCGGCCCGGCGCTCACGATTGTGGCCATCGACAAGTTGCCGTTTGCTTCACCCGCCGATCCTTTAATGATGGCACGACTTGAGTTCGTTCGCCGACAGGGCGGCAATGGATTCACCGAGCACCAGCTGCCACTGGCGGCACTGTCGCTGAAGCAGGGTGCTGGCCGGCTGTTGCGCGATCAGGCGGATTTTGGCGTGATCGTTCTGTGCGATCCGCGCATCAGCAACAAAAGTTACGGCCGTTTGTTTCTCAATTGCCTGAAGCCAATGAAAAGTACCGCATCGCCGGATACTGTCAAAACATTTCTCCAGGCACACCAGGCCGCAGAGGAGCAACACGAGAGCAGGGAACGGGTCGGGTGAACTTGCTGGCGCTGGACACGTCATCCAATGCTTGCTCGGTCGCATTGCAGACGAGTGAAACAATCGAGGTCTCCCATGTCGTCAAACCGCGCGAGCATACGGCGATTCTTATACCGATGATTGAGGCGATTTTGCGAGCTGCCCACATGGAACTCACTGACCTGGACTGCATTGTTCTTGGCAACGGCCCTGGCTCGTTCATCGGTATGCGTATTGCCGCCTCCGTCGCCCAGGGCATGGCCTTTGGCGCAGGTCTCAAGATCGTACCCGTGTCGTCGCTGGCGGCCATTGCCGCAGAAGCCTTCGCAACACACGAAGATTCGCGTGCGTTGATCGCACAGGATGCCCGTATGAATGAGGTCTACCTCGAATCCTTTGTGCGCGATGAGGAGGGTTTACCCGTGGCTGAAGGAAAAGTCCGCTTGCACAAGGTAACGGCGAGTCTGGATAGCCTTATCGATGAGCGCAGCCTATTGGTCGCAGGCGCAGGTTGGCAACGGTATCCCGAACTGCTTGAGGGCCATGCGCGAGCTCGCCAGGGGCTGGTGGATATTTGTTACCCGAATGCCCGTTTTTTACTCGAGCTGGGCTTGCGTGGCTGGCATGCGGACGGTGCGATATCTCCGCATGAGGTCGTACCTGAATACGTGCGCATGCACGTGGCAGTCAAACCCGAGCCGATAAAAATTTAGCGGTTGCAGCGGAGCGGATCGGCCAATAGTCCGTTCGGTCGTAACAGAACTGTAATATAGGGCTGCTGTAATTCCAGCAAATGACGCTCCGGTGCGGACCGAGTGTTGATCGCGCCCGACCAGAGGCAAAGGGTGATGACCGCAAGCAAGATTCTCATCGTCGAAGACGAAACGCCCATCCGGGAGATGATCGCGTTCCATCTGGATCGTGCCGGCTTCAAGACGCTGGAGGCGGCAGATTGCAGGGAGGCGCGGCAGTTGCTCGCGGATGAGCGTCCCGATCTTGCGCTGATCGACTGGATGTTGCCGGATATGAGTGGTCTGGAACTTACTCGCATGCTGAAGCGGGACAAGGAAAACGAAGATCTGGCCATTATCATGCTGACGGCGCGAACGGGAGAGCAAGACAAGATATCCGGCCTCGAGGGTGGCGCGGATGACTATGTGACCAAGCCGTTCGCGCCACGCGAGCTTATCGCAAGAATCCAGGCCGTCTTGCGTCGCTCCCGAGCCGCTGGCGGCGATACCGTATCGGCCGGATGTCTTGAACTGGATACGGCGGGCCACCGGGTTATCGCAAACGGCGACAATGTTAAGTTGGGGCCGACCGAGTACCGGTTGTTGAAGCACCTGATGACACATGCGGGTCGTGTCTACAGTCGAACTCAGTTACTCGACAGAGTCTGGGGCGCCAATGTTTACGTTGAAGAGCGCACGGTCGACGTTCACGTTCGGCGCCTGCGCAAAGCACTGGAACGTCACGGGGCCGATACCTATATCCAGACGGTACGCGGCGCAGGCTACCGGTTTTCGGTCGGGTCCTGACGATGAGGCTCGAGTATACAGACCGGCTTACTGACGCTTGCGAGTCTGTTTGATGGCCGATTCACGACGAAAATATCTGCTGGGTCTGGCGTTGTTATTGATGGGCGGCTTCCTCATCGGATGGAGCTACGACTATCCCGTCCGGGGCCTGTTAGCGGCGACAGCGATCGCGCTGGGCTGGCAAATACGGCAACTCTTCGTATTTGAACAGATGCTTCGCAATAAGCAATTTACCGGTACGCGTTACGATAATGGCATCTGGTCGGGCATATTCTCCGAGGTGGGCTATTTACACCGTCGCAGTCTGAAACAGAAAAAACGCTACCGGCGACTGGTAAAGGAACTGCGGCACTCAATCGACTCGATGCCCGACGGTGGTATTGTCCTGAATTCAGCCTTTGAAATTGTATCGTGCAATACCGCCGCTGAAGAACTGGCCGGGCTGAAGCTTCGCCAGGACCGCGGGCACCGTGTCGATAACATACTGCGGGACCCGAAGTTTTCGTCTTACCTGAATTCAAGTGATTTCGAAAACGGCGTCGAACTGCGCTCACCGGTGGCGGACGGTCGCTGGCTGAATTACCGGATGGTCCCCTTTGGCGCGAAGCAACATCTCTTGTTGCTTCGCGATGTCACAGAACACGTGCGACTCGGCAAGATTCGTCGGGATTTTATCGCCAACGCATCGCATGAGCTGCGTTCTCCGCTCACAGTGATCGGTGGTTACCTCGACACGCTGGTGACGGACGTCGAAACGCCTGAACACTGGCGGAAACCCGTTGCCCGAATGCAGGAACAGGCGGACCGATTGAATAACATCATCGCCGAACTGCTGGAGCTGTCGCGTCTGGAAGCGATTGAACGGAATGTAAAAGATGAGCGTGTCGATCTGTGTGCTCTGCTGATGACAGCACAAGCATCCGTGGCGACCGCAGCGGGTTCGCCAACAATCATGGTCGACTGTCATTCCAGTGATCGATTGCTGGGTAGCGTGACCGAGATGGAATCGGTCATCGCCAATCTCCTGTCGAATGCCGTTCGCCATACGCCGGGTGACGGAACGATTACACTGACCTGGTCCAGTGATGCGCAAGGCGGACAGCTAACGGTTGCAGATACGGGAGAAGGAATCGACCGGGAAGATATTCCGCGTTTGAGCGAACGGTTCTTCCGGGTCAACCGCGGTCGGAGCCGGGAAGACGGTGGCGTCGGGCTGGGGCTCGCGATCGTCAAACACGTTTTGTCCCGGCACGATGCAACGTTGGAAATCTTGAGTGAGATCGGTGTCGGTAGTCGCTTCATTTGCCGTTTTCCGCGCACGCGAATTGAGGCCGGTGATACTCTGTCACATTAGTGAAACATTGGCGTCCTAAAATCGAAATTCGATCCTGAAATTTCTGAGCTGGCCGGGATTACGTCGACTGGGAACTAGTGGCCTGTCCTGTTGAAAAACACCGTTTTTCGGCGGGCTGCGAACGGTACAGGGATGTACCGTCATTTTCGATGGCTGCAAGCCATTGAAAATGTGAGCGATTCGAAAACGACGTTTTTCGAATTGCGGTGATGAAAATACCATGGATGGTTTTTTCAACAGACTGCTAGTGGCTATCCCGGGTTATAGAGGGATCTGTAGCGGGATTTGAATACAGAAATTTTGGGTGAACGACTATGCAACCGGACGACCTGACAGACCATATTTCAAAGCGTTTCAATGAAGACCTTGAAGGTCTTAGAAACAGCGTTCTAACCATGGGCGGCCTTGTCGAAACTCAGTTGTCAAAGGCGATTGCGGCGATCGTCAACGGCGACAGCGAGTTGGGACTCAAAGTCGCCAAAGACGACTACAAAGTAAACAATCTCGAGGTCGAAATCGACGAAGAATGTAGTCGTATTCTCGCCACGCGTGCGCCGGCGGCCAGCGATTTGCGGCTGATCGTCGCTATCATCAAGACCATCACCGATCTCGAGCGAGTGGGCGATGAGGCCGAGAAAATCGGTTTCCTGGCCTCAAAACTTGCGGCCATGGATCGCCCGGCTGATTCGTACCGCGAACTCAGAAACCTGGGGAATCATGTACTACACATGTTGCGGGATGCGATGAACGCATTTGCACGTCTCGATGTTGAGTCTTCCTATGCCGTGCTTCGCGAAGATGAGCTTGTCGACGAGGAATACGAAATGATTACGCGTCAGGGCATTACCTTCATGATGGAGGATCCCCGCAGCATCAAACGTGTCATGAATGTGACCTGGGTTGCCCGGGCTCTGGAGCGTATCGGCGATCATTCCAAGAATATTTGTGAATACGTCATTTACATGGTTGAGGGGCGCGATGTAAGGCATACTCAGCTGCCCGACGTACAACCCGATCAAGGTAACGATGAGCATTCCTAATACACGGCTTTTGAATTTCGCGGGCTTTCTTGTTTGCAGTGCCATGATGGCCTATGCGCTGTATGCCGAATATCAATTGCTGCTGGAGCCCTGTCCATTGTGCGTCTTCGAGCGCATGTCTGTAACGGCATTGGGCATCGTTTTCCTGCTCGCCGCGTTGCACAATGCACAGGGTTGGGGTCGTCGAATCTACGCTTTCGGGATTGTGCTGGCGGCCGGGGCGGGTATCGGCGTGGCCAGCCGACACGTGTGGCTGCAGCATCTGCCGGCGGACAAGGTTCCCTCATGCGGACCCGGATTCGACTACATTATTGACAGTTTTCCTTTGAGCGACGCGCTCAAACTGATCTTCAGCGGATCCGGTGAATGTGCGACAGTTGACTGGCTTTTTCTTGGCTTGTCGATGCCGGCGTATGTATTGATCGGGCTGGTCTTTATGGGTGGGTTCGGTATTTGGGCAAATCTGCGCAAGGCTGGATAGAAGATCTTCGTGCTACGAACCCGTGCGCTCAGTTGATGAGCAATAGTTCTGCGATTCTAAGGTACATGTCGGCCAGGCGGGGTGGGTCGTCGATATCGACGTGTTCGTCAATTTTGTGAATCGACGCGTTGACCGGGCCCAGTTCGACAACAGCGGCGCCGGTCGGGGAAATGAAGCGTCCGTCCGAGGTGCCACCACCGGTTGAGAGTTCGGCTGTCAGTCCTGTTGTTTCCATGACGGCCTGTTGTACGGCGTCGGTAAGTTGGCCTGTTTCGGTCAGGAAGGGCTCGCCGGACAAGTGCCAATCCAGTGTATACCTGATGTCGAATTGTTCGAAGAGTGTTTCGACTCGCTGGCGCAGGCCTTGATGGCTCCATTGTGTGGAATAGCGAAAATTGAACCGTGCGCGCAGTTCGCCCGGGATAACATTGGATGCACCCGCGCCGCCCTCAATTTCTACAACTTCGAAACTGGTGGGTGGGAAATGAGCGTTGCCGGTATCCCAGGTAGTGTTTAGCAGTGTCGCGAGGACCGGTGCGAAGCGACGAATCGGGTTATCCGCGAGCTGCGGGTAGGCAACATGACCCTGGGTGCCATGTACTCGCAGTTTTCCGGTCAGGGAGCCGCGTCGACCAACGCGTACGATATCGCCGAGCGTTTGCTGGCTCGAAGGTTCGCCGAGCACGCACCAGTCGATACTTTCGCCGCGGTCTTGCAGCGCCTGCACCACTTTTAGTGTGCCGTCTCTGGCCGGGCCTTCTTCGTCGCTGGTGATCAGGAAGGCGAGGCTGCCGCCATGATCCGGGTGGCGGGCGACGAACCGTTCTGCGGCGACCACCATTGCGGCGAGGCCGGATTTCATGTCTGCGGCGCCGCGACCGTAGATTTTTCCGTCCTTTAAAGTCGGCGAAAAAGGGTCGGATTGCCAGGCACCGTCCGGACCAGCCGGCACGACATCGGTGTGTCCGGCGAAGCAGAGTACCGGCCCGCCATTGCCACGCCGGGCCCACAAATTGCTGACTTCACCAAAGGGCATGGATTCGCAGCTGAAGCCGATGGCATTCAGTCGCCCGGCGATCAGTTGCTGGCAACCCGCGTCGTCGGGCGTCACCGAGCGGCGCTTGAGCAGCTCACACAGCAGTATATTGGTCGGGTCATCGAGCACTGATGGTTTTTCCGCAGGTGAGTGAATCTGATCTTGCCGAATGCAACAAATCGGTAACAATTGGCCGCTAAGCTATGGCCAATCTTAACTGATCCTGACCCTGTTTGGAGGAAACACCAAAGTGACAATCAAAAGCATTGCATGGGCGATTTTTTTGAGCGGTATGCTAGCGGTCGTTATGTCCGAAAATGCGTTCGCACAAGCGAATCGTGACTACATTTATATTGTCGGTTCCTCGACGGTCTATCCGTTTTCGACCGTCGTCGCTGAGCGTTTTGGCCGGGGCAGTCATTTCAAGACACCGAAAGTTGAATCCACCGGATCCGGAGGTGGCTTTAAACTGTTCTGCGAAGGCGTGGGCGTCGACTTTCCGGACGTAACCAATGCGTCGCGTGCGATCAAGCGCTCGGAAGCCCAAGCGTGTCAGGCCAATGGCGTTGAAGATATTGTGGAAGTCAAATTCGGCTACGACGGCATCGTTATCGCCAACGCGCGGAATTCTGCGTTGCTCAAATTGTCGCGCAGAATGATTTTTCTGGCGCTTGCCAAAGACATTCCAGGGGAAATTGAGGGTGAGCTGGTACCCAATCCTCATGTCATGTGGAGTGATATCGACGCGAGTCTGCCGGCGCAAAAAATTGAGGTGCTCGGTCCTCCGCCAACCTCGGGTACGCGGGATGCCTTTGTTGAACTGGCCATGGAAGGCGGTTGTCAGACCATTCCGTGGATCAGCGTGCTGAAGAACCGGGACAAGAATCGATATAAAGCGATATGCCAGACGATTCGGGAAGACGGTGCTTACGTTGAGGCCGGTGAAAACGACAATCTAATCGTACAAAAACTGCTGGCGAATCCAACGGCATTCGGTATTTTCGGCTTCAGCTTCCTTGATCAGAATGCCGAGAAAGTGAAAGGTGCTGCCATTGATGGCGTCGTGCCAACGTTCGAGGCGATTGCCGATGCATCCTACCCGGTATCTCGCCCCTTGTTTTTCTATGTCAAGAAAGCGCACGTCGATGTTATTCCCGGCCTGGACAGGTTTTTGCGGGAGTTTACCAGTGACAAAGCCTGGGGAGAGGAAGGTTACTTGACAGATCGCGGGTTAATTCCGATGCCAGTGGAAGAACGAGAGAATGTCGCGGCCGCGGTGCGAACATTGACCCCGATCAGACTGGCGGAACTGGAAAGCCCGTAATCCGGATACCTCTAAAGTGCAGTTGACCACCATTATTTTGTTATTAGGCAGCGCTTCAGCCGCAGCCTATTATTTCGGCACGCAACGGTCGTTGCGGGTCGTCGGCGGTCAGCACCGGTTGCCGCAGCTGCATTCGCTGCCTGCGTACCATGGGTATTTCGTGCTCATTCGTACGCTTTTGCCGGCGCTGGCGGTGCTCCTGGTCTGGCTTCTGGTTGAACCGAAAATCATCATGGCGCTTATCGTTCGACATCTTCCGGAAGCTGAACGGTCGATGTCGTCGGGTCAACTCGATTTACTGCTCAACAATATTCAGAATCTCGCGATTGGTGACGTCGTTTCTGGCAAGGTTAACGGCTTACTGAGCGAAAATGCGGCCCGCTTCGTGGCGTATTCTACGGCGAGCCGGCAGTTGCTGGCGGCGACTTGTCTCGGCATCGCGTTTCTTGGCGGTGTGTTCGCCTGGCGCAAGATCAGGGCCGATTTTCGTGCGAGAACCAAAGTCGAACGCATGTTGACGGTCGCGCTGATGGCGGCATCGAGTGTCGCTATCCTGACGACGATTGGCATCGTTTTCTCGGTGCTGTTTGAGGCCATTCGCTTTTTTCGCGAGATACCCGTTTCGGAGTTCCTGTTCGGCCTTAACTGGAGCCCGCAAACCGCGATGCGGGTCGACCAGGTCGGGTCATCAGGTAGTTTCGGTGCGGTGCCCCTGTTTGCCGGTACCTTGCTGATCACGGTCATTGCCATGCTGGTCGCGGTACCTGTCGGCCTGATGACGGCGATTTACCTGGCAGAATTTTCGTCGACCCGATTCCGCGAAATCGCCAAACCGCTGCTCGAGATTCTCGCCGGCGTGCCGACTGTCGTTTACGGCTTTTTTGCGGCTCTGACGATGGCGCCGGCGATTCGCAGAGCAGGTGAGGCTGTCGGGCTCAGCGTTGCATCGGAAAGCGCTCTCGCGGCCGGTCTGGTGATGGGTATCATGATTATTCCGGTTGTATCGTCGCTTTCGGACGACGCGATCAAAGCGGTTCCGCGAGCGATGCGCGATGGTGCGCTTGCTTTGGGCGCGACCCGGTCCGAGACAGTGTTGCAGATTATCTTGCCGGCCGCGTTGCCGGGTATTGTCGGTGGTATTTTGCTGGCGGTATCCCGTGCTATCGGCGAGACGATGATTGTGGTGATGGCGGCGGGTCTGGCGGCCAATCTCACCGCCAATCCGTTTCATGCGGTAACTACCGTCACTGTACAAATCGTCACTTTGCTGGTCGGCGATCAGGAATTCGATAGCGCAAAAACGCTGGCTGCTTTCGCGTTAAGCCTGATGCTCTTCGTCGTCACCCTTGGTCTCAATATTGTCGGCCTGCACGTCGTTCGAAAGTATCGCGAGCAGTACGAATAATGAATGTGCGAAGCAAGTCCATGACGCGCGAAATTGTCGAAGCGGGTTTGGCCAAACGGCGCAGAAAAGACCGCGTGTTTCGCACCCTGGGTTTACTGTCGACCGCCGTTGGTCTGGTATTTCTCATTACCTTTTTCGCAACGCTGGCGTCTCAGGGAGCATCGGCCTTCAAGCAGACGCACATTATTCTCAATATCGAATTGTCCCGGGAATTGCTGGCGCCGGACGGGCCGTTCGATATCGATTACGCTGACTTCGATGCCGTTGTTCGCCAGGCGCTGCGACGTGAGCTTGGCGATGTCAATGGCCGGCGCGATCGTCGCGAAATGAATCGCCTCCTGAGTATCGGAGCCGCATACCAGGTAAAAGACACGATCGCGAAGAATCCGGACTTGCTTGGCTCCACGCTGAAGATGTTGCTGCCGGTTTCTGCGGATGTCGACATGCTGCTCAAGGGCAATATCGACCGCGATCTGGAACAGTCGCAGCGGCCGTTGTCGGACCGGCAAATCGAGTGGGTTGATCGCCTGATCGAAAAGGATCGTCTGGTGAGTCGTTTCAACAGTGCGCTGTTTTCGAACGGCGATTCCCGTGAACCGGAACTGTCCGGTATTCGTGGTGCGCTGATGGGTTCAGTCTACATGCTATTGATCACCATCCTGATTGCCTTTCCCGTCGGCGTTGCAACGGCCATTTACCTGGAAGAGTTTGCACCACGAAACTTCTGGGCAGACCTGGTCGAAGTCAATATAAACAATCTGGCTGCGGTTCCATCGATCGTATTCGGCTTGCTTGGGTTGGCCGTGTTTATTAACTGGATCGGCGTACCCCGATCGTCTTCACTGGTGGGTGGACTGGTACTTGCGTTGATTACCTTGCCGGTGATCATCATCGCATCCCGAGCCGCCATTAAGGCTGTCCCGCCGTCGATTCGTGAAGCGGCCACGGGACTGGGAGCTTCACGAATGCAGGTGGTCGCACACCACGTTTTGCCGCTGGCACTACCGGGCATGCTCACCGGGGCAATCATCGGCATGAGTCGTGCGCTGGGTGAATCGGCACCCTTGCTTATGATCGGCATGGTGGCGTTCATCGTCGATGTGCCGGCTGGCTTTACCGATCCTGCCACGGCACTACCGGTACAGATATATTTATGGGCGGACAGTCCGGAGCGCGCGTTCGCGGAACGTACGGCGGCGGCCATTATCGTTTTACTGGGTTTTTTGCTGCTTATGAATCTGGCGGCAGTTATCATGCGACGACGCGTGGAACGACAGTGGTAGCTCAAATGCACGAGCGCCCATCATGACAGCAACAGGAGCACTAGCTTTGAAATCAATCGATAACGATGGGACAGGCGCGGTGCCGTCCGGGATTGATTTGCAGCCAAGGTCGGTTGTCGGCGTTGAGGTTCCGAGGGAGGCAGCGGCGGGCGCGCCGGTGCAGTTGACCGAGCTTTCCGGGCGCACTGTCGGTGATGTCAAAGCACAAGACGCCTACGTCGTCGCTGAGGACGTCAATGTTCGTTACGGGAGCAATCACGCGATCCGGGACATAACGCTGGAGATCGGGCGCAACGAGGTGGTCGCTTTGATCGGTCCGTCGGGTTGCGGTAAATCGACCTTTCTCCGTTGCCTGAACCGCATGAATGACTCCATCGAGTCAGCAATCGTGACGGGTCGGATAACGCTAGGTGGTCAGGATATTTACAGCAGGGAACTCGATCCGGTCGCACTTCGTGCCCGCGTCGGCATGGTTTTCCAAAAACCCAATCCGTTTCCAAAAAGCATCTACGACAACGTCGCTTACGGACCCCGCATTCATGGTCTGGCGGCGGATCGGTCAGAGCTGGATCATATCGTCCACACCTCGCTGGACCGGGCCGGTCTTCTGAAGGAAGTTCGCGATCGTTTCGATGATCCTGGCACCAGCCTTTCGGGTGGCCAGCAACAACGCTTGTGTATCGCACGCACTATTGCTGTGAATCCCGAGGTCATCCTTATGGACGAACCTTGTTCAGCACTTGACCCTATTGCCACCGCGCGTATCGAGGATTTGATTGATGAGCTATCGAAGAACTATGCGATTGTAATCGTAACGCATTCGATGCAGCAGGCGGCCCGGGTATCGCAGCGAGTTGCGTATTTTCACCTTGGTATGCTGATTGAAGTGGATGAGACAAACAGGGTCTTTACCAATCCGCAGCACAAGTTGACCGAAGATTATATTACCGGGCGTATCGGTTGATCGTTGATGACGGGGCGACTAACCGTCGTTTGAAAAACCATCCATGATGTTTTCAACAGGCTGCTATAGCCGGGCGAAGATTTTCTCGTAGTTTTCGGGTGAGAAACCGACAGCAATAAATTGTTTGCATTCCAGTACCGGTCGCTTGACGAGCGTAGGATGCTCCAGCATCAATGAGACGGCGCGATTTTTCGTCATTTCCGCCCGATCGACTTCCGGAATTTTTCTCCATGTCAGGCTGCGTGTATTGAGAAATTTCTGCCAATCCATGCGGTTCATCCAACGCTCCAGTATTTGCACGTCCAGCCCGTCTTTGCGCAAATCGTGGAACTGGAAATCAATCGATTTGTCTTGCAGCCATTTCCTGGCTTTGCGACAAGAGTCGCAGCTCGAAATTCCAAAGAGCTTAAACAAATCAATTCCTTAAAGATTGAGTTCGCACACAGCAGCCAAAGAACGTCCGTTGGGCCGGTGCAACGGTAGATATGTACGTGCTTTTCGGCCGGAACGCAACTGCTATCGGTTCAAGCGTATGCCGATCCATTGAAGTTTCTCCGGGATCGCGCTTTGAGCGAATTTTGTCCAGGGAAAACAAGCTGCAGACCGTCGAAAAACACCGTTTTCCCACAGGCTGCATACGGTACAGGGAGGTACCGTTATTTTCGATGGATGCAAGCCATTGAATATGTGAGCAATTCGAAAACCACGTTTTTCGAATTAGGGTGTTGAAAATACCATGGGTAGTTTTTTCAACAGATTGCTAGTCCAGCGACTCAGAATCGAGCCTGGCGACGAGCTGGCCGCGAAGTTTGTCGCAGAGTGCATCGCTTAACGGCGCGCCTCGATCATCGACGATGTAAAAGGCGTCCTCGGCACGCTCACCGATCGTCATGATCTTCGCTGTCAGGGTGTCGATGCGCCGTTCAATGAAAATTCGGCCGATGGTGCTGAGAAGTCCGGGCCGGTCGGCGGCGACAAGATCCATGATGGTATGTCGGCCAGCCAGATCCTGATCGAAGCTAACCGTTGTTTTGGTGGAAAACAGGCGCACTTTGCGAGGCGCGCGACGGGTCACATTGACGGCACGATGATCGGTGGACGTCAGCATATTCGTGAGCGCCCGTCGAATCTTTATCAGGCGCGTATCATCCACCTGCACGCGGTCATCGGTCTCCATGAAAACATACGTGTCCAGGTTGAAATCATTGGCCAGCGGCACGATACGGGCATCGACGATGGTCATGCCGAGTTCCGCCAGGATAGCCGTCGCATGGGCGAAAGTGTGTTCTTGTCGCGGCGCATACAATATTGCCTCAATGCCATCGCCAACCACTTGTTGACGAACGTCAGCGAATCCGTATTCCGATTGCAGGTCTGAACGGATCAGCACTTCCGTGTGCCACGCGATTTCACCTTTGCGGTAGCGCAGAAAATAGTCTTCGGTGAGTTGCACCCAGGCAGATTGTATCTTCTGCGCATCAATGCCCGTTCCCTGGAGCTGTTGTTTCACCGCTTCCTTTTTTTCCAGAATTAGCTGTTCCCGGTCAATCGGATTTTCGAGGCCGTGCCTGAATGCACGTCGTGTCAATGAAAAAAGATCATGAAAAAGGGTCGCTTTCCAGGAATTCCACAATGTTGGATTCGTACCGCGAACGTCGGCTACGGTCAGCACGTACAAATATTCGAGGTGTGTGTTGTCGCCGACCAATGCTGCGAATTCATTAATGACATCCGGATCGCCGATATCCTTCTTTTGTGCGGTCGTTGACAGAATCAGGTGATGGCGTACCAGCCATGCAACCGTTCGCGCCTCGTATTGACTCATACCATGTTCAAGGCAAAATGCTTCGGCGTCGACTGCGCCGAGTTCCGAATGGTCCCCGCCGCGTCCCTTCGCAATATCGTGAAACAGGCCGGCCAGATAGACGATTTCGGGTTTTTCGAAGGACTGCATTAACGGACTGCAATCCGGGTACTCATGATCGAAACGTTGCAACGCGAAGCGGCGCAAGTTACTGACAACAAACAACGTGTGTTCATCCACGGTGTATGCATGGAACAGATCGTACTGCATCCTGCCGACAATTCTGCCGAAGGCCGGGACGTACAAGCCGAGCACGCCATAACGGTTCATGCGCCGCAATTCATGCGTGACGCCTTCGGGTGCGCGCAAAATACCGAGGAACAAGCGATGGTTGCGCGGATTCTGGCGAAACTCCTCGTCGATCAGACTGAGGTTTCTGCGAATGAGGCCGACCGTGTACGCGCTGACACCGCGGATTTTCGGATGCTGCTGTAACAGCAGGAACAGTTCGAGCAAAGCCGACGGGTCGTTCGCAAACACGTCATCACTGGTCGTTTGCAGGAAATCGTTTTTGACCTCAAAGCGCCGGTTTAACGGTACCGGGGTCGCAACGGGGTTCATCAAGATGGCTTCTTCAAACAATTGCAACAACATTTCATTCAGGCGGCTCAGTTCCATGACCGTCCGGTAGTAGCGCTGCATGAGTTGTTCGACGGCGAGTGTAAAGCTCGCATCCTCATAGCCGAGCAACTTGGCGAGGTTGATCTGATGGTCGAACAGCAGGCGATCCTCGCAGCGTCCGGTCAGCACATGCAGCCCGAAGCGAACCCGCCAGAGAAAATCCTGACCATCGTGCAGGCGTTGCAGTTGTCCCGGCGTAAGAAAGTGATGCTCGACCAGTTCATCGAGTGTATTGACGCCGAAATGTCGTTTTGCCACCCAGCCGATCATCTGAATGTCGCGCAGACCGCCCGGGCTGCCTTTGACATTGGGTTCGAGTTTGTAAGCAGTATCGTCGTAGCGATGGTGCCGTGCTATTTGCTCGGCGCGCTTGGCCGCGAAGAACTGTTTCGACGGCCATATTTGATCGGCGGAAACCGTGGCTACCATGGCGTTATAGGCCTGGTCGGTCCCCGCCAGCAATCTTGTTTCCATCAAGGTTGTTGCGACGGTCAGGTCTTTTTCCGCCTCACGACGACAATCCGCTACGGTACGGACGCTGTGGCCGACTTCCAGGCCGATATCCCACAAGCGGGTCAGGAACTCGGAGATGACCTGTTCTGTCTGCACTGAGAGGTGCCGGTTTGCGAGCAGCATGATGTCGACATCGGAGCCGGGGTGCAGTTCCCCGCGGCCGTAACCGCCGACCGCAACCAGCGCGATATCGTTATCCGTATTCGCGCAGTTGCGCCACAAATGAAGCAATAACCGGTCGACGACTTGTGCACGCAAACGCACCAGGATGCCGATCGGTGTGCTGTTTCGAAAGTCGCTGCTCAACGCCGCATCCGCGGTCTTGAGTGCCGCGCCGAGGCGCGAGACCGAATTGCCGGCGTCCGCCAGCTCCGCCGCCAGCGTCGCGAGTACAGCGTTCTTGTTCAGTTTGGCGAAATCATCATAAACCATTGAAAACTGGAACTTATTATCGCTGTTCCGCGCCGAGTGTGAGCACCTCGTAGCCGCTTTCGGTAATCAGGACGGTGTGCTCCCATTGTGCCGATAGCTGGTGATCCTTGGTGACCACCGTCCAGCCGTCGGGCAACAGGCGTACCTCGCGTTTGCCAGCATTTACCATCGGTTCTACGGTCAGCGTCATGCCCGCGCGCAGCTCCATGCCGGTTCCTGGCTGGCCGTAGTGCAACACCTGCGGGTCTTCATGGAACCCCCGGCCGATGCCGTGCCCACAATATTCGCGAACCACGGAATAACGATTCTTTTCGACATGCTGCTGCACCGCATGGCCGATGTCGCCAAGATGTTTGCCGGCCGCGAGCTGCTCAATACCGAGCCACATGCCTTCGTAGGCAATGGTCGATAGTCGTTCCGCCTGAACGCTGGTCTTGCCGACAAAAAACATGCGGCTGGTATCGCCGTGGTAGCCATCCTTGATGACCGTAATGTCGATATTCACCACGTCGCCGGACTTGAGCACGCGTTCGCCCGGGATGCCATGACAAACAACGTGATTAATCGACGTGCAAATAGATTTCGGGAAGCCACGGTAATTCAACGGTGCGGGCACCGCGCCCTGTACTTCCGTGATATAGCGGTGGCAAATGGTGTCGAGTTCGTCGGTGCTGGCACCAACTTTGACATATTCCCCGATCATATCGAGTACGTCCGCCGCCAGGTGACCGGCGACCCGCATTTTTTCCTGTTCTTCAGGCGTTTTGATGGTTACGTGCATGGTTTTCCGTTGCTGGATGGTCGATTGGAGATGGGAAATCGGCGTCGAAGCGCATTTTTTTCAGAATCGACCCGAGGTTGAAAATAATGCGCTACGACGCCAATTATCCTTTTATCAAAATCCGCGTTGTTGGCCGCAGGACAGTATGGTATAAAGCGCGCGCCCAAGAGGCAATTAATCCACACGTACACCGTCACATCGCGCTGGGTGCCCCACCTGAAAAGGGGTTGCGCATGGGGTGTTCGGAGGCATAACCCGGAGAAATATCATGGCAGACGTAACTATGCGCCAGATGCTTGAGGCTGGCGTGCACTTTGGTCATCAGACCCGTTACTGGAATCCGAAGATGGCACCCTACATCTTTGGCGAACGTAACAAAATTCACATTATTAACCTCGAAAAGAGCCTGCCCATGGCTCGTGATGCGTACGCGTTTACAAAAGCGACGGTCGCGGATGGCGGCACGGTCCTGTTTGTCGGCACCAAGCGGGCGGCACGCGAATCCATGCGAACGCAGGCTGAGCGCTGTGAGATGCCCTTCGTCAGCTATCGCTGGCTTGGCGGCATGCTGACCAATTTCAAAACCATTAAACGTTCTGTGCAGCGGCTCAAGAATCTCGAGCAGATGGCTGAAGAGGGCGGTTTCGACGGTCTGACCAAGAAAGAAGTCCTTGGCCTGACCCGCGAGCGGGACAAGCTGGATCGCAGTCTCGGCGGTATCAAGAATATGGGTTCGTTGCCAGACGTGCTGTTTGTCGTTGACGTATCGCATGAAGATATCGCTATTCGTGAAGCACGTAAGCTGGGTATTCCGATCGTCGCCGTGGTTGATACGAACTGTTCGCCGGATACCGCGGACTACGTGATCCCGGGCAATGACGATGCGATGCGGGCGATTTCGCTGTATGCAGCGCTCATTGCGGACGCGGTCGTCGATGGCAAGGCATCGCTGCCGGAAGTTTCGCTGGGCGACGATGATTTCGTCGAACTCGACGCTGAAGGCAAGCCGAAGAAAGCCGGCGGACGCAAGAAGCCGGCCCGAAAATCGGCTGGAGGAAACGCGAAGAAAGTAACGGTTGTCAAGAAATCGGCAGCGGTATCACCCGAGGCGAATGTTGCTGCGGATGATGTCGAAGATGCACCGGTCACCGAGGTTAAAGAAGTGGCCGCCGAGGCAGAGACCGAGGCAGAGACCGAGGCTGACATTGTGGTCGCGGAGGACGTTGCGGCTGAACAAGCTCCGACCGAGGACGTTGCAGCCGTTGAGGCACCGTCAGAATCCAGCGCTGAACCGCAGGCTGCGAAGAAAACCACCAAGAAATCGGCGGCAAAGAAAACCAGTAAGAAGGCCGCTGCAAAAAAATCGACGACCAAGAAACCCGTAACCAGGAAAAAGGCCAGCAAGACATCGGCAGACGACGAGTCCGGTGACGTCGAGTAACGGAAGTTTTCGTACAGGTTGAGCAGGAATTGAGGGCGAAATGCCGGCAATTTTTGACGGATATCAGAGGATAAAAAGTAATGACCATTAGCGCATCAATGGTGAAAGAACTGCGCGAGCGCACGGGCGCCGGCATGATGGAGTGCAAGAAAGCACTGGTTGAGACGGATGGCAATGCAGAAGCCGCGGTCGAACTGTTGCGCAAGTCGGGACAGGCGAAAGCGGACAAGAAAGCGGGTCGTGTGGCGGCGGATGGCCTGGTTGTCGTTGCGTCTGACAACGGCAGGGCTGCGATCGTGGAGATCAATTCGGAAACGGATTTCGTTGCCAAAGACGAAAATTTCGTTGCCTTCGCCAACGCGGTAGCAGATGCGGCGCTCGCGGCCGAGACCAGTGATGTCGATACGCTGAAC
The DNA here is from genome assembly GCA_013151645.1 of Gammaproteobacteria bacterium. Taxonomy (GTDB): domain Bacteria; phylum Pseudomonadota; class Gammaproteobacteria; order Steroidobacterales; family Woeseiaceae; genus JAADHU01. The sequence goes on along the minus strand of JAADHU010000005.1, from coordinate 28,894 downwards.
GCTCAGGCACTGGACGATGGTCGCACTGTCGAAGTGGCGCGTACCGAGCTGGTTGCCAAGGTGGGCGAAAAGATTTCGGTTCGGCGAGTCGCGCAGATCGACGCAGCCGATCATCTGGGCTACTACATTCATGGTGCGCGAATTGGCGCTGTTGTTGCGCTGACGGGGGGCGACGCCGATTTAGCGCGGGATATCGCGATGCACGTGGCCGCGACGAATCCTGAATGCATTGATGCAGACAGTGTGCCGGCGGACGTGCTGGAGCGCGAGCGGCGTATTTTTTCCGAGCAAGCCGCAGAGTCGGGCAAACCGGCGGAAATCATCGAAAAGATGGTCACTGGGCGGCTAGCCAAGTTCTTGAAAGAAATCACATTATTGGGTCAGCCATTCGTCAGGGATCCGGATGTGACGATCGATAAATTGCTACAGGGCGCCGGCGCAACGGTTTCCCGGTTCGTGCGCTTCGAAGTGGGTGAAGGTATTGAGAAAAAAGTGGAAAACTTCGCTGACGAAGTCATGAAGCAAATAGAGGATGCCCGGAAATAACGGAATCGACCGTCATCGGTGCGAGTATGCCGTCAATTTTAAGTTGACGGGGCACTAGAAACGAACTGTATTAAGGGACCTTAGTCCTTGAATACGTTAGAATCTGTGCCGCTCCCGACTCAGGAGCGGTTTGATTTGATCGCATAAGGCCAGAAGTCATATGAATGCTGCACCTGTTCTCTACCGCCGCGTCCTGCTCAAGCTGAGTGGTGAGGCATTAATGGGTGAACTGGACTACGGTATTGATCCCGTGGTTATCGAGCGCATAGCATCCGAAGTCGCTGAAGTGCAAAAACTCGGTATTGAGGTTGCGCTGGTCATTGGTGGCGGCAATATATTTCGCGGCGCGGGTCTTGCGGCAGGCGCTGGCATGGATCGGGTGACCGGCGACTATATGGGCATGCTGGCGACCGTCATGAATGCGCTGGCCATGCAGGATGCGCTGGAGAATCAGAACGTTTTTGCGCGCGTCATGTCTGCGCTGCAGGTTCACCAGGTGTGTGAGGACTATATTCGACGCCGTGCGGTCAGGCACCTTGAAAAAGGGCGGGTAGTGATACTGGCGGCGGGTACCGGCAATCCTTTTTTTACCACTGACTCAGCCGCAAGTTTACGAGCGATCGAAATTGGTGCCGAGGTTTTAATGAAAGCCACGATGGTTAGCGGTGTTTACGATTCGGATCCAAAGCTCAATTCCGAGGCGTCAATGTACGATACCGTGTCATTTGACAAGGTCCTGAGCGATAAGCTCCGGGTCATGGACGCGACGGCGGTCGTGATGTGCCGTGATAACAACCTGCCGCTGAGGATTTTTGACATGACTAAAGCGGGCACGCTGGTACAGGCGATGACTGACAGTGAAGTGGGAACGCTGGTAACGGTGTAGCGCGCAAATGGCGGGCACTTCAAGGGGCAAAATAAAGTGATTGATGACATCAAACGAGACGCCACCGGGCGTATGCAAAAAAGTGTAACGTCGTTCAGTCAGGAATTGACCAAGGTTCGGACCGGGCGGGCACACACCAGCCTGCTCGATCATATTACGGTGGAATATTATGGCAGTGCTGTGCCCCTGCAGCAGGTTGCCAACGTCAACGTCGAAGATTCCCGCACCTTGTCCGTTGTGCCATGGGAAAAAGACATGGTGCAGCCGATCGAGAAAGCCATTATGGGCTCGGATTTGGGGCTGAATCCGGCCACGGCAGGCACGATCATCCGTGTGCCGCTTCCGCCACTGACCGAAGAACGGCGCAAGGACATGATTCGGCTGGTGCGTCAGCAGGCCGAGAATGCGCGGATCGCGGTGAGGAATATCCGTCGCGATGCATTGGGCGATCTTAAAGACCTTCTTAAGGAAAAAATGATTGGCGAAGATGACGAACGTCGCGCCCATGACGAAATTCAAACCATTACCGACAAGAATGTCGCCGACATCGACAAGATCCTCGCGGAAAAAGAAAGCGAGTTGATGGAAATCTGATTGATGGTCTAATGTCAGTAGCCGATGCACAAACTTCAACGGATAGCCTGGGTGGCGGGAATGTTCCCGAGCATGTAGCGATCATAATGGACGGTAACGGGCGCTGGGCGAAAGACCGTTCGAAACCGCGACATGCCGGTCATCGTGCCGGTGTCGCCCCGGTCCGAAAAATCGTCGAACACGCAGCCCGGCGTGGAGTCTCCTATCTGACCTTGTTCGCGTTCAGCAGCGAAAACTGGCAGCGCCCACGTGTTGAAGTTAGCAAACTCATGGGGCTTTTCGTCGAGGCACTGCAACGAGAACTGAATTCCCTGCATCGTAATAATGTGAAGCTCAAGTTTATTGGTGCGCGCGAGCGGTTACAGAATCGGCTGTGCAAAAAGATCGAGGCCGCCGAGGCCAAGACTGAGGGCAACAGCGGTTTGACACTGATCGTGGCGGTTGCTTACGGTGGTCGCTGGGACATGGTCAACGCGGCCAGGCAATTGGCCGAATGCGTAGCGAAAGGCGACTTGAAGGCGGACGAGATCGGGGAATCGCATTTTTCGCAGGCGCTGGCTTTGGGTGGTGTTCCAGATCCGGACTTATTAATTCGCACTGGCGGAGAGCGACGCATCAGCAATTTCCTGCTTTGGAATCTCGCTTACGCGGAGCTGTATTTCAGCGATTGTCTGTGGCCCGATTTTGGCGAGGACGAATTCGATGATGCCATGGCGTTTTACGCCAGCCGCCAACGTCGCTACGGCAACACCGAAAAACAGCTGGGAATTGCCTGAGATGTTGAAACAGCGCGTAATCTCGGCCCTGATCGCTATCGTCCTGCTGCTATTGGTTTTGTATCAATTGCCGCAACCGGCAGCCCGGTTGGTTATCGCCCTTCTTTTTGTCGCGGGAGCCTGGGAGTGGTCCGGATTTCTGGCATTTTCGGGGACATCGGGCCGCCTGACTTACGTCGTCAGCATTGCGCTGCTGCAAGTGGCCGCGTGGTGGCTGGTACCGGGCACGATCGCCTACCAAACGGTGCTTTATATCGCCGTCGGTTGGTGGTTGAGCGCACTGGCCTGGATGTTTTTCTATCCGACCGCCATCCCAAAGGTGGTTGGCTGGTTGTGCGGAGTACTCGTTTTGCTGCCCGCATACGTGGCACTTGACTGGCTCTATTCGCGCTCACCGTCGTTGCTGCTTTTCCTGTTGGCCATTGTATGGGCGGCTGATATCGGCGCGTATTTCGCCGGCAAAAGGTTTGGCCGGGTGAAGCTTGCGCCGAGTATCAGTCCGGGAAAAACCTGGGAAGGCGTGGTGGGCGGGCTGCTGGCGGTCTCGGTGCTGGCAACGGCGTACGGCGTCTGGGGGCAAACCAACCTTGCCGTCCTGCTGCCGTTTTGTCTGGCTATAGGACTCTTATCCGTGGTTGGTGACCTGACCGTGAGCATGTTCAAGCGACATGCCGGAATCAAGGACAGCGGCAGGCTGTTTCCCGGCCACGGCGGTCTGCTGGATCGTATCGATAGCGTAACCGCCGCATCGACTTTGTTTGCGGCAGGTGTCGCCGTTGCGGGTCTTACATGATGAGGGCGCTGTTTGTTCAGCCGCGGTTCATACCGGCAAGCCTACGCTGGCGATACAGCGAGTGCTGTAGCGGGCCGGGAACTGCCGCCTGGAAGGCCAGTCACACTCTGTGTGCAGTGGTCAAAGCGAGCGTAACACCGACTTTAATTAAAGGGAACAAGCGCTTGATAATATTTGGAATAAAGGGCAACTGATGGTTGAAACGCTAACGAACTTGTTGGCTTTTATTGTCGCGATCAGCGTGCTGGTGGCGGTGCATGAATTCGGCCACTACATTGTGGGTCGGTGGTGCGGCATGAAAGTGCTGCGCTTCTCCATCGGTTTTGGCAAGTCAATCTGGAGCCGAGTTGCGGGTGCTGATAAGACCGAGTATTGCCTCTCGGCCATTCCACTGGGCGGTTACGTCAAGTTTCTTGATGAACGCGAGGGGCCGGTGGATGAGGCAGACCAGGGGCGGGCGTTCGATCATCGGCCGGTACCGCAGCGGATCGCGGTGCTTCTTGCCGGACCGTTGTTCAATTTCCTGTTCGCGATCCTGGCGTACTGGATTTTGTTCGTTAACGGCGTGCCAACGATGAAACCCGCCGTTGGGCAGGTGCTGGATAATTCCTACGCGGCCGAAGCGGGTCTGCAATACGGAGATAGAATCCTGCAGGTCGAACAGCGCGATGCGGTTGATTGGGAGACGGCGCTCGTATCCATGCTCGACGCGATGCTCAGCGACGGGCGCATCGAACTGCGTCTCGAGGACGAAGATGGCAATACGCGTATTGCGACTATTGACGTTGCGGGCGATACGGAAAGGTTGACGGAACCCGGAATGTTGTTCGAGGGGCTGGGGTTTTACCCCTGGCAACCGCCGGCAACGGTGGGTTCCTTAAGTCCTGAGGGCGCAGCAAAAGCGGCCGGAATTCAGTTAGGCGATCGAATCGTCGGCATCGACGGTGAACGCGTCGGCAGCTTCACCGACTTGCAGCGCATCGTTACCGCGCGCGCCGACCAATACGTCGACGTGGAGCTTGTTCGAAACGAGGCCAGGCTGATCGTTGGTGTTACGCTGGGCCATGTCGACAGCGACGGCATTCGAAGTGGACTCCTCGGTGTCGGGCTCGACCGCGCAGCCGGCGATTTTTGGTATATGCGAAAATACGGTGCCGTTGCGGCCGTCGGCCAGTCTCTGCAGCAGACCTGGTCATCAACTACGTTCACCTTTACGATGTTTGGACGCATGTTGACCGGTGACGTGTCGCTGAAGAACATCAGCGGCCCGATTAACATCGCTCAATACGCCGGTGCTTCAGCATCAGCGGGGCTGAACCCGTTCTTGCGTTTTCTGGCCCTGGTCAGCATCAGCCTGGGCGTCATCAATTTGCTGCCGATTCCAGTACTGGATGGTGGCCAAATCGTGTATCAAAGTATCGAAGGATTGAAGGGCAGCCCGTTGTCAATGCGCTCGCAAATCGTCGGCCAACAAATAGGCATTCTCGCTCTGATCCTGTTGATGAGCTTTGCGTTCTATAACGACATTTCCAGAATTTTAGTCGAATGAAACTACGTATATCGGCCGGGTGGTTTCCACCGGCAATGGGAATTATGAGGAATCGTGTGAGGGGAAAGACCGCTTTTCGATTGTGGCGACGATACTTTGTGTCGTTTGTCGGTTTTGCCGTCTTCGGATTCGGCCAGGTGCTGGCGGAAGAGTTCGTCGTCGGCGATATGCGTGTCGAGGGGCTGCAACGTATATCGGAGGGAACGGTATTCAATTACCTGCCGATCAATGTGGGAGATCGGGTCGACGATTTACGCATCCAGGAAGCGATTCGAACCCTGTATGAGCAGTCTCTGTTCGATGATATCGAAATGCGGCGCGATGGTACGACACTGATAGTTGCCGTACGCGAGCGTCCTTCGATTGAAGATTTCAACATCGAAGGTAACAAAGACATCAAGACGGAAGACCTGATGGATTCCCTGCGTGGCGTCGGCCTCGCACGCGGACGTACCTTCGATCGATCTGTACTCGACAATGTTGCCATGTTCTTGCGTGAACAGTATTACGACCGGGGCAAATACGCCGTCGTTGTCGATACGGAAGTTGTGGATCGACCCAACAATACGGTCCGCGTGAACATCAATGTGAAAGAGGGCGATCGAGCGCGAATCCGCCAGGTGAATGTCGTGGGTAACCACACCTTTGAGGACGCCGAGGTCCGCAAGGGGTTTGAGCTGGATACGGCGAACTGGCTGTCCTGGTTCAGACAGGATGACCGATACGCGAAAGAGGCATTGAGTGGTGACCTGGAAACGCTGCGTTCGTTTTACATGAATCGAGGCTATGCCGACTTTCGCGTCGAATCGACACAAGTGGCGATATCGTCGAACAAAAAGGATATCTACGTCACCATCAACGTGCACGAAGGTGAACGCTATACCATTTCCGAAGTAAAACTGGTTGGCAAAATGGTGGTGCCGGAAGGGCAACTGCAGCGATTGGTGCTGGCAAAGCCGGGTGATATTTTTAATTTGAACATGCTGACCAGTTCGGCCGAGTTGATGTCATTCCGACTCGGCGAGGAAGGCTATGCGAACGCAGAGATCGAACCGGTGCCGGAACTCGATCACGAGAAGAAGGAAACGGCGGTCACTTTTTACGTCGACCCACAGAGCCGGGTCTACGTGCGCCGTATAAATTTCAGAGGCGTGGATGAGGTTGACGACGAGGTTCTGCGCCGCGAGATGCGACAGGCGGAAGGCGCATATCTCTCCAATCGTCTGATCGACCGCTCGAAAATTCTCCTGCAACGTCTGCCGTATATCGAAAAGGTCGAAGTCGAAAACAGCCCGGTACCCGGCAGTCCGGACCTGGTGGATGTCGATTTCGATTTGAGCTACCGGATGCCCGGCCAATTCAGTGGTGGTCTCGGATTTTCACAATCGCAAGGCTTGATCCTGAATGGCAGTATCGTGCATACCAATTTTCTTGGTAGCGGGAATCGGGTCGCTTTGCAACTCAACTCAGGACGGTTTTCGAAACTCTATTCCTTGTCCCATACCGATCCGTATCGCACGATCAACGGTGTAAGCCGAACGGTTTCCGTCAATTACAGGGATATCACGCAGTTTGTATCCGCGGCGTCCGATTTCTCAACGACCAGTCTGGGGCTGACGTTGAACTATGGATATCCGATCAGCGACTATCAGCGACTGAGTTTCGGTGTCAATTACCAGGGCAACGAACTGCTCTCATCAACGCGGAGCACGCAACAGGCTCAGGACTGGGTGCTCAACAACGGTTCTCCGTTCAGGCAAACCGCGAGTAACGGCGTGGAGTTTTTCGGTACCGATTTTACGTCAATAGAACTGGTTGCCGGATGGTCCTTCGACAGCCGCAATCGCAGTCTTTTTGCGACCCGCGGTAGCCGGCACCAGATTTTCGCCTCGATGACCGGTCCCGGCAGCGATGTCGAGTTCTGGACCGCACGCTACAATTTTACTAAATATGTGCCGATTTACGGACCCTGGGCTTTGCGGGCAAATGCCGAGCTTGCTATCGGCGAAGCGCTGGGCAGTACCACCGCCTTACCACCGTTTAAGCAGTTTTTCGGTGGCGGTCCGCTGACGGTGCGCGGTTACAAGGAGTCGTGGCTGGGGCCAAGAGACAGTTTTGCCCGCCCATATGGTGGTAATGTGTTGGTTGCGAGCCAACTAGAGCTTATAATCCCGCTGCCCGACAAGTTTGCCAGTCAGGCCAGGGCCAGTATTTTCTACGATATCGGCAACGTCTTTAACACAGGCGAAGTCGCTTTCCTGGACAAGCTGGGAAGCCCGGTACAGTACAAGCCCGATTTTAATGAACTAAAAACGTCGGTGGGTCTGGCCGTGCAATGGCTGGCACCGCTGGGCTTGTTTAGATTTAGCTACGCCTTCCCGTTGAATGAGTTCAAGGGGAACGATAGATTTTATAAGGATCAGTTAGAGCGGTTTCAGTTCTCTATCGGTCAGGCATTTTAACGATTGGATGATAATATGAGTTTTGTGATGCGTAATTTCGTAAGAACAGTCGCCGCGGCGGCATTGGTATTTGTTTTGGTGTCGCCTGCTTCCGCCCAGGAGCTGAAGATCGGTGTTGTTAATGTGCCTGTGCTTATGGAGAGTGCTCCGCAAGCCAAGATCGCCATGGATGCACTGGAACAGGAATTCCAGCCGAGGCAACGTGAAATTATCGCGAAGCAAAAGGAATTTGAAGAACTCACGACTAAAGTCCAGCGTGATGTCGCGGTGATGGGCGAGACGGAACGTCGCACGGCGGAAAAAGACTTGCGCGATATGCAGCGCGAGGTGACGAGATTACAAAACGAATTTCGGGAAGACCTGAATCTGCGCCGAAATGAGGAGCTCGGACAGTTGCAGCGTTCTTTGCTGCAGGAAGTGCAGGCGTATGCGCGGACAGCGGGATTTGATGTCGTCCTGGGCGACGGTGTGCTTTTTGCCAGCCCTACCGTCAACATCACTGGCTTTGTGTTGGAGGCGATGGAAGCGAAGTTCAACGCGGGTAGCGGTAATTGATGCATAGATAGAGGCTGTCCGGGTGAAGCATGCGGGCTAAACTCGGAGAATTGGCGGCCCGGTTTGGCTGCGAATTGATCGGCGACCCGCAGGTTGAGGTATGCAGGGTTTCGACGTTGTCGGATGCGGGTCCGGGGTCGGTCAGTTTTCTCGCTAACGCGGCTTACACATCGCAATTGCGTACGACAACCGCATCGGTGGTTATCGTAACCGCGAGCGATGTCGATGCTTGTCCAACGGCGGTACTGATAACCGACGATCCTTATCTGACCTTCGCGCGCATTGCGTCCGTGCTCTATCCGCCGACGCCGGTCGATCCCGGCGTGCATGCCAGCGCCGTGATCTCGACGTCAGCACAAGTTGCGGCATCGGCGCAGATCTCGGCGTCGGTCGTTGTCGGCGAAGACGCCGTCATCGGTGAGGACGTTTTTGTTGGACCGGGGTGTGTCATTGGCGATTGCTGTTCGTTGGATACGGCGTCGCGGCTCGTCGCCAACGTTACGCTGGTTCAGAACGTCACGGTCGGCAAACGAACCATCGTGCATCCTGGCGCAGTGCTGGGAGCGGACGGTTTCGGCAACGCGAAGACCGCCACGGGTTGGCTCAAGGTTCCGCAGGTGGGCGGAGTAAACATCGGCGACGATGTCGAGATTGGCGCCAATACCACGATTGATCGCGGCGCCATTGGAGACACAGTCATCGAGAATGGAGTACGCCTCGATAACCTGATTCAAATCGCCCATAACGTACGTATTGGCGAACATACGGCCATCGCGGCGACGGCTGGGATATCCGGGAGTGCGATTATCGGCAAGCGTTGCATGTTGGCCGGACGCGTCGGCGTATTCGGTCATGTCACTATTTGCGACGATGTGATTCTCGGCGCAGCTGCGGTTGCCACGAAGGATATTACAGAGCCCGGATTCTATTCGGCCCATTTTCCCGCGGAAAAGAGCAAGAACTGGAGACAAAAAGTGGCCAGATTTCGACGTTTTGACAAGCTCGCGGATCGTCTCAGGAAATTGGAAGAAGTGAATAAGAAAAATGACGGATGATGCGATGACCTTAAGCGCGACGGATATCATGCATCTTCTGCCGCATCGATTTCCCTTTCTCCTGATCGACAAGATCGTCGATTGCACACCCGGTGAATCGATCACGGCCAGGAAGAACGTCTCCATAAACGAACCCTTTTTTCAGGGTCATTTTCCGGGTAATCCGGTTATGCCGGGGGTCCTGATCATTGAGGCGATGGCGCAGGCGGGTGGTGTCTTGTCGCATATCACGGCGGGCGATGTGGAGCCGAAACCGCTTTATTACCTGGTTGGCGTGGACGATGCGAAATTTCGCCGGCCGGTTTATGCGGGTGATCAACTCGACATCGTCGTCACGGTCGAAAGGATCGTGCGCGGTATGTGGCGTTATGCCTGTGCTGCCAGCGTTGATGGCGGGAAAGCAGTCACTGCTCGCATACTGTGTGCTCCGGGCCGCGTTATTTGATGATTCACGCCAGCGCCATCGTTTCCGCTTCTGCAACGATTGCCGATGACGTTGAAATTGGCGCATTTACGGTGATTGGCGATGACGTTGAGATCGCGGGTGGTACGCAAATCGACAGTCATGTTGTCATCGGTGGTCCAACTCGAATTGGTCGTGACAACCATATTTACCAGTTCGCCTCCGTCGGCGGGGACCCCCAGGACAAGAAATACGCGGGTGAACGCACCCGACTGGAAATCGGCGAGCGCAACACCATTCGTGAATACTGTTCAATCAGTCGCGGCACTGTTCAGGATGAAGGCATCACCCGCATGGGCGACGATAACTGGATCATGGCGTACGTGCACATCGCGCACGATTGTCAGATAGGCAGCAATACAATTTTCGCTAACAATGCGACCCTTGCAGGACATGTACATGTCGGTGACTGGGTGATAATGGCCGGTTTTTCCGGCGTGCATCAGTTTTGCCACCTGGGCGCGCACAGTTTTCTGGGCATGTATTCGGGTTGCAACCGTAACGTTCCCGCTTATACGCTGGTGTCCGGACAGCCGGCGGTACCGCGCGGTATCAACAGTGAGGGACTGAAGCGACGCGATTTTACGACAGAGCAGATTCGCAACATCAGGAATGCGTATCGCATTGTCTATCGTCAGGGTCTGAAGCTTGGAGATGCGATTCTCGAAATAGAGAATCTCGTCGGCGATCAGCCCGAGCTTGAACCTTTCTTATCCTCCCTCACGATGTCCGATCGTGGCATCGTCAGGTAACCAGTATGCGTATCGGCCTGGTCGCTGGTGAGACCTCCGGTGATCGATTGGGAGCCGGGCTCATGCGAGAGATTCGCAAACATCACCCCGAGGCGACGTTCGAGGGAATTGCCGGTCCTCTGATGAAAGCAGCCGGTTGCGACGCGTGGGAGGACGCGCAAGCGCTCTCTGTCATGGGACTGGTTGAGCCGCTCGCAGAAATTCCGCGATTGCTGGGACTTCGGCGCCGTATCGGCAGCCGCTGGATCAAGTCGCCGCCGGATGTTTTTGTGGGTATTGATGCGCCCGATTTCAATTTAGGCCTGGAGAAGCGGCTGCGCAGGAACAGCATACGCACGGTGCATTACGTGAGTCCGTCGGTTTGGGCCTGGCGCCAGGGTCGGGTACGGAAAATAGCAAAGGCGGTCGACAAAGTGCTTTGTTTGCTGCCCTTTGAGAAAGCTTTTTACGATCATCATCAGGTAAATGCCGTGTTCGTGGGGCACCCGCTGGCCGAGAGTGTTCCTGAGGACCTTGACCGCCAGCAGGAGCGCCGGCGGCTCGGCCTTGCGGCCGCAATCGTCGTTGCAGTAATGCCAGGCAGCCGCGTTGGCGAGGTTGCTCGCCTCGGTCCGACGTTTGCGGCCGCCGCAAAGATGCTGGGTGAACGTTATCCGGATATCGGCTTTGTTGCGCCGTTGGTGAACAATAAAACACGACGCTTGTTCGAATCGCAGCTTCAGCAACAGGGCATTGCGCAGCAGTTTACGGTGATCGAGGGTGAAGCATACAGCGCCATTGCCGCGGCCGATGTTGTATTGCTGGCATCCGGTACGGCGGCGCTCGAGGCCGCCTTGCTGGGCCGCCCGATCGTCGCTGGCTACCGGGTTGCGGCGGTGACTCATTGGATCGTCCGGGCATTCAAATTGCTGAAGGTGAACTACGTTACCTTGCCAAACCTTCTGACGAAGGAACCGCTGGTGCCTGAGTTTCTGCAAAACGAGGCTACGCCGCAGGCACTGGCCGATGCGGTTGTCACCTTGCTTGATGATCCTGTCAAACGGGCCAGGATCGCAGCGTCTTTCGGTACACTGCGCAAGGAACTGCGGCGTGGCGCCGATGCGCGGGCGGCCAAAGCGGTATTGAAAACGGCTACCGAGCTCCGGCAATGACGGCTCGGCGCAAACCGGTAATGCGCCGTCACGGTCTCGTGGCGGGAATCGACGAAGTCGGACGCGGACCGCTGGCAGGCCCGGTGGTCACGGCGGCTGTGATATTGGCGAATCCCGGCGGGCTCGAAGGGCTTGACGATTCGAAGAAACTGACAGAGAAAAAGCGTAACAGGCTGGCAGGAGAAATACGTCAGCATTCGCTGGCATGGGCCATTGCATGGGCCGATGCGGCCGAGATCGATTGTCTGAATATCCTCCAGGCCACGATGCTGGCGATGCGGCGGGCCATCCTGGGTTTGCCGGTGCTGCCGGCTTTGGTGCGAATTGATGGCAATCGCCTGCCGAACCTGTGCGTGTCGGGACATCACGTGAGAGGCGAAGCAGTGGTCGGCGGCGATGGCAAAATTGCCGCCATCAGCGCGGCATCGATCATTGCCAAAGTAGCGCGAGACGCGATGATGCGGCGTATGGACAAGCAGTTTCCCGGATACGGGTTTGCGCAACACAAAGGCTATGGAACGGCGGAGCATCTGCGCAATATCGATCGCCTGGGACCTTGCCAGCAACATCGGCGGAGCTTCAGTCCATTGCGGATGGGGACTGACGGCTGATGCGGCTGCAGAGGGGATGCAGCGAATAAATAATGCCTCAGCGAACATTCGGGTTAGAATTCCAGCGAACAAATACCGCATAGCCCTATGATCCAGCCAGCCCATCAAAACCTGACCTTGTGTCGGATGCCGATATGACGAGTCGTTTCGTACATCTGCATTTGCACACGGAATTTTCGATCGTTGACAGTACGGTTCGAATTCCGTCATTGATGCCCCATTGTGCATCGGGGGGGATGCCGGCGGTGGCGTTGACCGACCAGAGCAATGTGTTCGGTCTGGTGAAGTTTTATCGCAAGGCGCTGCAAAACGGCGTAAAACCGATTGTCGGCGTCGACGTACGTGTTGCGGATCCGACCGACGACAATCGCCACGACAGCATTGTCCTGCTCAGTCAAAACCTTGCGGGCTATCGAAATCTGACGCGTCTCGTGACCCGGAGCTGGTTGGAAGGACAGCATCGTGGTGTGCCTCGATTGCAAAAAACCTGGCTCGATCGTGACTCCTGTGAAGGACTCATTGCGTTGTCAGCAGGTCGGGAGGGTGATATTGGTCGCTGCCTGATCGGCGGACACTACGACATCGCGTCGCAATTGCTGTCAGAGTGGCGCGATCTTTTCGGGGATCGGTTTTTTCTTGAATTGATTCGCACTGGCCGTAGCAATGAAGAAAAATGTGTGCAGCAGTCGTTGTCGCTTGCGCATGAATTTTCGGTCCCGGTCGTTGCCACGAATGATGTTCGATTCCTGGTGGCCGATGATTATTCGGCGCATGAAGCGCGGGTTTGTATTCACGATGGCCGTACGCTGGCCGATACGAATCGGCCACGTTTGTACAGTGAGCAGCAATACCTCAAGAGCAGTGACGAAATGGCCGCGCTGTTTGCGGATATTCCGGAGGCTCTGGAAAACACTGTTGAGATCGCGAAACGCTGCAGCCTGGATCTGCGGCTGGGCGAATCATTCCTGCCGATTTTTCCGGTACCGGAAGATACGACGACCGACGATTATCTTCGTGTCGAGGCGGAGCGCGGACTTGAAGCGTTCGTGCAGCAAAAGTTGCAATCCGGCGCAATGGATGCTGACAAGGCGGGTGCGGAAAGAGCACCCTATGATAAACGCTTGCGTGAAGAACTGGCAGTAATCTGTGACATGGGATTCGCCGGATACTTTCTCATTGTCGCCGATTTTATTATTTGGGCGAAAAAGGAAAAGATTCCGGTGGGTCCGGGTCGCGGCTCGGGCGCCGGATCGCTGGTCGCGTTCGTGCTCGGCATCACCAATCTGGATCCACTGGAATACGACTTGCTGTTTGAACGTTTCCTGAACCCTGAGCGAGTGTCGATGCCGGATTTCGATATCGATTTCTGCATGGAGGGCCGGGACCGCGTCATCGAATACGTGGCAGAGCGCTATGGTCGCGACCGGGTCTCGCAGATCATTACCTATGGCACGATGGCCGCAAAGGCCGTTATTCGTGACGCCGGACGAGTTCTCAGCCAGCCGTACGGGTTTGTCGATCGCATTGCCAAGCAGGTGCCGTTTGAGATCGGTATTACGCTGGACAAAGCGCTGCAGCAGGAAGCTGAACTGGCGGCGATGTATCGCGACGATGAGGAAGTTCGGGCCATTATCGATCTCGCCAAATCGCTCGAAGGGCTGGTACGCAATGCTGGAAAACACGCCGGTGGCGTCGTTATCGCGCCAAGCCAGCTAACCGATTTTACGCCGCTGTATTGCGAAGAAGGTGGCATCAATGTCGTTACGCAACTCGACAAGGACGACGTAGAGGCGGCCGGGCTCGTCAAATTCGATTTCCTGGGGCTGCGAACACTGACCATTATCGATTGGGCCGTGCAAATCATCAATGAATCCAGAGTGGACGAACCGCTGGATATCAACGATATACCCACGGAAGACAAGCGCACGTTCGAAATGCTGTGTGCCTGTAGTACAACAGCGGTTTTCCAGCTTGAGTCTCGCGGCATGCGCGACCTGATCAAGCGTATGCAACCCGACCATTTCGCTGATCTGATTGCATTGGTTGCACTGTTTCGTCCCGGACCGCTGCAATCGGGCATGGTGGATGATTTCATTGCTCGCCGGCACGACGTGAATAAACTGGACATCGATTATTTTCATCCTGATTTGCAACCCGTGCTGGAAGAGACCTACGGCGTAATTTTGTATCAGGAACAGGTGATGCAGATTGCGCGTGTGTTATCGGGTTATACCCTGGGTGGGGCGGACTTGCTGCGGCGTGCGATGGGGAAAAAGAATGCCGTTGAGATGGCCAAGCAGCGGGAGGTGTTCGTTGGTGGTGCTGAAGAACGCGGCGTCGCCGAGGCGACCGCGACCCGTATTTTCGACCTCATCGAGAAGTTTGCGGGATACGGCTTCAATAAATCGCACTCGGCGGCCTATGCCTTGCTGGCCTATCAAACGGCCTATCTAAAAGCGCATTACCCGTCTGCCTTCATGGCGGCTGTGATGAGCGCTGACATTGACAATACCGACCGACTGGTGACGATCAAGGATGACTGCCGACAACTCGGACTCGAATTACGAGGGCCTTGCATCAATCGTTCGGAGTACTCGTTCAGTGTCGCAGACGACGACGCGATTCTGTACGGCCTGGGCGCGATTAAGGGTGTCGGGCGGGGTGCGGTGGAAGCTGCGATAGCGCAACGCACCGAAAACGGACCGTTCTCCGGTCTCAAGGAGTTTTGCCGGCGCGTTGATCTGGAGAAGATAAACCGGCGGGCTCTGGAAGCAATGATCAAGGCGGGATCGTTCGACGTATTCGGTCAAAGTCGGCGAGGGCTGGTGCAGCAGATGCCGGAAGCGATCAAGAGTGCCGATCAGGAAGCGCGTGCCCGGGCGGCCGGCCAGAACGATATGTTCGGTCTCGCCGAGCCCGTTGCAGAAGTTGTTGCCGAGGAGACGCAAGGGTTCATCGAATGGAATGAAAGCGAATTGCTGGCCAACGAAAAGGAAGCGCTCGGGCTTTATCTGTCAGGTCATCCATTCGACGCCGTACGCTACGATGCCGGATCTTTTATCGATGCCAAGATTGCGGATTTGAATTCGGAACCGCCGCCGCCGTCCAGTGGTGGCGAGCGCAGTTATGCGCAACCCAAAAGAGAGGTCACCGTTGCCGGTTTGGTGATGGACATTCGCAAACGTGGTAACCGGGTCACCGTGGTGCTGGACGACGATACCGGGCAACTCGAGGTGAGCCTGTTCACCGAGGCATTTCAGGAATTTCGCGATCTTCTCAGCAAAGACGAAATCATCGTTGTCAGCGGTGCACTGCGGTACGACGATTTTATCGGTGGCTGGCAAGTGAACGCGAAGAACGTGGTGCCCATTGACCGGGTCATCGAAACGCGCGCAAGGAGCATGGTGTTGCGGCTTTCGCCAAACGGGCAGGGTTCGCAAATGCTCGCACAATTGCACGATGTGCTGTTGCCTTACCGTGAGGGCAGCTGCGATGTCGCGGTCCAGTATACCGGCAGTGATGCGGCAGCTCGTTTGCAGCTGGGTCCGGAATGGAAGGTGAGGCCCAGTCGCGAATTACGCGATAAGCTCGCGGAATTGCTGGGAAGAAACAGTGTTCGCTTGCTCTACACGCCCGGTCGCGATTTAATGTAAAGTCCGAGTCAGGGCTAAGCCTGCAGTCGGAAACGGCCCGGCGCCCGACGCTTACGTTCACGCTATAGTTGAGTTTTGATGGATCTTCAATTTCTGGATTTCGAACAACCGATCGCCGAACTCGAAGCGAAGATCGACGAGCTTCGTTTTGTCGGCAACGATTCCGAGATTAACATCAGCGAGGAAGTTGAGCGACTCAAGAACAAAAGCGACGCGCTGACCCGGAGTATTTTTTCGAAACTGACTGCGTGGCAGGTCGCCCAGCTTGCACGTCACCCACTACGTCCTTACACCGCCGATTACCTGCGCAAGCTTTCGCCGGATTTTCAGGAATTACACGGTGATCGAATGTACGCGGACGATCCGGCGATTATTGCCGGAATCGGTCGGCTGGATGGTCGCTCGATTATGTTCATCGGGCACCAAAAAGGTCGCGATACCAAGGAACGGGTGAGACGCAATTACGGTATGGCGAAACCGGAGGGTTATCGCAAAGCGCAGCGTCTCATGCGACTGGCGGAGAAATTCTCATTACCTGTCGTCACGTTTATTGACACACCAGGCGCCTATCCGGGACTCGGTGCCGAAGAACGTGGCCAAAGCGAAGCAATTGCGTCGAGCCTGTATTTAATGGCCGGATTGCGGACACCCATCATCAGCGTCGTCATTGGAGAGGGCGGCTCAGGCGGTGCGCTGGCCATCGGTGTCGGTGATCGCCTGCTCATGCTCGAGTACAGCATCTATTCGGTCATCTCGCCGGAAGGTTGTGCGTCGATTCTCTGGAAGAGTGCCGAAAAGGCGGCGGACGCGGCGGAAGCAATGCGAATTACGGCAAACAGTCTCAATGAGTTCGGTCTGATCGATGAGGTTTTGCCGGAACCGCTGGGTGCGGCACACCGGGATCCGGGTGCGGTGGTTGAGGTATTGCGCAATGCCTTGTTGAAGCATCTTGACGATCTCGACAAGCTCGATCTGGACCAATTGCTCGAAGAGCGGCAGCGCCGGCTGGCGAGTTTCGGGCAGTACAAGGAAACGTAAGCACCTTGAGGCTCGATTTCCCGGCTTACCAGTGACTACGCGGGCTGGTCCATGTCATCCATAACGCAAATTCTCGACGACGGCCTGGCGATGCTCATCGGCAGGGGGCAATCGCCGGCCCGATACGTTGTTGCCTTTAGCGGCGGTATTGATTCGACCGTCTTGTTGCATGCCCTGTGCCGCAGTAGCGCCTCCGTTCCGGTTGTTGCTGTTCACATCGATCACCAGCTTTGCGAGGAATCGGCCGAGTGGGAGCGTCATTGCCGGGCGTTTGCGGAATCGTTGGGTATTGAATACATCGTTCGGCAGGCTGATATCGCGGCGGATTGCGGCCAGGGTCCGGAAGCTGCGGCCCGAGCAGCGCGATACGGTCTCTTTGAGACTCTCATGGAGGAAAATGACTGGCTGCTGAGCGCGCACCATGAGAGCGACCAGGCCGAAACTTTGTTGCTGAACCTGTTTCGCGGTAGCGGACCGGCCGGTCTATCGGCCATTGGGCGGTCACGACCCTTTGCGAAGGGGCGTTTGGTACGACCGCTGCTCGGCGTGCGCAAAGCGCAGATCGAGGCCTACGCCGACCAGGAAAACCTGTCGTGGATCGAAGACCCGTCGAATCTGCAGAGTCGCTTCGATCGAAATTTTCTGCGCAACGAAATTGTGCCTGAATTGGAAACACGCTGGCCTGCGCTGACCGGACGGCTGACTCGCAGCGCGGAACTGGCGGGCGAAGCCAGTGACTTGCTGGATGATCTGGCACGAGTCGATCTCGCAACAGCCGGTGTTATCGACCGGCTGGAAATTACGGCGTTGAAGCAACTGAGCCCGGCACGACAGCGAAACCTGTTGCGGTATGCCATCCGAAGTCTCGGCCTGCCGCCACCACCGGCCACGCGCCTGGCACAAATTGTCGATGAATTGATGGGCGCGCGCGACGATGCGCAGCCGTTGGTGAAATGGCCGGGGAGCGAAGCGCGGCGTTACCGCGACAAGATTTACCTGCTCGCGGCCGAAGAGCCGAACGCGACAGGCTGTCCGGCAGAACCGTTACGGGAGGGGGCGCGGGTCCAGCTGGGCTCCGCTCTCGGCTCGCTGAGCCTTGCGCGGTCAGGCCAGGCGGGCGTTGCCGCAAGCGTCATCGAAACGGGTCTGACCGTCCGCTTCCGTGCCGGCGGGGAGTGTATTCGCCCGGTCGGTCGCGAATACACACACAAGCTCAAAAAACTGTTGCAGGATGCAGCGGTCGTGCCCTGGATGCGAACGCGCATTCCGTTGCTGTACACGACGGACAAGCTCGTTGCCGTCGCAGATCTGTGGATCGCTGAGGAATTCAGCGATGAAAGCGGCTTCCAGATTCACTGGAATAATCATCCGCCGATAACGTGATTTGAAACGAATCCGGACGGCTCGGTCCGGTTATTTCGCTTGCTCGCTGCAGAGCCCGCCGCGCCAGCTCGTCGCGGCGCTGCCCCGACAACCTGCCGCGAAAATTCGCGTTGGCTTTTGTTGCACGGATTGAGCATTGCGCGTTTATTTGTGGTGTCTGAACATTGTGGTAGGTGCGTCGATCTGCTAACTTGCAACACCGTCTTTACTCAAATGACGGGTCTTAATCAGACACCTCTGGCCATACCGATCAGAGATGTTTTCGGGTCCGGAAAAATGCTTGTTCCTGCTGCGCTTTGACGGTTGGTCGTGTGTTTTGCCCGGGCCTTTGTGATTTCCCGCCGCTTCACACAGGTTTCCACCATGACATCTTATGTATTCATCACGGGCGGCGTGGTTTCGTCTCTTGGCAAGGGAATAACGTCCGCGTGCCTGGGCGCGATCCTGGAATCGCGCGGCCTGACGATCAGCATGATCAAGCTGGATCCGTACATCAACGTGGACCCGGGAACGATGAGCCCGTTTCAGCATGGCGAGGTTTTTGTCACCGAGGATGGGACGGAAACGGACCTGGATCTGGGGCACTACGAACGTTTCGTGCGCACGACCACCGGGCGTAACAGCAATTTCACGACCGGACGTATCTACGAGACCGTCATTGCCAGGGAGCGCCGTGGCGACTATCTCGGTGCAACGGTCCAGGTTATTCCGCACATCACCAATGAAATCAAGGAAAGCGTACAGCGCGGCGCGGGCGATGCGGACATTTGCCTGGTTGAGATCGGCGGCACTGTCGGTGACATCGAGTCGTTGCCGTTTCTCGAGGCGATTCGGCAAATGGGCGTGGAACTCGGACGGGATCGTGTCGTCTACGTGCATCTGACGCTGGTGCCGTATATTGCCACGGCGAAAGAAATCAAGACCAAGCCCACGCAACACTCCGTGAAAGAGTTGCGCTCCATTGGTATTCAGCCGGATATCCTGGTGTGCCGTTCGGAAAAAATATTGCCGGACGAGCAGCGACGGAAAATCGCACTGTTCACCAATGTGCCGGAGAAAGCGGTCATATCGGCCTACGATGTCGATGACTTGTACAAAATACCCGAAATAATGCGCGAGCAGGGCCTGGATGAAATCGTTACTCACCAGCTACGCCAGGATCTACCGCGGGCCGATCTGCATGAATGGCGCGCGATCGTTGAGGCGAAGAAAAACCCTCTGGGCGAAGTTAATATCGCGATGGTGGGCAAGTACATCGACTTGCGTGACGCCTATATTTCCCTGACGGAAGCGCTGTTGCATGGCGGCATACAGACGCGCACTCGCGTCAATATCCATTATTTCGAGTCAGAGGATATTGAGACGAACGGCACGGGTTGTTTGCGCGACATGGACGGTATTGTCGTACCGGGCGGTTTTGGCGATCGCGGTATTGAGGGCAAGATCATGACCGCACAATTTGCTCGCGAGAATCAGACGCCGTATCTCGGAATTTGTCTCGGCATGCAAATTGCGGTTATCGAGGCGGCCCGAAACATGGCCGGGCTCGAAGGCGCGCAGAGTACCGAGATTGACCGCAAGACTCCGCATCCGGTCGTTGCCCTGGTGACCGAATGGCAGACCGCCAGTGGTGATATCGAGGAACGCACAGACGAATCGGAACTGGGCGGCACCATGCGCCTGGGCGCGCAGCGAATCAATTTACAGGAA
The DNA here is from genome assembly GCA_013151645.1 of Gammaproteobacteria bacterium. GTDB lineage: Bacteria > Pseudomonadota > Gammaproteobacteria > Steroidobacterales > Woeseiaceae > JAADHU01. Next base: position 8,917 of record JAADHU010000005.1, on the reverse strand, counting down.
GGATCACTGGCGGCGAAAGTATATGGCAAGGCGGAGATTCTTGAGCGGCATCGGCACCGGTACGAAGTGAACAACAATTACCGGGATGCGCTGGAGAAAGCCGGCTTGCGTTTTTCCGGTTTGTCGGTCGATGATCTGGTTGAGATGATCGAGTTGCCCGGTCATCCGTGGTACATGGCCAGTCAGTTTCATCCGGAATTCACCTCCAATCCGCGCGATGGTCACCCCTTGTTTACCAGCTTCGTGCTGGCCGCGCTGGAACATCACCGCGGCAACCTCCCGCAGGCGGTCGAAGCATGAAGCTTACCGGCTTCGACGTCGGCAACGACAAGCCAATATTCCTGATTGCCGGCACTTGTGTGGTTGAAAGCGAAGCCATGGCCATTGATACGGCCGGGGCGTTAAAAGAAATGACGGATGCCCTGAGCATGCCGTTTATCTACAAGTCGTCCTTTGACAAGGCAAACCGCAGCTCGCAAGCGGGTTTCCGTGGCCCGGGCATGGAAGAGGGGTTGCGCATTCTGGCGGAGGTTCGATCGCAGGTTGGCGTACCCATTCTGACGGACGTGCACGAAGACACGCCGCTGGACGAGGTTTGCGATGTCGTCGATGTCCTGCAGACACCCGCTTTTCTGTGCCGCCAGACCAATTTCATTTTGCGAGTCGCCAATGCGGGCAAGCCGGTCAATATAAAAAAGGGCCAGTTCCTGTCGCCGTGGGAAATGCAAAACGTTGTGGACAAGGCGCGTTCGACGGGCAACGAAGACATCATGGTGTGCGAGCGCGGCTTTACCTTCGGCTATAACAACCTGGTTTCTGACATGCGAAGCCTTGCCGTGCTTCGTGGTACCGGTTGCCCGGTGGTTTTCGATGCTACCCATTCGGTGCAATTGCCCGGCGGTAAGGGCACGGCATCCGGCGGGCAGCGTGAGTTTGTACCGGTACTGGCACGTGCTGCAACGGCGGCAGGTGTCGGTGGCCTGTTTATGGAAACTCATCCGGACCCGGCGACGGCGCTGTCTGACGGGCCAAACGCGTGGCCGCTGGACAAGATGCGAGCATTGCTTGAGATGCTGCAATCGATTGATACGGCCGTGAAAAAAACGGCTTTCCAGGAAGCGCAGTACGGCCTCGGCGTCTGACGCCGTAGCCGCCGCTTTTACCTTCACCACAGTCCTCGACGGGCATAGTGACTACTACAGGAACGACAATGATCAAATTTTCCGATATTCATGGCCGGGAGATTCTTGACTCGCGTGGCAATCCCACGATTGAAGCCGAGGTCACGTTGGCCGACGGAACCACCGCGCGCGCGGCGGTTCCATCGGGTGCATCCACGGGATCTCGCGAAGCCGTTGAACTCCGGGACGGCGATCAGTCCCGTTATAACGGCAAAGGCGTTGTCAAAGCCGTGACGAATGTGAACACCGTTTTACGCGATGCGCTGCTGGCCAGCGAATTTGCCAATCAGCGTGCCGTCGATCAATGCATGCGCGATCTCGACGGCACCGAAAACAAGGGCAATCTGGGCGCGAATGCGTTGCTGGCGATCTCGCTGGCTTGCGCCAGGGCTTGCGCAAATTCATCGGGCCAATCGCTGTTCCGTTGCCTGGGCGACGATGTCGTGATGCCGGTGCCGATGATGAACATCATCAATGGCGGCGCGCACGCGGACAACAATGTCGATATCCAGGAATTCATGATCCTGCCGGTTGGTGCGCCCAACTTCAAAGAGGCGTTACGTTACGGTGCTGAAATCTTTCATGCATTGAAAAGCGTGCTGCGTGCGCAGGGACTCAACACGGCGGTCGGCGACGAAGGCGGTTTCGCGCCGGACCTGTCGTCCAATCGCGCCGCGCTCGACACGATTCTCCAGGCGATTGAAACAGCCGGTTTCAAGGTCGGCAGCGAGATTTTCCTGGCCCTGGATGTCGCCAGTTCGGAGTTCTACGAAGACGGCAAGTACAAGCTGGGCGCGGAAGGGCGCGATTACGATGCCGCGGGTTTCTGTGATTTTCTGACGGATTTGGCTGACTCCTACCCGATTATTTCCATCGAAGATGGCATGGACGAAGGCGACTGGGACGGCTGGCAGCAGCTCACCGAGCGACTGGGTGCGCGCATTCAGCTGGTGGGTGACGATCTGTTCGTCACCAATACGCACATACTGCAGCGCGGCATCGATGAGAAAATAGCGAATTCGATCTTGATAAAACCCAACCAAATCGGTACCTTATCGGAAACTCTTGATGCAATTACTATGGCTATTGATGCGGGCTATTCTGCGGTGATATCACACCGCTCGGGGGAGACCTCGGACAGTACGATCGCGGACCTGGCGGTGGGCACGCGAGCCACACAGATCAAGACGGGCTCGTTGTCCCGTTCCGATCGAATCGCCAAGTACAATCAGCTGTTGCGCATTGAAGAAGAACTGGGCGGCGACGCGCGTTACGCCGGAGCATCGGCGTTTTCGGTCGCAGTGCCTTAGGGCCTGCAAACGGGCCGCTGGACAGGCGAGTATTGGGGAAACTGCTTGAGCACACGCTGGATAATGATTGTTCTGATCGTCATGGCACTGACGTTGCAGGGGCAGCTGTGGTTGTCCGACGATGGTTATCGAAAAATGCACAATCTACGACTTGCCGTGGATCGACAGCGTTTGGAGAACGAGTCGCTGCGAGCGCGAAATGCCATCCTGGATGCAGAAGTCCTCAATCTCAAACACGGACGCGACGCAGCGGAAGAACGGGCGCGAACGGATCTCGGCATGATCGGCCCGTCCGAAACGTTTTACCAGGTCGTTCCCGCTCGCGACGCTTCCTGATTCGGGCCAGGGCCTGTTAACCGGCCCTGCGCGCCGCCTATTCCGATTTTGTCCTCTCAACAGGAGTTCACGTTGCCGAGTTGGCAACACAGCGGTGGTCGAACGACCGCGACCGGACAGCTACGCGTAGAGCCGCAGGATTTTGAAGTGGTGGAAATTCCCTCCTTCGAATTGCAGGGAGAGGGCGAACACGACTACCTGTACATTGAAAAAACCGATGCGAATACGCCCTGGGTCGCGCGTGCGCTGGCCCGCCATGCGGCTGTTCCGGTTCGCGACGTGGGCTACGCGGGCATGAAAGATCGTCGTGCAGTCACCCGGCAATGGTTTAGCGTGCGACGCCCGGGCGGGGTCAAGGCGGACTGGCAGCAACTGGCGCTGGAAGGCGTATCCGTCCTGGAGATACGCCGGCACAATCGAAAACTGCGCCGAGGCGCTCATCACGGCAACCGCTTCAAAATAAGGATTCGCGATTTGTCTGACCCGGATTCGACGGTCCAGGCGAGGCTGGAGGCCATCTCGGAAGCGGGTGTACCCAATTACTTCGGCGAACAACGATTCGGCCGAAACGGCAGCAATATCGGCCTGGCTGAGCGCTTGTTCGCGCGCAAAAGAATGCCGCGTGAGCAACGCTCTATCGCGTTGTCAGCGGCACGGGCGCTGATCTTCAATGAAGTACTGTCGGCGAGGGTCCTGGCAGGAAACTGGAACACGATACTCGCTGGCGAGGTCGCCAATCTCGACGGAAGCGGCAGCCTGTTTCCCGTAACCGACGCAGACACCGACCTTCAGCAACGATGCCGCGACTTCGACATTCATCCAACCGGCCCGCTCTGGGGAAAAGGCGCACCGACGACGATCGGTGAGGTCGCCGAAATTGAAATGCAGGCAGCAGCGCATCACGAAAAGTTGACCACAGGCCTGGAAAAGATGACGGACGAAGGCCGCCGCGCGCTGCGTCTCGTAGTCCGCGACTTGAACTGGGAGTGGCGGGCAGACAACCTGGTACTTGAGTTTTCCCTGTTCCGGGGCGGATTTGCCACGGCCGTGCTACGAGAAATACTCTCCTACACCGTCCCACGATACTGAAGCGCATGAAGTCCCGGAATTTGTGAACCACGATCAAGGACCCGTGTGGCGAAGTTGGGTTCTGAGACCGTGCCCCGCAGGGATGCGGGGCCCGAGCTTACATGGATGTACTTGCAGCGGGTCTCAGAAGCCAACTTCGCCACGCGGGTCCGTAGCACCCCATTCCGAAAAAACACCCGTTAAAACCGACAAAAGCTTCGTCTTTACGGTAACAGTCAGCTCAACTTTTCCGCAATAACACATACACCGCCCCGGTACCGCCATCGACCGACCGCGCTGACACAAACGCAATCACCGGGTCCCAGCGCCGCAGCCAGGCGTTGACTTTGCGCTTCAGGACCGGACCGGACAGCCCTGAGCCAAGCCCTTTGCCGTGGATGATGCGCACGCAAGAGAGGCCGGTGTTGACGGAGTACTCGATGAAGTCTTTGAGTTGGATGCGTGCATCGGCTGCGGTCATGCCGTGCAGGTCGATTTCGGCCTGAATGCTGAAGCTGCCGCGGGACAGTTTGCGCATCGTCTTGCGGCCAACGCCGGCTCGGCAAAACCGCAGGCTGTCACCACTGCTCGATTCAAGGTCGTCGAAGTCAACTTCCAGGCTTTCTTGCAAGACAGCCTGTTCGTCCCGTCGAGCGAAGCGCGCACGGGCGGGCAGCCGGGGCGGCGAGGGAGGAACTGCAGGCGTGCTCAACGGGCGTGCATCGGATACGCTGCGGCGAAACAATTCGATCTCATCGTCGGCCAACGCCGGGCTGCGTTTTTTTTTGGCGCGTTTTTTTGAGGTCATGAGGGCAAAATGTCCGGCCAGCAGCGGGAACATTCAGTATAGTGAGCGCCTGACGAAGAAGCTCAGAAAAATATGATATTGACTGAAAAATGGTGCGCTCGGACGCACAGTGCCGCACGCCCATGAAGATTCTGGTTAGCAATGACGACGGTTATCTGGCGACGGGCATCAACGTGCTCGCCGAGGCGTTGGCCGGTGTCGGCGACGTCGTTGTGGTTGCGCCGGACCGCAATCACTCCGGGGCAAGCAACTCCCTGACGCTGCATTCACCACTGCGAGTTCACGAAGTAAAGGAAGATCATTATTTCGTCAACGGCACGCCGTCGGATTGTGTGCACCTCGCGCTTGCCGGCCTGCTTGATGAAGATCCGGATATCGTGGTGTCGGGTATTAATCACGGCGCCAATCTTGGCGATGATGTGATTTATTCGGGCACGGTCGCGGCGGCCATGGAGGGACGCTTTCTCGGCTTGCCGGCCATAGCCGTGTCACTGGTTGGCCAGCAGGCGACGCACTTTGAAACGGCCGCACAAGTGGCCGTCGACCTGGTGAAGCGACTCAAAGCCAATGTCCTCCCGCCGGACGTGATATTGAATGTGAACGTACCGGATCGGCCCTTTGCCGAGTTGGCCGGCATTCAGTCGACACGGCTGGGCTTCCGTCATCGCGCGGAACCGATGGTCAAGACAACGGATCCGCAGGGTAAAACCATTTACTGGATTGGACCGGCCGGGCCGGGGCAGGATGCCGGGCCGGGCACCGATTTTCAGGCAATCGAGCAGGGTTTCGTCGCGGTCAGTCCGCTCAAAGTCGACCTGACACGACATGAAGCTGTGCCCCGGCTGGCACAGTGGCTCGAAGCATGATGCAGGCCGACCCGGCTGTTCGTGGAATCGGTATGACGTCGGCACGTACGCGCGACCGCTTGATTAAACGCTTGATCGAGCAGGGCATCCGTTCAACCGCCGTTCTCGAGCAGATTCGCAGCGTGCCGCGTCACTTGTTCGTTGACGAGGCGCTGGCCAGTCGGGCTTACGAGGACACGGCGTTGCCGATCGGCATGAGCCAGACGATCAGCCAACCCTATGTTGTCGCGCGCATGAGCGAGGCGCTGCTGGATAACATGGAAGGTGACCGGCTGCTTGAAATTGGTACGGGCTGCGGTTACCAGACGGCGGTCCTCGCACCGCTGGTCAAGGAAATCTACACCGTTGAGCGAATTCCTGAACTCCTGCGCAAGACAAAAATACGACTCCGTGGGCTGGATATTTACAATGTTCGCTTTCGTCTGAGCGATGGCTGGCAAGGGTGGCCGAAATACGGGCCGTACAATGGCATCCTGGTCGCGGCGGCGGCCGCCGAGGTCCCGGAGAAGTTGCTGCAGCAGTTGGCGCCCGGCGGAATCCTGATCATACCGGTCGGCCCATCGGGGCAGCAGGAACTCGCCATGATTCGAAACCAGAACGGCCATTTTGAACAGGTCTCTCTGGGTCAGGTCAGCTTTGTGCCGTTGGTGAAAGGTAATTAGTGTTATATATCAATATGATGCAAGGTATATCTTGGAGCGCTAACCGCTCACTTCGCGGTACCCATTAGACCATGCGCTTGTTTACGTCGATGTACGACTGGGTATTGTCCCTGGCGCGGCATCCGTACGCGGAACGTTATCTGGCGGGTTTGAGTTTCGCCGAATCGTCATTTTTTCCGATTCCGCCTGACGTTATGCTGGCACCCATGTGTCTCGCACAGCGGCAACGTGCCTGGCGATTTGCGGGCATTACGACCGCCGCATCGCTCGCCGGCGGTATCGCGGGTTATGCCATAGGCTATTTTCTGTTCGATCGCATTCAACCCTGGCTGGCAACAACCGACTACTGGGATGCCTACCTGACGGGTCGGGAATGGTTCAGTCGTTGGGGCGTGTGGGCCGTGTTTGTCGCGGGTTTTTCGCCGATCCCGTACAAGATTTTTACTATCTCGGCGGGTGTCGCACTGCTCAACCTGCCGGGATTCATTGTCGCTTCGCTGCTTGGCCGTGGTGCGCGCTTTTTCCTGGTGGCCGGATTGATCGTCGCCGGCGGGGAACGAATGGCCGCCATGTTGCCTAAATACGTAGAACGCATTGGCTGGACCGTGGTCGCGATTGCGGTCGCTGTCGTGGCCTACGCGGTGCTTAAAACGTGAGGAGCAGGTGCAGCCGATTATCAGACTGATGCCACAAACCGGACCTCGGTACCGCTTGCGCTGGTGGTTGCCGCTGCTATTGCCGTTGTTCCTGCAGATCGGCGCCTGCGGCGGCACCCGTTGGGATCAAACGCCGCGCGAAGAGCACGTGGTGCGTTCCGGCGAAACCCTGTTTACGATTGCCTGGCGCTACGGCAAAGATCATCGTGACCTGGCGCGCTGGAACCGGCTGGGAAATGGCACGCTCATCTATCCGGGCCAGGTGCTGCGGCTGACCCCGCCCAGCGGCGTCGTCGCGCGTAACAAACCACGTGCAAGCAACAGGAAAGCCAGGCCGTTGCCCACCATTCCGACGGTCGCGCCACCGCCCTGGATATGGCCAACCGCCGGGCGCGTCGTGGTCAAGTTTGGCGACCGGCCTGGCAGCGGCACCGGTATTTTAATTGCCGGCAAAATGAAACAGCGCATTCAGGCAGCCGCGGACGGTCGTGTGGTCTACGCTGGCGGTGGACTCATTGGCTACGGGAAGCTTATTATTGTTAAACACAACGACACTTACCTCAGTGCCTACGGGCACAACGCGTCGCTACTCGTTAAAGAAGGCGATTCGGTTAAGAAAGGCCAGCGCATAGCGACCATGGGTGAGGGGCCGGGACGGAAGCCGCGACTGCATTTTGAATCAGGCGCAATGGCAAGCCGGTTAACCCGCGACAGTATTTGCCGGCGAGATAAATCGACTTGATCGTCTGAGGTGCAATTGCCGACTGCTTCCTGAAGAAGGAGTTTCGCGATGGACAAAGCACATGGGTTCACCCGATCGGCGGCAAGCAGTGCGAAACGCGCCGCGTTCCATGCGACGGCCGGTTGTGATGCCACCCGTTGATTCTTTAGGAGGCAGCGACGGTGCATTGAGGCGCTTTGATTCTCCCGAAGACCCTAAGAGTACTGAGTTACTAAAGCCAGGCTGTCTGAAAATGGAATAGGATTTCGCTGGTCATAGTAGAAATTGTCTTCGGAATTTTCGCAGATCCACGGAGCGTGGGCGTATCGTGGATAAAAGTAGTTATGGATATTGAGTACGCGATAATTTCTACCATCTAGAACTATTTTGGTTGATTCGACAGGACCGCTGATTGGGTAATTGGAATGGTACATCTTAGAGTAATATCGTTAGTCTTATGCCTGACCGTTGGCCCCGCCATAGCAAACCAATATCTTGCCGCGACCACGAAGCGCATTGAGCTGACAAGTTATATTGACGACCCAGAATTGATGGTAAGCGTTGTTGCTGAAATCGCCGCCACGAATAAGGTCGACACTCTTGAAAGCCTAACCGTAAAATATGAAGATCTAACGATTAGAGTTCCAAGGAAGATCTTAGACTTTGCCCCGAATCCCGAATTGGGCAGTCTGGAGCTATTTTACTGCCGTCGATCAGCCATAGTCTTTGTGGATGAAGACGGGAACGAGATTGAGCGATGGGACCCTAGTGACAAGCCATGTCTTTTGGTGCAATTGAGGTTTTCGGACCAGCCTGACTCAGAATACCTGAATTGGAAACCCCCCTATATTGCTGTAGGTATTATTAACGGAAAAATTTCAGGATTTAAAGTTTGGCGATTCGACGGAGAGACCTATCAAGCACAAAGTGACGAGGAACTCGGTATCTACGAACCCTTCTGAATAGTCGAGAATAAGCCGAGAATGAGCATCCATCATGAGAATAAGGACACCCATCGATTTTAAGCGAGAATACGGAAAGCGAGAATACGGACACCCATCGATTCGACGGAATTCGGTGAAACCGAACAAATCGCACTGGTGCCCGGCTCTCTGTTTCTTGGTTTTTCGTTCAGGAATGAATTTAAATTATTTGGGTGATTTAATGGGTGTCCTGAATCTACCTCTTCACCTGAAATCCCTTCACTGAAATCCCTTCACTCAATGGCGTTGGTCGTGTAGATCACTTTACGGATGTCTTCCGGGTAGCCGAACAGCGTGTTGAGATTGTGCCAATGGCGGCGCCAGGA
>JAADHU010000025.1 GCA_013151645.1 Gammaproteobacteria bacterium | reverse complement strand
TCAGCCCTTCAGGACCGCGTCATTCCTGACAATTGAGACCGAGCCGAAACAGCGTCTGCAAAAGTCGGGACGACCAATCGTCGAGCTACATTGCCCAACTAAATGCCAGGCCTATCATCTGACCCGGATCTTCCTGGAAGGTGACGATGCCATTGCGCTCAATGGCAACGGTTTCTCCAAGCAGATTCTGTGCCTTGAGCTTGACCGTCACGGCTTCCGTCGGATACCAGAAATAGGTCAGATCCAAAGAGCGGAACGGCTGCTCGAAACCATCCGGTGCACCGTTTCGACCGGCGACATACAGCCGCTCACCAAATACGTTATAGGAAACCGATACCGAATGTCTCGCCTCGGGCGAGTCAAAACCCAGCATGACGTTCGCCACATAGTCAGACGCACCGCTTAGTGAGCGAATCGGGTTCGTCGGTGAATCGGCGGCACAGGAATTGGCTGCACCGATGTCGCAGATCAGTTCCGAGCTCTGAAAAGTGACATTGCCCTGCACGAAAAGTGTATCGAAGATACCTCCGAGGAAGCCCAGTCGTTTAAGCCCTTCCAACTCCACCCCCTGCACCGTCGCAGAAGTCGCATTGAGAATTTCGCGCGCTACCGTCGTGTCGCTGGCGGCCGATTCAAAGTATTCGATCGGCTTGTCAATCGCCTTGCGAAACAATGTGACTGTAAGATTATCTCCGTCACCGAAAAACCATTCACCCCTCAGATCAAAATTCCTCACGTCGGCGGGTAGTACGCCTTGACTGCCACGCGTCAGGTCACCCGTGATGGGATCAATGTAACTGGCGTCGGTGATTTCCCGCAGGTCCGGCCGAATGGTGGTTTCACTCCACCCCAGCCGCAACTGGAATGTCTCAGCCATCCAGTCACTCATGTACGTAAGCGACGCCGTCGGATATATCTCGTCACTGGAAAACGTGCCGGCTTCAAGAACGTCCGGGTCCGCTGTGACCTGAGGGTCTTCAAGCGAATAGCCGTATGGATTCCAGGCGACCGCAGCCTGGCGATAGTGTTCCCAGCGTGCACCCGTTGCAACTCGCCAGGTATCATCGTAGGTCCAGTCGATCGTCCCGAATACGGCATCCGTCATGGTTGCTGCAATGTAACTCTCGTTGTTCGTTCCCTGCCGATCGAAGAGGAAATTATTGGCCGCGTTGCTGATGCTTTCATCTGAAAAAACCTGCTCCAGCGGCCCTTGCAGCACGCCGCTGTCGGTGACGGCTATCGCGCCCAGGCTGAACTGGGTCTGACGGTAGATACGCGCCTTGCGTGTGTGATTGTAGCCACCACCAATAACCACATAATGCCGGTCGGTCATTATCGGCAGACTCAATGACCAACCGTAGTTTTGTACCGCATCGTCAAGCTCGGTGAAGCGAAAGTCGGCCGCCGTGTTGCTGAGCGTCACTTGCTCATCCACAACGGCCGTCGTCACTGGATCAGTGATTGTTTGCGATGCAATCTTAACCTGATTCGGAATATCGGTCGTTGCATTGGAGTCAGAGAAAAACCACGCAAGGCTGGTGTCGGTCGGAACTTTCGCCAGGAAGCCAGCGAGGAAGGGAAATCGTTCTCTGGTTGCCTCACCAAGATAGTGCTTGCCGCGAATCTGATTCGTTAGCAGATTGCGTTCTTCAAATTGAAAGCGGTAACTGCGAAATCCCAGGCCGTCCTCGATTTCCCGATTCTCATTGAAGAAGTCACGCGTAGCCGTTTCGTCGTCAGTATTCCTGAGCCACAACGTTGTCGTCGAAATTTCATGATCCTCAAGGAATTTAACGCCCAGATTCAAGGTGCCCGCCATGTTGACCGAAAAAGTGGTTTCCTCTTCAGTGTTCGTGCGTTGATCCGGAAAATTGAAGTTCGTCGCCTTCGCCGTCGTCTTGCGCCAACGGGTCTGATAAGCCCCGCCCAGGCTGAATCCCAGCTCCCAGTCCTGACCCACGTCGTAGTTGTTACCAACGTTCGCACGCAATTGAAGATCCAGTGGCATGTTCTTGGATCGAACGCCGATATCGCGATTCAATTGCAGCGCCAGATTTCGATTGAGCGTCTGCGCCTCCGCCAGGGTCGCGGCCGGATCGCTACGTTGCAACGTGGTCAGAATATTCTGGACGCTGATATCGCCTTGCATCTGATTGATGGTCGACTGGATCACCGGCGATAGAGCCCGCGAGCCATCGTCGGTACCTAACCAATCTTTGCCACCACCGGCATAGGTGAGGCCGCTGCCTGAACCCAGTGAGTTGTAACCGCCACCAAGTTCCAGTTTCAATGTAAATTCGTCCGGGATGCCTTTGGTACGAATATTCACAGCGCCGCCACCGAAGTTGGCCGGGAGATCGGCCGACCAGGACTTTTGCACACGCAGTGAGCGAACCACCGCCGTCGGAAATACATCGAGAGGAATGACGTTTCTGGTCAGGTCCGGTGAAGGTATTTGCGCCCCGTTCAGGGAAGTCGATGAATAACGCTCGCCGAGACCGCGAATATAGATGTATTTGTCGGCGACCAAGGTCAACCCGGGAATGCGCCGCAAGGCTTCGCCCACGGTTGAGTCGCCAAGTCGCTCGATCGTATTGGCGTCAAGCAGGTCGGTCACGGACGAGTCGCTAATGCGTTCATTGATAACTTTCTGGCTGGCACTGATGAAACGCCCGGTGACTACAACCTCGTCCAGAACATCGTCATCCGTTGCTGCCAGCCATGGTGGAGCGATCACCGGCTTTTTGTCGTGCGCTTCCTGCGCGGTCGAAATGGCCGATACACTCAGCAAGATACAGGCGACGATACCGGGTAGTGATGTCGATTTCGGTGCGTCAAGTCGTTTCATGGCTGAAGTCGTTTTCGCTGGTCGTGATCTGGCGTATTTCATAGCGACTCGAACCAGAGCGCTTGTGCCCGGTTGTCCGGGTGAATGCCGTAGGTCCAGCCAGCCGTCCAGTCGACTCCGCCGTCGGCGAGCGCGCCAAGATGGCTTGCCGGGCCCGCGGTGGGTTGCGACGTTGCCGTCGGCACCGCGCCATTGATCATTGATGTATTCCACGGCAATGAACCGATGGCCAGAGGACCACCCAACAATTGCAGTTCCGCATCGTTTTGCGCCGTTGCGCTGGTGGCAGATCCGGCTATGACCGTATGAAATTGCCCACCCTGCCCGTACGTCGCATCATTGGTCGCAAAAGCCTCTTCGGTCACAGTAGAACCGGCGAGCGTTTGTCCTCGCGTATTCTCACCGCAACTGTACAAAACCGAATTCAGCTTAAGCTCACCGTCCAGAGCGGCTTGCTGTGAGCGGTTGTCAATGCGAAGGCAGTAATTGTCGTTCGCATTGGTGGCATCCGTAACGCCAAACGAGGCAATTAAAAGCGCATCATTGATGGTGGGCGTGATGCCTTCGCGGAATCGCCAGCCAGCACCGGGATCGTGCGTTGCTGTCGCAGCACCGTTCGGCGAGACGATGCAGGTCAGGTGACTGATGGTCGGTGAACTCTGCAGACCGCGCGCGATGAAGTCCTCGACGACGGCGGGATCCAGACTACTGAATGAACCGATTCCGTCCGCTTCGATACAGTTATTGCCATCCGTCTCTGACTGGATGACCAGCGCATTCGTTATGGAACCATTCCAGCCTTCATCAATATCGATGGAGTCGTCACGAACATACACTGCAACGTAGTTTTCGAAGTTCACGGAACCGCCAAACATCTCGATACCGTCGTCATAAGTCGAATACATTTCCAGGTTGCGGATGATCGTGTTTCGTCCTACCGCACCGAAGGTGATTCCATTGAGCTCATCCCCATTTCCCACGGTCGCGCCGGTATGCTTGACCACTACGTATTCGAGCTGACCCGAGCTATCGTCGTCATTGTTTCCACCGTACTGGTTTTCGTCATTGCCACTGGAGCCTTCGGAATCAACGTGGCACTCACCAACCAATGCCAGATCCACTCCACGTGTGCCGGTGTAACTGCATTTATTGGTCACGCCGAAACCGTCGATTACCATGCCACCCCACTGCTGCACATCTTCAGGGCCGACCGTGCCTGATACGTCTGACTCGGAGGTAATGGTGATTGGAGCATCCGCACGACCGATCGCAATAATTCGTGAACCGCGGTTGATGACCAGAAAATCTTTACTGGTCTTGAACGCCAGGGTTGTTCCAGCCTCGACGGTTAGTGTTGGCCCGTCGCCACCACGAAAAATGCCCGCCGTCTGCATTTCTGCGTCGGTTCGATACGACTTTCCAACGAAAAGACTCGCCTCAAAAATGTGTGCGCCACCATTTTCCAGCGCTGAAATGGTCATATCGGCTTGTAGCGGCAATATGTTCGAGGCGAAACCGGGGCCGTAGACGCAATTTCCGTTTCCATCGGCCACACCCTGAATGGTCTGGCCACCAGAATTCACGTACGAGGCACAGGCACTACTGGCCGCGGGCGCTGAACCGGTAGTCGTCGTATTGTTGCTACCGCTTATCGTCGTTGCGGGACTAATATTGATATCGCCGCTGGAACATGCGCCGAGCGTTGCGACGACGAGCATGGCGATTAACGGGTTGTTGCGGTTCATCTAGGTTCTCCGGATAACATCAGTTGATGGCGGCAAATCTAGACTGAACGTATTACGCTCGTGTGACGAAACGATTAAGGTTTTGTGACGCTGGGTTTTGGTTGCGGTGACATGCGTCAGCTAGTCGGCGTGCAGAGAATCCCGGCCATTGAGTTTTGCTTTATCTCAAGTGTCAATAAATCGACACTGGCGGTCGCTTAAGGTGTATCGAAGTTTTGCTCTGGTTTCCGTCATCCCAAGTGGTCCTGGTGCCGTGGCCGAGACGTCAATATTGGAGATTGCGGATCACACTCCGCCTACTGGCGCTTTCTTTTTTTGATGGCTTATCGAAATGCTGGGGATCGCCGCCGACGCTCGTGAACCACTCGCTATGAATAATTTGGAGGATCAGAGTGAGAACTCTTCTAGGCAGCCATTCTCCAGGTGCCATCAATACTCAGAGGACCATTTCCAGACGCAGGCGTCCTGCGACCGGGAGAGCACGCCGCACGGCCGGCGTTAAATTCAGAGCCTGAAGTTTATTCGCCAGTGTTCAATGGCCGGTTCATGGACAACACTGTCTTTCTCGACGGCTGATGCGTTCATATCGATGCTAATGAGCACGTTGTCCCCAGGCTGCTTGCGAAACAGGTACTCAATCATATCCTTGTAATGTGCGGCATCAAACGCGGCCGGGTTATTCAGGCGCAGGCCCTGCCAACGACTGGCGAAAATCTCATTGACACTGAGTCCGTCAATGGCAGTGATCATCATCCCCCGTCCGAATCCCATCTCATGCAAATACGGCCCATAGCCGAGAAACAGGATGCCATCCGGAGCAGTATCGCTCCCAAACCCGGAAAGTCTCGCCGCGGCAAACCCACCGGGACCGTTCCCGGGTGTGTATGGCTCACTTTTGATTTCGGCCAACTTGGCGGCCGATATATCGATTGTTTTGGCGGTATCGTTGCTGGTTGCCGAGCAAGCGCCGAGAAGTGTCGCAACGATAAGGAGGCGGATATTCATAAATATTTCCTTCGCTGACCAGTCGATATTCAGCATGGGTATTGACGTGGGAACCGCTGATCTATTCTGGACGAAGTAGATTGGGTGTCAAATACTCAGATTCATGGCGTTGATCGGTCGAAATGGCTGGCCGCCAATGTTTTGAGAAAACACCCAAAGTTAGGAAGGTTGAGGACACCCATCGATTGCAGCTCTACTTCCGAGCGAGGAAAGACGGTCACGAGTGCCAGATCCGGTCGAAGGTTGAGAAGATTGAGGAAGAAGATTGAGGACACCCATCGATTTCAGCTCTACTCCCGAAGAGTCAAAGATCGAAACGATCCAGCACGAGATCCATGTGCAGCCACGTTTTCTCGGGGGTCACCGGCGAAGCCCGGTTCGGCCACGTTCACTCGAAGCGAAGAGCGTGAATCGGGTTTTCCTTTGCGATCGTAAGAGACTGCAACGCAACCGTAGTGAAAGAGATTGCGAGCACGGCGGTAGCAGACAGCAGGAATATGCTCGGGTTTATGCTGACCCGATGGGCAAAAGTTTCCAGCCAGGCATCCATCGCGACGTACGCGGTGAGCGAGGCGATCAACGAACCGATTGCCACTAGCATCAAGACCTTTCGGCACAGCAGCATGATGATCTGTGTCGTTGACGCCCCGAGGACCTTTCGAATTCCGATTTCTTTAGTGCGCTGCGCTGTCGTAAACGCTGCCATGCCGAACAAGCCGATACACGCGATGAAGATGCTTACCGCTGAAAATATGCCGATCAATTGGGTGAGACGTCTCTCCGACCGGTAGAGGTCGTCGAGCACTTCATCGACGAACTGATATTTGAAGGGAGATTTCGGATCGAAACGTGCAAGCGTGTCCTTTATGAACCTGAGCGTCTGATTCAAGTCGTCGGTCGCAACGTTAATAATTAGAAATCGCTCCCGCAACGGGCGATCTTCGACTGGCATATTCGAAAAATCGGTCTGGTACTGAAACAAGGCGATCGGTTCGACGACCTTATGCAGGGAATCGAAGTTAAAGTCTTTAACGACGCCAATGACGGTACGATTGCGTCGGCCCATATGCTTGCCGATTGGTTGTTCCCAATCCATGAACCTGACCGCTGCTTCATTGACCATGATCGTATCGTCAGGGAGCAGCTCTGAAGAGAAGCTCCGGCCCGATACGAGTTCCATACCCATTACTTCCAGAAAATTGCCGGCAATTGGCATGAGCTGAGTCGTCACCGATACGGTTGCCCCCTCGTTGGTTTCCGTCTCGAAGAAAGTGAGGGGCCCCGTGAGCCCCATCAAGCGGTCGGTTGCAGTAACCCCGATAACACGACCGCTCTTTTCCAGTTCATTCTTGATAATCGCGAACTGTTCAATCAAGTCGACGCCGCGCAAGGTAACCACCAACCGGTTTTCTTTGTCGAAGCCAAGCGATCGATCTGCGATAAACTTCATTTGTGACAGCATAATTATCGTACTGGCGATAACCGCTATCGAAATCGTAAACTGGATGAGCACCAGGACCTCGCGAAACTGGTGATTCCTTGTGTACCCGACACGGCCCCCGAGCAACGCCGATAACGGCGCGATTGAGGATAAATATAACGCCGGATACACACCGGCGACGAGCCCGATCAACACGCTCGAACCGATCAGCCATGCCAGCATGCCCGGGTTGTCGCTCAAGCGTAGTGATAACGATTGGTCCAGGAGTTCACTAATCGGCGTCAACGCTACAGCCGCTTCAAACAGAACGATCGTAACCGCCAGTGCTATCAACGATAAGAGAATGGATTCGCTCAAAAACTGTGCGCCTAAGGGTAGTCGGGTGGCGCCGAGGATTTTGCGCATGCCTATTTCTCTGGCTCGTTTTGCGGCACGAGCAGTGGCCAGGTTCATGTAATTGATGCAAGCGATTAGCAGAATAAATGCGCCGACCGTCATGAAACCGTAAAGATAGAACCGGTTTCCGGTCGGCCGGTCCTTGGCTACGTCTGAGCGCAAATGGATATCTGCCAGCGGTTGTAACCAACTCGTCCAGGTTCCATTGAGGTAGTTTCCGTGATCTGCCATATAACGGGTGAAAAAGACGTCTGACACGGTGTCGAACGATGTGACCGCATAGCCCTTTGGCATCAGAACATAGGTGAAGTCCGCGCCTCCCCATAACCACCGTGCATCCTCCAGTCGTTCGTCCAAACTGTTGTAAGAAACCAATACGTCATACTTTAGATGGGTGTTCTCCGGGAGATCGGCAAAAACGAGCGTGATCGTTTTTTGTTCACCATTCTCGAGCACGACGGTTTCGCCGACAGGATCAGCGTCGCCGAAATATTTTTCGGCGAAAGTCTGACTCACTGCAACCGACAATGGGGCTGTCAACGCGGCTTTCTTGTCGCCATAGAGAATCGTGTGCGTAAAGACATCGAAAACATTTTCGTCAGCATAGTAGACATCACGCCAGAAAAATGCCTTTTCTCCATGGCGGATCAATCGTTCGCTGTTCCTCCCATCCAGGGATAGAGGCCTAAACCGCACGAATGCCTGTACCTCGGCGAAGTCTGCAGCCAGCATTGGACCCAGAAACGACGAAGTGACTGCAAAACGCTCGGCACGGCCGTCGATCGTATACTCGACAGCAACCCGAAAGATGCGCTCGTGCTGTTTATGATTCTGGTCGTAGGTCAGCTCGTTGTGCAGGTACAGTCCGAGGATCAGGCAACTGGTCATACCCAGCGACAGACCGGCAATATTAATCAACGTATACAGTTTGTCGCGGTACAGGGCTCGCAGAGTCATTTTGCAGGAAAGCCACGACATGCGGGTCAATAGTCGGCAGTGACTTTCCGATTCAGGATCGGAACAATTCGTCTGTATCGATTTCGAGCGCCCCAATACGCTCGCGTATCGCCGGCCATTCCTCGCGCAAGAACTTCTTTCGTTCACGATTCATAAGAACTTCGCGAACACCGGCTTTGACGATGACACCGATCCCGCGACGGGTCTCCGTGTATTCCTCAAGTTCGCGATAAGCCCGCGCGGCAGTCAGCGGATTGACCAGAAAATCGCTCGCGAGTTGGCGGACGGACGGTAACATTTCTCCCTCGCGGTAGGTCTGGCTGATGATTCGACCAATGATCTCTTCCATCAGTTGACGATAGATCGGCCGTTCGTCGTCCCATGTTGGTACCTGCTCGGTCATCGCGTGGCGGCGCTCCCAAATTGAAGATGATGTGCTTGACAGTGATCAGTGTATTGCAGTATTACTGTATTGTCTAGGTAATACAGTAATACTGCATGCCCATAATAAACCTCAAGCCCGGCCAGCCACGCGAGGAATGCAGCGATGGAGTTGTTCTATCGACCATGGATCGAGCGATCGTCGCGCCGCTAATCACGCCACTACGGGTCGCGACGGGAGCCGGCGTGCTGCTGCTCATCGCCATCGCGGCCTATGGTTATTCTCGATTTGGCAGCCCTAGAACACTGATGATCGGGGCCAATCGGGTCACCATTTCGGAAGTCAGTTACGGCACATTTCGTGAGTACATACCCGTGACAGGCAACATCGTGCCACGCACCTCGGTCTATCTTGATGCTATCGAAGGCGGCCAGGTCACGGCCGTGCATGTGGAAGCCGGCGAGACCGTGACGGCAGGCGAGCCGCTCGTAGAACTCAAAAACACCAATCTTCAACTCGAAGTCATCGGCCGCGAAGCTCAGCTGACGGAACAACTAAACAACCTGAGTGTTACAAGCCTGGCATTGGAACAGAATCGCCTGCGGCATCAGCGTGACCTGATCGAATCTGACTATCAGATTGATCGTCTATCCCGACATCTGACTGAAAAACGGTCATTACGCGCGTCCGGTGCGACCGCGCAATCAGAAATCGACGATCTCGCGGCAGACCTTAAGTACCAACGCGCACTGCGGGTTGCCTTGCTCGACGCGCAGCGAGTGGACGAGGCGTTCCAGTCCACGCAAGTTGACACCTTGCGTGAAGCAATATTGGCAATGAACAGGAATCTGGCAATTGCGCGCGAGAACCTGGACAACCTGATGATCGTCGCGTCAATCTCGGGGCAGCTCACTTCGCTGGACGCTAACGTGGGCGAGTCGAAATCACCGGGTCAACGAATCGGGCAGATCGACGGCCTCAATGAATTCAAGGTTTCTGCTTTTGTCGATGAGTTCTATTTATCCCGAGTAACCATCGGTCAAATGGCATCTCTGGAAATTGATGGCCATTCATACGAACTGGAAATTACCAAGGTCTATCCCGACATTCGCAATCGACAACTTGAAATCGACTTAATGTTTCGCGCCTCATCACCCGAACTGATTCGCCGCGGGCAAACCGTACGCATGCGCCTTGAGATCGGTCAGCCAGCCGATACGTTAGTGCTTGAAAACGGTGCGTTCTACGAGGACACCGGCGGAGTGTGGGTATTTTTGGTCGATTCACAGGGTGCTTTCGCAGAACGCCGTAACGTGCGCTTCGGACGTCGCAATCCTGACGGTATAGAAGTCATCGAAGGACTGCGCGATGGCGACCGCGTTATTACATCGGGTTACAAGAACTTCGTGGATTACGACCGCGTCCGGTTGAGCGCGAATACGACATGAAATTGAGGACGAATTCATGAGCGATGAAGGACCACTGATCAGACTGGCCAAAGTCAGCAAACGCTACCGAACGGCGGAACTAGAGACAACGGCGCTCGACAGCATCGACCTGGTCATCAATCGGGGTGAGTTTGTTGCAGTAATGGGGCCTTCTGGCTGCGGTAAGTCCACGCTATTGAATATAGTCGGTCTCATCGATACACCGAGCGACGGCAGGTTTTTTTTTGCGGATCAGGATATTTCCGATTTTTCGACGACGCGTTTGGCGCATCTTCGAAAAGGCAGCGTCGGTTTCATCTTTCAAAGTTTTAATCTCATCGACGAACTCAATGTCTACGAGAACGTAGAACTTCCTCTGCACTATCAGAAAGTCTCCAAACCTCAGCGCAAGAACCTTGTACGCGAAGCCCTCGAACTGGTCGACCTGAGCGCGCGGGCGAAGCACAGACCCGAACAGCTTTCGGGCGGCCAACAACAGCGCGTTGCGGTGGCGCGTGCGGTGGTCGGTGACCCCAGGCTGATCCTCGCCGACGAGCCGACCGGAAATCTCGACACGAAAAACGGAGAAGAGGTTATGAATATGCTCGGTACATTGAACGAACAAGGGGCAACGGTTCTGATGGTGACGCATTCGCCGAGCTGAACGCGCTCACCGGATCGTCAATCTTCTTGACGGCCGAATCGTGCCGGCCAGTCAGATCGAGGTTTGACGGCCCTGATTATTGCAGCCTGCCGGGATCAGCGAGCCCCTGCTCGTTAGCGCCGGAAAACGATCGAACTAAATCGACATGAACGAGGAATTGGGCGGCACAACTGGCTTAAAAAGCAAAACAGCCATTCAGCATTATTTGACATATGACTAAATGCGCTTGCATCGCAATCGTTTATGCGGAATCCTCCGTTGACTAGCCTACGGAAGCTGCGGCGGTGTAAATCGTGACTATGGTGATCGAAAAACTCAAGCGCACGATTGTCTATTCCAGAAATGTCTTTGGTAGTTCAGTAGTAGTACTGCTGCTTGGCATGCTGGCAGCGAGTTGTAGTGGCGGCGGCGAAAGTGGCGGGCCCAACGTGTTGCCAGCCCCGACTCCGCCTCCGATTACGTTTGATCTCATTTATCCAGGCGACAGGAGCTTGACCGATGCCGACCAGGTTTCGGTCGTTGGACGGGCTGATGCCAGCCGCTTGAATTCCGTCACGATCAAGAACGGGATTGTCGAAACTGCCGCCCAGCTAGACAGTTCAGGGAACTGGCGGGCGACCGATGTTCCCCTCATTGCCGGTGCCAATAGCCTGATTGTGGAGTTGATTGAGAAAAATGGTACTACTACAGAAATAGCGTTGGCAGACATTCAATCATCACCCATATTATCCAACCCGACTGGAGCACTGTTCGATTCGACTAACAATCGCGTATTGATTCTGGATCCCAGGCAATTGCTGTCTTTCGATTTGGCGACTAACGAGCTCGAAATCCTGAGCGCACCCGGAGTTGGCACGGGACCGAACTTAAGCTTTGCCAGGCACCTTGCCCTGGATGGCGACGGCGCAATCCTGGTATCCGGTTTTCGTGGTATCCAAAGGGTAGATTCAATCACTGGTGACCGGAGTGAGCACATATTGTTACCGAGTGGATCCGGGCCGATTTCGACGATCGCTCAGGACAGGCAACTGAATCGGTTGTTCGCGATTGGATTTTTCGGAGATCTCTATGTCGCTGACCTCTCAGCAGCGCCACCAATTCTAGCGACAACCATCAAACCGCTGCCTCTGTTTGGCATCGCGGCGGGCGGCCCGACAGATGGTGTTTTCGTGGCGTCGACCAATTCCATATATACGATCAATTTTTCAACAATTGGTGTAACCAGAATCGCCGCAAATACGGGCGACTCGGAACCGGTTTTTCTGGATTTTGGCAATTTCGTGACGCCGACCGTCGGCATCGACTATGACAATGCCGCGTCGCGCCTTCTTGTACTCGGTGCCTCGGGTGCGGTGTTTTCGTTAGACCCGATAGCGCAGACGAGCGGCCTTTTGCATCCACCACCAGTCACAACGACCCTGCCGGCATCGTTCAGCGGATTGAGCATCGGCAATGACAAGCTATGGTCGGTATCGCAGCTTCCGGGGGATTTGCGCAGCATTGACCTGACGACGGGAATTCAGTCGATCGAGGCGAGCTCACAGACGGGCGGCGGTGTACCACCTGGACCGATGCTGGCAGGGCGTTACGATTCCGCATCAGAACGTTTCATCGCGATCGCCGATCTGCGGGTTATCGCGATCGACCCGAAAACCGGAACCCGTCAACATCTTGCAGACTTGCAAGAGCCCGCACCGTTTCCGGCACCGCCGAGCTTTTTCCTCCCGAGTGGCATGGCGCTCTCGCAAGATGGCATGCGCGCATGGATTTCAGATTTGTTTAGCCAAACGGTGATCGAAATTGATCTGGCAAACGGCGAAGTCCGTGAGTTATCAGGCCCGAACGTCGGCGTCGGGCCGCTGCCCGATCAGATCTCGGGTATTGCGGTCGACTCGCCGAATAGTGCAGTCTACCTCTCGGATCGTTTTAGTCGACGTATATTTCGCGTTGATCTCGCCACCGGTCAGCGTGACCTCATAGCCGATCTGAGCGCAACTATCGATCAAAGCCAGTTACGCTCCCTGGTATTGGACTCGGTAGCAAACCGGCTGCTATTGAACGTCGCGCCATTGTCGTTTAATTCAACAATCGTCCCGGCAATCTATGCTTTGGACCTGGCGACTTTTGATCTGACGATGTTGGCGGATCTTACCGCCGTTGAACCGCCGTTTGGTGAAACAACAACACCCGGTTTCCTGACGCCCCAAATGAGCCTCAGTACAGACGGTGACAGTCTATACACACCGGTTGGCGGCAACGCTGATATCCCTTACGCTCGTATCGACCTGGTGCGCGGTGAAGCGTTTCCGCTGGGCACTGCCAGCACTGGTGCCCCGTTTTTTGTTCCTAACGCGATCGAAGTGACACCCGCCAATCGAATCTTCGCGCTCGACAGTACTGGAGCGTTGCTGATTATCGATCCCGAAACGGGTGAGCGGTCGATCATATCCAAATAACGGTACTGACAAATTGGCTTCTCGGCTCGTGAAATTTTCCGTGTGCGTTGGATTTATGGAGCCGCCACACATTTCCAGGACACAAAGGTGCGCTGCCTGGACAATCGGTAGTGCTCGGCGGAAATCAAGCGTATAGCACGAAGCGAAAGGAAACTCTGGGACGGGAAGAACCCATGCTGGAGCCGAGCAACTAACATCTGTCAGACTCTGGTCGGGGCCAGGATGTAATATGTCCGACTGCCCGTAAGAAGAAATCAGAACGGCCTAGGGGAGCACAAGACCATTTCCAACCTATCCCGGAAATCGCATCGTTTCATGTACATGTTGGGCCTCATTCTGGCGGGAGAGGCCGTGTTTGCGTTGCCGTTTCATGTGGCGCGTTTCTTTCGACCCACGGTTCTCGAGGTGTTCTCGATCTCAGCGACCGAGCTCGGTGCGGCGCAGGGTATTTACGGCATCATGGCGATGCTGGCCTATTTCCCCGGCGGTCCCATCGCGGACCGTTTTTCAGCGCGCAAACTACTCGCAACATCGTTGTGGATGACGGCGGCCGGTGGGCTCTATATGGCGACATTCCCGGACTATCGTGGCGCGTTGCTGCTCTGGGGGTTTTTCGGAATCACCACGATCATGCTGTTCTGGGCTGCACTGATACGTGCGACCCGGGATTGGGGTGGTCACGTCGAACAGGGACGCGCCTACGGTCTGCTCGATGGCGGCCGCGGCATTCTTGCGGCAGGGCTGGCGTCGGTAGGCGTAATGATGTTCAGCTTCGCGTTTCCCGAGGGCTACGGTGAGGCCACCTTTGCAGAGAAGGAAGCGGCACTACGGCTGATTATCTATGGCTACACGGCCGTGACGGTATTTGCCGGCGCGTTCGTCTGGTTTGTGTTGACTGATGGTCATCCCTCGGGCGAGCCCGAACTCAAAGAGTGGAAGCCGCATACGGAAAGCGTGTGGGTTCATGTTGGTAATGTGCTGCGCATTCCTGCCGTGTGGTTACAGGCGGTGATAATTGTCTGCGCGTATGTGGCCTACAAGGGGTTCGACAATTTTTCGTTGTTCGCTGTGGAAGCGTATGGCCTTGATGAGGTTGAAGCAGCGCGGATCGTCACGATTGCCTCATGGATGCGACCCATTGGTGCTCTCGGCGCTGGCTTGCTCGGTGACCGCTTCAATGTGTCGCGAATTACTTTGCTCACGTTCGTCGTGTTGCTGGCGTCGGATCTGTTTTTCGCCGCTACAACGCCAATTTCGGGCGCCGTCTGGATATTGTTCGGCAATACCCTGGTTGGCGCCACTGCCTTCTTCGGGCTCAGGGGCCTGTACTACGCGTTGTTCGAGGAGGCCAGGGTGCCGGTTGCCTTGACCGGCACGGCCGTAGGATTTGTCTCGGTGGTGGGCTACACGCCCGACATCTTCGTGGCATACGTCGCCGGCATACTGATTGATCGATCGCCCGGAATTGCGGGACACCAGCATTTCTTCTGGTTCCTGTCAGCATTCGCCCTGATCGGTGTGGTTGCAAGTTATGCACTGATACGGCTGCTGCACCCGACCCGGCAAAAGACAGCGACGGGGTAAGGCCAAGCTTGTAAAGTCATCTTTCGGATTGTTGAAATCCATGCATCAAACGAGGACAAGAGATGAAAATCGGTGCTGCCCAGTTCGCTACCAGCTACCGACTGTACGTGACAGCAACGTCAGCCTCGTCCATCTCGAAACCAGCAGGTTAATCGAAAATCTTGGTGTACCTGATTTTATCGGCGAACAGAGGTAAGAAAGCGGATGCGTGCGGTCTTGTCCTCAGTCCGGTACTTTGTTGATGCGTCCGCGATATCAGGTTAAAACCCTTACCTCTGCACCCTGCTACGTCACCGGTGGCCGGAGACTTCCCGATACCGATCGGTGAGGCCTCTCATTGCTTCGAAATAGGGTCGGGGCCCATAGCTGATTCGCGCAACACCAAGGGAAGCTAACTCAGGCACGGACGGAGCGCCGTCCATCACCATAGCGTTGATCGGCAGGGCTATCGCTTCACAGATCCCTCCGACAAGATGCGGATCGACGAGTCCTGGAACAAAGAAACCGTTCGCTCCTGCCTCCGCATAGGCTGCGGCACGGTCCTTAGCTTCGTCCATAAGGCCTTCATGCTTGCTGCGGTCCGATTCTTCCAGGAAAAGATCCGTTCTCGCGTTTATGAAAAGCGGAACGTCCACCGCTTGTGCCGCCTGACGAAGCGCGCCGATTCTATCGCGCTGGGTTTTTGACGAATAGAGACCGGTCCCTCCAACAATCTGGTCTTCGAAGTTGATGCCGACTACACCAGCACTGATGACGTGTCTGACGTTCGCGGCAACTTCATCCGGTGCTTCCGCATACCCTCCTTCGAAATCCAATGTGACCGGAAGGTCCACTGATTTAGCGATCCTGGAGACGATCTGCAGGACCAGCTCCATCGGGATCGCCTGGCCATCAGGATAGCCGTGGGCTGCGGCAACCGACCAGCTTCCCGTCGCAATTGCCTTGCCTCCGGCCTCGGCGACCGCTTTAGCACCGCCGGCGTCCCATATATTGTAGAGCACCAGAGGTGTCCCCGGTTTGTGAAGATGGGCGAAGTCTTGGGCTTTCTTAACCTGGCGCATGGTCTCTCCTTCTGTTTGGCCGGTCGATTTCGGCTCGTCGCCTGATTCCCGGCGTTCCAATCTCGCTCGCTCAGTGCTTTGAAGCCGGGACTCATTGCCGGTTTCGACGGTGAGTATGAGATTAGGCTATCACCTCGAACGGGCAAACGTGAGGCATTGCGGATGTTGATGTCCGAAACCGGATTCCTATACTCTCAATCTGATCCGCATCATTGCTCCGACGTATGGTGTGGTGATTTCCGCTTATCCCGATTGATTAGCCAGCCGCTGAGCACGCCAAGAGCCGCAAAGAACGAGCCAAGGGTGATTTGAAAACCCAGCCAACTTCCAGACATAACTTCTTTGTCGGTCGAATAGTATTCCGCGGTCAGGTTAAGTATTAAGAATATGCACCATGGCAACAACGCTGCCATTACTATAGCCGCCCTGCCGCTCAGAAGGCGAAAACAACAAAACCCCACCACCACTGTAGCGGCGATCAATAAGAACCACGTCATCATCGTGTATTACCAATTCTTGAATCTTCATTCACCATAGTTTTTCCTCCAGGCACCTTCAACATCGGACGCAAGATGCCTACCGAGGTCGTATTGATCCACGCCTCCATTCCAGTGACGGTGGTACCAGTGAGCGTCGGAAAGTATCACCGTAGCCCTGCTGCCGGCGCCGAAGTCGCTTCGCATACTTCGGCCCGAATTTGATACACCAAAACCGGATTGACTCGTAGCTGGTTGCGATTCCGCGCTCGGCCATGAGATCCTCGATGTCGCGATCGCTCAGATTGAAGCGATGATACAGCCAGAGCGCGAAACCTGCCCTTGGGGTACAACATATTGAATGATCCCGGACGGGAATCGGTGGCGTTTGTACAGCGTTGAACGACTTTTCATGCCGCATTGTCACTCAGGTGCTGTTAAGTTTTCAGCAGCCATATTGAGTGTTCCGGGGAACTCAACGATTTAACTCGGGATTTCCCAGGTGGATCGCTCAATCCGGTAATGCGAACCCGTTCAATTGAGCCCGCGCATTGTAGGCTAGAGCAACCCATCTTGTTTTTTGTGTCTTTAAAAATTGGTCAGCTGGCGATCGCTATCTGCGATACCGCTTCTATGAAATCATTAATCTCTTTTTCGCTGTTGAAATAGTGAGGTGATGCACGAACCAAATCGGGAAGGTTTCTTCTTACCGAATCCAAACGCGTGCCATTGGGCCTGGAGACCGTAACCAAGATATTTCGTTTCAGAAGCTCCACTTTAATATCGGCAGCCTGCTTTTTTTCGTGACTAAACGTTACTATCCCGCAGGGGTTTTTGCCCAGATCACGCATGGTTATTCCGGGAAT
>JAADHU010000067.1 GCA_013151645.1 Gammaproteobacteria bacterium | reverse complement strand
CATGTCTAAAGAAAAATTTGAACGTACAAAGCCCCACGTAAATGTCGGCACGATTGGTCACGTGGACCACGGCAAGACGACCTTGACGGCAGCGCTGACGAAAGTGATGGCTGAGAAGCACGGCGGCGAAGTACGCGGCTACGATCAGATTGATAACGCACCCGAAGAGCGGGAACGCGGCATCACGATTGCAACGGCGCACGTTGAGTACGAGAGTGACAATCGTCATTACGCGCACGTTGATTGTCCGGGACATGCTGACTACGTGAAGAACATGATCACGGGAGCGGCGCAGATGGACGGCGCGATTCTGGTGGTGAGTGCGGCCGACGGCCCGATGCCGCAGACGCGCGAGCACATACTTCTGGCCCGTCAGGTAGGCGTACCGTACATTGTGGTGTACCTGAACAAGGCCGACCAGGTTGACGACGATGAGTTGCTGGAACTGGTTGAGATGGAAGTTCGCGATCTGCTGTCGACCTACGAATTCCCGGGTGACGACACGCCGATAGTGACGGGTTCAGCACTGAAGGCATTTGAGGGTGACGAGTCCGATATTGGTGTGCCGTCGATTCTGAAGCTGGTTGAAGAGATGGACAGTTACATACCGGTGCCGGAACGTGCGGTAGACGGTGATTTCTTGATGCCGGTAGAGGACGTGTTCTCGATTTCAGGGCGTGGCACAGTGGTCACCGGACGAATTGATCGCGGCATCGTGAAAGTGGGCGACGAGATAGAGATTGTCGGCATTCGGGATACGACCAAGAGCACGTGTACGGGTGTTGAGATGTTCCGCAAGCTGCTGGACGAAGGTCTGGCGGGCGACAACGTGGGTGTATTGTTGCGTGGCACGAAGCGCGAAGACGTTGAGCGCGGTCAGGTACTGGCGAAGCCGGGAACGATCACGCCGCACACGAAGTTTGAGGCGGAGATCTACATTTTGACGAAGGAAGAGGGTGGTCGACATACGCCGTTTTTCAAGGGCTACCGACCGCAGTTTTACTTCCGTACGACGGACGTAACGGGCGCTTGTGAGTTGCCGGAGGGCACCGAGATGGTGATGCCGGGCGATAACGTGCAGATGAAGGTTGAGCTGATTGCACCGATTGCGATGGAAGAGGGCTTGCGCTTCGCGATTCGTGAGGGTGGCCGTACCGTTGGCGCCGGTGTCGTGGCGAAGATCATCGAGTAAAGACAGGGCAATATCAAAACAGGTGGAACGCAACGAATGATGGGCATTTCGGTGTCCCGGACCAGACTTTGCAGTTCCTGATAAAACGCGCGGCGATGAAAACTTGGATCTCCGCACTAAACATTTAGACAAACTTAGGAAATAACGTGGCTACAAACCAGAATATCCGCATCCGGCTGAAGGCATTTGATCATCGGTTGATTGACAATTCCGCCCGGGAAATCGTCGACACGGCGAAGCGCACCGGCGCGACCGTCAAGGGCCCCATTCCCTTACCCATGCGCAAGGAACGTTTTACGATCCTGATTTCACCGCACGTCAATAAAGACGCGCGAGACCAGTACGAAATTCGGACCCACAAGCGACTGATGGATATCATCGACCCGACGGACAAAACGGTCGATGCACTGATGAAGCTGGAGCTGCCGGCCGGCGTCGACGTTCAGATCAAACTGAACTAGGCATTCAGATCGGTTGCGCTTCAGGAGACGCTGCTACAATCTTGTTCGCGCCCCTGTTAGGAGCGTCTCCTGAGGCGCGACCCGCGAGGCTCGACGCACGCAATATCGCCGTTCTCGGCGTAAACGCCCGAATCGCCATGTACACGGCAAAGAAAAACGAAAAAAGACCGTCAAACCACCGATTTAGGCTTGCGGGGCGTAAAACGAGCGCTATAATAGCGGGCTCGACAGGGCTTGGCCGGACCGGGAGTCGGCCGTGACCTGAAATTGGCATTACAGAGCATTGCTCTGTGGCGCTAAATGTTTGGCTGCTGGGAAATCGAAGGCGGCTCGGCAAATCCTGGAAAGCCGGTCTAGAGGCCGGATTAGGGTCAGCTCTAAAGCAACGGAACCCAATAAACGGGTTGCAGGCGATAGCTGGCCCTTTCGTGTGTTTGGATGATTCGTCATTCAGGTCATGAAAAGACAGCTTCGGCCAATCGAAGTCGAAGTGAAGAATATTGACAGATAGAGAAAACCGAAATTTTTTGCATCGGCCAATCGAAGTCGGTGAGAGGTTTATGAGATGACAATGGGTCTTGTTGGCCGCAAATGCGGCATGACACGTGTCTTTACGGAAGACGGAATTTCGATTCCAGTCACCGTGATTGAGGCACAACCAAACCTGATCACACAGGTAAAGACCGTGGAGAACGACGGCTATCGTGCGCTGCAGGTTTCTGCTGGCAGCAAGAAAGCGTCCCGCGTGAGCAAACCTGCGGCCGGCCATTTTGCGGCGGCGAAGGTGGAAGCTGGCGACCTTATGTGCGAGTTTCGTCTCGACGATAGCGATGACAGCGAATTCGAACTGGGCGGTGAATTCAAGGTCGATATATTCGCGGAAGGTCAGAAAGTGGACGTCATTGGCACCACGATCGGTAAGGGATTTGCCGGTGTCATCAAGCGATGGAATTTCCATATGCAGGATGCCACCCACGGCAACTCACTGGCGCATCGTGCGCCTGGCTCAATCGGCCAGAACCAGACGCCAGGTCGTGTCTTCAAGGGTAAGAAAATGTCCGGCCATATGGGCAACGTGCGTCGAACGGCGCAAAACCTCGAAGTCGTGCGCGTCGATACAGACCGCAACCTGTTATTGATCAAGGGTGCGGTGCCGGGACACAAAGGCAGTCGCGTAGTGGTTCAGCCGGCCGTGAAATATCGCAACAAGAGAGCCGCATCATGAAATTGAAGATGCAGGGTTCCGGATCGGTTGATGTCGCAGACAGCGCCTTCGACGTAAAATTTAACGAGCCGCTGATTCATCAGGTGGTATCTGCGTTTCTTGCCGGCGGTCGTGCCGGTACTAAAGCGCAGAAAAATCGCTCGCAGGTTCGTGGCGGCGGGGCAAAGCCCTGGCGGCAGAAAGGCACTGGTCGCGCACGTGCAGGTACGATTCGCAGCCCGATATGGGTGGGCGGTGGCCGCACGTTCGCTGCTCGACCACGCGATTTTAGCCAGAAGGTTAATCGTAAGATGTACCGCGCCGCGCTGCGATCGTTGTTCTCCGAGCTGGTTCGTCAGGACCGCCTGGTTGTCACCGAGTCGATTGAATTGAAGGCGCCAAAGACCAAAGAGATGGCGGCGCTGCTGAAATCAAACGGCGTTGATAATGTATTGATTGTTAACGAAGCATTCGACGAAAAAGTTTTCTTGTCGGCGCGCAACCTGCCCAATGTCGGCATTTGCGATGCGGGTTCGATTGACCCTGTTGTGCTGATGCGATTCGAGAAAGTGCTGATCACATTGCCGGCGTTAAAGCTGATTGAGGAGCGTCTTTCATGAGTATCGCTGCCCGCCAGGAACGACTAATGACGGTGCTTTACGGCCCGCACATGTCGGAAAAGAGCACCGTCGTCGCCGAAGAAAACAATCAAATTGTTTTCAAGGTACGTACGGATGCAGATAAAAAAGAGATTCGTCAGGCCGTAGAGTTACTTTTCGAAGTCAAGGTCGACGCAGTCACGGTGGTTAACTGCAAGGGCAAGGTCAAACGCCACGGGCAGACGAAAGGCCGTCGTGTCAATTGGAAGAAAGCCTACGTGAAGCTCGCTCCGGATAGTCGGATCGACTTTCTTGGCACGGACTAACGGCCAGAGAATACGGTAAGAGAATATGTCATTACACAAATCCAAACCGACTTCCGCCGGCCGCCGATTCCAGGTCGCGGTCAAAACGCCGGGATTGCACAAAGGCAAGCCTTTTAGTGGGTTGATCGCTAAAAAGTCGAAGTCCGGTGGCCGAAATAACACGGGACGCATAACGGTTCGCCATCAAGGTGGCGGGCACAAGCAGCGCTATCGTCTGGTCGATTTCAAGCGTGATAAAGACGGCGTGCCAGGTGTTGTTGAGAGACTTGAGTACGACCCGAATCGTAGTGCACATCTGGCGTTGATCAAATACGCCGATGGTGAGCGCCGTTACATTCTCGCGCCGAAAGGCGTTGCAGCGGGTGCAGCCGTTGTAAGCGGAGACGATGTAGCGATCAAGCCGGGCAACGCAATGCCGTTGCGTAGCATTCCGGTCGGCACACTGATTCACAATATTGAAATGAAGCCTGGCAAGGGCGGGCAACTGGTGCGGTCTGCCGGAGGCGTGGCCCAGCTCGCAGCGCGGGAAGGTGTCTACGTTACCGTTCGACTGCGTTCGGGCGAAATGCGCAAGATTCACACCAATTGTCGCGCCACAATCGGCGAGGTCGGTCACGGCGAACATAACCTGCGCAAGCTGGGCAAGGCCGGTGCGACGCGCTGGAGAGGCGTTCGCCCAACCGTGCGCGGTGTTGCGATGAATCCGGTTGATCATCCGCACGGTGGTGGCGAAGGTCGTACCTCGGGCGGTCGTCACCCGGTAAGCCCGTGGGGCACGCCGACCAAGGGATACAAAACGCGTTCCAACAAGCGTACGGACAATATGATTGTTCGTCGCCGCAAGAAGCGCAAATAGTTAACGTCGTTATGCACTTAATGCGTAAAGACATCAAAGAGAGGAACTGGTAGTGCCACGTTCAGTCAGGAAAGGCCCGTTTGTAGACTCGCACCTTGCAAAAAAGGTTGCAGCGTCGGCAGCAAAAAATGACCGACGGCCCATTAAGACGTGGTCGCGTCGTTCAATGGTGTTGCCGAATATGGTTGGATTAACGATCGCTATCCATAACGGTCGTCAGCACGTGCCCGTTCTGATATCTGAAAATATGGTCGGCCAGAAGCTTGGTGAGTTCGCGGTAACCCGCACGTTCAGAGGTCATTCCGGTGGCCGGAAGACCTAGAGCTTAAGGAGTCATCATGCAGGTTGCAGCAACACTACGATACGCAAGAATTTCGCCGCAGAAGGTTCGCCTTATGGCCGACGAAATTCGCGGCAAGAAAGTCGACGACGCACTTAGAGCGCTGAGTTTTACGCCGAAGAAAAGTGCACAGATCGTAAAAAAGGTACTCGAGTCGGCGATTGCCAACGCCGAGCACAATCACGGCGCGGATATCGATGAACTGAAGGTATCCACTGTCGAGGTAAACATTGCACCGACTTTGGGCCGTCATCGTGCACGGGCGAAGGGCCGGGGCACTCGGATTATCAAACGGAACAGCCACATTACAATTCGCGTAGGCGACGAGTAAAGAGAAAAATATGGGTCAGAAAGTACATCCAATCGGTATTCGTTTAGGCATTGTCAAGGACTGGTCGTCCAAGTGGTATGCAAATTCGAAAGCATTTCCGGGATTCATACACGGTGATTTCCTGGTGCGCACCTACATCAAGAAAAAGCTGAAGGATGCATCAGTAAGTCGTATCGATATCGAGCGGCCGGCAAAAAAGGCCAATATCACAATAATGACAGCCCGCCCCGGAATCGTCATCGGCAAGAAGGGCGAAGATATCGAGAAGCTCCGAGCCGGCGTCGCGAAACAACTGAATATGCCTATCGGCGACGTACGCATCAATATTTCTGAAGTACGTAAGCCGGAACTTGACGCGCAACTGGTTGCAGAGGGCATCGCACAGCAGCTCGAGCGTCGCGTTATGTTTCGGCGTGCGATGAAACGTGCCGTAACCAATACGATGCGTGTTGGTGCTGAAGGTATCAAGGTGAAGGTCGGCGGGCGTCTGAATGGCGCGGAAATCGCCCGATCAGAGTGGTATCACGAAGGTCGTGTTCCGCTGCATACACTGCGCGCCGATATCGACTACGGTCTGGCTGAGGCAAATACGACTTACGGAATCATTGGCGTAAAGGTCTGGATATTCAAGGGTGAAGTATTTGACAGGCCCGACGTGGCAGCAGCCGATTCCAAGGAAACGGCGACCGGCGCGCGTTAAAGGACAAGAGAGATGTTACAGCCCAAGAGAACTAAATTTCGGAAGCAGATGAAAGGTCGCAATCGCGGCCTCGCGCATCGTGGCAGTTCGGTGTCATTCGGAGAATTCGGTCTGAAAGCAATCGGGCGCGGTCGGCTGACTGCACGCCAGATTGAGGCGGCTCGTCGCGCGATGACGCGTTACATCAAACGCGGTGGCAAGATCTGGATTCGTGTCTTTCCGGACAAGCCGATTTCGAAAAAGCCTTTGGAGGTTCGCCAGGGCAAGGGCAAGGGTAATGTCGAGTACTGGGTTTGCCAGGTTCAGCCTGGGCGTATGTTGTATGAGATGGAAGGCGTGACCGAAGAGGTGGCGCGTGAGGCATTTAGACTGGCTGCCGCCAAGCTGCCGTTTCAGACCGCGTTTGTTGCGCGACAGGTGATGTGATGAAAGCGAGTGATCTGCGATCGAAATCCAGGCAAGAGCTGGACGAGGAATTGGTGGTTCTGCGGCGCGAGCAGTTTAATTTGCGCATGCAGCAGGCGACCGGTGAGTTGACCAGGAACAGTGAGCAAAGTCGGGTCCGCAGGAACATTGCGAGGGTCAAGACCATCATGAATGAGCTCGGGCGACAGGAAGCAAGCAAATGAGCGAAGAAGTTGTAGCAACTGATGAGAAAAGCCAACGCACCGTCGTTGGTCGTGTCGTCAGCAATAAAATGGACAAGTCGGTATCGGTCGCGATCGAGCGGTTGATCAAGCATCCGATGTATGGAAAGTACATTCGCCGTACGTCCAGGGTTATGGCGCATGATGCCAACAACGAATGCAACGAGGGTGATCGCGTCGCTATCAGCGAATGCCGACCAATCTCGAAGAACAAGTCCTGGACAGTAGTGAACATCATCGAGCGCTCGGCGGGAAGTTAGGTGTCGGGCCTGAATGCGAAATAAAACTTGATTGACGGAAAAGAACCATGATTCAAATGCAAACAGTTCTTGATGCGGCCGATAATTCGGGTGCGAGACGCGTGCAGTGCATAAAGGTACTCGGCGGCTCGAAGCGTCGTTATGCCGCTGTGGGTGATGTGATCAAGGTCAGCGTCAAGGACGCCATTCCGCGCGGCAAGGTTAAAAAGGGCGAGATTTACAGTGCCGTCGTCGTGAGGACCCGCAAGGGTGTACGGCGAAAAGACGGCTCGCTGATTCGCTTTGACGGCAATGCTGCTGTCTTGTTGAATGCACGACTTGAGCCAATCGGGACCCGTATTTTCGGACCAGTAACGCGTGAGCTGCGAACCAATCAGTTCATGAAAATTATTTCGTTGGCGCCTGAAGTTCTTTAGGCGGCAGGTAGAACGGTAGTCAAGATGAATAAGATTAAACAAGGCGATGAAGTGATCGTCACCACGGGCAAGGACAAGGGTCGACGAGGCACTGTCCTGCAGATCTTTGACGATCAGCGCGTCCTGGTGGAAGGCATCAATATTGCAAAGAAGCACACGAAACCGAACCCCAATGCAGGTATTGAGGGCGGAATCATCGACAAGGCGATGCCAATCGACATTTCGAATGTGTTGATTTTCAATCCGAAGACCAAGAAGGGTGATCGCGTTGGTTTTCGTGTCTCTGAAGATGGTGCGAAAGAACGGATTTTTCGGTCGAACGGCGAAACGGTCGACATATAGAGTTATAGAGGAATATGCAGTGTCGAGAGCGCTCGTTGAATTGAGCAGGTATCGCCACCGACAGAATCAGGGTTAAGAAATGGCTAGATTGCAGGAAAAATATCGCGCCGAATTGTGTGAGCAGATTCAGAAAAAACTGGGTCTGGAAAACACGATGCAGGTACCGCGCATCACAAAGATCACGCTGAATATGGGTGTGGGTGAGGCTGTGGCCGATAAAAAGGTACTGGATCATGCGTTGAAGGATATGCAGCAGATTGCCGGACAAAAACCCGTCAAGACGCTGGCCAGAAAGTCTGTTGCCGGTTTCAAGATTCGTGACGGCTATCCGATCGGTTGCAAAGTGACTTTGCGGCGTGAACGGATGTATGAATTTCTCGATCGGCTCGTGACGATTGCTATTCCGCGTATTCGCGACTTTCGCGGTCTGAATCCGAAATCCTTCGATCGCCAGGGCAATTACAGCATGGGTGTTACCGAGCAAATTATCTTCCCGGAAATCAATTACGACGATATTGATACGATTCGCGGCATGGATATCACCATTTCGACCACGGCTCGCAATGCGGATGAAGGCCGGGCGCTTCTGGAAGCGTTCAGCTTCCCCTTTAAGAAGAAGTAGAGAACTGAATTATGGCTAAGAAGTCGATGATTGCGCGAGAGACCAAGCGTACGAAGTTAGTGAAACGATACGCCACGCGACGCGCGGCACTGAAAGCGACTATTCACAACATAAATACCAGCGACGACGATCGGGCGGTTGCGCAGGAGAAGCTTAACGCGATGCCGCGCGATGCCAGTCCGTCTCGTCAGCGAAACCGCTGTTCGATCACGGGCCGCCCACACGGCGTTTATAGCAAGTTCGGCCTTGGCCGTAACAAACTTCGGGAAGCTGCGATGAACGGTGAAATTCCGGGGCTGACGAAGGCAAGCTGGTAGGCGGAGAAGAATTATGAGTATGACTGACCCAATCGCTGACATGCTGACACGCATACGTAATGGACAGCGAGCGAACAAGGTAAACGTTTCGATGCCTTCATCGGGCGCTAAGGTTGCGCTGGCGAAGGTGCTGAAGGAAGAGGGATACATTACGGATTTCTCGACCGAAAGCGGCGAAGTGAAAAGCGAACTTACGATTGAACTCAAGTATTTTGAAGGTTTGCCGGTGATTGAAAAGATCGATCGTGTAAGCAAACCGGGCCTGCGAATTTATCGGGGCAAAGAAGACATGCCCAAGGTTTTGGGTGGACTGGGTGTTGCCATCGTTTCGACGTCAGCGGGCGTCATGAGTGATCGGCAAGCAAGAGAGAAGGGTATTGGTGGTGAGGTTCTTTGCGTCGTTTCCTGATGCATTGAATTCCTATCGAACGAGACACAATTATGTCCAGAGTTGCAAAAGAACCTGTTGAAATCGTTAAGGGTGTGGATTACAGCCTGAGCGGGTCGACGGTGACCATGAAGGGGCCGAAAGGCACGTTATCGCTGGATTTGAATTCAGAGATTGAGCTTTCGCAGGAAGAAAATATGCTTTCTGTCAAGGCGCGTTCAGGCTCACGTTTTTCAACCGCAATGGCGGGTACGACGCGAGCACTGCTTGCGAATATGGTGCGTGGCATTACGGCAGGATTCGAGAAAAAGCTGGAACTGGTTGGGGTTGGCTATCGGGCCCAGGCACAGGGCAGGACGCTCAATTTGACGCTCGGCTTCTCACACCCGGTCGTCTTTGACGTACCTGAGGGCATTACTGTTGAGACGCCCAGTCAGACCGAAATCGTTGTCAGCGGCACAGACAAGCAGCGAGTAGGTGGCGTAGCCGCCGATATTCGACGCTTTCGCCCGCCGGAGCCTTATAAAGGCAAAGGTGTGCGATATGCCGGTGAACACGTTGTTATGAAGGAAGCGAAGAAGAAATAAATCTGCGCGTAGTGCGTTAATTATTTATTCGAGACGATAATGAAACTGGATAAGAAACAAAATCGCTTGCGCCGCGCCAGAAAGGTACGCGCAAAGATCTCAGAGCTGGCTGTGAATCGCCTTAGCGTTCATCGCACGCCACGGCACATTTATGCACAAATCATCGGGCCGGATGGCGGCACGGTTATGGCGTCTGCGTCGACCGTTGAAAAAGACGTTCGCAAGGGCACCAAGTGCACGGGAAACATTGCCGCGGCTGCGATTGTCGGTGCGAGAATCGCCGAAAAAGCGAAAGCAGCAGGAATCGATACCGTCGCGTTCGATCGATCGGGTTTTCGTTATCACGGTCGCGTTATGGCGCTGGCCGATGCCGCTCGTGAAGCGGGTTTGAAATTTTAAGCAGGAATTACTAGGTATCCCGTAGTGGGACGACCAGGATCAAGTTATGGCAAGAATGGAACGAGGACCGAACACAGACGACTTTCTGGAGAAGTTGGTCACTGTCAATCGTGTAGCGAAGGTCGTAAAGGGTGGGCGTCAGTTCGGCTTTACTGCCTTGACTGTTGTTGGTGATGGCAACGGGCGGGTTGGATTCGGCTATGGCAAGGCACGCGAAGTGCCGATCGCCATTCAGAAAGCGATGCAGGCGGCACGCAATAACATGATCAAGGTTCACCTGACGAATGACACGCTGCAATACGCGAAAAAGGGTCGTCATGGTGCGACTTATGTGTACATGCAGCCGGCCTCTGAAGGTACCGGAATTATTGCAGGCGGCGCCATGCGCGCGGTCTTCGAATGTGCCGGTGTTCGCAACGTCCTTGCGAAGAGTTACGGATCGCGAAATCCGATCAACGTCGTACGCGCAACTATTTCGGCGCTCGATCAGATTCATTCGCCGCGGCAGATCGCCGCGAAACGTGGCAAGAAGATTAAGGAAATTCTGGCCTGATCGGGCCAGAGTGTTAATAGAGAATTAGAACGATGGCAACGCAGAAGATGTTGAAAGTAACGCTCCTAAAAAGCCGTTTTGGTCGGCTAAAAACGCACCGTGCCTGTGTTGCGGGTTTGGGTTTGAAAAAAATTCGCCAGAGCGTAACCGTAGTGGATACGCCTGAGAATCGCGGCATGATCAACAAAGTGTCGTATCTCGTCTCGGTAGAGGAAGTTTGACATGCGTCTGAATACATTATCGCCGGGTAAAGGCGCAAAAAGTGTCGCCAAGCGACGAGGGCGAGGACACTCGGCTGGTCAGGGCAAAACCTGTGGTCGCGGTCAGAAGGGGCAGCACGCCCGTTCCGGTGGTTATCACAAGGTCGGTTTTGAAGGTGGCCAGATGCCACTGCAGCGTCGATTGCCGAAAGTCGGCTTCAATTCGCGTATGGCAGCGAATAGCGCGGAGCTTCGTTTGCATGAGCTCGCACTGCCGACTGCAGACGTGATCGATCTGGAAGTATTGAAAAAGGCTCACCTGGTACCGGCAAAGGTATCGAAGGTCAAAGTCATTTTGTCGGGTACGCTCGACAAGGCTGTCAAGCTCAAGGGCCTGGCGGTAACCAAGGGCGCGCGTGTTGCGATTGAGGCAGCAGGCGGAAGCGTCGAAGAGTAACAGGCAGGAAGACCCAGGAATCAGCATGGCCAAGAAGCCAGGTAAAAATCCGGCAGACGCAGCGAAAGCGGCGAGCAAGCTGGGCGAACTCAGAAAACGCATTGCGTTTTTAGTGGGTGCGCTCATTGTTTTCCGTGCGGGCACGTTTATTCCGGTACCGGGCGTCGACCCGGCGGCGCTGGCCTCGTTTTTCGATCAGCAAGCCGGCAATATGCTTGCGCTGTTCAACTTGTTCTCCGGTGGCGCGTTGTCGCGTTTTGGTATTTTCGCGCTCGGCATCATGCCGTACATTTCTGCCTCGATTATCATGCAGATGGCGAGCATGATCGTTCCTTCGTTGCAGCAGTTGCGTAAAGAAGGCGAGTCGGGGAAACGAAAAATTACACAGTACACGCGATTCGGCACGGTGATGCTGTCGCTATTCCAGTCAATCGCCGCCGCATCGTGGCTGCAAAGCCAGGCGGGCGTTGTGGTCAATCCGGGGCCGACGTTCCTGATTACGGCCTGTATTACGCTGGTGACGGGCACCATGTTCCTGATGTGGCTGGGCGAACAGATTACAGAACGCGGCATTGGTAACGGAATCTCGATGATTATTCTGGCCGGAATTGTTGCGGGCTTGCCGGCGGCAGTCGCGGGTACTGCGGAACTGGTGCGCAATGGTGAGATGTCGTCGGCGACGGCAATCCTGTTGTTGATCGGCAGCATCGCGGCGACGACCTTCGTTGTCTACATGGAGCGCGCGCAACGACGGATTACAGTCAATTATGCGAGGCGACAGCAGGGGCGCAAGATGTATGCGGCGCAGAGCACGCACTTGCCGTTCAAGATCAATATGTCGGGAGTCATCCCGCCAATTTTCGCTTCGAGTATCCTGATGTTCCCGGCCACCATCGCACAGTTTTTCGGACAGGCAGCGGAGCCGAACGCCGCTCAGAGTCTGTTGCAGACGATCGGCGCAAATCTCGGGCCGGGACAACCTGTGTACGTCATTTTGTACGGCACAATGATCATATTCTTTTGCTTCTTCTATACCGCACTGGTCTTCAACTCAAAGGAGACGGCGGACAACCTGAAGCGATCGGGTGCCTTCGTGCCGGGTATTCGGCCGGGAGCACACACCGCGGAATACATCGATAAGGTATTGACGCGACTGACATTCTGGGGTGCGCTCTATATCGCCGCCGTCTGTCTGTTGCCGGAAATATTCCGCATGTTTTACCCCAGTATTCCGTTCAATTTCGGTGGAACCTCGTTATTGATTTTGGTAGTTGTGACGATGGACTTTATGCAGCAGATGCAGGCTCACGCGATGAGTCAGCAGTACGAAGGCATGATGCAAAAAGCGAATTTGCGCAACTACGGCCGAAGTGGACAGCTTCGCTGATTCGTCAGCGACTAGTGGAGAAGGCTCATGAAAGTGAGAGCATCAGTAAAGAGAATGTGTAGAAACTGCAAGATCGTTCGTCGCAAAGGTGTTGTGCGAGTGATCTGTACCGACGCTCGCCATAAGCAGCGTCAGGGCTAAAGGAAAAGGTAAAGTTTAGTGGCTCGAATATCAGGCATAAATATACCGGTAAACAAGCACGTCGTGATTGCACTGACGGCTATTTACGGAATCGGCAATAGTCGCGCGAAGCAGATTTGTGGAGCAGCAGGTATCGCACCGGAAACCAAGGTCAGAGATCTGGCTGAACCGGAAGTTGCGAATTTGCGAACGGCGGTTGCAAACTTTGTCGTCGAAGGTGATTTGCGGCGAGAGACTTCGATGAACATCAAGCGCTTGATGGATCTGGGTTGTTATCGCGGTATCCGGCATCGACGTGGATTGCCAATGCGCGGGCAACGCACACGGACAAATGCCCGAACCCGAAAGGGACCGAGACGCCCGATCAAGAGATAAACTCCTGCGCTGGCGAGAGGGGCATTCTCGATTTTTGATCGACAATGCATCCGCCCACAGCGCAACCAGTGAATACTGAAGCGGTTTCGGCCGCGATTGAGAAAGAAGCAAGTTATGGCAGAGACAAAACGCAAGAAGGTTAAAAAGCATGTCGTGGACGCAATTGCCCACATTCATGCGTCCTTCAATAATACGATCATCACGATCACCGATCGCCAGGGCAATACCTTGTCGTGGGCGACAGCCGGCGGCTGTGGGTTTCGTGGTTCTCGTAAATCAACGCCGTTTGCGGCCCAGGTTGCCTCCGACAAGGCAGGCAAGGCTGCGCAGGAATTTGGTGTTGTAAATGTAGATGTTCGCGTTCGTGGACCGGGCCCCGGCAGAGAATCCGCGGTTCGTGCATTGAACGCATTGGGTTTCCGTATTCAGAATATTGAGGATGTAACACCGATTCCTCACAACGGTTGTCGTCCACCGAAAAAGCGCCGGGTGTAGAGGCAGAGTAATGGCAAGATATCTTGGACCAAAATGTAAACTGTCCCGCCGTGAAGGTACGGACCTGTTTTTGAAGAGTGGCGTACGGCCTCTCGAATCGAAGTGCAAACTGGATGTACCTCCTGGTGGTGCTCCACAACGTCGTCCGCGGTTGTCGGAT
Source organism: Gammaproteobacteria bacterium (assembly GCA_013151645.1). Lineage (GTDB taxonomy): Bacteria > Pseudomonadota > Gammaproteobacteria > Steroidobacterales > Woeseiaceae > JAADHU01. Next base: position 24,544 of record JAADHU010000067.1, on the reverse strand, counting down.
TACGGAATTCAGCTTCGTGAAAAGCAAAAGCTGCGTCGTATGTACGGAGTACTGGAGCGTCAGTTTCGTAACTATTATAAAAAGGCTGCCCAGCTAAAGGGCTCGACGGGTGAAAACCTCCTGCGTCTTCTCGAAGGACGTTTGGACAATGTCGTGTACCGAATGGGGTTCGCGTGCACTCGTGCAGAGGCTCGTCAGTTGGTCAGTCATAAAGGCATCGAAGTGAATGGCAAGGTGGTCAATATTCCTTCGGCGCAGGTGAGTGCGGGCGACGCCGTCGGCATTCGCGAAAAAGCTAAAAAGCAGCTTCGAATCCAAAGCGCTCTGGAAATCGCCGGTCAGGTCGGTTTGCCCGAGTGGGTAGAAGTGGATGCGAAGAAGATGGCGGGTGTTTTCAAATCGTTGCCGGATCGACAGGATATCCTGCCCGACATCAATGAAAACTTCGTCGTCGAGTTGTACTCGAAATAGCCAGGAGGGTTTATACCCATGCAGGAATCTGTAAACGAATTTCTGAAGCCCCGCGTTGTTAAAGTAGCGCCGGTTGACGATTTGCATGCCAAAGTTACGATCGAACCTTTCGAACGTGGCTACGGCCACACCCTCGGCAATGCCTTGCGCCGAATTCTGTTGTCATCGATGCCGGGAGCGGCCATTGTTGAGGCGGAGATCGAAGGCGTATTGCACGAATACACCAGTATTGAAGGTGTTCAGGAAGATGTCGTCGATATCTTGTTGAACCTCAAGCAGGTCGCCGTGCGCATGCACACGCGGGAAACAGCGGAGTTGCGCGTTTCCAAGAAAGGACCTGGAACGGTAACGGGCGCTGATATTCAACTCGATCATGACGTCGAGATTATGAATCCGGATATCGTTCTGGCTACTCTCACCAAGGACGGCCAGCTCAATATGATTCTGAAAGTCGAGCGCGGACGTGGTTATCGCCCGGCTACGCAACAACCGTCATTTGAGGAGCAGGCCGGGCCGATTGGTCGTTTGCAACTTGATGCGTCTTTCAGTCCGGTGCACCGCGTTACGTACGACGTTGAGTCGGCTCGTGTCGAACAGCGTACGGACCTGGACAAATTGATTATCGATATTGAGACCAATGGCACGATCGATCCGGAAGAAGCTATCCGTCGCGCGGGCAGTATCCTCAAGGATCAGTTGTCAGTTTTCGTCGATCTGCAAGGTCAGGAAGACGGCGCGGGAGCGGCAGCCGAGAGTCAGGTTGACCCAATTCTGCTGCGACCGGTCGATGAACTGGAGCTGACTGTTCGCTCAGCGAACTGTCTGAAAGCTGAAAACATCATGTACATTGGCGATCTTGTGCAGCGTACGGAAGTTGAATTGTTGCGCACGCCTAACCTTGGACGGAAGTCGTTGACTGAAATCAAGGAAGTACTGGAAGGTCATGGACTCGGTCTTGGTATGCGTCTGGAAAACTGGCCACCCGCCAGTCTGCGTCCGGAACACGAAATCGTCTAACGAAGAGCAATAGTCATGCGTCACAAGAAATCCGGCCGTAAACTGGGCCGCAATAGTTCTCATCGCAAAGCAATGTTTCGCAACATGGCTGCATCACTGATGCGCCACGAAACGATAAAGACCACGGTACCGAAAGCAAAAGAATTGCGTCGTGTGGTTGAACCGCTTATTACGTTGGCTAAAGTGGACGGCGTTGCAAATCGGCGCCTGGCATTTAGCCGCCTGCGCGACAAAGAAGTGGTTGGCAAATTGTTCAGCGAATTGGGCCCGCGCTTCAAAGAACGTCCGGGCGGTTATCTGCGCATCCTGAAAATCGGACCGCGTGCTGGCGATGCGGCACCGATGGCGATCGTACAACTGGTCGATGGCCCGGCAGAGGCCGATACGGAAGAATAGTCAGCGATCATAATTTTCTCCGCAAACCGGGGCCAGAGTGATTTCCACAGGAAATGACTCTGGCCCTTTTTTGTGCGCGCAACAAATCGTATTCAACTGGACGAAAAAGAATTCATTTGATGATTTCCCGGTTACGGCCAACAATGCTATGACCTATGCGTACGCTCTGCCCGTTGGAAGATCACGATGGCCGTGCTACAGGTGCGGGTGCGACTTGTTGTCGTATAGAATTGATGATTTCATGCCTAATTGACGGATAAGGAATCGGGAAGAGTTTCTGCTAATGGCGATTAGAACCGGTGGCAAGCTTCTTATTGAGGCACTTGAAGAAAACGGGGTCCGAACCGTGTTCGGTGTGCCCGGCGAAAGCTATCTTGAGGCATTGGATGCGCTGTCCGAGCCGGACTCTGCGATTGAATATATAACCTGTCGCCAGGAGGGTGGAGCAAGCTTCATGGCGGGGGCCTATGCCCGTCTAACCGGAAAACCGGGTATATGTTTCGTCACGCGAGGGCCTGGCGCCGCAAACGCGTCCGTCGGTGTACACACGGCGTACCAGGACTCTGCGCCGATGATTTTGCTGGTTGGGCAGGTACCGCGAAGCAGTGTGGATCGGGAGGCTTTTCAGGAAATCGATTACCGCCACATGTACAGTGAAATGTCGAAGTTGGTCATGCAGGTTGGCGAGGCCGACCGACTGTCGGAATATATCAACCGGGCCTTTCAAACCGCGTTGTCAGGTCGACCCGGACCGGTGGTCGTGGTGTTGCCCGAGGACGTGCTTTTGGAATCGACGGATGCGCCGCTTCTGGATGCCGCGAAGCCGGTCCAGGCACATGCAGGAACGGCCAACCTGGCACAATTTCGTGAAATGCTGGGCGCGGCAAAGCGACCGCTTTTCCTGCTCGGCGGCTCTGTCTGGACGGATGAGGCCAGACGGGTGTTCGAATCATTCGCGCTCAGGAACAATCTGCCGGTCGTGGCTGCTTTTCGACGTCAGGACGTGTTTGATAATCACCATGAATGTTATGCCGGGGACGTAGCCTGGGGAAACATTTCGAGCGTATCTCGCGCACTCGACGAATGCGATTTGCTGGTATCACTTGGCGCACGTCTGACTGCAGGTACAAGCAGCAACTACAAAAGCTTGCAGCCACCGTTGCTGCGTCAGAAACTCATCCACGTATACCCCGGAGCGGAAGAGCTGGGCCGCGTATACAAGGCGGACCTGATGATTAATTCAGGCGTCTGTGAGATGGCCTATGCCCTTGCTGAAATGAGCTTCGCTTCCTGCGAGGCCTGGTCAGATTGGCGTGACGTGGCACGCCAGGGTTACCTGGATTCCCTGGTAGCAACTCGACAACCCGGTGACCTGGACATGGGGCTGGTAATGGCACACCTGCGGGAGGTTTTACCGCGAAATACCATCGTTACCACCGGCGCTGGAAACTTTGCAGATTGGCCGAACAAGATATTTCAATACAGTGGTTGTGGGACCTGTCTGTCGCCGATCAGCGGCGCGATGGGTTTCGGCATTCCCGCTGCGGTCGCCGCCAGTTTGACCTGCCCCGACCGCCAGGTGATCTGCTTTACGGGGGACGGCGACTTCCTGATGAACGGCCAGGAAATGGCAACAGCGGCCCAGTACGGCGGCAAGCCCATCATTCTGGTGATCAACAATAATATGTACGGCACGATTCGCATGCACCAGCAAAGCCGGCATCCTGGCCGGATCAGTGGCACCGAACTCAAGAATCCGGATTTTGTGATGTACGCCAAATCTTTCGGTGCCTATGCAGAAAAGGTGGTCCGAACAGACGATTTTTCACCGGCGTTCGCCCGCGCGCAGGCGTCCGACAATATGGCGCTGCTTGAATTGCAAATCGATCCAGAGTCAATTTGTTACAACATGCCGCCACTCAGCGAACTGGGTCAATAAGCCAATGCTTGCAGCAGAATCGAATGAACTCATGCCGCAACTCAATAAGGTCCTGGAGCATTTTGAGCCTTCCGCCATACAAGAGGTGTTTTCGCTGGCGGGTCAATTGAAGGCGGAGGGCAGGGAGATCATCGACCTGAGTGTCGGTGAGCCTGATTTCTGTACACCAGCGCACATTAAACAGGCGGGTATTGAGGCGATTCAGTCAAACGTTACCCGCTACACGTCGTGCGAGGGTACAGACGGCTTGAAGCAGGCGATTAGTGCCAAGTTCAAGCGAGACAACGACCTGGATTTCAGTGTTAATCAGATCGTCGTTGATTGCGGCGTGAAACCGATGTTGTTTCACACCTTGCTGGCATTACTGGATGCCGGCGATGAAGTGATCGTGCCGACACCTTGCTGGACGTCGTATCCTGGCATGATACAGCTGCTGAGGGCGAAGCCCGTGTATGTGCGCGGCCGGCAAGAGAACGGTTTCAAGCTTGATCCGATCGATCTGGACGCCGCAATTACCGAAAACACACGTCTCGTCATGCTCAATTCGCCGAGCAATCCTACCGGGGCCGCCTATGACACGGCCGAGATGCAGGCGCTAACCGATGTGTTGCTCCGCTACCCGAAAGTCTGGGTACTCGCGGATGATATTTATGAGCACATTGTGTTCGATGGTTTTGTCCATGCGAATCCAGCTCAGGTTGAACCACGCTTATATGACCGAACCGTTACCCTCAATGGTGTATCCAAAGCGTATGCAATGACCGGATGGCGAATCGGTTATGCGGCGGGTCCCGATCGTCTGATTCGAGCGTTGGTCAAAGTACTGTCACAGGCGACCGGTTGTGCCAGTGCCATGGGGCAGGCCGCCGCAATTGCGGCGTTGAATGGTCCGCAGGAGTTCTTGCGGGACTGGGCTCGAATATATCAGGAACGGCGTGACTACCTGATCTCCCGTTTGAACAGCGTGCCGGGCCTGGACTGCCATACCCCGGAAGGCGCATTTTACCTGTATCCATCTTGCCGCGGTATCGTCGGCAGGAAATCGGCCGACGGTCGGCCGCTGGAAAACAGTACCGACTTTGCCCGATATCTCCTGCAAACCTGCGGAGTCGCCGTTATTCCCGGCGGCGCGTTCCAGTTCGATCCACACATCCGAATCTCCTATGCGTCTTCAATGGACGTATTGGAGCAAGCCTGTGATCGTATTGAAACAGCGTGTAACGATCTTGCCTAATACCCTGACCAACGAGTCCGCGAATATGTCCCACGATTTATTGGCGAGGTGAGTAATGGCTAAATCCATCGGCGACTTTGCTCTGAGATTGCGTTACGAAGATATTCCTGACGACGTGCTGGCGGTCATGCGCCGCAGTTTGCTGGATACGATTGGTGTGGCCGCTATCGGCACTACGACGCAACTGAGTCGCATCGTTCGGGAGTTCGCCTGCCAGCATATGCCGGCTGGAAGCAGTACGCCGGCCTCTCGCATGTTCTTCAGCGGTCAGGTTGTCAGTCCGATGGGTGCGGCAATGGCCGGAGCATTCACGATTGATTCTATCGACGCGCATGACGGCTATTCGCGGGTTAAGGGACACGCCGGTTCCGCCGTACTGCCCTCTGTGCTGGCCGTTGTTGACGACTTGCGGCGCGAGGGGAAGCCGGTGTCGGGTCGAGATCTGCTACTGGCATTGGTGATCGGGTACGAGGTGAGTTACCGCAGCGGTCTGACGTTGCATGCCACTGTCCCGGACTACCACACTTCCGGCGCATGGACGTCCGTCGGCGTTGCGGCAGCCGTCGGACGACTTCTGGGCCTGGATGATGAGCAATTGCGACATGCTCTGGGCATCGCTGAGTATCACGGTCCGCGAAGCCAGATGATGCGTTGTATCGATCACCCATCCATGCTTCGTGACGGCGTCGGATGGGGAGCGCCCGCGGGCGTTTCGGCCGCGTATATGGCGAAACTCGGTTTTACAGGCGCCCCTGCAATTACGGCAGAGGGAGACGGTGCGGCGCCTTTCTGGAGCGATCTGGGCCAGCGTTGGGAAGTCAGAAATACGCATTACAAAGCCTACCCGGTCTGTCGCTGGGCTCATCCGGCGATCGATGCGGTGAGCGATCTTATGCGCGAGCATGAAATCTGCAGTGACGATATAGAACGAGCAAGAATAAAGACCTTTCACTACGCGACGCGACTGGCCGGGCATGAACCGAAGAGCCTGGATGAATTGACCTACGCGCTCGCCTATCCTTTCGCCATCATGGTCGTGCGCGGCCGCATTGGCGCGAATGAACTCAGCGAATCGATATTGGATGACGCTGAAGTATTGCGCATCAGCAGGGCAACCGAAATCATCGATGACGAGCACTACACCCGTATTAGCACAGAAAAACGTTGGGCGGATGTAACACTTATTCTGAAGGATGGACGTGAGTTTCAGTCGGACGCATACACGCCGAGAGGTGATCCGGAAGACCCATTGTCCGATGCGGAAATCAGTGACAAGTTTCACCTCTTCGCCGAACCGGTAATCGGTGCGTCTCGAGCACGGGAAATTGAGCAGCACGCGGCGAAAATCGATCAAACGGATCTTGATCTGGAAGACTTTTTGAATTTGATTTTCGACGCTGTTTGACAACACGATAGCGTCGAAATGAATCAAACGGATTTTACAAACTACGATGGGATGGACGGACAATGAGTCAATCGAACGTTGACGAAAGCTCTGAAAAGCTTCCCTCCGCCCTGATATCAAGCATTCCCATCGTCGCACTCATGGGCTTGATGTTACTGAACCTGAGCTTAGGTGACGATTACATACCAACGGAAACCGTGCTGATCATTTGTGCGGTTCTGGCTGGCCTGATCGCTTTTTTTCATGTCGGGAAATCGTATAAGGAAATCGAAGTCGGAATTCTGCATTCCATCAATCTGGCGATGCCGGCGCTGCTGATCATCTTCGTCGTCGGTGCACTGATTTCCGTCTGGATAATGTCCGGTATCGTACCGATGCTGATCTACTACGGCCTCGCGATCATTAACCCGACTGCCTTCTTGTTCGTTTCCTGTGTCATGTGCGCCGTCGTTTCCATTTGCACCGGGTCCAGTTGGTCAACCGTCGGGACGATTGGACTGGCGCTGATGGCGATGGGCGCGACGCTCGGAATACCGGACGGCATGACGGCCGGATCGATCATATCCGGTGCTTACTTTGGCGACAAAATGTCACCGATGTCGGATACAACCAATCTCGCACCCGCCATGGTCGGGACGGACGTTATCACCCACATTCGGCATATGTTCTACACTTCCGGACCCGCGATGATCATCTCGCTGCTGATATTCGTTGTGATGGGGCTGTTCTATCAAAGCGGTGTACTCGATGGTGCCCAGATCAAACTTGTGCAGTCGGTTCTCGATGAGAATTTCAACGTCTCACCCTGGTTGCTGATCGCCCCCGTATTGGTGGTCACGCTGGTCGCCAGGGGACTGCCGGCGATGCCGGCGTTGATTCTGGGCACGGGTCTCGGCGTGGTGGCCGTGCCCGTCTTTCAGTGGGCTCTGCTTGAGAGAGTGCTTGATGGAAACGTAACGCTGACGGGCGTCTATTCGTACACGCTGAACACCATTGCAACAGGTTTTACCATTGAAACCGACAACGCGATGATCGACCGATTGCTCAATCGGGGCGGCATGACCAGCATGTTCGGCGTCAATTTCATCGCGATTGCTGCCATGGTCTTCGCCGGAATCCTGGAGTCAAGTGGCATGCTACAGGCGCTGACACAAACAGTCATCAAGGGTGTTCGTGGCATTGGGAGCCTGGTCGCCGCAACCCTTGGTACCTGTATCTTCGTAAATTGTGCGGCTGCGAATCAAACGATGGCGATAATTATCCCGGCTCGCATGTTTGCTGCTTCGTACAGGAAATTCGGGCTGCATCCAAAAAATCTGTCGCGGGCCTGCGAAGATGCGGGAACTGTTACTGCACCGCTAATCCCGTGGAATACAAACGGCGTCTACTGCGCCGGCGTGCTGGGTGTGGCAACAACGACGTATGCTCCGTTCGCTATTTTCTGTCTGGTATCACCGTTTATCTCGGCAGCGCTCGGGTTTGCGGATAAAACAATGACGAGGATCGACGCGGATGGTCAGCGAGATCAGGATGCGGTCAATGCAAAAAACGTGGTCGAGGGTAACTGAATGAATGCAGAAGTTGATGGAAACGATGATCTTGTTGACGAGGATATCGTGCTTGCGGATCTAGCCGACGACGAACTCGTCGAGCAAATGCATGACGATCTCTACGACGGCATGAAAGATGAGATTGTAGAAGGCACGAACCTTCTTCTTGGCCGTGGCTGGACCGCTGAAACTGTGCTGAACCAGGCATTGGTCGGTGGAATGCAAATAGTGGGTGTCGATTTTCGTGACGGCATTCTATTCGTTCCGGAAGTCTTGCTGGCCGCCAATGCCATGAAAGGTGGCATGGAGATTCTGAAGCCGCTGCTTGCAGAGAGCGGCGTAGAGCCGGTTGGCAAGATGGTGATCGGAACCGTAAAAGGCGATATCCACGACATCGGCAAGAACCTCGTCGCGATGATGATGGAAGGCGCGGGATTCGAGGTGATCGATATCGGCATCAACAACTCGGTGGAGGAATATTTCGCCGCGCTTGAAGAACACAAACCGGACGTCCTGGGTATGTCAGCGTTACTGACGACGACGATGCCCTATATGAAAGTAGTGATTGACGAAATGATCGCGAAGGGCATTCGTGACCAATACATCGTGCTTGTTGGTGGTGCGCCGCTCACTGAGGAATTCGGTACGGCCGTCGGTGCTGACGGTTATTGCCGTGATGCGGCCCAGGCGGCCGAAATGGGACCAAGGATGGTGCAGGATCGACGGGCCGCGGCTCGTGCATAAGCCTGTGCTGGTTATCGCATGTGGGGCGCTGGCGAAAGAGATCGATGCACTGAAGCGTTCGAATGGCTGGCATCACCTGCACATGCAATGTATCGATGCACGGTTGCACCTTCGACCGGCGCTGATAGCCGATCGTCTGCGCGCGAAAATCCGCCAGAACAGAGAACGATATGAGGAGATTTTCGTCGCCTATGGCGATTGTGGAACCGCTGGTGGCATCGACCGGGTACTGGAGGAGGAGGGTATCGAACGCTTGCCGGGCGAGCATTGTTACCATTTTTTTGCCGGTGGCGATCGTTTTTCAGCGCTGAATGCCGCCGAGCCCGGCACATTTTATCTCACCGATTTCCTGGCAAATCATTTCCAGCGCCTGGTGATCAGGCCGCTAAAAATCGACACACATCCGGAACTTCGGGATGCATATTTCGGCAACTACCGACGCCTGGTATTCCTCTCGCAAACGAAGAATGAAGCGCTTCTCAAGGCGGCGAAAGATGCGGCAGATTATCTGGCGCTTGAATTCGAGCATATTCATTGCGGATACGGGGCACTGGAGTCGAATCTCCGGATACAGATGGAGGGGCAGGGAAATGGTCAAGAAAACACTCATCTATTGGCGTGATATTCCCTCTCAAGTGATCGTGCAAAGAGGTCGCACGCGCAAGAAAGTGCTGCTGAGTTCTCGATTTCAGAAAGCGATCGATCGCGCGGCCATGAGAGCCGGGAAAGGCAGCAGCAACGCCTACCTGGAGGAATGGCGGCGGGAATCGTCGACGGCCGATTCAGATGCTGATCTGCAGGAGATCGCAGAACGTGAGGCCTGCCGTATAGAAGCCGATTTTTCAGATGACCAATTGCTGAGTCTGATCCGCAATCACGGCTCAGGGAGCGTCTAACCGTGTATCCGATGCGATCGTGGTCCGTACGCAATGCACGTTGGTTGAGTGTGATTTACCAAGGCATTGAAGTCGTTTTAAAGATGGCACATCCACTAATGAAACGAGTTGGCTATGAGCGCCTGGATAAACCCTTCGTTAAAGTAGAAAAAGTGACGAAAGGCTTCCTGTTCGATTCCCAAAGCTGTGGGCAATGCATCATGTCATTCACGGGACTGTCGTGTCCTATGAATTGCCCGAAGTCCATTCGAAACGGGCCCTGCGGTGGTGTGCGTGCCAACGGAATGTGCGAAGTAAACGCCGACATGACTTGCGTGTGGGTACTTGCCTGGGAAGGCAACAAACGCATGCATAAGGGTGAATACCCGATACAAGTTGTACAGCCGCCGGTTGACGACCGCTTGAGAGGTTCATCCGCCTGGTTGCGGGACATTCGGCAGAAGGTTGCACAGCAAGGCCCAACGGCGAGCGGCAGTTTTGAAAATTCATAGCGAGTCCTTTTCGTCGGGCAGGCTTGAGCGCGTGCTCCGGGATGGACACTTTGCGGTAACAGCAGAGATTTCTCCGCCCGACTCAGCGGATCCGGCCGACGTATACGAGAGAGCAGCGTTGTTCGATGGTTACGTGGACGCTCTCAATGCGACGGACGGCTCCGGTGCGAACTGTCATATGTCCAGCGTTGGAATGTGCGCTTTGCTAACGCGGCGCGGCTACTCGATGGTGATGCAAGTATCGTGTCGTGACCGAAATCGTATCGCTATCCAGGGCGATGTTCTCGGTGCATCCGCGATGGGAGTTTCGAATATCCTCTGTCTGACGGGTGATTGCGTGGAGTCAGGCGATCACCCTGAAGCAAAGCCGGTTTTCGATCTCGATAGTTTGTCCACATTGACTATGTTGCGTGGCATGCGCGATGACGAACAGTTTCTCAGTGGTCGAAAAATCACGAGTCCACCACGTATTTTTCTTGGCGCCGCGGTAAACCCGTTTGCGCCACCACTCGATTATCGACCCCTCCGGCTTGCGAAGAAGATCGCCGCTGGCGCGCAATTCGTACAGACGCAGTACTGCTTCGATATTGAATTATTCAAAGAATACATGAGGGCAGTTCGAGAGGCCGGTTCACACGAGAAAGTATTTTTTCTGGCCGGAGTTGGGCCACTCAAATCGGCTCGATCAGCGGAGTGGATTCGTAGCAACGTTCCCGGGGTCCATATTCCGAATGACATCATACGGCGGCTGAAGTCGGCGGACGACCAGGAACAGGAAGGCATCAGGATATGTATCGATATGATTTCGATGCTTCGGGAAATTGAAGGTGTACATGGCGTGCACGTCATGGCATTTCGTCAGGAACAGCGAGTGGCGGAAATCGTTGAATGCTCCGGCGTACTGGGAGATCGTGTCCCGGAGAATGCGAGCACCGTCCTAAATTGTGTAGACAAGACAAGCAAGGTAATTGGCGCCGCTAACACGCCGGAGAAGAAACTATGACCGTGACCCTGATCAGTTCCGCCAGCAAGGAAGTTCGCATTGGCTATGACTTGCCCTTCGTCATCATCGGTGAGCGAATAAACCCTACGGGCCGGAAAATTCTTGCCGAAGAGATGAAGCAAGGCGACTACAGTCGTGTGGAGTCAGACGCGCTCGCACAGGTTGCCGCCGGTGCACAGATGCTTGATGTAAATGCAGGCATACCGCTGGCTGATGAGCCGGCGATCCTGGCAGAAGCGATCCGGGTCGTTCAGGCGGCCACTGATGTGCCGTTGTCGATTGATTCGTCAATCGTGGCCGCCCTGGAAGCAGGTTTGTCGGTCTACGAAGGCAAGGCGTTAGTGAATTCGGTAACCGGAGAAGAGGAGCGGCTTGAGCAGGTGTTGCCACTGGTGGCGCAGCATGGGGCGGCCGTCGTCGCCATCTCAAACGATGAAACAGGCATTTCGGAGGACCCTGATGTTCGCTTCGAGGTCGCGAAGAAGATTGTCGAAAGGGCCGCCGACTATGGCATTCCCCGTTGCGATGTAGTCGTTGATCCTCTGGTTATGCCCATCGGCGCGATCAACTCCTCCGGTAAACAGGTAATGCACCTGGTACGTCGTTTGCGCGAGGAACTTAAGGTCAATACAACCTGCGGCGCATCAAACGTGAGTTTCGGTTTGCCGAATCGAAATGGAATTAACAGTGCATTTCTAACTATGGCGATTGCAGCCGGAATGACATCGGCGATCACCAGTCCGCTGCATGCAGAGGTCATGCAAGCGGTTCTGGGTGCCAACGTGATGATGGGAAATGATCCTCACTGTGCTAACTGGATCAGAAAATACCGGGAACCTGCTGCGGAGGGGGAAGAACCGGGTCGCGGTCGGCGTAGTCGTCGGCGACGAAACATCTAATGTCATTAACGGTTCAATGAATAGCAAACTGCAAAAATATTCTCATAGCCTCGGGCACGCGCGGAGTACTCGTCCATGGAGTGGCCGTCATTGGTGCGGCGAGCGGCGAGGTGATTGCCCTGTGGACAATGCGAATCGGTTGCTGCGGTTTAGTTTAGAGGAAGTTTGAAAATGGCAAGACGTGCGAGACGGGTACGATCAACAAAGGTCGAACAGGCACCGTTCAGGCAGGTGATCAATCCCTACGAACCGTTTGAAGTTCTGTCGGAAGAACAACTCGAGTTGATTCACAACTCGTCACTGACCATTCTGGAAGACATCGGGATCGAGATTCAGGACGCCGAAGCTCGAGGATACTTCAAGCGAGCAGGATTCGATGTCGATGAGCAGACCGGGCGAGTGCGGCTTGATCGCGACGGATTGCTGGAACTGATCAGTAAAGCGCCGTCTACTTTCGAGTTGCATGGCCGGGATCCGGGTAAGGTGATGAAAGGGGGTAAGGGACACATGCTTTTTGCCGCCGTCGCGGGTCCACCGTTCGCCGGCGATCTTGACCAGGGACGTCGGGCCGGATGTTATGACGACACCGTGAAGTTCATCAAGCTGGTGCAGAAGCTGAACATTCTGCACGTGCAAGGCGGACCGTCAGTCGAGCCAACGGATCTGCCTCCGCTTACGCGCCATCTTGATGTCTCGCTTGCTTGTGCGCGTTATCTCGATAAACCGTGGAAGCCCAACTTTATTGGTCGGGATCGGGCACGCGATGCAGTGGAGTTCGCAAAAATTCTGCACAATAAAGATGCGGATGGGCTGGCAGAAAACCCTGTCTACTACTGCAATACCAATACGAACACGCCGCTTATTCTTGACGGCGAAATCGCTCAGGGTGTTATCGAGTTGGCGAAAGTTGGCCAGGTCATTTGCATTACCCCCTTTACGCTCGCAGGTGCCATGACGCCTGCTTCAATTTCCGGAGCACTCACTCTGCAGAATGCAGAAACGCTTGCCGGGTGTGCATTCGTGCAAGCGATCCGAGCGGGCTGTCCCTACGTGTACGGATCGTTTACTTCGGCCGTGGATATGCGGTCTGGTTCCCCCGTCTTCGGCTCACCGGAGTTTGCGAAAGGCGCCGCAGCGACTGGTCAGCTGGCGCGCCGCTACAATCTTCCCTGGCGTTCGTCGAATGGGTGTACGTCGTGTGTTCCGGACGCACAGGCCGCCTATGAATCCCAGATGAGTCTCTGGAGCGCCGTAACCGCTCAGGTCAGCATCATTTACCAGGGTGCGGGCTGGCTCGAAGGCGGATTGGTCGGTTCCTTCGAGAAGTTGATTCTGGATGCGGAAATGCTGCAGATGCTGGCCAGCTGGATGGACCCCATTAACGTGAGCGAGGAAGAAATCGGGCTCGATGCCATTCGCGAAGTGGGTCCGGGTGGTCATTTTTTCGGTACCCAGCACACGATGGAGCGGTACGAAAATGCCTTCTATCGGCCACTGGTTTCGGACTGGAGCAATTTCGAAAACTGGCGCGACGCCGGTGCAAAAGATGCGGCACAAAGAGCCAACGAAATGTGGAAGAGGTTGCTGACCGAATATGAAGCACCGCCGCTCGACCCGGCAATTGATGAGGAACTCGAAGCCTTCGTCAACAAGAGAAAAGAAGATTACGCCCGCGTCGATTGATTCGATGCGGCGCAGGAAAGGACTCAATCCGAAATGTCTATGCTTAATCAGGCACGTGTCGTCGTCATCGGTGGCGGAATCATCGGCTGTTCAGTGCTGTATCACCTGACCAAAAAAGGCTGGAAAGATGTGGTATTGATTGAACGTAGTGAATTGACTGCGGGATCAACCTGGCACGCTGCGGCCTCCATGCATCGTGCGCATGGCAATCCCAATATCGCGAAACTACAAGCCTATAGTCAGGACCTGTACAAGAGACTCGAAGAGGAAACCGGGCAATCCTGCGGTATTCACGAAGTGGGTGGCGTCTATTTGGCGTCGAGCAAAGATCGACTCGATGAACTCAAGATTCAGCATGCCCGTGGTCGTTACATGGGGTTTGATTTCGAGATGTTGGGTCTTGAGGATATCCGGAAACTCAATCCACTGGTGAATACGGAAGGTCTTTACGGGGGGATGTACGATCCACTGGACGGACACGTCGATCCAGCGGGCGTTCCTCACGCGTTAGCAATCGGCGCTCGACAGGGAGGGGCGAAGATCTACCGACAGACCGCGGTGACCGGCCTGCAACAGCGCGCAGACGGAAACTGGGATGTCCGCACCCTCAAAGGAGACATTCAGGCGGAATTCGTCGTGAATTGCGGCGGACTCTGGGCACGTGAAATCGGTGCGCTTTCCGGTCTGGATTTACCGCTCTTGCCGATGGAGCACCAGTACATTGTTACTGAAGACGTACCTGAACTGCTGAATCTTGCGAGTGAAATGCCGCTGACGCGCGATTACGACAAGGGGTTTTACATGCGCCAGGAAGTGCGCGGATTGCTGGTTGGAACCTACGAACGTGATGGGCGACCCTGGGCGGTGGACGGCACACCGGAAGATTTCGGCATGGAGCTGTTGGCTGACGATGTCGAGCGCATGATGCCAAATCTCGAAACGGCGATGGAGCGTATGCCCGCTTTTGCGAATGCGGGATTGAAGCGGATCGTTAATGGTCCGATGGTTTTCTCGCCTGACGGGCTGCCGCTGCTGGGGCCGGTGCCAGGGCAGCGTGGTATGTTCCTGGCGGTTGGCATTATGGCCGGCTTCAGTCAGGGTGGTGGTATCGGGAGAGCGATTGCGGACTGGATTGTAGAAGGTGATCCTGGCAGCGACCTGTCGGTGATGGACAACGCGCGGTTCGGAACTTTTGCGACAAAAGAATACACGTACGCAAAGGTGACGGAGAACTACGCAAACCGTTTCGCCATCCACTATCCCGGTGAAGAGCGCCCGGCGGGCCGACCGTTGGCGACTACGCCGATGTATGAGAATTATCTCGGGATGGGTGCCGTCATGGGTTTTACCTACGGCTACGAGCGCCCGTTGTGGTTTGCTCCGCAAGGCGTCAAGGCAGAAGACGTCAATTCTTTTCGGCGGACGAACTGGTTTGCGCACGTCGGCAATGAATGCAAAACCCTGCGAGAAAGGGTCGGCCTGCTGGATCTCTCCATCTACGGCAAGTTACTGGTCGAAGGTCCCGATGCGGAGGCCTTTCTGAATCACGTTTTTTGTGGCCGTATTCCGGGAATGGTGGGTCGAATGGGTCTCGTACCCATGCTCAACGAGCGCGGTGGCATCATCGGTGACTATACGGCGGCGAAGCTGAATGACACCACCTTTTACCTCATTGGTGCTTTCGGGGCAGAGCGTATGCATATGCGCTGGTTTGATGATCACAAGGGTGATTTCGATGTTCGTTATCGTTCCGTTGCGACCGACTTCGGGGTCTACGGCCTGGCCGGACCAAATTCACGTAATCTCTTGCAAACGTTAACCCAGGAAGATCTTTCGACCGAAAGTTTCCCTTTTTTCCGGGTAAAAGAGATCGAAGTGGCTGGCGTCCCGGCCAAAGTCATGCGCGTGAGCTTCACCGGCGATCTTGGTTATGAGATCCATTTCCCGATTCAGCAGCAGGAAAAACTATTCAGTGAAATCTGGAAGAACGGTCAGGACCATGGCCTCGCGATGGTGGCGTCGCGGGCGCTCGACAGCCTTCGGCTCGAGAAGAGCTACCCTCGTTGGGGGCTGGAACTTACCGCCGATACGGATCCGTTTGAAGCGCATCTTGATGGTTTCATCAATTGGGATAAGAACTTTATCGGCAAAGATGCTCTGGAGTGCAGGCGGGACGAGCCACACAAATGGGAAATTGCCACGCTAAAAGTTGACGCACGCGATGCAGACCCTATTGGTAACGAACCGGTGCTGAACAACGATGAAGTCGTTGGCGTGGTTACGTCTGGCGGATACTCACACACCTACGCGACATCCGTTGCCCTGGCCTATCTCAAGCCGGAATTTCTTGTGGCAGGAACGCGCGTAGAGATAAATGTAATGGGGGAGAGTTGTGGCGCGATCGTCCAGGAGACGTGTCTATTCGATCCAGACGGAACAACGTTACGAGGTTGAGTCGGGGAAAAGCGGTGGCCTGGTGTGAGGAATAGCGCTTGGCTCAGTGTCGAGCGGCATTGCTCTCATCGAGTAACCACTCCCTGAAACAGGCAACGTTGGCATGGTTTGAGTGATGCTCGGGATACACAAGGTAATAACCCTGCTTGCAACTGAGGTTTAGTGAGTAGGGATCACAGAGTCGGCCGGAATCAAGATCGTCAATGACGTACGGTATGCGACCGATAGCGATGCCGAGTCCTTTTGCCGCAGCCTCCAGTGCCAGAGCCCGGCTGTCCAGTTCCAGAGTGTTTTTAAATTCCGGAATTTCAACGTGCACTCGCTGAAACCAGTCTTGCCATTCCGATGGGTCCAGGCTGCAGCGAATTTGCGTGAATTCACGAATCTCAGCCACCCGTTCAAGGGGCGGAAGTCTGGCCGCAATTTCCGGACTACAGACCAGGCTCAATTCATCCTGGAACAGCAAGTCGCTCTTCAATCCGCTCCAGTTTCCCTCGCCATATCGAATGGCCAGGTCAACATCGCCGGAGGTAAACTCAATCGGTTCATAAGTGCTCAATAGTTTGATATCGACGTCCGGGTGTTCTTTTTGAAACATCGGCAAGTGCGGAATCAGCCAGCAGGAAGCCAGAGAATGAAAGAGATTGACCACCAACGACTGGCGGTTGTTTCGCTCGCTGATATTCTTCGTCGCGGCCTCAAGCTTGTCCAGGATCGATTGAATGCTTTCAAGGTAGATGGCGCCTGCACTCGTCAGTTTGGGCTTGCCACCTTCTCGATTGAAGAGCTGAACGCCCAGATACTCCTCAAGGGAACGAACCTGGTGACTGACGGCCGATGCCGACAAGTCGATGTCTTCAGCGGCCTTCTTGAAATTGTTGTGACGTCCGGCCGCTTCAAATGCACGGAGGGCGGCGAAAGGGGGTAGGCGGCGGCGCATCATGTGGTTCCATAATCTGACGGGCCTGAGTCTAGCAGGGAATGATGAACGGAACGGATGCCCTTTCGGGTCCCACACAATTTTACATAAGTTCGGCTGAGTGATGGTGCGCCGGTACGAAAGCCTGTTTGACGCACAATCCGGACTCTCACTGAGCCGGGAAATGAAATACCGCTGACTGTTAAGTTATTGAAACAACAGATGAATATTTCCAAGTGTGTATCTTGTGAGGAGCCTCACATCGTCGGTACGCTGTGAAGCTTAGAGTGAGGGACCGATTGCGGAGAACAGAGCTATCAGCAACGACCAGACATTCACCGACTGCGTCATCCTGGACAAGGATGCGTTCGATCCCGATGCCGTCTTTTTCGATGACATTGTCGACGACGACGTGCTTCCCTATTTGAGCTTGGCAGTCGATGGCCTGACAGAGTCGGGCGCCAAGGTTCGCAAACAACTGGAGTTGCGTCCCGAAGACGCTGCCAATGAAGACATGAAAGCATCCACCACCATGCCGGTCGCGACTCTTGATCCTGAACAATTGGAAGTCTACGGCTGGGAGTCATCTTTTTGGAGAAAGATCAAAGGCTATTTCGGACTCTAGCCCGGACCAGGCAGCGGCATAGTCGTGATTCCGTAAGTTTCAGACAACTTCTCCGGCCCCACCTCTGCTGGTAGACTGCTGGCATGAACAACAATTTCGAAGAAAAGACCGTCATCATCACCGGCGGTTCAGAAGGCGTGGGCGCGGCAACCGCCCGTCGATTCGCAGCCGCCGGCGCTAACCTTGTACTGGTCGCCCGGACGCGAAAAACACTTGAGCGAATCGCGGAAGAGCTGACCGGTCAAGCCAGGGTGCTTGCAGTGCGGATGGACGTCGCCGACGCAGATGCATGCACGAGCCTGTTCAAAAAAGCGATGCTTGAATTCGGTAGCGTGCACGTGCTGATTAACAATGCCGGTTACCATGAACGAGGGCTGGTCGAAAACCTCGATGCCGAGGATCTTGGCAAGATGATCGATGTGAATCTCAAGGCGCCAATCATCTTAAGCCGACTGGCGATTCCCTACATCAAGGAATCGGGTGGTGGCGCTATCATCAACGTTGCATCGCTTGCCGGGCGGGCGCCTATTCCGGCCGCGGCGACGTACTCTGCCAGCAAGTTCGGATTGCGTGCCTTTACGTTCGCGTTGGGCCAGGAACTTGATGCAGCGGGAATCAAAGTGGCGGCCGTCTCGCCAGGGCCTATCGACACTGGCTTCATCATGTCGAATATCGACTCCGTGGCCGACATCACTTTTTCACAACCAATGAGTAGCGGTGATGACGTTGCCGTTGAGATAATGAAGCTCTGTGTTAACGACCGCCGCGAGCGATCGATGCCGCCAATCAGCGGTCTTCTTACGACGATATCCTATTTATTTCCCTGGCTGGGAAAACGTCTGCAACCATTGCTGAATGCAAAGGGCCGGCGCGTGAAGAGAAAACTAAAAGCAGCAATGCGAGCGGCGAAGCTTACAGGCAGCGATTGATACTACGAGGCGAAAGCATCGCGTGTAAGATTCTCTGCTCCATCGTCCAGAACCCGGATATTGTCCTCGATCCGGATTCCCCCATACGGTCGTAACCAGTCAATCCGTTCCTGATTCAGCATGGCATAAGCCGGCGTTCCGCGAAGATTGTCGAACAGCATGTCGATTACGTACAAACCCGGCTCAATTGTTACCACCTGGTCTTCTTCAAGCGTCCGTGTCAGCCGCAGAAAGGAATGTCCGGGAGGACGATCGATTACAGCGCCGCTCTCGTCAGCCATGAAACCGCCAACGTCGTGCACTTGTATGCCCAGCAGATGTCCGAGTCCGTGCGGGAAAAAAGCGGACGTAACGCCGTTTACGATCAGCGCATCGACCGAGCCGCGGGCAAGATCCAGCTCCACCAGCAGCGCCGCTAGTTTCTCGTGTGTGCGGAGGTGTAGCGCTGCGTAGTCGACGCCAGCCCTGACCTCCGAGACAATCTCCTGCTGCATCGAATCCATGCGGTCAATGAGCTGCTGGTACTCACTGGATTCGGAGGAATACGCTCGCGTGATATCCGACGCGTAGCCGTAAACAGTTGCGCCGGCGTCAATCAGAAAAGATCGACTGTCCTCGTGAACAACCGGCGATTGATGCTGGTAGTGCAACACGGCACCATTCTCATTGAGCGCGATGATATTCCCGTAAGGAAGATCTCTCTCGGTCTGGCCCACCGCGCGGCAATAGGCGAGATGAATATCGAACTCCGACGAGCCGGCCCGAAAACTCTCTTCGGCAGCGCGGTGACCGGCGACGGCGCGACGCGATGCCGCTCGCATGCACTCAAGTTCGTACGGCGTTTTCCTCGCACGCTCATAGTGCAGGATATTAACGGCCGTGTTCGGATTTATCCGTTCGATGCCGAAGGCGTGAGAATCGTCCGTAATTTCGCCAATTAGAATGCATTTGTCTTTGTTTCGTGGCAGGAGCTCGGCGACATCCTCGACCGAATTGACGATTCGAATGTCATAAAACGCGGTCCAGAATCCTGCCGGACTGGCCGGCGGCGTGTGCCAGTAGTCCTTCTCCTGGTAATAAATGAGTAGTGGTTTCTCCCCCGGTGTATAGACGAGATAACAGTACGGCATCGTGGTGAGCGGAAGCCAGCTCACAAAATGCGGATTTGCCTGGAAGGGATAAAAACAATCATCCAGAAATTTCGGTTTCGGTGCACCCGAAAAAATCACGACATGGCTCCCACCGGCTTTTTCAAGCGCCCGATCGTGGCGTGATTTGAGTGTGTTCACGTGAGCGGGATAAGATCTGTCGAGAACGGTATCGTCAATAAACTGTTGTGTACTCATGGCTATATCATACCCTCAGGTGGGTGGATGCCGCGAGTAGCCTGCCGGGAGTCAATTTCGGTTTCAATCCCCACCCAATCTAGGCATCATTCGCTATTTTCCAGGACGGCCAACAGAAATGCGTGAATTGACAGGCATCGGCAGCGACACGACCCATGAGTAACGGCTCGACGAACGCTCAGGGATACGAGCGCCAGACCGGCGCACCGTTTGCCACGCGATCAGAGATCATTGCGCCGCATGGCATGGCGGCGACCAGTCAGCCGCTGGCGACCCAGGTGGCGCTGGATATTCTGAAAGCCGGGGGCAATGCGGTCGATGCCGCGATTGCGGCCAATGCTGTTCTTGGGCTGGTAGAACCCACGGGTAGCGGCATCGGCGGTGATTTGTTCGCGATCGTGTGGGATGCCAGCAAGAAAGAACTTACCGGGCTCAATGCCTCGGGCCGTTCGCCTAAATCGCTGACGCTCGAACATTTGCGGCAACTGCCGTTGTCTGAGATACCCAAGTTGGGACCGCTCTCCGTCAGTGTGCCGGGTGCCGTCGATGGCTGGTTCGAATTGCATGCCCGCTACGGCAGCTTGCCGGTGGCCGACATACTCGCACCGGCAATCGGCTATGCGGAAGAGGGTTTTCCGGTTTCAGAAGTCATCGCCGCAGGCTGGGCTGCAAATGCCGAGAGCCGTCGCGAGTTTCCCGGGTTTTCCGAGACATTCCTGCCAGGTGGTGAGGCGCCGGTAAAGGGCCAGGTGTTTCATAACCCTCGATTGGCAAACACCTATCGCGAGATTGCGGCGGGTGGTCGCGATGCATTTTACACAGGAGAGATTGCTCGAAAGATCGACGCCTACATGATCGAACACAGCGGTTTTCTTCGCTACGAGGACATGGCGGAACACACATCGGAATGGGTGAGCCCGGTATCCAGTAACTACCGTGGATATGACGTTTACGAGCTGCCACCGAATACCCAGGGCATTGCCGCGCTGCAAATGCTTAACATCCTTGAAGGGTATGATTTGGCCGCCATGGGGTTCGGCAGTGCGGAATACGTGCATACTTTCGTCGAAGCCAAGAAGCTGGTGTATGAAGATCGAGCGAAATATTACGCAGACATGGATTTTGCCCGGGTCCCGGTTACGTCGCTGATTTCGAAGCGATACGCGGAGCAACGTCGCCGGTTAATCGAACCGGGAAAAGCTGCGCTCGCCCTGGTTGCGGGTGACGCCGCGATTGAACACGGTGATACCATCTATATGACCGTTGCTGACAGGGACGGCAACATGATCTCTCTTATCCAAAGCAACTTCGGTGGCATGGGGTCCGGAATGACACCCGGCGATCTGGGATTCGGATTGCAGAATCGTGGCGCATTGTTCAGCCTGAAGGACGGTCATGCCAACGTATACGAGCCGGGGAAACGACCGTTTCACACCATAATTCCGGCGTTCGTGATGAAAGACGGTCAGCCGTGGATGAGCTTCGGCTTCATGGGCGGTTCGATACAACCACAAGGGCATGCACAGATTTTGATTAACATGATCGACTTTGGCATGAACCTGCAGGAAGCGGGCGATGCAGCACGCATACGGCATACGGGATCGTCGCAGCCGACGGACCAGGTGATGGAAAACGGAGGCGTGTTGTACATGGAGTCGGGAATTGGTGAGGAAGTTCGCGACCAGCTTCGAAATATGGGCCACACTATCGCAACCGGGAATACCAGCTATGGTGGGTACCAGGCGATCAAGTGGGACAAGGATCAGCGTGTCTACTACGGCGCATCAGAAAGCAGAAAGGACGGCCAGGCCGCCGGATACTAAGAAAATGACGAAAGAAATTTACCTGACGGGGATCACGACCACCGGTACGCCGCACATCGGCAATTATGTGGGCGCGATTCGACCGTGCATTGCGGCGAGCAAGGACAAGTCGAAGCAGAACTACTATTTTCTGGCGGATTTTCATGCTTTGGCGAAGGCGGAAGATCCGCAACGGATTGCGCGTTCGTCTCTGGAGATCTCCGCTGCCTGGTTGGCCCTTGGTCTGGATACCGACAATGCGGTGTTCTATCGCCAGTCCGATATTCCCGAAATTCCGCAGCTGACCTGGATTCTGACCTGTATGACGGCGAAGGGACTGATGAATCGCGCGCACTCGTACAAGGCGCAGGTGCAGGCGAATGTGGAACGGCACAGTAAGGATCCGGACAAGGGTATCAACATGGCGTTGTACAGTTATCCGATTCTGATGGCGGCCGACATACTAATGTTCAAGTCGACCAAAGTGCCTGTCGGGCGTGACCAGAAACAACACGTGGAAATGACGCGCGATATTGCGCAGCGTTTCAATCACCACTATGGCGATATTCTCGTTATACCGGAGGCGGTTATCGGCGACGACACGGCCGTGCTGGCCGGGCTCGATGGCCGTAAGATGAGCAAGAGCTACGACAATACGATCCCGCTGTTTGTCGATGAGAAGCGACTGAGAAAACTCATCATGAAGATCAAGACAAACAGCCTGGAGCCGGGCGAGCCGAAGGATATCAACGATTCAACGCTCTACGACATCTACAAAGCGTTCGCACAACCTGACGAGGTCGCGGAAATTGAAAAGCGCTATGCCGATGGAATCGCCTGGGGCGAAATGAAACAGGTGTTGTTCGAGTACATTAACGAACACATTCAGCCCGCGCGGGCTGAATACCAGCGATATATTGACGATCCCGCGGAAGTGGAACGCACCCTCATCAAAGGTGCAGAGAAAGCTCGCGAGGTATCAGTTCCGTACCTGGACCAGATTCGCGATGCAGTGGGAATCAGAAAGCTTGGCTAGCAGTATGTTGAAAATGCCTCAGCCAGTACGGTGCGGCGTTAAAAGCAGCCTCAAAATGCTCTCATGTACTGCGTGTACATTGCGCGTTTTCGGCCGTTCTCGCCTTGCCTCGCATTCGCCTGAGACTTTCTCAACACGCTGCTAGATTGAGTCGAACGGACTGCGAACGGCATTTCCGCCTCGCTTAAGCACGTGAGTGTAGATCATCGTCGTGCTTACATTCGCGTGGCCTAATAATTCCTGCACGGTACGAATGTCATAGCCATTTTCCAACAGGTGAGTGGCGAACGAATGGCGAAACGTATGGCAGGTTGCCCGTTTTGCCACTCCGGTCTCGACGACCGCATTCTTAACGGCACGCGCCAGACTTGATGCATGCATATGGTGACGCCGTTTCCCCATGTTGCGCCGAATATAGGCATATCGTTTTGACGGAAACAGGTACTGCCATTTCCAGTCGTGAGCAGCGTTTTCGTATTTTCGGTCAATAGCATACGGTAGCGAAACGCCCGCCAGTTTCTCTCGACGATCCCGAGCACAAATATCACGCACGCTTCTCAGTTGCTGCTCAATGTGTGGCAAAAGTGCCTGAGGGAGAATCGTGCGCCTGTCCTTCCCTCCTTTGCCATCACGTATCGTCAATTGTAGATACTCAAAATCGACATCCTGGACGCGCAAGTTCAGACATTCCGAAACACGTAACCCGCTTCCATACAATAAGCTGGCCATAAGCCAATGCTTGCCATTCATTGCATGGAGCACGAGCGCAACTTCAGACTTCGTCAGTACAACCGGAACCCTTACCGGGCGTTTCGCACGAACGATCTCGTCCATCCATGGTAGTTCAATCAACAGGACTTTCTTGTAGAGGAAAAGCAGGGCGCTCAATGCCTGGTTTTGCGTGGATGCCGATACGTGCCCGCGAGATGCCAGATCGCTCAGAAATGTCTGAATCTCCACCGCACCCATGTCGCGCGGATGTCGCATGCCGTTGAAGTTGATAAAACGACGGATCCACTTCACATAGGACTCTTCGGTTCGAAAACTATAGTGGTGTAGCCGAAAAGACCTTTTAACCTCATCCATGAGCTTTTTAGCCATTGCAACATATCACTCCCTGTCGTTCGCAACATATCAAACGGTCCACAGAGGCTACGTTAAGACTCAAAACCCCCTCAACTTGTTATTCTCCGCGTTTTGTGCAATTAATCTGTTCACTTTTGATTGCGACTTATAGTTAGGCAGCGCATTGAAGTGAGTCGTTTAACCAAATCTCTCCCGTATCTGTTGCTGTTTCCTGGGGTCGGGATTTTCTATTTTTTATTGATGCTGGTAGGGGACGTCAGAATCGGTGGCTTCGAACTCGGAGACCTTCGACCATTCGGCGCTCCTACTTTGGCCAATATAATTGAAATTCCGATCGTCACTCTATTCGGGATTGCTGGCGCGATTGTAATGTTTGCACTTCGACTATTCGGACGCTTAACGAACCGCGGTTCTGCTTGGCGGCTAGTAGGAGTGACATACGGGGCTGCGGTTTTATTTTACATTTTGATGCCATCATTGCCAGAATAGCTATTTGAGCGCGCTGAAAAATCGTGAGGGTCGATCTCTTTGCCAAGCGCAGCCTAACAAATCGCTGAACTTGCCGCCGGGCAGTATCTGTCACGGAACCTGCAGTTCATTGCCTTGCAATGGCAGGTTC
>JAADHU010000055.1 GCA_013151645.1 Gammaproteobacteria bacterium | reverse complement strand
AGGGGTCCACCCTGCCCGCGGACCACCCGTTTGATTTCGATGTGCCATTTGAAGAGCGGACCGTATCGGTTGATAACGCGGAGCTCAGTGGCATTCGTTTCACGCAAGAAGACCCCCTCGGCCTTATCTTTTTCCTGCACGGTAATGGTGGCAACATCGAATCATGGTCAAGTGGCGCTGACTTTTACCAGCGTGTCAATTACGACATGTTTATGTTCGACTATCGAGGCTACGGCAAGAGTACGGGCCGCGTTTCAAGCCAAACGCAATTGCACAACGACGTGCAAAAAGCCTGGGACTCGGTTGCTCCGCTGTACGCGGGTAAACCGATCGTTATCTATGGCCGTTCACTCGGTGCTGCTCTTGCGGCCGAGCTGGCCACCCACGTTGACGCTGAGAAGATCATCTTGGTGTCGCCTTTCACGAGCATGGAAGCCATAGCGAAAGCTCAGTATCCACTCCTGCCGGTGTCGCTGGTTCGGTACCCACTAAAGACCTCTGAGATCATAGGAAACATCCATTCCCCGGTGATTCTCGTTCATGGGGATCAGGATCGGCTGATTCCATTGGTGCATAGCGAGAGTTTACTGAAGTTGATCAAAGCACCGTCGAAACTACTGGTGATCGCGGGCGCCGGTCACACGGATATTCATCAATTCGAGAGCTACCTCGAAGGCCTGACTGCCGAGTTGCCGGGATTGAAGAGTTACACGCAAGTTGGGACGTCGTTCTAAGAGTAAGAGTCCACAGCTATCGGCGGAAAAGGGATCGAACTGAATTGACGGGAAAAAATCGGTTCGACCGGCTCAATAGTAGTACTTAGATACGCCCAAATTAGACATTCAGTCCTTTACGTTATATTTCAGTAGCTGTCCAAGAACATTCGTATTCGCTTTTTTATCTTCTGGGGCGACAGGGGCGACCGGTAGTCCGTATTTCGACATCGTCGCGTGAAGAGCATCTACGACCGCTTTCGACGGCAATTGAGTCTCCAGCTCCCGTAAGTCGACTTTGTCCGTCAAGGGGACTCGATATTCAAGTCTTTCGATATTCGTGAATTGACGACCCTCTTTTGGAAGCGAAATTTGAATCTCTACGTCGATGTTGGATACGTAAATGTATCGCACACCTCGATTGCCCAGACTATTCAGCAGCTGTTTACCGAAACTCTTCGTGCTTGTCGTACTTGCCTTGTAGCTGGGGTTGTTCTCGTTTCTGCTGCGATTCTCAACTATTGTGCTCGAGATGATGTAGTCGATCTTTTCTGGATAAACGGGTGGTATGTTTTGTTGCTTGTTCCGGACATTCAAGGCCGCGTCTGCGGAATTCAATTCCATCGCATCGAACGGGGTTCTTTCGTCGATGAAATTTTTCGCGCCCACCGTCGCATAACGATCTTCCCTGTTCTGGTAGTAGACAGGATTTACCAGTGCCAATTTAGCTGTTTGTGCTACCACAAGGTTGCCAAATAGCGCATGTAGCTGGCTCTGTTTAAGGGCCTCTCCAGCACCACTTTTCGTATCGACAGATACAATCATGCCCACAAGAAAGTTTTTGGCATAGAGGGAACTACCGCTGTCCCCTTCGATAAGACGGTCGGCCTTTGTCGTGCTGAAAGGCTGTATGGAGACGGTCGTCGATGTTTCCCCTCCCAGAAAAAACCTGCGCCGTTGCATACCTCTTTGCTGTACCTTTTTGGACATCAGGAAGTCCGCTTCCTGCATGGCCGTCTCGCCTGTGGAACCATCGCTCCAGTCCTCCGGACAATCGAGTGGGTGGCCTGCCTCGACTTTCAGCAAAATGGCATCCACTCCGTCGGGAGCCTGGTAGCGATTCGCCTTTGCGGATCGACCGTTCCTATCCGTTATAGTAATCGAGCGAGCGAATTCTACGACGTGGAAAGGCGCCACAACATAACATTCCGTTCCATTGCCAACGCTAATCCCGGCCCCATACTCCTGAGATCGCCCGGTGTCTACCGCGATATGAACAGGAGCACTTAGGGCTTGTGCTGAACACAGCATGCCGACCCAAAAGACCACCGTCCTGAAGCGCCGCCAATATCGGTTATACGTCGGCAGGTTGTGGCTCTTGAAACATTGCGATGCTATCAGGACTTGGTACGACACTCTTTTCGTTTGAAAAAGCAACATCATCTTTCAACTCCTTCTATCCAGTCTTTTTATCCGTAGCCGAAACTGAGCTTGATAGGGCTCCCGCCACCTGCAATATGAAACCGAGCAGCAGAACGGCGGTTGCGACTAAAACCCAAACTTTTTGCCCATTGGGCCATTTTTGCAAAACGGACCAGTTCGAAGCTCTTATTACATGCCCATCGGGGGCCCCGAATCGAGTTACCCAGACCTCCCAGAAAGCCGTATGGAGAACCACTTGAAACACGGTTTTGCCTGCATCGCGGCCCGACGAAGTATTGGCGCCGACCGTTACCACTCCCCAAATCCCGATAGGCGCCTCGACGTACTGTTTGGTCACGTCATCGCCAATATGAAGCACATCAGCCATATCGAGTCGTTCATCAAGAACCTTGTAAGTTTCCCGGCCAGGACGATTGGCCGCGATCATCGTTACATCGCCAGACAATAATACTGGCTGCCATAGGTCATACAATGAGCCGTCGATTGTCATTGACTGAAAGAGGTCGGCACCCAGGATCGCGGAGTCGGCGACGAAAGGAAATCGTATCGCGCGGGCCGTTGCATTGGACTGAAAATCCATGAGTTGAGTGCTTTCAATCAACAACGCGCCATCTAGATCATACAAACGGATGTCCGCTAACGCGCTTTTTGTTTCCCCGATCGACATTGTCCAACTACCGGTCGGCGACACCTGCATCAAGACGTCCGCAGGCCCATCCACGACGAGTCGCGTGTTCGTATCTATTTGGCAAACAGCTTCGAAACCGCGCACCAGACAGCTTTTGTTATCAGCTGTTCCAAGTATCGAAAATTTTCCAGGCGGGAGACTCCATGCAGATTGCCGCCCATTTGGCGTGCGAAACCGGAAGGATTCGGTTATTGCCGTCACGGTTGTCGTCAGACGCGGAGGTTTCCATACGCCAGTCAACACACCAAAGGCTAAGGAGATGGCCAGAAGACAAATTATGATAAACACGGCAGCGGTACGAATCGACCACCGTCTACAACAACGCGAGTAAAAGTTCGTGGCTGCTTGCCCACTATTGCGTTTTTTCGATGTCGTTGTCATGGGTTTCTAGACATTCTAAGCGGATATTTTCAATTAGAGACCTTTGCGGCCAACAAACGCACGTCTATAGTCAGGGGCGTTCCGAAATCCGCTCCGCGTTTTCGCATAATTTCGATTTCATTGTTAGCCAATACATCTGCGATTGGAATATCGCAAATACGATCAAACTTGAAGGACGATCGGGGCGACGCAACAATGCAACTTCGCGTCGTCAGGCGCTCGCGTTTTGTATCGAAGGCAACGAAATACGACTTTGCACCTTCGGTGTTTATGTATATTCGTATGTAATCGGCTGGTGACTGCGTGCCCCAACGTACGGGATAGGCAGTTCCAGTCTCGGCATTGGTGAGTAGCAGTGCGACTTCGTTGAGGCTGTAATTTTCGAGGAATTCGGGGTTCGTTAAAGACAGACGCAAGCGCACCCATCCGCTTACAGGCGCATCCGGTGTGTAATCGAATAACGCAAGATAGCGGCCGTCCACCGTCGCCAGCTGCATTTCCAAGCCAGCTGCAACCGGTTCAGAAAAATATACGTAGGCTGCGTCAAGCTGCACGACGTCAGCCGGGTCAAAAAATGTAACACCCACCGCAGCCCCGCCACTTATCCGCTCTTGCTGATCGAGATACTCTGCCTTTGTTCGCATTTCAAGATCCGCCAGCGTCTCATCCACCGAGCGTTGCGCGACTGCGTCTCGGCCGGCAAGAGTCAGCCCAGCAAGCATGGTGTGCGCCAGCACGCAGAATAGCCAGACCGTTGATTTGTGCGATGCTGCGGTCATTTTTGGTGCCATTTCTTATTGTTATCGACTGGCCCTGCCCTTGTTCCAATTCGTTGACCGGACCGAGCGGTTTTCTTTTGTTAAGTTAAACTATGCTTAGCTGTTGAAGTTGTCAATTAACGGCGTCTTTTCGCCGGTGGCGATGGAAAATTTTCCAAACGTAAAAGTAAAGGAATAACTGCCGGATTTCTCCGGCCTGGCAACAATCTTAAGGAAAAGACGCGAAGCGAGTAGATGGCTGCCGGATAGTTTGAAACTACGGAGGTCAAACCAAATTGATCAAACCTTAGTACATTTTCGAATATTGATCGGACGGGCCCATTCGAAATGGCTATTCTGTCATGCCACGCCAATGCAGATACCTCACCCCCAACATTCCGCAACAGGTCGTTACACGCGGCAAGCATCGCTCTAATGTCGCATATTGCACGAAGGACAGCGTCCACTCACGGAACGACTATTTTTCTATGGTGTGTTTGCTCAATAGCGAATAAGTGTTGCTATCAGTCGTAATAATGTAACCCGCCAGCAAAGAACCAGACGCAACCGGTTCGACGAGAGAAATTTGTACACCTTCACCAAGTAGAAACTTCTTTGTTACTTCATACGCGATATTTGCAGTTTCAGAACTTTTCCCGGATACGGCGTCGGACATCTGTTTTGCACCCATCATCAAGACTATCGCGCCATCCTCAGTCCCTGCGATTTTGAACTGGACATTCGATAATTCGATTCTGCGTGTTGCTCCGGAAAATCCAGAACAGTCTTGAGTAAACTTGTAGGGTTTGTTGCAACCCAAGCCAATCGCAGAGATTCGTTTGGCACCTTCCGCGTCCGGAACAATTGTCGACACAGTTCCACACGCACTGAGCGCAATGACTGTAACAATGGCCAGGCACAGGGTCTTAATTTTGGCGAATTTACTCGATCTAGATTGGCTGGATATCATCATAATTTTTCTCCGGTAGATGGTAAGGGGTCATCGAATAGAATAGCAATCGCCCTACGGACAACGGTCTCGTTCCTCTTGCGGACCAGCGAAGATTGCAAGGACTGCGCCTGAGCGATCAAGGTATTGTCCGCCGGGTCATATATGGCGACGCGCAACTCCAGCAGATAAGGCGTGAGATCCCAATGCCAGTCTGCTTTGATGTCAAACCTGGCTCCAGCTTCTCCATAGACGGTGTTGTCATTGATGCGCACCACTCGAAAGCCACGTTCCTCAAGATCTGTTTTGATGAAAGCATACAACTCCAGCGTCGCAGCATCGTCGGCTGGAGGGCGAACATAAAAGGTTCGCAAATGAGACAAATCGGTACCCGGCATTTGAAATCGTGACACGTTGGTCGAGCAGCCGAACAAGATCAGGCATGCCGCCATCGTGATCGTACTAAATGTTGATCGAATCATTCCGGGTTCCATTATCAATCGCAGTAAGAATATACACCTGGTAAGCGTCAAACCTCTATCGAGAAGTTGTCGATATTGGCTCCGGCGTATACTTCACTGACTGTCCGCCACATGTCCAGACCGCGTACGACGCTGCAAGCCAACGGACCGATATCTTTCGCCAAGTATCTGGCGAGTCTCGTGCCAGCGCAAGGCGTTTACTCGTAGATACTGCTGGTGATCGCGGGCGCCAATCACACGGATATTCATCAATTCGAGAGCTACCTCGATGGCCTGACCGCCGAACTGCCCGGATTGAAGAGTTACCCGCAAGTCGGACAAGCGAGGCAATCCAACTAAATTACGTCACACTGCAAGCCCGAGTCTCAGTGCAGCACCCGGTCCTTACTTTCTATCCGAGAAGATGGTTGCCGGCAGGCCGCCGGCAGGTGCTTGTCAGCGATCGTGCCGCTACAGCTCCAGGTGACCTGACCGTCTTCGACAACGGGCTCCAGGTAGAGCTCACCGCCATCGGGTACTACGTCTGACTTGTACACCACAACAATTGATCCCGTGTCCGACTCCACCAGAACGGCGTCAACGTAACGGCCCGCATCGACATTTATTGACATCCCGCTGGCCTCCGTCTCGTCCGGAAACCTGCCGTTGCTGAGATAAAATTCAGTTACCTCGGCTTTCAGACCCGCCGAAATATTCAGGCCCTCGCTGATCTTGGCGCGAATGGTGTAATCCTGATAAGCCGGAATGGCGATCGCCGCGGCGATGCCGGCAACGACCATGTAACTACCACCACCGCCGAACAAGATTTCGAACGGATTGTTCTCGAACATCAACTCGGCAGAAATATTCGGATTTCCCAGGCTGAGCGTAAATGCGATGGCGCCTGCTTCCGGCAAATCCAGTTGAGCGGCTGTCGGCATGGACCAAACGTCAATTTCGGTTTCGGCTACGTCGGCCAGGAACTGCAGCACTTCGATGTATAAAGCATAAAATCGTTTTGGCAATTTTTTGTTGGTGCCGGTCATTGAAAGAAACGCGTTCGTGGCATCGACGCGCTGATCGGTCTGCAGCCACTTGCCGACATCGGTTTTAGCGCCTCTTGCCGCTCTTTCGATCAATGTTTGCGGCACCGACGCCGCGTACAAAAAGTCTCCGTCGATGGTCCAGTAGATATGCTCACGCTGCTTCCGCATCAGATCCATAAACCACCCGGCGTCGGTCTGCATCTGTTCGTCGCCCAGGCCAAAGGAGCCCGGGAGGCTCCAGTGGTAGTAAGTCTTACCATTGATTCGCTTTTCATCGGGACCGGTTCCGGACTGTTCGGAAACGTGCGATAACATTTTTTGCCACAGTTTTTTGTCACGCAGGCGTAGTGCAGTGTAATCGCCGGCCGCGTCAAAAATCATCATGACTTCCGGGCCTATCGCTCCCAGCAGCTCTTCGATACTGACGCCGGCCGTCTCGCGAAAAGAGGCTTTTGCTTTCAGCCAGTCTTGCCGAGCGTCCACCGAGGCCGTTTGCAGAGACAGCGCTTCAATTCTTGAGAATTCACTGGTGGTCGGAACCGACAGAAGAAACAGGCCGTCGGGCTTGCCGGCCGATTTAGCCGACAGATTGTTGTTGACGTAGGGCAGAAAACCCCGACTATTCTCTACCGGGACCTCCGCCACAATGGAAAGACGACCTTTGCCATTGGCGACGCCCCAGCCAAGCGCTGCAGCCCGAACTTTATCCAGTCCCAACTCGTTTAGACCAGCAAGACCGTCCGGCGGCAGGAATGCCTGCAGGGCAGGTATCGCCTGTTGAGAATCGATCCACAAGAACAGGCCCTGGCCACTTTCGTCGATCTTTTGTTCCATCGAGGCCATGCGATGTGTTTTCTTGCTGGCAACCGAAGCCGTCAATGCGGCAAAGGATTCACGAGAAACGGCAGGACCGCCATTCAGCAGCAACAAACCGCTATCCGCGTCGAACTTAAGAAAGAGCGGCATGGGCGGACCATTGATTTCGCCGATTCCCTGATCATCCAACGGACCGGCAAGGTTGAAGTCGGCGCTGGAAAGGGCGAACACCTCAAACAGTTCGTACAACGCGTCATTGGACTCGAGATCCACATTGAACGCGATCAACGCCGATGGCGCTGGCGCCATGAATGCGGTGACTTCAATCGGCGATCTCAGGTGTCGTTCGAACAGACGCAAGCGCAGGTCGGCGAACATCGGAATTTGTACCAGGACGTTTTCGGCGATTCCTTTCCGTAGCTTCTTCAGGTTTTCAACGTGGGGCGTGCTCCTGAGCGCAGCATCCATGGTGCTGCCTTTCGGTGTGGAAAGCAGGCCCAGTAAATGCGGAATGCGAAAATAGACCAATGCGTCGTCGGGCATGTGATCACGCAGCCACGGTTGGCGGATTGGAAGGTCACCATTCCATGCCTGTGCGGATTTCTTGCCCAGGACGGTCGCGGGCGCAAGGGTGGCAATCATGACCGCCAGTACAGCGACGATTGTCGCGGATCGAATAGGTCGCATATCGCAGGCCTCTGGTTCAGATGACGCAGGTGATGGTATCTATTTTCCGGTTGGCGTGCGATGAAAAAGGATTCGGAATCAGCGCTCGCCAGTAAGACTGTGAACAAAGGAGTATTTCGAAGGCAATCCTGTAAATATTGAGTGCATGCTGTTGGATCGAGGCGCAGCTAGGCCTGACGGAGAACCTGTTCCGCCGCAAAGTCGTACGTAATATAAGGTACAGCTACCGATAGCTTCGATCCGGCGACGCTTCCGGGCCAGCCTTCTCCGTCAACGTGAACGTCCGCGTCCACGAAGATCAGGTATACCAGGTTGCGGTTGACGTTGAGCTGCGCTGACATCACCGGAGCATCGACATTGCTATCGAAACCAATATTAATCTCGCCACTTCGAGTTCCGTTCCAGGAATAAAACTCGGTTGCGGCCGTCGCCTCAATGGTACCGCTTTCGCCTACCGTCTGGTTGGCGACATCCACCCCGTAGACGGTCAGCCCGAGCTGCCCGAAGGAGCGCACGAAATTGTCGGATCTTAGCGAGTTGGTCCACCACAGATAAGAATAGGTCGGAGCAGCGGACACGGTCAGAGTTCCACGGCCGGGTGGATGAAAGTAGATGCCTACCGTGGTGTACATGCTGCCACCACTGCGCCCCTGTGCGTTCGGGGTAACCGCACTCAGGCTCATCGAACCCGTGCGCCGGTCGGACGTTGCCTGCAGGATCGCGTCGTTTCCAGCGAGCCGACTTGGAATCACGTTGTCGTAGTCGTACGGCGGCACAATGGTCGCTCGAATCTGTCCCGGAACTAATGCATCGAAATCTCTGACGTGCCTTGGTAGCGCCAGCTTTTTCCGGGCCAGACGCTGGTGATCTTTGAGCAGCGCTTCGAGCGCCTTTTCAACCCTGGGGTTTGCGGAGACATTGGACGTACCGCCCTGCGCTTTGTTGAGGGTCTTCATCAGCCGTGACTGACGGGTCGCCATCTCGCCGCGGTGTCCCGTTTGGTCTTCGCGGACGCCGGTCAGGCACTCCTGGACCTCGCGCCGGGGCAGCGGCTTGCCGCCACGAATTCGTTCAGCGCTGTTGGTTCGCAGTGACTTTCTCAGTTTTTTCCTGACCATAATCGTTCCCTACTTTGGCGGACGTCTTCAGAACAGACGCGGCAGTGAAGGGTTTGAGTGTAACGCAATAGCGTACGAAAAATTGGATTGACGCCCATCGGACTGCAGGACCTGGCAGCCCGTACAGGACTGTGCACAACTCATTCACGCCAAGCTCACGCACAAGCACCAACTTGTGCGAGCAAACTAGATCGTCGTTCGCTTCGACCACAGACTGGATCGAGGAACTAAGTAGAGCAGATGATAGGTGGCCGCTGACACTAAAGTGGCGTCGCATGCCGGTACGGACGTCAACGACCAATCGAATCCATACGTCAATGTAGCGGCCGATCCAACACCGACAAACCAGGCGATGAATGCTCCCGGACGCCAGTTCTTGGCACCAATAGCCATGCGGACTTTTCGTGGCATCTGAGACGACGACGTTTTCCCGCTCGATCTCTTGCCCCCGGCACATCGATATACTGTACACTGCGCCGCCCGTCCCTCCTGACCACTACGTCCGAGTCGCCAGCGTCGCTGCGACTTGCGCCGTTTCTATTGCCTGATGATCTTCAACCTATTTACAAAAACGAACGGTACCTGGAAAGCGGATACGCTGTCCGGATTGACCGTTGCGCTTGCACTCGTGCCGGAAGCAATCGCCTTCTCATTTGTGGCCAAAGTCGATCCTATCGTCGGGCTCTGGTCCGCCGTCTTCCTCGGTCTGGTTACGTCGGCCTTTGGCGGGCGTCCGGGCATGATCTCCGGCGCTACTGGCGCGATCGCTGTGGTCGTTGCCAAGTCAGTGGACATGGGCAATGCAGCCGGCGCCGAACTCGGCATCGACAACCTCGGCATGCAGTATATGTTCGCAACGTTGATGCTCGCCGGTATTATCCAGGGGCTGGTCGCGATTCTTAAGCTCGGCCGCTTCATCCGGCTGGTACCACACCCGGTGATGATGGGCTTCGTGAATGGCCTGGCGATCGTCATTCTGATTTCGCAGTTCAAGTCCTTCAAAACCGTTGACGGCCAATGGCTGGCAACGGACCAGTTGTTCATCATGAGCGCCCTCGCGTTGCTGACGATGTTCATCATCAAGTTCTTCCCCAGGCTCACCTCGGCTGTCCCGTCGATCCTGGTCGCAATTGTCGCGGTTGGCTGTTTAAGCTTTTTTGACTTTGTCGACACCAAGACTGTCTCGGATGTGCTGTTCGAGGGAACCGGCAGTGGGCAGTTGCGTGGCGCGCTGCCGGTCCTGAGCTGGCCTGGCGATATCGTCTGGAACCGCGAAGCGATACTCCTTATCGGCGGCGTTGCCATTGCTGTCGCCATGGTGGGTTTGATCGAGTCCCTGATGACGTTGCAGCTCATCGACGACTTAACGGAAACGCGCGGCCAGGGCAATCGCGAATGCTTCGCACAAGGCGGCGCCAACTTCCTGTCGGGTCTGTTTGGCGGCATGGGCGGCTGCGCGATGATTGGGCAAAGTCTCATCAACATAAAGTCCGGTGGACGCGGTCGAACGTCGGGCGTGGTGGCTGCATTGACCCTGATCGTGTTCATCGTCGCTGGCGGCCCGATTATCGTAGAGATTCCCATTGCGGCACTGGTTGGCGTCATGTTCATGGTTGTTATCGGCACCTTTGAATGGGCCACGTTCCGCACGTTTGGCAAGGTGCCCGGGACCGATATATTCGTGATTTTCGTGGTCACTCTGACGACTGTTTTCCTGCACAACCTGGCGCTGGCCGTCTTTGTTGGCGTTGTGCTCTCTGCGCTTGTCTTTGCTTGGAAAAGTGCTCGACACGTGCGGCTGATGCCACAGGACATCGCGCCAGGCACACGCATCTACAATCTGCAGGGTGTGCTGTATTTCGGCTCGGTACGGGAGTTTTCAGATCGTCTGTGGCCTGCAAACGACCCGGACGAGGTCATCATCGATTTCAAAG
>JAADHU010000026.1 GCA_013151645.1 Gammaproteobacteria bacterium | reverse complement strand
TTTAGAGCCGCCGCATCGTAGGTGGACCAACGCGGCGTCGGGATCTCGATCACACGGACATAGTAAAACGCCGGTACATCAGGATCGAAATCAGGGTCTACCCACATCGCCTTGAGTTCGGCGGCGCCGATGTCATTGGTGTAACTCGCGTGTTCCACATCCACGGTATTGCCAACCGCGGCAACCTGATTTTCTTGATTCACGACTCGTCCATCGGAAAGCGCAACGTTGAATATATGAATAAATGGCTCGCCCTTTTTGATCGAACCTTTAATTATCTGGATCCTGTCCAGATTGGCGCCTTTCGGATCCCTTTCCGCCCACACCGCGAGGCGTGGTGCTTCCCCATCGGGCTGTCGATCAATCACGCTGCCCATGGGCACACCATTCGCGTAAGCCAGTTCGACCCAATCCGACCGGTCCATGAGATCTGGCGAGTACTCCCATCCTGCAAATGCACGAACACGGATGCGTGGGCCACTCGTTGCATACGTCTCCCTGCGCTTGAACGCCGCAAATATCTGCTCGCGGGTATTCGCTTCCGCCCACACACCGGTTACGCCGCCGGCACTCAACGCGTAATAGGGCAAACCATTCCAAAGTTCCCTGTCCCAACGGGACTCAGGCGTAGGATCATAGTCAGGTCCGCCAAACCCGGTCACATTGTCCTCTTCGGTATGAGAATAGGCTCCGTGGCTGTCCGTGGAGCCGATAAATCCGAACATCAAGGGATTGAAGCCTCTGGCTTTCTTTGTATCTATGCCGAGCAACAGCGCCTCGCGTGCATAACTGCCCTCGATTTTTCCGATTTGGCCATGTCCAATGAGCAAGTTTGAGAAGATTTCGAAGTTAGAAAACGGATCATAGGGAGACAGGTCCGGGTGTGTCTCGGATGAGCCTTTGCTTTGTGTAATCTCGACGACCGGCTCGTGATGGTGGCGTCGTTCGGCGTAGTGCTCGTCAATCGGCATGCCC
The DNA here is from genome assembly GCA_013151645.1 of Gammaproteobacteria bacterium. Classification (GTDB taxonomy): domain Bacteria; phylum Pseudomonadota; class Gammaproteobacteria; order Steroidobacterales; family Woeseiaceae; genus JAADHU01. The sequence continues at coordinate 10,060 of JAADHU010000026.1, read as the reverse complement.
TGCGTATCAAAGGCCGTAAACATGCGTCCATTGCTGACGTTTGAATTATGCGGAATCGCGATAGCTTCCACGCCTCTTTCGTGAGCCTTTTCAAGGTAGCTCCAAAGGTCTTCAGGCAAATTTGAATCGTCGGCACTAAACGGCAAGTCCAAATTCTTTGTATCTTCAAAAATGACATTGCGATGAAGATTGTCGGCACCGATATAGCCGGTCCATTCATAGGCGGCAAACGTCGTGAACGAACCGGGGGCGTAATGGCGATCGGCCGCGTCGACGATCTCGGACCATACTGCCTTTTTAAGGGCAACCTGATCATAACCTTCGAGCGATTCGCCGTTTCGCGCGGCCGTCATCAAATTGATCCACGCTTTCATGCGTTGGTCCGTTTCCGGTGAGCGAAGAAGTCGGCCCAGTTGCGGGTGATCAAACAACGGATGTTCGGGGTCGGTAAAAGACTGCAGTGCGCCAAGAAATTCAGAATGTTCTGTAACCGCCAGGAAATCCAGCGGCGTCTTGATCTGTCTCGTCCCGTTTTCGCCGCGAGGGACCGCTTCGCCTTTGGCGTAGCGGTAGGCATCATCAAGGCCCTCATCCGTCGTCAGATAAAAGGCATCATAGGAGTAGCGTGTATGAAGATGGAGATCGCCGAAGAAGACCTTCTTGTCGGCATCTTCGGCTATTGCGGTCGGCGCGAACCAGACCCACACCGCCAGTATGCCTGGTAAGCATAGATGCCAAAAAGCGTAGCTCTTGTTCGCGGTCTGGTTTTTCTTATGCATGGGGGTTGCTTCGCTCTATCAAACAATTTGCCGATTGGGCATGATCAGCCTACACCGGGACCGGGTGGCAATATAGCATCGAAGCGCACAGATCCATGATAACCGCCTAATTCCACTACCATCCGTACCGAACATACTGCCGTCAAAAATATCGTGTAAGGTTGGCTGCCGCATGGAATCTCTTATCGAAAAAAGAATGCACACTCAGGTAACCAAAAGCGAACCGTGGTCGGTGTCGATTTAATGACCACAGTGATTCGTTTTATTTTCGGTGCGTTAACGCTATTCGTTGCATTTCAACAGTCTGCTCTATCGGCCAGTGAAGGTCCGCTCGAGCTGGATAGAATCGAGCCTCGTCTCAACATCATATTCATCATGACGGATGACCACGCCAGTCAGGCTATCGGCGCATACGGCTCTCGTCTGGCACCGCTCGATCCAACACCAAACATCGATCAGCTTGCCGAGGAAGGCATCGTTTTTGATAACGTTTTTGTCACCAATTCCATTTGCACACCAAGCCGTGCGACCATCATGACGGGCCAGTACAGTCAGGCAAACGGTGTTCTGGATCTGGCCGACCGGCTTCCCGTGAATCGGCAGCACCTTCCGCGACTCATGTCACAGGCCGGGTATTACACCGCCATCATCGGAAAGTGGCATCTCAAGGAAGAACCGGCCGCGTTCGACTACTACAAGGTATTGCCGGGACAGGGAGATTATTTTCATCCGGAATTTCGCATTCGAGGCGACCAGCCGTGGCCCAATAACGTTGTCGCTCACCGGGGGCATTCCACGGATGTCATCACCGATCAGGCTCTGGACTGGCTTGAGTCACGAGGACGAGCCAAGCCGTTCTTTTTGATGCTGCAATACAAAGCGCCTCACGACCTGTACGAGTTCGCGCCACGCTATAAGGACTATCTGTCGGGTACCGAGATTCCGGAACCGGCGAACCTTTATACGCAGCCCGGCTTTGGCTCGGTTGCCACGCGAGGCGAGGAGGGCCGTCTCGCTAGCGTCATCGGCACGTCCGTTTCCAGGAGAAATCCAGACCGCAATATGGGCCGCTGGGTTGGGATCGACCCGTCGCTGTCCGAGTCGGAATACACGCACCAATCCTACCAGGAATATTTGAAACGTTATCTGAGGACGGCAAAAGGGGTCGATGACAATATCGGGCGTTTGGTCGAGTATCTAAAGAAATCGGCTCTCTACGACAAAACGATCATTGTTTATACGAGTGACCAGGGCTTGATGCTCGGGGAGCATGATCTGATCGACAAACGCTGGATGTACGAAGAGTCCCTCCGGATGCCATTCATCGTAAGGTACCCGAACAAGGAAAAAGCGCCACGGCGCAGCGATTTACTGATCAACAATACGGACTTCGCTCCCACGTTGCTTGATTTAGCAGGGTCTTCAACGCCCGACTACATGCACGGGCGTAGCTTCGCGGCCGTATTCGATAACGTGACACCGTCAGACTGGCGGCAAGCCACCTACTATCGTTTCTGGATGCACCGTGCCTATCACGATGTCCCGGCTCATTTCGGCCTTCGGACCAAGCGATATAAACTGATATTTTTCTATGGCCTGGATTACAAATCGCGGAAGATTCTAACGAAAGACGATTACGACGGTGTCGAGCTCCCGAGAGGTGAATATTATGGTCTGGATACCAGCCGCGGAGAGCTAACGGCGCGTTCGGAGATTCGTACTCCGCCCGGTTGGGAATTCTATGACCTCAAACGGGATGCCGATGAAATTCAGAATAGATACGATGATCCGGCTTATGCGGAGACGATCGCGGAACTGAAAATCGAACTTGCGAAATTACGTAGCGAATTCTCGGAGACCGACGAAAAATATCCGGAAATCGAAAAAGTAGTGGAAACCTTTTGGGACTAAGAACGCTCGTTCTCTCATCAAGTTAGCGCTTGCCAGAACAGGCCTGTTGCAGACGATTTAGCCCTGATCGAACGCGCAAAATCCGGCGTCTTGTCAGGCACGCGGCCAAAAGAAACAGCCAAACCAGGTCCGTTGCCCCACTGCCGCCTCGTCCATCGGACCAGGTCGCCTGAGCCACGGTCGGATCGTTCTCAAGTTTCGTTTCAAAACTGTCGAGTTCCGATGTGAGATTCGTTGTCATCGCATCCATTGCACTGGCAAAGCCAAGTTCTCGCGTTTTCCTCAGATTTTCCCTGCTTTCCACAAACGTGGATTTCGACTCACGTTTGTTCGTGCCGGGTGCACGAAACAGCAATTTTCTTGATGACACGTCAAATACTGCCGTGTCGACAAACGTTTGCACTTCGTTTTCGGTCCCTTTGATGACGTAGGCGCCAACGATTGTCCAGTATAGAAGCGACGCTTGAGTATCATCCGTAGCGGCGACCTGATCGTAGGAGACCAACGCCATGACATCGACGCCATATAGTCTCGCCACTTGCTGCATACCGTCAAAGCCGCTGCTTGAGCGAAGGTACGAGTCAGGAATGATTTCAATGTGCTCGATGTACTCCCGACTTTCAAAGGCGGACCTTACTCGGTCAAGCAGTTCTGACTTCGTTGCCTCGCTAAGGCCCGGCGTATCACCTGCTGTCGACGGTACAAATGCCAGTCCCACTCTCAGCGGAAGACTCAGGCGTGGAATCCGCGCTTCGAATTCGGCTGGGACCTCTCCCTTTGGATACAGGTAATCCACCAGGCTGCTGGAAACCCCTGAGCGCGATTCAAGCGGACCTTGCCATAAGGCACTGCATCCGGCGAGCGCTATCGACAGCCCGATAACGAGAATTCCTGATCTGGTTAAAACCATGGCCTGTATCCCTGGGTGAACGGTGCAACGGGATGTCTAATAACTATCCAAACGGGCCGGCAGGGCCGCCTCTCAAATCGTCACTCAACATCGTCATTCGTCATTCTACTAAGAAGTCACCGTCATTTCGGCCGTTTTCTACCGTAGTGCCGGGATTAAGCGAATCTCCCTTCTGACGCGCTCGACGCAGAGACCGGTGATATTTCCAGTTCGTACAATAATCCTCCCGCGGGAGTTTTATTGAACGAAGTGGAAAACTTTGCGAAAGAACCGACGGTGCCCGTTTATTCGCGCCGCCGTCTTCTCAAGACTGTGACAGTCAGTCCAGTCGGAGCAATGCCAGCGCCGATCTCACCGCCTCGCCGCGACTGGCAAACCGCAATGTTTCCTTGACGTCGTCCAATGCACCAATCCGTTTTAGCAGCTTGGCGACAGTCAGATTCAGGCCGACGATAATGACCGACTGTTTTGCGCTTGCGGCGCGTTGAATGATTTCCTCAAGAGCGAAAGCAGCGCTGCCGTCCACGCGCGGTACATCGAGCAAGTCGATAATTAATACGTCGTGTCGTCCCACGGACGAGATTCGTCGGGTCATTTCATTCGCGGCCCCGAAACTGATCGGTCCGGACATATGTAACCAGACCGCCCGACCGTTGCAGCGACGAAAGATTTCGTTTTCATCCTCACTCAAGAACACGGCGTGATCCGGATCGGCAATCGGGCGAATGGAGTCGATTTGCAGTTCGGCCATTTCACGCACGAAGGCCAGGCTTGCCAACACCACGCCGACGCCAACCGCCGTCACAATGTCGACAAACACGGTGAGGACCAGCACGACCAGCATGAGTACGACATCGACTCTGGGCGCACGCGCCACCAGTCGCAGAAATCGCCAGTCGACGACGTCGATACCGACCTTCAGCAGGACGCCGGCGAGGGCGGCGTGCGGTATGTAGCCAACGGTCGGTCCGAGTCCCAACGCTACGGCAAGCAGGGCGACCGCGTGCACTATGCCGGACAGCGGGGTTCGGCCGCCTGCTTTTACATTGGCGAGCGTGCGAATGGTTGCACCGGCACCCGGGATACCGCCCGCAAAGCCGGCGACAATGTTGCCAATGCCCTGGCCGACGAGTTCCTTGTCGGAATGATGGTATTCCCGCGTTACGTTGTCGGCGACGAGCGAGGTCAACAGGCTGTCGATAGAGCCCAGTGCGGCCAGCACCGCCGCTGACAGCAACATCGTATTGATCCTGGCGAAGTCCAGCGTCGGTAGTTGTAGTTGTGGCAGACCGGACGGAATATCACCGAGCGTCGGCGCTTGTGTAAACACGAGCGTCATCGCCGTGCCGGCGATCAGTGCGATGAGTGGCGGTGGAAAGACTCGCGCAATTTTCGGTGGCGTTACGGTGCAAACCACAAAGGCCAATACACCGATTGCTACGGCACCCCAATTCGGGTGTTGTGCCAGGTTCGGAAAAACCGACAAAGCGTTCATAACATTCTGCGGACCGCTGTAACCGATCATCGGTCCAAGCTGCATGATGACCAGGATGCAGCCGATTCCCGTCATGAACCCGGAGATCACCGGGTAGGGCATCAGGTTGACGAATCGGCCGAGCCGGAAATAGCCGAACAGAATCTGGAAACCACCCGCCAGCATAACCACCGTAAAGGCAACGGCAGGTTGGTCGCCAAATTGCGTAAAGACGGTGGCGGAGACGATCGTCATCGGGCCGGTCGGCCCGGAGATTTGTGCCGGCGTGCCGCCAAACAAAGACGCGAAAAATCCAACGCAGATGGCACCGTACAAACCCGCGATCGGACCAGCGCCGGATGCGACGCCAAACGCAATCGCCAGCGGCAAGGCAACCACTGCGGCCGTCAGGCCGCCGAATAAGTCTCCTTGCAGCCGGTCGAAAGATAACCGATTGGGATGGATGCGTTCCATGCGCCGAATTGTGCCCCAAAAGTGACCGAGATGCTGCGGCTACGTTGGGAGCAACACGTCAGTGATCGGTACACCGGTGAATCTCGACCGTCGCGTGCACGATGCCGAGATTTGACGGGATCAACGATTTGTAATGATCAGGAGTGTCTGGATCATCGCTGACCAATGCAATCTCCGCTGCAAATATGTTGTGGCCGATATTCCAGATGTGCAAATCCGTCACACGGTCCGTCGAATGTTTTTCGATCGAATTGCGTACTGCTACGGCTTTATGGTCTTCCGTTTGTTTATCGAGCAATACGCGGGAAGTATCCCGAATCAGCCCGTATGACCAGCGCGCAACCAATGCTGCTCCGACAAGCCCCATGACCGGGTCGAGCCAGAATGCACCCATGTATTTACCGGCCAACAATGCCACGATCGCCAGCAATGAGGTTGCTGCATCGGCCAAGACATGCAAATAGGCAGCGCGAAGATTGTGATCATGGCCATGGTGATCATGAGCATGGGCATGCCCGTGTTCGTGAGCATGACCGTGATCATGAGGCGTCGACACCAGGACCCAGGCGCTGACGCCGTTGACGACAAGGCCAATTACGGCAACGATCAATGCTTGATCGAACGCGATATTGAGCGGGTTGATCAAGCGGTCCGTGCTTTCGATGATCATGATCAAGGAAAAACCCAACAGCATGACGGCGCTGGCGAACCCGGCGAGGCTGTTGATTTTGCCCACCCCGAACGCGAATCGCCGATCATTCGCCAGTCGCCGAGAGATTATATAGGCGAATACCGCGATACTCAGTGCAGTCGTGTGCGACGCCATGTGCAGACCGTCGGCGAGGAGCGCCATAGACTGATAGATCAGACCCGTGGATATCTCGATGACCATCATGATCGCGGTGAGCGCAACAATCAGTAATGTGCGTGTTTCGCCGGCACGTTTTTGGTCCTGACCGAACACATGATCATGAGTCCATCTACTTAACTGTTGGGTATGCATGGAGGTTTTTCCTGATTGGAAGCAAGAACAAGATGGGAGTCAAAGCGTGGCGAAGGTATATTTTGGGTCATTCCTATTCTCTTTGACCGCGGGGAATGCTACCACGCGAACCACGGCTTCCGAGCGCAAAGCGGGTGCGTACGTCCAAAGCGCCGAATCGGCTCCAGGCATGCAGACCAACAGGCCAGGAATGATTATTTGACCTGCTCTGAGTGATGGGCCACCATGCGCCACTGCTGACCGTGTTGCGCCCCGTTATTGCTGCGGCAATAGCCGGACGAGTAGGAATAACGAAGTCCGTTTATGCTCTGTTCTGGACCTAAGCTGATTCTGATGCCATGAATACAGACTGATGAAACTATCGTTCGTCAGATTCCTGTGCGGAAATATTCTTCTCGGACTTGCAGCTCTGATGTTCGTGCCTTGTATGGTCAGCCTGTACCTGGGCACGGCCGATATCAAAGCATTTTTTGTCAGCGAGGCGATTACCGTAACGGTCGCTTTGTCGATGATCTTTATTCGCAAAGAGGTACCCGACCGACTTTCGGTCAGGGACGTATTTCTGCTCACCGTTCTGGCGTGGTGCCTCGTTTGCCTGTTCGGTGCTCTGCCGTTCATTCTGTCTCACACTGTGTCCAACGTTACGGATGCCATATTTGAAAGCGTATCCGCCGTCACCACCACCGGTGCGACCGTCATAACCGGCCTCGATTCTCTGGCGCGCGACATATTGTTGTGGCGATCCATGATGCAGTGGATCGGTGGTCTCGGCATTGTCGCTCTGGGCGCCGCGGTGCTACCGTTTCTTAGAATCGGTGGCATGCGTCTTTTTCGTGCCGAGTCGTCGGATTTTTCCGAGAAAACGCTGCCGCATACTCGCCGATACCTGGTTCGTCTGCTCATGGTCTACATGATTATTTCCATGGCCTGCACCGTTGCCTACGTCATTGCGGGCATGACGCCATTCGACGCGATCAACCACGCCATGACGACCGTTTCAACGGGCGGATTTTCCACCCACGACGCGTCGCTGGCCTTTTTCGATTCAGTCGCGGTCGAATCCGTAGCCATGGTATTCATGTTGATTGCTGCCGTTCCGTTCGTGATGTTCTTGCCCTTGTTTTCCGGAAAACTGGGTACGTTAAAACCGGACGCACAAGTTCGCAGCATGCTCACTTCCTATGCCGCGATTATTGTTTTGCTTGTCTGGTGGCTGGACTGGGACGATCAGTCGAGCATGCTGGAGTGGATTCGATATAGCGCGTTCCATGTTATATCGATCGGCACGACGACCGGATACGTCAGCACCGACTACGCGAGCTGGGGAAGTTTCTCTGCTGTAGTGTTCTTTTTTCTCACCTTTGTTGGTGGTTGCTCCGGTTCGACCAGCGGTGGCATAAAGATTTTCCGCTTCAAGATCGCCTACATACTTTTTCGGGAAACCCTGCAGCGCTTGCTACACCCGAACGCGGTATTGATGCGGTCAATGGAGGGTCACCGCGTGACGGATGACATCGTGGCGTCCGTAGTTGCGTTCGCACTGGCCTTCGCGTGTACGGTGGGTGTCGTTGCGATCCTGCTGGCCGGTGCCGGCAATGATTTTGTGACCAGTTTCAGTGCGGCGAGCACGGCAGTCGCGAACGTTGGTCCGGGAATCGGTGACGTGGTGGGCCCGGTCTCCAATTTCAGTTCATTGAATGACGCATCGAAGTGGATAATATCCTTTGCCATGTTGCTGGGTCGCCTGGAGATTTTCACGGTACTGATCGTTTTGACGCCGGCGTTTTGGCGTGGATGACTGACGATTTGTGCAACAGGAATTTGTTTGGAGACAGAGCTATGATCACACCAGGGAGTGACGTGCGACCCAGTGTGCGCACCTATTTTGAATCGGAGTTTACTCATGACATCGGATGATCGAGGAGCATCAGAACGACCGCGGTTGGGCGCAATGGTGGATCTTCCGCCACCGCGACCACCAATGAGTCGACGCGCTGTCGTGACGATTGTCGTCGTGAGCGCGGCGATCCTGCTTTCGCTTATTTGGCTGAGGCCGCATTTTCAGAAGCTCGATATTTACGCGCAAGTCGATGAACTGGAATTTTCAGACCCGGTACTCAGGGAATGCGTTCGCCGGACGGCGCGCGAAAACGATTGGTCTGATGCCGCACATTTCGTAGCGCTGCGATGCAATAACCCAACCGGCGGCGGAATCAAGGATCTCAGCGGTCTCGAGCATCTCGTCAGGTTGCAGGACCTGGATCTGGCGTTTAACGAGTTAACCGACGTTTCCGTTATCTCAGTTCTGCCGCACCTCGTGTCATTGGAACTAAGTCATAACAAGATTGTTTCGCTGCCCGTCATGCGTTCCACGGTTAGCATTCGCTGGCTCGACGTCAATTTCAATCGCTTGAAGTCTCTGCACTGGCTCAATTCACAACACTTCGTTCTCTTGGAGGTGCTTTCGCTCGCGCACAATGAGATAGAAGATATTTCGGTTGAGCTCGATTTTCCGAAATTGTATGAGCTCAATCTACGCAACAATCACCTGTCAAACATCGGCGCAGTTCTGCCTCTCGAAAACCTGGTGATGCTGGATGTCGGTGGCAATCGAATCGAGGATTTGTCCGGCATTGACGCTCTTTCCAGATTACGCCGGCTTTTTATCGACCGGAATACCTTGACCAGTCTCGACGGTTTGCAGTCGCTCCACGACCTGGAAGAGCTGGACGCCAGTTACAACACGTTGCAATCAACCGCGCCGCTGGCCGGTCTTGTGCAACTGGAACGCCTCAACATCGAGCAAACGAATGTGCGGGAACTCGATGCCCTGCTGTCACTTGGCGACCTGACCGTGTTGCGTGTTTCCGGCAATCCGGAGCTGAGTTGTGAATCGATCAGCAAGGCGGTGGACGAATTTGGAGCAGATTCCATTATCACTGATGCAGCGTGTGGCAAAGGGGCTGTCCCTGGCGAGAAGTGAGGTCGAATTGCAGAAAGGGGCTTCAACCCCGGCGATTTCAGGCACAGGCGTTGATCTGCAGCGCTTAACCGCTCAGATCCGACGGCATTGCGCCGTCCAAGACCACTTCTTCCGTCAAATCGCCAAAACCATAGTAATTTCCATACCATGTCCCTATAATCGCCGTCCTCGCACGATGCCAAACGGCACATCAATACGCCTTTGGCTATGATAGACAGAACAAAGCGCCCGTAGCTCAGCTGGATAGAGTACTCGGCTACGAACCGAGCGGTCGGGAGTTCGAATCTCTCCGGGCGCGCCAATAAAATCAAGGGTTTACCTATTTCGGTAGGCCCTTTCTTTTATCAACGTAACGAAATCGTAACGTCGTTTGTTACGATTTCTAAGCCCCGTTCGATTCGTGCCGCCGCATTCGATAAATGCTCCGGCGCCAAATGCGCGTACCGAAGCACCATCTCGTACGACTTCCAACCACCCAGTTCCATCAGCTCCTGCAAACTGGTCCCGTCGAATGGTCCATACGCAG